>NZ_JAEMHW010000017.1 GCF_016461705.1 Streptococcus vicugnae | reverse complement strand
ACATCTCATGATCACGTCCGCGTTCTTCTAAAATAGCACGAGCTACTTCGATCATTGAGAGTTCGCTTTTTTCTTGTCCAGCAAATACTTCTAATTCCAAGGTAATTCTCCTTATTAATCTTAGGATGTGAGCAAACAGCCACAAAAACCCTATTATCTTAATTTTCGTTACTCTCTATTTTACGCTAATTTTGCCAATTCGTCAAAAGATTTATAAGAATTTCTGATAAAGGGCATAAAAAGCCAAGTAATCTA
>NZ_JAEMHW010000016.1 GCF_016461705.1 Streptococcus vicugnae | reverse complement strand
CCAATAACTGGAATGTTAACTGCATCAACAACTTGACGTACTAGTGTCATTGTTGTCAATTTACCAATGTGACCGCCAGCTTCCATACCTTCTGCAATAACAGCATCTGCTCCTAGTTTTTCCATACATTTTGCAAGAGCAACACTAGGGACAACTGGAATAACTGTAATACCAGCTTCGTGGAAACGTTCCATATATTTACCTGGGTTACCTGCACCAGTTGTAACAACTTTGACCCCTTCTTCAATAACAAGA
>NZ_JAEMHW010000015.1 GCF_016461705.1 Streptococcus vicugnae | reverse complement strand
CTGACTACGAATCAGGCGGTTGCAGGTTCGAATCCTGCAGGGTGCATAATTTCGGGAAGTAGCTCAGCTTGGTAGAGCACTTGGTTTGGGACCAAGGGGTCGCAGGTTCGAATCCTGTCTTCCCGATGTGAATTCTCGAAATTCACAAAGACCTTTGAAAACTGAACAATACGAACCAAACGTGCGGGTTACGGAAGTAACCTGTCAAAAACGATAAATCTGTCAGTGACAGAATGAGAACAAGATTAAATGAGAGTTTGATCCTGGCTCA
>NZ_JAEMHW010000014.1 GCF_016461705.1 Streptococcus vicugnae | reverse complement strand
TCTTGATGATGGTGATTACAAACTTTCAGAAACAACAGTACCAGATGGTTACAACAAAGCCTCTGATGTTGAATTTAAAGTAACAGCAGACCACGATGTAGAATCTGATAGCCCAGCATTGAACTCACTTTCAGGTGATGTGACAACTGGTGAGCTTACATTTACTTCAAACACTACTGATGGTTCTTTAACAACTAAAGTTGTCAACAAAAAAGGTTCTGTTCTTCCTTCAACTGGTGGTATGGGAACAACTATCCTTTATGTTGTAGGTACTATTCTTGTTCTTGCTGCTGGTATCTTGCTTGTTACTAAAAAACGCATGGATG
>NZ_JAEMHW010000013.1 GCF_016461705.1 Streptococcus vicugnae | reverse complement strand
CAAGAGTTAGCAAAACTAAAAGAAGACTAGCACTAAAATTGACCTTTTTAGGCTAGTCTTTTGTTATATGTTATAATTGAGTAAATTAAAATAATAAGTTGAGGTTGAATATGTTCGTTTTACTATTGCTAGTCATCAGCTTAGTCTTTTGTATCGTTTACTTCAGAAAAAAATCTATCTGGCTACTATGCTTTAATTTGATTTCTATTTCACTAACGTTTTCCTATAAACTGACTAAAATGGGACTAGCTAGCCAGAATCTAGCTTTACGAATTGATTATGACCATTATCTCTTTTCTCTATCGCTAATTGCATTTCTCTTGGGAATTGTTGTTAATATCCTCTATATCTATGAAGACACTTGGTTAGAAAAGTTAGTTCTAGGATTTGGCTTAGTTGTTATTTCAAGTTCTATCTTTGTAGCCTTCT
>NZ_JAEMHW010000012.1 GCF_016461705.1 Streptococcus vicugnae | reverse complement strand
GTTGTCAACAAAAAAGGTTCTGTTCTTCCTTCAACTGGTGGTATGGGAACAACTATCCTTTATGTTGTAGGTACTATTCTTGTTCTTGCTGCTGGTATCTTGCTTGTTACTAAAAAACGCATGGATGCTAAATAAACACTAGGCAGACTGTTGTTATAGGTGTTAGGTTGCAAGGTGGAAAATAAAGCATTAATACTTTGTAATGAGTTTTAGACCGATTGGTCGGCTGTTAGAGCCTTGTTACCTAGCAGGGAGTGGATGAGGAGTGTCAACTTTTCTTTCGCTCCCTTTCCTATTGCAATGGTGAGGAGAGCCCTTTATTATGATAAAAAAGATTAAAGAGAATTATTTGACGATTAGCCTCGTCGGCATATTATTAATCGGGCTGTCCTTGTTATTGTATCCGACAGTTAGCGATTATTGGAATTCATTTCACCAATCTGAGGCGGTTGCTGGCTATGTGCAAGATGTTGAGGATATGAGTGAGCAGAAGAAGGCAGAGATGTTGGCTGCTGCACAAGCTTATAATCAGACGTTGCAAACAGGGGTTATTCCTGATTTGAATTTGTCGAGTGCTGAGACTAAGACCTATGACCAGACGCTTGATGTGACTGGTACGGGGATTATGGCTTATGTTGAAATTCCTAAGTTGAATACGACTTTGCCGATTTACCATGGTACGGACGATAGTGTCTTGCAGGTGGCTATTGGGCATATCCCAGGGACATC
>NZ_JAEMHW010000011.1 GCF_016461705.1 Streptococcus vicugnae | reverse complement strand
TGTCTCATCAGAGACAACTTCTATATTCTATCAAATTTAAAACTCGCTGTCAATACCTTTTTCAAGGTTTTTTCAAACTTGTTTCAAATCTGTTACCGCTACCCTCTCGGACAACAGCTATATTAGTTTAGCATTGCCATTTGATTTTGTCAACATCTTTTTTTAAGATTTTTTTCTCTTGGATTTCCTCTTCCGTGGAGCCCCTCAAGCAGCAACTTTAATAATTTATCATCTATTTTATCTTCTGTCAAGTGGAAATTAAAAAAGAAGTCTAATAAAAAATTAAAAAGCATAAAATTAGTGCCATTTCGGTTGTGAAATTTCAAAATGTTCAGTTAGTGACTATAATCATCTATATGGAGAGGAAAAAATCTCCCTCGGTTATACAGCTAATTTAAGTTGATTCAACATCTGGAGATTCATCCTAAATGGACCTCTAAAAAAATTTGGCTTAACAGCTTCAGGACTAGGAAAAATATATTCGACTTTATCAGAAAGTACTTTTATTATTTTTTGAGAATAATCCGTATCACCAGCAAAATAAATAACTTTACTTTCAAATGAGATCGACATTGAAACAACATCCCCATTAACTTTACCCAATACTTTTTCGTTATCCAATTACTAGCAGACAGGCCGGAGCAGCTTTAATACTTATCTGATAACCCTTATAAAAAATAGTATTTTCTTTCCTCCTGTTTAAAAATGAAACTTCAGAAGGTACTAACTCTGTTAATAGCCTCTTACTTTAACAAATAACCGCCTTACCAGCTAAAAGATTTTCTTCCATTTTTGATCTTGATTATCATGAATTAATAACCATAAATCGACTTTTCTTAAAAGCTTAATATTGTCATAAACAAAAATTTTTTACAAAGAAAACCTTTAAATTGGACAATTATCCATTTTGGAGATAAACCAGGATCAATTCCTATGTAAAATTTACCGTCAGTAGATAACACACCACAAGTAACATCAAATTAAGTAAATGGAACTCCCCTAAAATACCTAAAAATAAATGGCTATAATAAAAAGTGAATATCTAATACACAAATTAAATAAGATAACATAAAACAAAAAAATCTAAACTTGCAAGAATTATAAGCAAGACATAAATTAAAAAAGCAACAAAAAAGCCCTATATAATAGGACTTTCATCTACGCTATACTATACCGGCGGCCGGGGTCGAACCGGCACGTCCTTGCGGACACTGGATTTTGAGTGCGACACTATCAATTTTAAATCTCAAAAATATTGATTTTATAAGCTTCTTTTCTATAATAATTTTCTAAAATTGATATTTCTTATTAATTTTAGATACTTTTTAGTAACCATAAAAGGTTAGTTAGAAAAGGCACGCATCCCTGCGTACCTTTTATTTAATCAATCATAGCATAGCGCTTTGCACCACTATAACTAGTATAAGTTATCCATGTATGTCCATCTGCTACTAGCTTTTGTGCAAGATTTATAGAATCTCCTGAATTAAAATAAAATTCAGTAGTTGCTGAGGCTCTTGGCTCTGATTTTACAGGAACTTTCTTTGAAAAAGTATATGTACCAACATAAACTGACGCTCCTGAATTATCTACAACAGCAGAATCTGTTGTAGAGCCCGCTTGTGAGGTCGTATCAGTAGAGGTGTCAACGGTACTATCAGACACCTTATAATATGGATGTAATTCTTTATCAATACTATGGGCTATGACGATAGAATCTTGCCCATAAGTTTGTCCTAAAGCTGTTGTCGCTACTCCTTTAGGATAAAACCATATAGCAATACCTCCTCCAGCTGTATATGCTAAACTGGCATTAATGTAATTATTATTAATTGTCATATTAGTTAAAGCACTATATTTTTTCGAAGCGACCCCATTAGAATTGAAAACAATAGTATCACCATAATCATTTTGCCAAGTTCCTGAAACACTCGAAAAATCACCATTTACCAACTCATTAATGTTCATTCCTGTATCATTTTGAGCTGGTTCAGATTGTGCTTCTTCTGAATTAGAATTATTTAACTCTGGTTGACTTGATTGGGGCACTGATGAACTTTCGTTACCATTATTTTGTTCCGATGTCTGATTAGTGTCAGACTGTTCTTGATTTTGTTCTGTAGAACTCGCTTCTGTTTGACTAGAGCTTTCTTTTGTTTGTGAAGAAGAACGACTAGTTGAAGAGTTATTACTACTCTTACTTACACTAGTACTTGAGCTTGATGAACTAGTAGAAGTAGTTGAACGGTTATTGAATAAACTACAAGATGCCAGAAGAAATATTGAGGATAATATCACACAAGATAGAGCTATTTTCTTTATAATGTTTTTCATAATTTATCTCCTTTTCTGCCAATCATTAATCAACCAAGACATATCTCTTAACACCACTATAGCTCGTATAAGTAACCCACTGGTGTCCATTTGATGTAATTAAACTAGCATTATTAACAGAGTCACCTTTATTAAAATAGAACACAATAGCACTAGAGGTGTTGGCTTCATTTCTAACTTCTACAGTATCAGTAAATGTATATGTACTACCATTTACTGTTGCTTTAATAGATGCTGCCTTCTTTTGAACATTCACAGTTGTACCTGCAATACCTTTTAGACTTCCATCATTTTGAACATAATAAAGATGAACATTATATTCGCCTGTATTATTCTTATGGTTAGAAGCTGAAACTGAAACTTTATAGGTACCATTGCTTTGTAGGCTGGCATCATACCAAACAATATCATCTTGTCCATTTTGAGTAGACCATATTGGAACTTTTACACCTTTGACTCCATCTGGATTATAGACGTTTGAAATAATAACATCAAATGTTCCATTACTACTGTTGTTGTTTTGAATAGTAATCGTTCCTGATGGTGAGCCAATATTAACTCCTTTCCAAATATCTGAGTAAGTATTTCCTGCTACCCCAACGGTTTTCCCATCACTCAAAACATAATAAAGATGAACGACATATTCCCCTCTACTGTTACCGTGCTCGCTTATTGGAACAGTTACTGTATAAGTAGTATCATTAACTTTCGTTGCATTATACCAGATAATATCGTCTTGGTCATTTTCACTTGTCCAGGTAGGAACAAGAACTTTAGTAATGGTTTTATTACTTGATACATTCGAAATACGGACATCAAAAGAATCACCATCAACATTGACTATGGAAATTGTTCCCTTAACTACTGTTGACTCTATTACAGATACAGCAACATATCTTCGTGCACCACTATAACTAATATAGCTAATCCATTGATAGCCATCACCTTCCACCGTACTGTCATAATTTACTGTTTGTCCAGCCGAATAAGTAGCAACTGTGTTCGCCGATACTTTCGGTGCATCTTTCACATCTGCTGAAGAGGTAAATGTATAGGTACCACTTGATGGAATTGTAGTACTTCCTCCAGATTGTGAACCTGATGATATGTCTTTAAAGTGGATAAATCCACTATAATGAGTTTTTGCATATGTTCCTGTGTGATAAGCATGGTCTCCGTTCCAATTATACTCTTCAATAACAACATTATCTCCAGATACACTTGCAACCCACGCAACATGACCACTACTTATCCAAGCAACTGAACCAACCGCTGGAGTCATATTAACAGCATATCCTCTTGCACTAGCATTTGTTCCCCATTCCGATGCATTTCCAAACGCACGTGGAATTTCAAATCCATTTACCGAACTTAGACGCCATGCAACAAAAGAAGTACATTCTCCAGTATATAGTCCCCATTGGTCAATTTCCCAAACCGTACTATAAGGATAGTCATCTCCAATAACACCTGTACTGGTTGCAGATAATGCTTTTGCCCTTTTTGGTGTTGTTGGTATTTCTATATCAGGCTCATCAGTAGCTACCTCTTCTTCTACAGATAATTCAATATTAGACAAATTATCTGCTTCATTACTGGTAGGCGCTTCATCATTATTTTCAATAAAGTCTGCCTCATCCTCTTCACTACTCTTAACTACTTCACTATTAAGCGAATCATCAATACTATTATCTACACCCCCATTATCATTTACAATGTTACTAGATGTAGAGGAAGATGAATCTATTAAAGACTCTGTATCATCAATAGAATTATTTCCTTGAACATTTTCCTCCACTTCTATAAGCTCCTCAATATCATTGTTATCTTCACCATCTTTCAACACAGTAGTGTCACTCTCTACAAGTACTACTTCAGCATTATTGATAAAGTCTGAATTACCAGTATTATCATCTGCACTAACTGTTTGTGACAAAGAGACCATCCAAAAACCTAAAAGGACTGAACAGACTCCTACAGCATATTTTCTTATTGAGTATCTTGGCTTCCTATCGTTCACAATCTTTTTATTCATGATATTACTCCTTTTATTGAAAAAGCAACGAACTTACGTAAGTTTAATTAAGAATTACTCAATATGGTTCCTTTCATAATTCCTTTCTAGAGCCAATCCTTTTAATAGTATTATAGCGCTTTCAAAATTTAAATTCAACTTTTTTTGCGAATATATTAAAAATATTACAAAACTATGACAAAAAACAATCATGTACTCTTAGGATATAACCAAACCTTCTCAGCGGTTGAATTAACCCAAGTAACATTTGAGGATATTAAAGAATGTGGAGCAGCTGTTGATGAGCTTATAAAGCCTTCGATTCTTGATGAAATGCACAAAAGTTGTGTTTGTAGAACCAAGAGTTAGCAAAACTAAAAGAAGACTAGCACTAAAATTGACCTTTTTAGGCTAGTCTTTTGTTATATGTTATAATTGAGTAAATTAAAATAATAAGTTGAGGTTGAATATGTTCGTTTTACTATT
>NZ_JAEMHW010000010.1 GCF_016461705.1 Streptococcus vicugnae | reverse complement strand
TGCTAAGCGACTACCATATCTAACAGGGGGCAACCCCCAACTACATCAGGCGTGCTAGGGCTTAACTTCTGTGTTCGGCATGGGAACAGGTGTATCTCCTAGGCTATCGTCACTTAACTATGATTGATTATCCAATCAAAATTGAATACCTATATATTCTAACAAGTTTCCGACTCGCTGTCAATCTTTCTCAGTTACTTTGGATAAGTCCTCGAGCTATTAGTATTAGTCCGCTACATGTGTCACCACACTTACACTTCTAACCTATCTACCTGATCATCTCTCAGGGCTCTTACTGATATAAAATCATGGGAAATCTCATCTTGAGGTGGGCTTCACACTTAGATGCTTTCAGCGTTTATCCCTTCCCTACATAGCTACCCAGCGATGCCTTTGGCAAGACAACTGGTACACCAGCGGTAAGTCCACTCTGGTCCTCTCGTACTAGGAGCAGATCCTCTCAAATTTCCTACGCCCGCGACGGATAGGGACCGAACTGTCTCACGACGTTCTGAACCCAGCTCGCGTGCCGCTTTAATGGGCGAACAGCCCAACCCTTGGGACCGACTACAGCCCCAGGATGCGACGAGCCGACATCGAGGTGCCAAACCTCCCCGTCGATGTGAACTCTTGGGGGAGATAAGCCTGTTATCCCCAGGGTAGCTTTTATCCGTTGAGCGATGGCCCTTCCATGCGGAACCACCGGATCACTAAGCCCGACTTTCGTCCCTGCTCGAGTTGTAGCTCTCGCAGTCAAGCTCCCTTATACCTTTACACTCTGCGAATGATTTCCAACCATTCTGAGGGAACCTTTGGGCGCCTCCGTTACCTTTTAGGAGGCGACCGCCCCAGTCAAACTGCCCGTCAGACACTGTCTCCGATAGGGATAACCTATCTAGGTTAGAGTAGCCATAACACAAGGGTAGTATCCCAACAACGCCTCCACCGAAACTAGCGTCCCGATTTCATAGGCTCCTACCTATCCTGTACATGTGGTACAGATACTCAATATCAAACTGCAGTAAAGCTCCATGGGGTCTTTCCGTCCTGTCGCGGGTAACCTGCATCTTCACAGGTACTAAAATTTCACCGAGTCTCTCGTTGAGACAGTGCCCAAATCATTACGCCTTTCGTGCGGGTCGGAACTTACCCGACAAGGAATTTCGCTACCTTAGGACCGTTATAGTTACGGCCGCCGTTTACTGGGGCTTCAATTCACACCTTCGCTAATGCTAAGCGCTCCTCTTAACCTTCCAGCACCGGGCAGGCGTCACCCCCTATACATCATCTTACGATTTAGCAGAGAGCTGTGTTTTTGATAAACAGTTGCTTGGGCCTATTCACTGCGGCTGACTTAAAGCCAGCGCCCCTTCTCCCGAAGTTACGGGGCCATTTTGCCGAGTTCCTTAACGAGAGTTCTCTCGCTCACCTGAGGCTACTCGCCTCGACTACCTGTGTCGGTTTGCGGTACGGGTAGAGTATAATTAACGCTAGAAGCTTTTCTTGGCAGTGTGACATCACTAACTTCGCTACTAAACTTCGCTCCCCATCACAGCTCAATGTTAAAGATATAAGCATTTGACTCATATCACACCTCACTGCTTAGACGTGCACTTCCAATCGCACGCTTTAGTTAGCCTACTGCGTCCCTCCATCACTATATACTCTAGTACAGGAATATCAACCTGTTGGCCATCGGATACACCTTTCGGTCTCTCCTTAGGTCCCGACTAACCCAGGGCGGACGAGCCTTCCCCTGGAAACCTTAGTCTTACGGTGGACAGGATTCTCACCTGTCTTTCGCTACTCATACCGGCATTCTCACTTCTATGCGTTCCAGCGCTCCTCACGGTACACCTTCATCACACATAGAACGCTCTCCTACCATACCTAAAAGGTATCCACAGCTTCGGTAATATGTTTTAGCCCCGGTACATTTTCGGCGCAGGGTCACTCGACTAGTGAGCTATTACGCACTCTTTGAATGAATAGCTGCTTCTAAGCTAACATCCTAGTTGTCTGTGCAACCCCACATCCTTTTCCACTTAACATATATTTTGGGACCTTAGCTGGTGGTCTGGGCTGTTTCCCTTTCGACTACGGATCTTAGCACTCGCAGTCTGACTGCCGATTATATCTCGTTGGCATTCGGAGTTTATCTGATATTGGTAATCCGGGATGGACCCCTCAATCAAACAGTGCTCTACCTCCAAGAGACTTAACATCGACGCTAGCCCTAAAGCTATTTCGGAGAGAACCAGCTATCTCCAAGTTCGTTTGGAATTTCTCCGCTACCCACAAGTCATCCAAGCACTTTTCAACGTGCCCTGGTTCGGGCCTCCAGTGAGTTTTACCTCACCTTCACCCTGCTCATGGGTAGGTCACATGGTTTCGGGTCTACGACATGATACTAATGCGCCCTATTAAGACTCGGTTTCCCTACGGCTCCGTCTCTTCAACTTAACCTCGCATCATATCGTAACTCGCCGGTTCATTCTACAAAAGGCACGCTCTCACCCATTAACGGGCTCGAACTTGTTGTAGGCACACGGTTTCAGGTTCTATTTCACTCCCCTCCCGGGGTGCTTTTCACCTTTCCCTCACGGTACTGGTTCACTATCGGTCACTAGAGAGTATTTAGGGTTAGGAGATGGTCCTCCCAGATTCCGACGAGATTTCTCGTGTCTCGCCGTACTCAGGATACTGCTAGGGTTAAAGACTATTTCGAATACGAGGCTATTACTCTCTTTGGCTTACCTTCCCAGGTAATTCTTCTATAATCTTGTCGTCCCACAACGCAGTCCTACAACCCCGATGTGTAAACACATCGGTTTGCCCTCTTACCTTTTCGCTCGCCGCTACTAAGGCAATCGCGTTTGCTTTCTCTTCCTGCAGCTACTTAGATGTTTCAGTTCACTGCGTCTTCCTCTACATTACCTTAACAGTAATGAGTGACATGCATTACATGCCGGGTTCCCCCATTCGGACATCTCTGGATCAATGTTTACTTACAACTCCCCAAAGCATTTCGTCGTTAGTCACGTCCTTCATCGGCTTCTAGTGCCAAGGCATCCACCGTGCGCCCTTATTAACTTAACCTTATTTTGGTCTGTTGACCTTAAACTCATTAAATCACAGCGTTTCGGTTTATTTCTTGTTACTATCTACAATTCAATTTCTTGAATCGTGGAATTTGATATAGATATTCAATTTTCAATGGACAATCTTTGAATCTTTCGATTCAATGGAGCCTAGCGGGATCGAACCGCTGACCTCCTGCGTGCAAAGCAGGCGCTCTCCCAGCTGAGCTAAGGCCCCACAAGACCTCTCAAAACTAAACAATACTCCAAACGTGCTTCCGTTTATCCTTAGAAAGGAGGTGATCCAGCCGCACCTTCCGATACGGCTACCTTGTTACGACTTCACCCCAATCATCTATCCCACCTTAGGCGGCTGGCTCCTAAAAGGTTACCTCACCGACTTCGGGTGTTACAAACTCTCGTGGTGTGACGGGCGGTGTGTACAAGGCCCGGGAACGTATTCACCGCGGCGTGCTGATCCGCGATTACTAGCGATTCCGACTTCATGTAGGCGAGTTGCAGCCTACAATCCGAACTGAGATTGGCTTTAAGAGATTTGCTTGCCGTCACCGACTCGCGACTCGTTGTACCAACCATTGTAGCACGTGTGTAGCCCAGGTCATAAGGGGCATGATGATTTGACGTCATCCCCACCTTCCTCCGGTTTATTACCGGCAGTCTTGCTAGAGTGCCCAACTTAATGATGGCAACTAACAATAGGGGTTGCGCTCGTTGCGGGACTTAACCCAACATCTCACGACACGAGCTGACGACAACCATGCACCACCTGTCACCGATGTTCCGAAGAAACTTCCTATCTCTAGGAATAGCATCGGGATGTCAAGACCTGGTAAGGTTCTTCGCGTTGCTTCGAATTAAACCACATGCTCCACCGCTTGTGCGGGCCCCCGTCAATTCCTTTGAGTTTCAACCTTGCGGTCGTACTCCCCAGGCGGAGTGCTTAATGCGTTAGCTGCGGCACTAAGCCCCGGAAAGGGCCTAACACCTAGCACTCATCGTTTACGGCGTGGACTACCAGGGTATCTAATCCTGTTTGCTCCCCACGCTTTCGAGCCTCAGCGTCAGTTACAGACCAGAGAGCCGCTTTCGCCACCGGTGTTCCTCCATATATCTACGCATTTCACCGCTACACATGGAATTCCACTCTCCCCTTCTGCACTCAAGTCTAACAGTTTCCAAAGCGAACAATGGTTAAGCCACTGCCTTTAACTTCAGACTTATTAAACCGCCTGCGCTCGCTTTACGCCCAATAAATCCGGACAACGCTCGGGACCTACGTATTACCGCGGCTGCTGGCACGTAGTTAGCCGTCCCTTTCTGGTAAGTTACCGTCACTGTGTGAACTTTCCACTCTCACACACGTTCTTCTCTTACAACAGAGCTTTACGATCCGAAAACCTTCTTCACTCACGCGGCGTTGCTCGGTCAGGGTTGCCCCCATTGCCGAAGATTCCCTACTGCTGCCTCCCGTAGGAGTCTGGGCCGTGTCTCAGTCCCAGTGTGGCCGATCACCCTCTCAGGTCGGCTATGTATCGTCGCCTTGGTGAGCCGTTACCTCACCAACTAGCTAATACAACGCAGGTCCATCTACTAGTGATGCAATTGCACCTTTCAAGCTCCTAACATGAGTTAAAAGCTGTTATGCGGTATTAGCTATCGTTTCCAATAGTTATCCCCCGCTAGTAGGCAGGTTACCTACGCGTTACTCACCCGTTCGCAACTCTTCCAACTTTAGCAAGCTAAAGTCTTCAGCGTTCTACTTGCATGTATTAGGCACGCCGCCAGCGTTCGTCCTGAGCCAGGATCAAACTCTCATTTAATCTTGTTCTCATTCTGTCACTGACAGATTTATCGTTTTTGACAGGTTACTTCCGTAACCCGCACGTTTGGTTCGTATTGTTCAGTTTTCAAAGGTCTTTGT
>NZ_JAEMHW010000001.1 GCF_016461705.1 Streptococcus vicugnae | reverse complement strand
TTGATGTGACTGGTACGGGGATTATGGCTTATGTTGAAATTCCTAAGTTGAATACGACTTTGCCGATTTACCATGGTACGGACGATAGTGTCTTGCAGGTGGCTATTGGGCATATCCCAGGGACATCCCTTCCTGTGGGTGGTAAGGGAACGCACGCTGTGATTTCAGGTCACCGTGGCTTGCCGTCTGCAAAGTTGTTTACGGATATTGACCGCTTGGTTGAGGGCGATACGTTTATCATTCAGGTTTTGGACGAGACCTTGACTTATGAAGTAGATCAGATTTTGACGGTCTTGCCAGATGATGTCTCAGCGCTAGCAATTGATCCAAATCAAGATTATGTGACCTTGGTAACTTGTACGCCGTATGGAGTCAATACTCACCGCCTTTTGGTACGCGGTCATCGTATTCCAAATAAAGTTAAAAATGCGCGCGTGATTTCTGAAGCTAGTCGGGTAGAACCCCTACTAGTAGCACCAATATTAGCCATTTTTATCTTTATTCTTCTCTTATTGGTGATTACGGTTTATCGTAAACTGCGATATTAATTTGTGTTTTATCAAAAAGTTAGCTTTGCAGTAGGCTAGCTTTTTGATTTTTTTGAGAGAAAAATCAGTTTTGGAATTTTTCTCTTTTGAAAATCCTTATAACTGTTATTCTTTTGAATTTTTGATAGAATGGTTCTAACAGATAAAAAGGAGATCCTTATGACTCGATATCAAGATGATTTTTATGATGCCGTCAATGGCGAATGGGAAAAGACAGCTGTTATTCCCGATGATAAACCACGTACGGGAGGTTTTTCAGATTTAGCTGATGAAATCGAAGAATTAATGCTAGCAACTACAGATAGTTGGTTGGCTGGAAAAAATCTTCCGGATGATAGCATTTTGCAGAATTTTGTTAAGTTCCACCGCATGACATCTGATTATGCCACACGTGAAGCAGTAGGAGTAGCACCAGTCCTTCCTTTGATTGAAGAATATAAAAAGTTAGCTTCTTTTACGGATTTTGCAGAGCAAATTGCTGATTTTGAACTGGCAGGAAAACCAAATGAATTTCCATTTGGTGTTTCACCTGATTTCATGAATGCTCAGCTAAATGTGCTATGGGCAGAAGCGCCTGGAACAATCTTGCCAGATACGACTTACTACGCAGAAGACAATGAAAAAGGAAAAGAATTGTTAGCGACATGGCGTCACATGCAAGAAGAATTGCTAGCAAAATTTGGTTTCTCAGCAGAAGAAATTAAAGATTTGCTAGACAAAACAATTGAACTTGATGCCAAGTTGGCTAAATATGTCTTATCACGTGAAGAATCATCTGAGTATGTTAAACTTTATCATCCATACGATTGGGCTGATTTTACCAAATTAGCACCGGAACTTCCTTTGGATAGTATTTTCACAAAAATTCTTGGAGAAATTCCAGATAAAGTCATCGTACCAGAAGAACGTTTCTGGAAAGAATTTGCAGCTGAGTATTATTCAGAAAAAAATTGGGATTTGCTTAAAGCAGACCTTATCATTTCTGCAGCAACAAGTTACAACAGTTATTTGACAGATGATATCCGCGTGCTTTCAGGGACTTACAGTCGTGCTCTTTCAGGAACACCACAAGCCATGGATAAGAAGAAAGCGGCTTACTATCTAGCATCTGGTGCTTATAGTCAAGCACTTGGTCTTTGGTATGCTGGACAAAAATTCTCTCCTGAAGCTAAAGCTGATGTAGAGCATAAGGTTGCTACTATGATTGATGTTTATAAGAAACGTCTAGCATCTGCAGATTGGTTAGCCAAAGAAACACGTGAGAAAGCTATTGTTAAGTTGAACGTTATTACTCCTCACATTGGTTATCCGGAAAAATTACCAGAAACTTATGCGAAAAAAATCATTGACGAGTCTTTGTCACTCGTTGAAAATGCGCGAAATCTGGCTAAAATTTCTATCGCTTACAGCTGGAGCAAATGGAACAAACCGGTTGATCGTAGTGAATGGCATATGCCAGCGCACATGGTCAATGCTTATTATGATCCTCAACAAAACCAAATTGTTTTCCCAGCAGCTATTTTACAAGCACCATTTTACAGCTTGGAACAAAGTTCATCAGCTAACTATGGTGGTATCGGAGCAGTTATTGCTCATGAAATTTCGCATGCTTTTGATACCAATGGAGCATCATTTGATGAAAATGGTAGCCTAAACAACTGGTGGACAGATGCTGATTATAAAGCTTTCACAGAACGCACTGATAAAATTGTTGAACAATTTGATGGTTTAGATTCATACGGTGCTAAAGTCAATGGTAAATTAACTGTTTCTGAAAATGTAGCAGACCTTGGTGGTGTGGCTTGTGCCTTAGAAGCAGCAAAACAAGATGCTGATTTCTCTGCGCGTGATTTCTTTATCAACTTTGCAACAATCTGGCGCATGAAAGCGCGTGAGGAATACATGCAAATGTTAGCAAGTATTGATGTGCATGCGCCGGGTAAACTTCGTACCAATGTGACTTTGACAAACTTTGATGACTTCCATGAAGAATTTGATATCAAAGCTGGTGACCCAATGTGGCGTGCACCAGAAAATCGAGTGATTATTTGGTAATTATTATCGATAAAATCGTGAAAAACAAGAACTTGGTTAAACCAAGTTCTTGTTTTTTGCTATCTCTTTTTAAAAATTGTGATACAATAAACATTAGTATACTTATCTAATACAACTAGATTTTTAAAATAGAAATATAGACTATGACTTTTCTAAGCTGTTTAGGATAACAGATAAAGCCCTTTCTTGTTGTGAGAATATAGAAAACATAGTTCTTAAAGGTCTGATAACATCAGATTACAATCAACAAAGGAGACTGTATGAAACTCGAAAAATCAATGCAATTGGGTGAACTTTATCGTGAATTACGAATCGCGCGTGGCTTGAAACTAAAAGACGTCGCACGCGAAAACCTCTCAGTATCTCAACTCTCACGTTTTGAAAACGGCCAATCCATGCTCGCTGCAGACAAACTCTTAATCGCCATTTCAGGTATTCACATGACCTTCTCAGAGTTTGGACATGCGATTAACAACTATCAAGAACCGAAGACGTTTCAAATATTAAATAAGATTAATGATTTATATAATAAGCAAGATATCAACGGTTTGTATAGTTTACTTGAAAGTGAAAAAGATTCTGAAACATTTGATGTTTATAAGCGTTTAAATGAGTTAATTATAAAATCTTCTATTCACACTCTTGATCCGACTTATGAAATCACAGAAGAAGAAAAGAATTTTTTGACATCATATCTTTATGAGATTGAAGAATGGACAGAGTACGAGCTATTTGTATTTGGTAATACCATGTCTATTTTATCAGAATCAGATTTAATTTTTTTGGGGAAAGCTTTTGTAGATCGTGATAAATTATATTTATCTCTTCCAAGTCATAAAAAAAATGCTGAGGTTGTTTTTTTAAATTTGATACTCATGTTAATAGGTTATGGGAAAACTTATCAAGCTAACTATTTTATTGAACATCTTGAAAAGATATTAACTTACCAAGATATGTTTGCTATGACGTGGCTCAATTTTTTGAAAAAAGTAGTAAATTACATGGAAGAAAAATCAGATGATTTGTCTGATTTGGAAGAATTCATTAAATGTGTAGAAGGAACTGGTAATCCTGTTATGGTTGCTTTCTTGAAAGGAAATTTATCAAGCATTTTTCCAGATAAATTTTAATTTAATAAGAAAACCAACTACAAGAAGAGAGCGAGAGGCAATACAAACATTGGAATTACAAAAGTGACTGCTTTAAAAATTTGTTTTAGGTATTGTTTAAACATAATAAGTATCCTCCATATTTTATATATTACGTATTATTTAATAAGTTTTGTGTGTAACAACATTTATTAGGGCAGGGGAAGGGATGAAATGTTATTACTTGGGTTGATTTGAGTGATTTTTACGGGTAATATACAAAGAATGGAAGTATCAGAACGACTGTTTTAATTAATTGTTTAAGGGTTAGTTTAAGCATTAGTAGTATCCTCCTTAATGTTATGTCTTCATTGTATCAGCGAAAGTCTTAAAATCGGTTTATTTGCAAATACGCAAATAAACTTTTTTTGTTGAGCAAATATACAATTTTCAGAAAATAAGACTTTTCAATGGTAGGATATAGGAGTAATCTGTTTAAATAGTTTACGTTTTTGGTAATTATTTTTCGAAAAATAACACCTTGCAAAATAGGAATACCTTACCATTTACCATGGTAATTTTGAGTATTCATATTTTAAAGTTGAAAGGAAAAACATTATGTTTGGATTTATGGATAACTACTTGGTTGCTTTGCAAGCTAAATATGCTTCAAAAGTGACTGTTAAGTGGGTTTGGGCAGTTTGCGCTCTTGTTTCTGTTATTGCAGTTATTGGTTATGCAGCTTACTGCACTTCACAATCAGGGAATTTTGCTGGCGGTATTAAGCTAGGTGTTCCAGATGTTATTCATGTAACATTTAACTGTACTAAATAGAATCTTTTCTTTACTTTTAAGAGAAGGTGTTAGAATAAGGAATTTATGATTAAGATTGAACACTTATCTAAAAAATATAAGCGCTTGGTTTTAAATGATATTTCAGTGAGTTTTCCTGAAAAACAAGTGAGTGTTATTGTTGGTATTAATGGTAGCGGTAAGACAACATTTTTAGATTGTATCGTTGGTTTGAAACGCCCAAGTGATGGTCAGATTTGGATTGATAGTCATCATAATCAATCTGATACCTTCAAAGAGCAAGTCTTTTATATTCCATCTGATTTTTATCTTCCGGATTACATGACTGGAAATGAATACATTCAATTTGTTTTGGCGCGTTATCCAAATGCAGACCGTGATAAGGTCGATTCTTTCTTTGAATTATATGATTTGAAGGAGGCTAAGAATCAGCTATTAGAATCATATTCTTTTGGGATGAAAAAGAAGGTTCAAATTATAGCTGCTGTTTTATCAAATGCACCCTATGTTTTAGGAGATGAACTGTTTAACGGTTTGGATTTTGAAACCACTTTGATTACAGTAAAACTTTTTCAGGCTTTGCTTAGTCATCGTAGTTTTGTCTTAATTTCACATAATATGACCATAATCAATCACTTTTGTGACCATATTTTTTTAATGTCCAATGGGAAATTAGTTCCTTTTACTGGCGATGCTAGCCAGTTGGAAGCAGAGGTGTTACGCACGGAGTCTGTTCATGATAAAATCACGTTCATTCAAAGATACGCAACTTTTGATGACAATGTTTCTGAATAATGCTTTAAAAGGTTTCTTAAATCGTCCTATTTTTAAATCAAAATGGGTAAGACGTTCCTTTGTAACTTTCCTATGCCTGCTTTACATTTTGTATTACCTTTACAATATGAAAGAGTTGGCAAAAATATCATCCATCAGAACAAATGTTCCTCTTGCTATTTTGGAAACAGGGCAAAAGCAAATCTTTTTTAGTTATTTCAGCAATACTGTCGTTTTGGGCTGCTTGTCCTTCCTTTTCGTTGAGGCAACCTTAGCTTTGGATAAGACATCTTTGTATTTCGTTAAAGCCTTACCATTTCGAAGACGTGATGTTCAAAGAGCCTATTCTTTGTTTCGCTTGGTGTTGATGATTGGGATTTATGAATTAGTCATGATTATCGCAACGCCTGCTATTAAACTAGTCACGACTTTTGTGGGAGATTTTGGACTATTTTTCCTTAGTCAACATTTTTCGTTCATTATTGTTATCATCAGCTTAGAAATTCTATCCTTAGGGCTGGATCTGCTTTTGCAAAGGCAGATGAAACACTTACTTGTGATTAAACTACTCCTAGCAAATGTTATTTTGATAATCAGTTTAGCTTATTTCTTTCAATGGCGTTATGCTCTAGAATCACGATTAGCTTCTTCTCCATTTTCCATTCATGAGTTGATTTTAGGGGCGTTTCTTGTTAGTTTGAGCTGTCTGATTATAGCTGTTTACTTGCTTTTGCATTTGCCTTTAGCTGATACTTTAGCTGATACTTTAGTAACTAGTCATAGTCGTTTTATCAAGGTACCTGTTCTTGATAAAGTCACTTTTCGTTATAAAACAAATTGGTATTACCTCATTTTTCCGGTGATTGTTGTGGGAATTATTGCTTATCAAAGCGGCAGAGCTGCAGTTTTGGCAGTCTTACCAACCTTACTTGCTTTTAATGGCTTATTATTACTTTCACATGGCGATAGCACAGAGGATTTTCGACATCAATATAATCTCTTACGGATTACGGTGTGGGAAGAATACTTTAGACAGTATTTCCTTCTTGTATTGTTGGAAGTTCCTTTATTGATTTGCTATGGCTGCCACTTAGCTAATATCAATCAAGTAATGGTGTCAATTGCATTTGCTCAATCTGCTTTGATGTTAGGTTATCTTTTTCCAAAATCACGAGGGAATCTCAATGAGACCACATCAATGTTTTTGTTAGGAATTGTTTTTATATTAGTTACGCTTGTTGTAAAAAATGCAAGTTTTGGTTTGATAATTATTATTCTATTAGCAGGTATTCACTATAGTCTTCTTAGGAGGTTAAGATATGAAAGATTTTAGTCGTTGTCTAGGGATTAGTGTAGTGAGCTACGCTGCCTTAGTCGTGTTTACAAGCCTTTGGAAATTATTTCAACTTGGCGGCTCATCAGCTTCAGTAAAAACTTTGTTAGGCATCACCATTGATAACAAAATTACTGAGCATAATATTTCCACAACGTTTGGCTTGTCTTGGCAAACTTTGATAGCTTTTATTATCTATTTTTGCCTTGTCTATGCTTTGACATATCTCACTGATAAATACAGCACGAATAAACATGATTGAAATATTCGTTTTAGTCGTCATTACGATTCTGTCGGTTTATGTCGCTGTTGGATTACATGAGATTTTGCATTACTTGGTGGCACGAGTATTGCGTTATCAAGCGTGTTTTAAACACGTAGGTATTCTTGCTTTTCAAGTAGAGTATAGAAATCGAAACTGTCCACTAGATAATTTCTTAATTGCTTTTATATCACCATTTCTGTTAACAATTATTGGCATTTTAATCCCTTTAAACTACTATACCCTTGTATTGAAGGTAACTTGTCTAATGAATCTGTTTAACCTCTTACCATTTACAGCAGATGGCGAAGTGATTTTATTGTCAATTGTTCAACTTATCCAAAAGGAGAAAAATAGTGAAAAATAAAAAAACATTGAAAATAGGCCTGCTTATTGTTTTATTTGCGGTTATTTTCATTGGCGGTTATGTCATAACCAATAAGGTCAATGGAACAAGTCCATATGTTGATGAAACAGCTCAGCTGGTTAAAGAAAATCCAGATGATGTGGTTAATCGCTTAGAAGCTAAAGAACAAGGAATGTATTATTTTGGCTTTCCAACCTGTCCATGGTGTGTAGAGTTGTTACCTGTCTTAGACAAGGAACTACAAGCAGACCATAGTAAAGCCTATACAGTCGATGTTCGAGGTGAACAATATAGCGATGCCGACAATGCTATCGTGAAAAAATTTTCTCAGACTTACACCAAAGAAGACAAATTATACGTTCCTTTTGTCGTTGCAATTAATAGTTCAGGAGAAGTCAAAGTTCACGTTGGTACAGTCGATGACCACGATGCCACTAAGGATAAAATGACTAAAGATCAAGAACAACGTCTAGTTAAAATCCTAGATAAAATGATTGCATTTAGTCAAAGCTGAAAGATAAAATACGCCAATTCGTTTTTACGAAAAGGCGTTTTTGTTTTTTAGTTCATACTCATATATAAAATTCTTCATAGAGGAGTTTTATTCCTCGATATGAATACTCAAAGTATCAGTGTCAATGCTTGCTTGTGCGCCGATAGTGATTGTAAAGAGTGGCTGAGTGTGGGCAAAATCAAGGTCATACATGACAGGAATGGTTTTAAGAAGTGGGTGCTTGTCTAGGATATAGGTTAATATTTCGGGTGTCATCTGGCATTCCTTTGGGAAGCGTCCGATAAGCACCGCTTTTGGATTGGGGTAAGCTTGTAAAATGGCTGCTAAATTGCGGTCAAAATCATGATAGTCATCTTCTTCTGCCTCTTCTAAGAAAAGGACATAATCGTTGACTTGAGGGGTGTAAGGTGTTCCGCGAAGAAGTCCAAAAGTAGATAAATTTCCACCAATAATGGTGCCAGAAGCTTTCCCTGCGTTGTAAATTTGCCATTCTGTTGGCATAAAATGACGTGGTTGTGTTGGGTCATACCAAGGGTCGCTTGACCACTCCTGACTTGGAACAAGGTCATAAGCTGATTTTGTCATGGCATTTAACCAAGCCTTGCTCTGGTAATCTTGACCTTCTTTCATTTTAAAACTAGAATATGAAGGTCCCATGTATGTCAGCATTCCAGTTTTAGCATAGATAGCATTTAAAAAAGCTGTTGAATCAGAATAACCGCAGATAATTTTGGGGTGTTTGGCAATTAAGTCATAGTCAAGATAGGGTAATAACTCATTAGAATTAAAGCCACCAATGGTAGCCAAAATGGCGTCGACAGAGTCATCCAAGAAGGCAGCGTGTAAATCAGCGACGCGACTTTCGATTGAAGAAGAATCGAGCATGTCAGATTCTAAGTAATGTTCTGAAAATGATACACGAAATCCTAGATTTTCTAACGTTTCTTTGGCAGAAAGATTGGCTTCAAATCCACCCAAACGAGCAATTGAATCTGACGGACTGAGTACGCGAATGTGACTGTCAGGACTTAGTTTTTTCATAAAACACCTCCAAAGATTTTTAGTATTATAGCATAGATTGTTGAAATTTCAAGGGTAAAGCCGTGAATTCTTTTATTTTCATAATCCTCTTTCAGAATTTCACGAATTAGGCTTGACGAGCTTATTATTTTAGGGTAAAATATTATCTGTTATGGCGGTATAGCCAAGTGGTAAGGCACGGCTCTGCAAAAGCTTGATCGTCGGTTCAAATCCGTCTACCGCCTTCATGACACAAAAAGTTCGACTTTGTCGGGCTTTTTTTCTTTTCTAAAAAAAGAAAAATCATGAAAATTTTCTGTAAATACCTGGTAGCTATAATTGCCATCAAAAGCCTAAAATAAAAACTCTTTCAAGCCTCATATGGCTTGTCAAAGCAATGCTTTTATGGTAAACTATGATAGTTGTATTATGCAACAAATACTCATTCTGGATGTATTGTGGATCTGTTGCTCTTTTTGAGTGGGTTTGCAAGATGAAGTCTGGAAGAGGAAAAAAACATTTTATAAAGGAGAAACTACTCATGGCAGTAATTTCAATGAAACAACTTCTTGAAGCTGGTGTTCACTTCGGTCACCAAACTCGTCGCTGGAACCCTAAGATGGCTAAATACATCTTCACAGAACGTAACGGTATCCACGTTATCGACCTTCAACAAACTGTAAAAATGGCTGACGCAGCTTACGAATTCGTTCGTGATGCAGCTGCAAACGACGCTGTAATCTTGTTTGTTGGTACTAAAAAACAAGCTGCTGACGCTGTTAAAGAAGAAGCAGAACGTGCAGGTCAATTCTACATCAACCACCGTTGGTTGGGTGGAACTCTTACAAACTGGGATACTATCCAAAAACGTATCGCTCGTTTGAAAGAAATCAAACGTATGGAAGAAGATGGAACTTTTGAAGTTCTTCCTAAGAAAGAAGTTGCTCTTCTTAACAAACAACGTGCTCGTCTTGAAAAATTCTTGGGCGGTATCGAAGATATGCCACGTATTCCAGACGTAATGTACATTGTTGACCCACACAAAGAACAAATCGCTGTTAAAGAAGCTAAAAAACTTGGTATCCCTGTAGTAGCTATGGTTGATACTAACGCTGATCCAGATGACATCGATGTTATCATCCCAGCTAACGATGACGCTATCCGCGCCGTTAAATTGATCACTTCTAAATTGGCTGACGCTGTTATCGAAGGACGCCAAGGTGAAGATGCTGACGCTGATTTTGCAGCAGAAGCACAAGCTGATTCAATCGAAGAAATCGTTGAAGTTGTAGAAGGCGACAACGAATAAGATTTAGAGGCTTAACAGTCTTTGATATGCTTTAAAACGGGGCAGAAAGCAAACCGCTCTGTCTCGTTTTTATTATTTGGTAAACAAAAAAATCCTGGAGGACATAAAAATGGCAATTACTGCAGCTCAAGTAAAAGAATTGCGTGAAAAATCAGGTGCTGGTGTCATGGACGCTAAAAAAGCACTTGTTGAAACTGACGGTGACATGGAAAAAGCAATTGAATTGCTTCGTGAAAAAGGTATGGCTAAAGCAGCTAAAAAAGCTGACCGCGTTGCTGCTGAAGGTTTGACTGGTACTTACGTTGACGGTAACGTTGCAGCAGTTGTTGAAGTTAACGCTGAAACTGACTTCGTTGCTCAAAACGCACAATTCGTTGAATTGGTTAAAGAAACAGCTAAAGCTATCGCTGAACAAAAACCTGCTAACAACGAAGAAGCACTTAAAGTTACTTTGGCTTCAGGTGAAACTTTGGAAGCAGCTTACGTTAACGCTACAGCAACTATCGGTGAAAAAATTTCATTCCGTCGTTTCGAAGTTATCGAAAAAACTGATGAACAACACTTCGGTGCATACCAACACAACGGTGGACGTATCGGTGTTATCACTGTTCTTGAAGGTGGCGACGAAGCTCTTGCAAAACAAGTTTCAATGCACGTTGCAGCTATGAAACCAACAGTTCTTTCATACAAAGAACTTGACGAACAATTCATCCACGATGAATTGGCTCAAATGAACCACAAAATCGATCTTGATAACGAATCACGTGCAATGGTTAACAAACCAGCTCTTCCACACTTGAAATTCGGTTCTAAATCACAATTGTCTGATGAAGTAATCGCACAAGCTGAAGAAGATATCAAAGCAGAACTTAAAGCAGAAGGTAAACCAGAAAAAATCTGGGATAAAATCATCCCTGGTAAAATGGCTCGCTTCATGCTTGACAACACTAAAGTTGACCAACAATACACACTTCTTGCACAAGTTTACATCATGGACGACAGCAAAACTGTTGAACAATTCCTTGATTCAGTAAACGCAAAAGTTGTTACTTTCGCACGTTTCGAAGTTGGTGAAGGTATCGAAAAAGCAGCTAACGACTTTGAATCAGAAGTTGCAGCTACAATGGCAGCAGCTCTTAACAAATAAGAATAGCTTGCTAAATTAAAAGAAGACCACTTGGTGGTCTTCTTTTTTGTTATAAATAAAGAGGTTGGGTGTCCCAGCCTCCATTTTGTAAGTTCTTAAGATAAAGCACCTAATCCGAGAACAGTCAATGTGCCCATGATTAAGCCAGCAAGGATAACGCCTAGCATAACCGCTATTACACTACGTTTGAAGTCCCAGTCAAGGATTGAAGCAGCAAGTGTACCTGTCCAGGCTCCTGTACCAGGAATTGGAATACCTACAAAGAGAAGAAGCGCGATAAAGACACCTTTGTCCCCAGCGGTATCGGCAAGTTTTTTCCCACCTTTGTGACCTTTTTTCAAGCACCAAGTAAAGAAACCACCAATAATAGGTTTATCAGCACCCCATTCTAAGACACGACGTGCAAAGAAGAAGATAATTGGTACGGGAAGCATGTTCGCGACAACACCGATAACGAGTGCTTGCCACATTGGGATACCAGTTGCAATAGCATAGGGTACAGCACCACGAAGTTCAACGAGTGGTACCATAGCAATCAAAAATGTAATAATATAGTTCATTTACTTGAAACCTTTCATTTGTTACAAAGTTAATTGTATCTTATCTCTTAAGCAAAGACAACTAAAATCTGTTGTAATGGAAATACTGTTGATAAAATGAAACCGTTGTCGGTTATAAAGCACGAGAAAAGCTTGTTAGGAAGGCTCATTTGGTGTATTTTCGTTTATAAATAGTGATATTTTTGTTATAATGATAGTCAGTTATAGTCAAAGAGAGTCCATCTTGAAATGGTCTTTAATCTTGAAAAGGAGGAAGCTAATGGCAAAAAATACATCTGATAGTATTGAAGAATACATCAAGCAATTACTTGCCCAATCAGGTATTGCTGAGATTAAGCGCTCAAACTTGGCAGATGCCTTTCAAGTTGTTCCTAGCCAAATTAACTATGTGATAAAAACACGTTTTACAGAAAGTCGTGGCTATACAGTCGAAAGTAAGCGTGGTGGCGGTGGCTATATTCGCATTGCTAGAGTGCGTTTTTCAGATCAACACCAAATGTTTGACAATCTTATGGCAAATATCGGTGAACGAATTAGTGAGCAAGTCTTTACGGATTTGATTCAATTACTTTTTGACGAAAAAATTATTAGTGAACGTGAAGGAAATCTGATTTTAGCAACAGCTACTGATGATGTTTTAGGCAAAGATGCTCCAGCCATTCGAGCACGTATGTTGCGAAAAATCTTACAAAGATTAGATAGAAAAGGATTCCATTTATGAGTGAATATTCAATGAAAATGCAGGAGGTTTTCAGTATCGCCCAGTACCAGGCGGCACGATTTGAAAGCCCATATCTAGAAAGTTGGCATGTACTTTTAGCCATGGTAGCTGTTCATGATTCAGTGGCAGGATTAACATTTGCTGAATACCAAAATAAGATTGCTTACGAAGAGTATGAAGCAGCAGCGGTATTGGCACTTGGAAAATCACCTTTGAGTGATGTAAAAAATGTTCAATTTTTGGAGCAATCAAAGGCTCTTAAAGATGTGTTAGCTTTTGCAGAATCTATTTGCAAAGTGACTGGTGGCACAGAAGTTGGGACAGAACATGTTCTTTATGCGATGTTGCTTAATTTAGATCTATTTGCCACTCGTTTATTAGAAGTTGCAGGGTTTAAAAATAAAGAAGACGGTGATTCAGCACGTTTACTTGACTTACGTAAGAGCTTAGGACGTAATGCAGGATTTACTAAAGAAAAAATCAAAGCTATCCATGACCTTCGCAAACCGAAAAAGGCATCAATGGGCGGAGCTTTTTCTGAAATGATGAAACCTCAGTCAACAGCGGGAGAATTATCTGATTTCACACGTGACCTGACTGAAATGGCTCGTCAAGGGAAATTAGAACCAGTTATTGGTCGTGATAAAGAAATTTCACGTATGGTTCAAGTCCTTAGCCGTAAAACTAAAAACAACCCTGTCTTGGTCGGTGAAGCTGGTGTGGGTAAAACAGCTCTTGCTTATGGTTTGGCACAACGAATTATTGATGGTGAGATTCCATACGAACTTCAAGACATGCGTGTTCTAGAACTTGATATGATGAGTGTTGTGGCTGGTACGCGTTTCCGCGGTGACTTCGAAGAACGCATGAATCAAATCATCTCTGATATTGAAGAAGATGGTCACATCATTTTATTCATCGACGAAGTGCACACTATTATGGGATCTGGTTCTGGAATTGATAGTACTTTAGATGCTGCTAATATTTTAAAACCAGCTCTTGCACGTGGGACACTTCACATGGTTGGTGCGACAACTCAAGAAGAATATCAAAAGCATATTGAAAAAGATGCTGCGCTTTCTCGTCGTTTTGCTAAAATCACCATCGAAGAACCAAGTGTTGAAGATGCTTATCAAATTTTACTTGGGCTTAAGAAATCTTACGAAACTTTCCATAATGTGACGATTTCTGATCAAGCTGTGTTGACGGCTGTTAAAGCTGCACACCGTTATTTGACAAGTAAAAATCTACCAGATTCAGCTATTGATTTGCTTGATGAAGCTAGTGCAACTGTTCAAGGTTTGGTTAAAAAAGAAGCCCCAGAAGCTCTTACAGCTGCAGATAAAGCTATTTTAGAAGGTGATTTCAAATTAGCTACAAAATTGCTTAAAGAGTCACGTAAGAAAGTGACACGTAAACCAACAGCTGTGACTGAAGATGATATCATGGCAACACTTAGTCGTTTGTCAGGTATTCCTGTTGAGAAAATGACACAGGCTGACAGCAAGAAATATTTGACGCTTGAAAAAGAGCTTCACAAGCGTGTGATTGGTCAAGATGCTGCTATTTCAGCGATTAGCCGAGCAATCCGTCGTAATCAAGCAGGTATCCGCACAGGAAAACGTCCAATTGGGTCATTCATGTTCTTGGGACCTACTGGTGTTGGTAAGACTGAATTAGCTAAAGCTTTGGCTGAACTTCTCTTTGATGATGAATCAGCACTTATTCGTTTTGATATGTCTGAGTACATGGAAAAATTTGCGGCTAGTCGTCTTAACGGAGCTCCTCCAGGATACGTTGGTTATGAAGAAGGTGGCGAATTGACTGAAAAAGTTCGTAACAAACCTTATTCAGTCCTTCTTTTCGATGAAGTTGAAAAAGCTCATCCAGATATTTTCAACGTCCTTCTTCAAGTTTTGGATGATGGTGTGTTGACAGATAGTCGTGGTCGTAAAGTTGATTTCTCAAATACGATTATTATCATGACGTCAAACCTTGGTGCGACAGCTCTTCGTGATGATAAAACTGTTGGATTTGGTGCGCGTGATATGGCTCATGATTATGATGCTATGCAAAAACGTATCATGGAAGAACTTAAGAAAGCTTATCGTCCAGAATTTATCAACCGTATTGATGAAAAGGTTGTTTTCCACCACTTGACACAAGAAAATATGCGTGACGTGGTTAAAATCATGGTTAAACCATTGGTTGCAACCTTAGCTGAAAAAGATATTACGCTTAAATTCCAACCCTCAGCACTTAAATATCTTGCTGAGGCTGGATATGACCCAGAAATGGGAGCTCGTCCACTTCGTCGTACTCTCCAAGATAAAGTTGAAGATAAATTATCAGAGCTTATCCTAGCAGGCGACCTAGCAAGTGGAAATACCCTTAAAATTGGTGTTTCTAAAGGACAACTCAAATTTGATATTGCTTAATAAAATAACCCCTGCTGGTAAACCAGTAGGGGTTTTGTTTTTAGATAATCCCTGAGAAAGTTTCTGGGATTTTTTTCTCATCGCAAACTGTTAAAGATTTCTTTGACTTCGTCGATAGTTTCTGCGCGTGAAACAGCTCCGCGGATTTTAGCTGCGCCAGCAGTACCACGTAGGTAATGTGGAGCTAGACCACGGAATTCACGGACAGCGATTTTTTCACCTTTGAGGTCAATGAGACGTTTGAGGTGATCTTCTGCGATGTCCAATTTTTTGGCAAATGGAAGATCTGGTAACTCTTCACCAGTTTCAAAATAATGATTGATTTGAGTGAAGATGTATGGGTTGTTCATGGCTGCGCGTCCAACCATAACAGCATCAACACCGATTTCTTCAATCATGTACTTAGCATCGTGAACGCTGCGCACGTCACCATTTCCGATAAATGGAATTTTAGTGATGGCTTTTGAGACGCGAGCAAGTGTTTCATGGTCACATTTACCAGTATACATTTGTTCACGAGTACGTCCGTGCATAGCAAGGGCAGACACACCAGCTGATTCAGCAGCCAATGCGTTTTCAACAGCAAGTTCGCTGTCTGACCAGCCTGTACGCATCTTAACAGTTAGTGGAATATCAAGAACAGAAGTGACTTCATCGATGATATGATAAATCTTATCAGGGTCTTTAAGCCATTTTGCTCCTGCTTCATTTTTGACAACTTTATTGACAGGACAGCCCATATTGATGTCAACGATGTCAGCTTTTGTATTTTCTTGAATATACTCAGCTGCACGTTTCAAACCATCCGCGTCTCCACCAAATAATTGGATAGACATTGGATGTTCAGTTTCATCAATGTGAAGCATGTGAAGGGTTTTTTCGTTATTGTAAAGGAGACCTTTTTCGGAAATCATCTCCATTACGACTAAGCCAGCTCCGAATTCTTTGGCAATAGTACGAAAAGCAGAGTTTGTCACCCCTGCCATGGGTGCTAGAACCGTACGGTGAGGAATTTCAACATCACCAATCATAAATGATGAGCTGAGTTTAGTCATTGATTAATTCCTCCAAGTCATCTTCAGTGAAGTTGTAAGTTTTACCACAGAATTGGCAAGTGATTTCAGCACCGTGGTCTTCGTCTTTCATAGCTTTAAGCTCGTCTTTGCCAAGAGTGACAAGAGCAGCTTCAAAACGTTCACGTGAGCAGTCACAGTTAAAGCCAATTTCATCTTCAGCAAGAACTTTATATTCGTCTTCGCCGTAGATAGCTTTTAGAAGAGCTTCAATGTGGTCGTCAGATTCCAAGAGTTTTGAAATGGCAGGCATTTCTTGGATACGTTTTTCGTAGCGGTTGATTTCTTCTTCAGATGCACCTGGAAGAACTTGCAACATAAAGCCACCAGCAACTTCGACTTTATCTTCGTCGTCAAGAAGGACATTAAGTCCAACGGCAGAAGGTGTTTGTTCAGATTCAGTCAAATAAAAAGCCAAATCTTCACCGATTTCACCTGAGACAAGTGGTGTTGAAGATGTGTAAGGATTACCTGTACCATAGTCAGTAATGACAACGAATTGACCATGTCCCATGAATGGACCAACCATGACTTCGCCAGTAGCAGTTTTTTTAACATCGATACCAGTATTTTGAATATAGCCCTTAACATGTCCTTTAGTATCAGCCACAGAGATAATGTGGCCAAATGAGCTATCACCAATGACTTTGACGGTTACTTTGCTGTCTCCTTTCTGATTGGCAGCTAGGATTTGATTGGCAATAAGCGTTCTACCTAGAGCAACTGTAGAGCTAGAAAGTGTTTGATGTTTTTCTTGAGCAGTTCTGACAGTCTCAGTGCTATCAAGCACATAAGCACGGAAAGAACCAGATTTTGAAATTGATTTTATAAGTTTATCCATAAGAATATTATAACACAAAGCAAATTTGATGGGCTAGTATTGTGGCTGTTAAAGCGTAATCATCTAGTGAAAAGTAAGAAGATAAAAAAGGCGAGGATTCTCGCCTTTTTACTACTATTATTATTCTTCTGTAATGTCTGTTCTTTCGACTTCTTCTTGGCTTTCTTTGCCTTCGTTAAGAAGGGCTTCGACGATTTTTTGGTCACGGATTTTGACAGAGTCGTTAATGGTTTCTGCGGATTTGACGACAGCTGCTTCGAGTTGGGCACGTTGTTTACGACCGTTGTCAATAGCGGCGATAATGCCGTTATTTTGTTCAACGAGGCTTTCAGCAAGAGCTGTGACAGACTGGATAGAAACCGTTGGGCTTTGAGCAGTGCGTTCCAGCATAGGGATAGCTTCCTTGCTAGTCTCAGCAAGCATTTGAAGAGCAGCGTTATTAGCATTGACAATGGCATCAGCAGTCACACCAGATTTAACTGATTGTTGCAAAATGCCGAGCTGGGCAATTGACAATTTCATTGTCGGAATGGTGTTGCGACGAAGCATACCAAGTTTTTGGCGCATGTCTGATGACACTTTGACCATGTTACGCATTTGAGGCGTTGTTGTCCAAGCCACGTAAAGGCGACTGAGGTATTCAGTGTGCTGTTGTTCCAGTGTGTTGATAACTTCAGTCATGCGAGCTAGTTCGTCAGATTTTGTTTGATATTCTGGTGTTGCACTATCTAGTGTTGCCAGTTCATTTTGAAGGGCTTGTGCGCGGTTAGCACTTTCTGTTTGAGAAGCTTCGATAAAAGCAATCACACCGACAAGGTTTTCAATCGATTTGTTATTATCTTCAATCAGCATCTCAGCAGAGACGATGTTGCGTGCTAAGGTTTCTTCTTGTTTAACAACAGCGGCAGCCATGCCATCCATTTTTTGTTCAATATTTTGTGAATCAAAGTAGAATTCTTGCAAGCTATTTTTACTTTGTTTGAAAAGTTTTTGGAAGAAATTCGGTTTCTTTTCAAGCTCAGCAGGTGTAGCATCTTTATATTTAGCAATGAAGCCATTCAATTCACGGTTAGCATTTTTGAGCAGGTCATCAACTTGCGGAATTTCCAGTTTCTTTTGTTCTGCCAAAATGCGATTGACAGTCGTGTTAACTTCTTCAACAGCAGATGTTCCAAAATCAAGCAGTGCATTCTGGTCAGCAACAAAATTATCAACCAAAGCTGGCGCTTTAGCGGTAATAGCAGTTTGTTGTTCAGGAGTCAACTTATCGTAAAAAGAGACTTGTCCAGTTGAGGCGGTGTCAGTTGCTACGATAATTTCTGTTGTTTTATCAGTTTTTGTAATAGCATTATCAGCGATTTTATCAATGTCAAAATTAAATGTATCAGCCATAAATAATCTCCTTTGTCAGAGCTAAATTACAAATTAGTATCGTCATCAGCCATCATGCGTAGGCTAATGTCAAAGTCTTTCAAGTCGCTTTCGTTAAGTTTTCTAAGGGTCTCATCAAGTGCCAAATCAAATTTTTCCATAGCAGCTTTTGCTTTTGCTAGGCGCTCCTCAGCATTGTAGTAATTCTTAGGAGCTCTTTTGATTTTGAGGTAGCCATCTAAAATATCATGGAATCGTTCCATATCAGCTTCATGCAGAGCAGCAAGCTCTTCACGGTTATCAGCTTTTTCAATTTTTTTCAAAATGGTAAGGTGATCTTGCTGAATGTTGTTATAAAGATGAGCCAACTCTGGAGCAAGTTTTAGCAAATCTGTTTCTTCCTTAGAAGCACTTGCTGTCGTTGGAGAGATATCCAATTTATCCAGTTGCAAGAGAATATCATTTTCGACTGATTCGGCTTTTTTAAGGACACGTTTATAGATTTTGAGGTCCATTTTAGCCTTAAGGTCAGTAACTTCACTTTTAATATGACGAATTTGTGGCAATAGCTGGCGCGCCACAACGACATATTGTGTGTAGTTTTTTTCATCGAGGTAATTGTCTAGAAGTTTTGACTGACGATCAGCGACGCGAATATTATCTTTTAAGTCTTGAAGACGTTGTTTGGTATTTACTTTTTCTAAGCGTGATTGCTTGGTCGCCAAATAATAAACGCCAAATCCAATACCACCGATAAGGGCAATTGGGATAATAACTTCAAGTAAGCTTTCGAGTAAAGCGATAAGCAGGATAACGCCAATAATAATAGTGATTAATCCTCCGGCGCTATTTCTAGGTCTTGACATAAACTCATTCAATCCATTTCTATCTAAGATTGTATTTATTTTATCGCAAAAAGGGGAATAATGACAAGCAATGACTGTACTTTGACGAAGATTATTTTTGAGCTTAAAGTTCTGGGAAAAGTTTAGCTAGAATTTTAGGTGTGAGGGCTTGTCCAGGTCCTTCATGACAGTAAGTGTGAAGGTAAATGGCAGGGTTAAAGTTCAATTCGATACAAGCACAATTTGGTGTTTCTTTGCTAGCTGGTAAGGTTTTATCTGGGATAATCAAATCAACTCCGCAGACCCAAGCTCCAACAGCGCTAGCCATTTGGGCGGCTAATTCTTTATAATCTGATGGCATGATATCAGTAACATCAATTGAATCGCCACCAGTTGAAATGTTAGAGTTACGGCGTAAATCAACTTTGACACCATTTGCTGGGATATCATCAGGAGTGTAACCTTGTTGTTCTAACATGAGACGCTCGACAGCTCCTAAGTCAATGATTTCAAGTGGTGAGCGGTGACCGCGGCCCCGAAGAGGACTCTGGTTTTTGAGTTCTACCAATTGGGCAATGGTGTGTTTGCCATCGCCAACGACATTTGCTGCCACGCGCAAGACAATAGCTTCGCATTTGCCATCAAGAACGAAGAAACGGTATTCGGTACCTGCGATAAAGTTTTCAACTAAGACGGTATCATCTTCAGAAAATGCAATATCTAAGGCTTTTTGATACGCTGTCAGTTCAGCTGGTTCTTTAAAAATAGAAATTCCCAGACCGAAGTTAGTTGATTTAGGTTTAACGACGATAGCTTTATTTTTGATTTGTGAGAAATAGCGGAGCGCACTGTCTTTATCGCTGAATTCTTGGCCAGCTGGAACAGGAAAACCTGCTTGAGCGAGGAGTTTTTTAGTAACCACTTTATTTTCCATAATAAGTGGTGTAATGTAGCTGTCCTTAGCAGTCATATTGGCATTTTTAACGTATTCAATATGATCGCCATGCCATAATTTAATAAATTGATCATTCTCATCAAGGATTTCCAGGTGAAGGCCTTTTTGGATAGCGTCAAACATTAACATTTGAGTAGAGAGTTCCATTGATTCATACCCTTTAAGAGCATAGGGAGCTTTAAGGGCATACTCGTGGAAAGCTTGTCCTTGTTTTTGACCAAATGTTTCTAATGAAAGATTATCAATTTTTTCTAGTAAACGTCCTCCAATAGTTAATTCAGGATTCTTGATTTGTTCTTTGACATGATTTAACAATTCTTGGTAATAAGATGGCAAGTCAAAATGTTCAATCACGCCTTGCATAGCTGATAAGATTTCTGAAATAGGTGCTTCTTGTGGTAATTTTTCAAGCGGGTGGCTAAGAGCAATGACATTATTAAGCTCAGTAGCTTTAGCGATATCTTGGTCAATAGCAGAGCTACTATCAAGCCAGAGAAGAGCAAGAACGAAAAGATGAACAGTATCAAGTGTTTCTTGGGTGATTCCGTGATGATCAAAAGGATTAAGGTCAAAGCAGCGTAGTTCAAGGTAAGTAACGCCTTGTGCGATATAATCATGGATGTGCTTGCTACCACGTAGGCGAATAGCAGAATAAAATTCCTTTTCAGCAATAAGCTGACCAGAAGTTACGTAATGCTCGATATCAGTAATATATTTTTCAAGACTTTGATAAGAAACTTGAATATTTTTGTGGTTCACATAACCAAACTGACTATTTCGAATAGACCGAACAGGTTGAGCTAATTTGTGACTTAAAAATCTTTGTTCAGCGATTGGCGAAGCTCCGTAAAGATAGGTTAGAAGCCAACGATAACGCAAGAAATTTTGAGCTAATTTTAGATAAAGGTCGTTTTTAAAGGTGATGAGCGAATCATAGCCGCTTTGTTGGAAAAGCGCAGCGACCAAATCTTTTCCCAGCTCCATATTGTAATGAATGCCAGACATAGATTGTAATTTTTTGCCATAAACCTTAGCTAGATGTTTACGATAATGACGCTCCCAATCATCTTCTAATTGAGCAATGTGAATCTCATCTTCACTGACTTGAGGTGGCATTGATAAAGGCCAGAGGTATTCATCCTTATCAATCGAGCGCCCTGCAACGTCTGTAATGGCTCCTAAAAAACGTAGGGCATCTTTGGTTGACTGCCCGATAGGAGTAATGAGTTCCAGCTGAGCTTCACTATAATCTGTCTGAATATAAGGGTGAAAAGAACGACTTCCAAGACAGGTTGGGTGGCTTGTTTGAGCAATTTTGCCTTGCTGATTAATCCGCAAGCTTTCTCTTTCTAAACCAAAAGTTGCTTGCAAGATTGGTAAATGTTTAGACGAATCTTGTAATAAACTATTGATGTTCATATCTATGTATCTCCGTTGATTTTCAATTATTATTATGGCAAATTCTACCATTGTATGTAATGTATACCTATTCTATGGAAAAGTTTATGAAAATGCAAAGAATTTCTATACTTTTGTACAAAAAGTTTAAGAATTTTTAGAAAATTGAGACTATGTTAGGAAAACTGTCATATTTAGCCCCTTTTTCAAAAAAAGTTCGGAAAAAATAATATTTTACCGTGAAATATTGAAAAAAAAGCAGAAAAGTCATATAATAAATTGTAAGACAAACTCGCAGGTGAGATTCCTGCCAAGTTGTAGAGAAAGGACGAAGATACGAATTTTAGCTTGGAGATGGAGACGACAGGCTGGATAAGTTAGTATCGTTTTTATTTGCTCGCTAGGTGATTTCGTATCAATATCGAACAGAATATGACATCAGTAGTAGTTGTTGGTACCCAATGGGGTGATGAAGGTAAAGGTAAAATCACTGACTTCTTGTCACAAGATGCAGAAGTGATTGCACGTTATCAAGGTGGAGATAATGCAGGACACACTATCGTTATCGACGGTAAAAAATTCAAATTGCATTTGATTCCATCAGGTATTTTCTTCCCAGAGAAAATCTCAGTTATCGGAAATGGTGTAGTTGTTAATCCAAAATCATTGGTAACTGAATTGAAATACTTGCACGATGAAGGTATTAAGACAGACAGTCTTCGTATTTCAGACCGTGCACACGTTATTTTGCCATATCACATCAAACTTGACCGTTTGCAAGAATCTTCTAAAGGTGATAACAAAATTGGGACAACAAACAAAGGTATCGGCCCTGCTTACATGGATAAAGCAGCGCGTGTTGGTATCCGAATTGCTGACCTTTTGGACAAAGACATCTTTGCAGAACGTTTGCGCGTGAACTTGGAAGAAAAGAATCGTCTTTTCGAAAAAATGTACGAATGCGAACCAATCAAATTTGAAGATATCTTTGAAGAATACTATGAATATGGTCAACAAATTAAAGACTATGTAACAGACACATCTGTTATCTTAAATGACGCTCTTGACGCTGGTAAACGTGTCCTCTTTGAAGGTGCACAAGGTGTTATGCTTGATATCGACCAAGGTACATATCCATTTGTTACATCTTCAAACCCAGTTGCTGGTGGCGTAACTATTGGTTCTGGTGTTGGTCCAAGTAAAATCAACAAAGTTGTTGGTGTATGTAAAGCTTACACAAGTCGTGTTGGTGATGGACCATTCCCAACTGAACTTCTAGATGAAGTTGGAGATCGTATCCGTGAAGTTGGTCACGAATATGGTACAACAACTGGACGTCCACGTCGTGTTGGTTGGTTTGACTCAGTTGTTATGCGTCACAGCCGTCGTGTATCTGGTATCACAAACTTGTCACTTAACTCAATCGACGTCCTTTCTGGCCTTGATACTGTTAAAATCTGTGTGGCATACGACCTTGATGGTCAACGTATCGACCACTACCCAGCAAGTCTTGAACAATTGAAACGTTGTAAACCAATCTATGAAGAATTACCAGGTTGGTCAGAAGACATCACAGGTTGCCGTAGCCTAGATGAACTTCCAGAAAATGCTCGCAACTACGTTCGCCGTGTTGGTGAGCTTGTTGGCGTACGCATTTCAACATTCTCAGTTGGACCAGACCGTGACCAAACTAACATTCTCGAATCAGTTTGGGCAAATATCTAAGAAGAATTTTTAGGTTATAAATATAGAAAACCGCTGAATCTTTGTATTCAGTGGTTTTTTTAGTGATTTTCTAAATTAACGATTTGATAAATCTGAAATGGATTTGCTGACTTTACTTAGTAAAATTGGTCTTTTGTATAATTGGTTCTATATGTTCAGTGATTAACGATTTCAAAAAATCACAATAGATTGGAATGGGAGGAGTGATTCAGTATAATTTACAGTTAAAAGGAGGGAGATTATGAAACCATTGATTTTTAATCCTAAAATTGCAAAAGAAAAGCCTGATGATAGTAGTGATTGTCCATTTTGTCAGGTTCATCAGTTGACAAATATTCTTGATCAAAATGGAGCAATGATTTGGTTGGAAAATAAATATCGAACGTTAGAGGAAACTTATCAAACGATTATTATCGAGTCTGATGATCATTGGGGAGATATTTCAAATTATACTTATGACTATAATCGGCAGTTGATTCGATATGCAATGGATAAATTTTCTAGCATGCAATCGCAGAAAACATTTCAAAGCGTGGCAATGTTTAAAAATTATGGGCCTTTATCAGGCGGTAGTTTGCGTCATCCTCACCTGCAAATAGTAGGATTTGAATCCCAAAACGTCTATGAAGCTTTAAAAACTGAAAATTTTGAAGGGCTTACTGTATGTGAAGAGGATAGTTATCATGCTGAAATCAATTTATCAACTGAGCCAATAATGGGTTTCTGCGAATTTAATATCATCACAAGTCAGAATAAATTGGATTATTTTGCGGATGCTATTAAAAATGTTGTCATGTATTTGCTTAAAGACTACTTTTTAGGAAATTGTCGCTCTTATAATCTTTTCTTTTTCAGAAGTAAAGCTAAAGTCATGTGTAAAGTTGTTCCTCGCTTTGTAGTGTCACCTTATTATGTAGGGTATAAGGTATCGCAAATGAATGATATGACTAGATTGGTAGAGATTAAGCAGGAGTTTTTGAAGAAGTTTAGGAGTTATTATGTCAAAAAATAAATTTTTAACAGGTTTTTGTAGTTGTTTGATTGCAGGGGTAATGTTTGGTGCTCAATGGCCAATTGCGGGAAGTGCCTTACATGTAATAGACCCATATTGGTTTACTTTAATAAGGTATTTGATTGTAGCAATTGTTTTGTCAGTGATTCTTTTTTTGAGAGAGGGAAAAGGTGGCTTTACGGTTAACAAAAGTCAATTGATTGGCATTTATTTTTTAGGAACAATGGCTTTTTGTGCTTACAATTTTCTAGTTTTTGCTGGTCAAAAGATGGCAGGAACTCAAGGAATAATATTAGCCTCTTTGTTAATGGCTTTAATTCCAATGGTTTCTATTTTGGTTTTATGGGTTTATAAAAGAGAATTTCCAGGTTGGTTAACTTTGAGTTTGATTTTGGTTTCGGTTTCTCTTTTAGGAGTATTTTTAGTTGTTACAAAAGGAAATATTTTTATTTTTCAGCAAGAAAAGAATCTTTTGAAACCAATTATCTTAATTTTTTTAAGCGTATTTGCTTGGGTATTTTATACAATCGGTGTTAGTCATTATCCAAGTTGGTCACCATTAAAATATACGACTTTAAGCTGTTTATTTGGGAATATCAGTTCGATTTTTGTTATAATTATTCTAACAAAAATGAATATTTCTAATGCTCCATCTTTATCTGATTTACAATCTGTTCAAGGACAATTATTATACATGAGTATTTTTTCAGGTGTTATTGGTGTCTTGATGTGGAATGTTGGGAATAAGTTTTTAGGACCTCAGAATGGTTCGTTATTCATGAATTTGGTGCCAATTGTGACTTTTTTGGTAGAAGTCTTTTTAGGTTACCGGATTTCAGCCATTGAAATTTTTGGAGCTTGTTTAACAATTGGGGCAATTGTTGTCAATAATTTAGCTAGGAGAAAAATTTAGGATTTCATAGGGGGCAGTTAATGACGATTACAATCAATTTTTCAGAACAATTAGTGGAAAATATTCGTTCGATGGATAATAATTGTCGTAGCATTTTTTCACCTCTTAGTGAGCTTTTTTGTAGTTTACATGTTTTGCTAAATCCTGAGGGGCATGGTCTAATGACCGCATGGGCTATTGAAACTCGAAAACAGATGGATTGTAAAACATTAGCTGAGTTAAAGTATTTTTCGCCACTTTATAGGAAGGCTGTTCCTAGCTTTTTTATGGAAGAGATGATTCTTGAAGATAAGTGCCTAGAACTGCAGCTATCTCATTTAGGAACTAGTTTTTTTAACAAAAATGTTGATGATTTGATTCAGGAACTCAAGGAATTCGATAACACAGAGTTAGTACATGATTTGAAGTGCAATCAGAATTTGGTTTTTTTGAAGCTTTTTTCTTTTTTGAGGGAATATCATGATACCTATTTTAAAGAATTGGTTTCGAATTCAAATTTGATTAATATTTTGAACCATAATGTCAAAAAACAAAGGGATTATATTGCAGAAAAAGGATTTATAAATTTCATTAGCACCATTGATTCCAATCAAATTTATTGGAATAATGATTCGATTAAGATTCAAACTAAGGAAGATGACGTTTATAAGCTAGATAATGGAGAAAAGTTATATTTCATTCCAAGTTCTGTGACTTGGCCCCATGTTAGAGTAAATCGGCTTAAAAATGGTATTACCATCATTTATGATATAAATTCGCAACATATAGGAAATTTTTCGCGACAAGTCATGGCCAACACTTTTAAAATTTTATCGGATCCGGTGAGAATTGATATACTAGTTAACTTAAATAAAGGAAAAAAGACAACCAAAAATTTATCGCAAATTTTAAGTGTCAGTGAGCCAACAATCTCTCATCATTTGACTTTGTTAAAAGAGGCTGGTTTGGTAAATAAAATCCGAGATGGTAAGCGTGTTTTTTATTATAATACCAACAAAGTTCTTAGTTTGATTCCTAATTTTTATAATAATGCTAGTCGCTAATTTTATGGTGGACCCCCTGCTAGAATCACAGTTCTAGTAGGGTTTGGTGTTAAAATAAGGGTGAAAGAATCTGCTTGCTTTTCTTGTGTTAGAAAAGTTAAAAAAGAAAGAAAAAATTAACAACTGTCAATTTAGCGTTACGAAAGTTATTTAGTGTTAATCTGTTTTTGTTAACCTAGTTAGAGTGATTTGTTAACTAAAGGAGGAAAAATGGTTAAACGAATTATTTCAATTGCGCTTGCTTACGTTGGTGTTATCGTAGGTGCGGGGCTTTCTTCAGGTCAAGATTTGATGCAATACTTTGTTAGTTTTGGTATCTGGGGAATGGTCGGAGTTGTTGTTTTAGGGTTATTAAACGCCATTTTTGGATGTATTATCGTGACTTTTGGTAGTTATTATCGTTCAAATGATCACTCGGAGGTTCTATCAAAAATAGCACACCCGATAACGAACTGGATTTTAGATATTGCCTTGATTGTATCTTGTTATGTCATTGGTTTTGTCATGATAGCAGGTGCGGGGTCTAACCTTAATCAACAATTTGGATTACCGACTTGGTTAGGAGCTTTAATCTGTGCCCTCCTTGTGATTTTTGTTAGTTTCCTTGATTTCGAGAAGATTACTCAGATTATTGGTATATTTACCCCAATCGTCATTGTCATGGTATTAATTATTGCGGGACATACCTTTATTGGACACTCATTTGATTTTGCACAACTCAATACGCTAGCCAAATCCTTACCGACAAATATGCCAAATGTTTGGTTGTCAGTTCTTAATTACTTTGCCCTTTGTGTCATGACTGGAGTGTCAATGGCTTTTGTACTTGGTGGTTCTATTATCCGCATTGGTGTGGCTGAAAAAGGTGGAACTCTTGGTGGAGCTATTGTTGGTGTCATTATTGCCGTAACATCGCTTGTTTTATTTGTAAGTGTTGGGAAAATTGCTTCTGCAGATATTCCAATGTTAGTACTTGCCAATGAAATCCACCCTTGGTTTGCTTTTGCTTATTCCCTTGTCGTATTTGGACTTATTTTCAACACAGCCTTTAGTCTTTATTACGCTCTAGCTAAACGCTTTTCTGAAAATAAAGGTGAGGGTCAATTTAAACGTTACATGGTTATCTTTGTCGTGACTGGGTATGTCTTGTCCTTCCTTGGCTTTAAACAATTGGTTTCTGTCATGTATCCTGTGCTTGGTTACATTGGTTTGGTTATGTTGGTTGTTTTGCTTCAAGCTTGGATTCGTGAAAAAAGTAATGTGCAGGACGAAAAACATTTGCGTCGCCGCATGATTTCTTTGATTTCTAAAAAATATGACGATAATAAGCAATTTACTAAGAAAGACAAGGTAGAATACCAACAGTTGGGTGAAGAATCTGTGGTTGAAACAGATGAGATTAAAGAAGATATTCATGAACATGTCGAACAAGTTTTTGATTCAGAAAACGAGGATAATCATTAAAACTATTGCTGGGAAGAAGTTTTTCCCAGCTTTTTTTGAATATTTGTTCTAGAGGTTAAGAAAGCGGTAAAAATATGCTATACTGAAACTAAAAGATGAAAAGGAAGTAAGCAATGACAAGGTTTGTGACTAGTTTTTCAGGTGTTCTGATTATTCTCATCATGGTCATGGTTGGCTATGTCTTGGCTAAAAAAGGTTGGTTTGATGATAAATCATCAAATTTGATTGCTAAGTTAGTGACTCAGGTGGCTCTGCCATGTTATATGATTTCAACCATTGTCGGTCGTTTTACGGCAAAGGAACTGTTAGAGATGCTGCCGCAACTGCGTTTTCCAGCATTGTCTATGGTGATTTTATTAGCAATTGCTGTGGCAGTGGCACACTTATTCTTGATTGATAAAAAACATCAAGGTTTGTTTGTTTCCATGTTCTTTAATTCGAATACGATTTTTGTTGGTCTTCCAATCAATCAAGCGCTTTTTGGTGATAAAAGTATTCCCTATGTTTTGGTTTATTATATGTGTAATACGACTTTCTTTTGGACTATCGGAACTTATTTGATTCAAAAAGATGGTCGTAAAGAGGTGACTCTTGATTTCCGTGGTACCTTGAAGAAAATTTTCTCGCCACCATTGTTAGGCTTTATTGTTGGGGTGATTTTAGTTCTTTTGAACATTCACTTGCCAGCCTTTTTACTCAGCGATTTTCAATATTTGGGGAACTTGACTATCCCCTTATCAATGATTTTTATTGGGATTTCAGTGGCAAATGCAGGGCTGTCACGCTTGCGTTTTACAAAAGACAATGTCTTGGTTTTAGTTGGTCGTTTTGTGATTGCTCCGCTTTTGATGATGCTTATCGTGAAGCAGACCCAAATGCCACAGCTGATGAAAGAAGTCTTTATCATTCAATCAGCCATGCCTGTTATGACCAATGCACCTGTTGTGGCTAAGCTTTATGGGGCAGATAGTGATTATGCAGCCATTATGGTGACTGAATCAACTATTTTGACCATCATTGTGGTTCCACTTTTAATGCTGTTATTAAATGGTTTATAAATTTTGAGCACTTCCAAGTACGGAAGTGTTTTTTAATACAAAAAGCCTAGCAGAGCTAGACTTTAAGGAGATTATGAAAAAGATACATTCATCCAGTCTCTGGGAGAAGTGGATGGATACGAGCTAGCAAAGCTAGCTGTGAAAGTTTTAGGAATGATTACAGTATAAGAGCACTGGCTTAAATAAATCTTAATAGAAAGGATTATTTTTATCGTTTTTTGAGCACCTTTTAAGTTAAAATGCATGCTCAAGATGTGTTATAATAAAGCCATGGAAAACAAGAAAAAATTATTATTGATTGACGGTTCATCCGTTGCTTATCGTGCCTTTTTTGCACTCTACAATCAGATTGATCGCTTTAAGAACCGAGCAGGTCTTCATACCAATGCTATCTACGGTTTTCACCTTATGCTCAATCATTTATTAGAAAGAGTTCAGCCAACGCATGTATTGGTGGCTTTTGATGCTGGAAAGACAACTTTCCGTACGGAAATGTACAAAGATTACAAAGCTGGTCGTGCTAAAACACCAGATGAATTCCGTGAGCAGTTGCCATACATCCGTGAAATGTTAACAGCATTGGGTATCAACTGGTATGAGTTGGAAAACTATGAAGCTGATGACATCATCGGAACGCTTGATAAATTAGCTGAAAACGAAGATGAGTATGATGTTACAATCGTCAGTGGAGATAAAGACCTTATCCAATTGGCGGATAACAACACAACTGTTGAAATTTCTAAAAAAGGTGTGGCTGAGTTTGAAGAATTCACCCCAGCTTACCTCATGGAAAAAATGGGAATCACACCAAAACAATTCATTGACCTCAAAGCTCTTATGGGAGATAAATCAGATAATATACCTGGTGTTACAAAAGTTGGTGAAAAAACAGGTCTAAAACTTCTCTTAGAGTACGGAAGCCTTGAAGGTGTTTACGAAAACATCGACGGCATGAAGAAATCTAAAATGAAAGAAAACTTGATTAATGATAAAGAGCAAGCTTTCTTATCTAAGACCTTGGCGACAATTAACATCACAGCGCCGATTGCGATTGGCTTAGATGATATTAATTACAGCGGACCAGACTTAGAAAAACTTGTGCCATTTTATGATGAAATGGGCTTCAAACAGTTTAAAGACAATCTTGGTGCTACTAAGAAACAAGAAAAATTTGACGTTGCCTACACTGAAGTGGACAGCTTAAGCGCTGATATGTTTACCGATGACCAATTTTTCTATTTTGAAATTTTAGGTGATAATTATCATATTGAAAACATCATTGGTTTTGCTTGGGGAAATGACAAGGCAATCTATGCCTCAACAAACCTTGAGTTGCTTAAGGACGATTTGTTCAAAGCAGCGCTAGCTAAACCAATCAAGACTTATGATTTCAAACGCAGCAAAGTGCTTCTCAGTCATTTAGGAATTGATTTGCCTGCGCCAGCTTTTGACAGCCGCTTAGCGAAATACCTCTTGTCAACCGTGGATGACAATGAATTATCAACGATTGCTCGTCTTTATACAGAGTATGTTCTTGATAGCGATGAAGCGGTTTATGGTAAAGGGGCTAAACGCGCCGTGCCAGACAAAGCAGTGCTTCTTAGCCACTTGGCTCGTAAGATTGTCGTTTTGAACCACTCTGAAAAAGCCATGCTAGACAAGTTGACAGAGCATCAACAAGCAAGCCTTCTTTTTGACATGGAACAACCTATTGCAAACGTTCTTGCTAAGATGGAAATCGCTGGTATTTCGGTTAAGAAAGAAACGCTGCAAGACATGGAAAAAGCCAACCAAGCTGTTATTGATGAATTGACACAAGAAATCTATGACCTTGCTGGCATGGAATTTAACATTAATTCACCAAAACAATTGGGAGAATTGCTTTTTGACAAGATGCAATTGCCAACAAGCTACACTAAGAAAACTAAGACAGGCTATTCAACAGCAGTAGATGTCTTGGAACGCTTGGCCCCAATCTCACCAATCGTGTCTAAGATTTTGGAATACCGTCAAATCGCTAAACTTCAATCAACTTACATCGTTGGTTTGCAAGATTTTATCTTGAAAGATGGCAAAATTCATACGCGTTATTTGCAAGATTTGACGCAAACAGGGCGCTTGTCTAGTGTTGATCCTAACTTGCAAAACATTCCAGTTCGTTTGGAACAAGGTCGCTTAATTCGTAAGGCATTTGTCCCAGAAACAGAAGACGAATTGCTTTTGAGCTCTGACTACTCACAAATTGAGTTACGCGTGCTAGCTCATATTTCAAATGATGAACACTTGATTGCGGCTTTCCGTGAAGGAGCAGATATTCATACCTCAACAGCTATGCGTGTCTTTGGTATCGAAAAAGCTGAAGACGTCACACCAAATGACCGTCGTAACGCCAAAGCTGTTAACTTCGGTATTGTTTACGGAATTTCTGATTACGGTCTTGCTAACAATCTGGGTATTCCACGTAAAGTGGCAAAACAATACATTGAGACTTACTTCGAACGCTACCCAGGTATTAAAGACTACATGGAGCGCGTGGTGCGTGATGCCAAAGATAAAGGCTATGTTGAAACGCTCTTCCACCGTCGTCGCGAATTGCCAGATATCAATGCTCGCAATTTCAACGTACGTCAATTTGCAGAGCGTACAGCCATCAACTCACCAATTCAAGGTAGCGCAGCTGATATTCTCAAAATCGCTATGATTAACCTTGATAAAGCTCTTGTTGATGGTGGGTTCAAGACCAAAATGCTTCTACAAGTGCACGATGAAATTATCCTTGAAGTACCAAAAGACGAGCTAGAAGCTATTGAAAAATTAGTCAAAGAAACCATGGAATCAGCCATTGAACTTTCAGTCCCACTTGTGGCAGACGAAAGTGCAGGCCAAACATGGTACGAAGCAAAATAGAAAAAATGAAAAGGAAGTGGCTGATACAGTCATTTCCTTTTTGCTAGGCAGAAAATCAATGATTTGCTATACTTAAGAAAAACGCAATAAAAGGAGGCAGCTAAATGACATCATTTCAAAATCCTAGCCAAGATGTGATTGCATCTTATCTTAAAAATGCTAAAACCATTGCAGTTGTCGGCTTGTCTTACCGTGAAAATAGCCCAGCATATGGCGTTTCAAAGATTATGCAAGAAGCAGGATACACCATTATTCCGGTCAATCCTCGCCTTGCGGGTCAAAAGGTTCTTGGTGAAACTGTCTATGCTTCGCTTCAAGATGTTCCTGTCCATATTGATATTGTGGATGTTTTCAGACGAAGTGATTTCCTACCAGAAGTTGCCAAAGACTTTATCAAAACGGATGCTGATGTTTTCTGGGCGCAATTGGGCTTAGAAAGTCAAGAAGCTGCAGATATATTGGAGGCTGCTGGACGTGATAAAATCGTCATGAACAAGTGTATTAAGATTGAGTACCAAGGGTTATAAAATAATTCTTTGAAAATACTAGTGAAAATGAGATGACTTTTCAAGAAAGAGTTTTCTCATTTTTTCATGCTCTAAAAACCAGTTTTTAAGCGTTTTTTAGAAAAAATAAGAGACTTTTACTTTGAAAACTTGAAATCGTCAGATTTTTATAATAAAATGAATGAGCATGTCGATACGAGTAACAGTTAAACTATGTTATAATGACTTTAATCTATAGAATAGGAGAGCCATAATGGACATTCATACCCATCACCGTCCTTTGGATGCCTATGAAAATGTTATCGAGCATCTCAAAAGGAAGCACATTCGCATTACGGAGACTCGTAAGGCCATTATCGCTTATATCATAAATAGTCATGAGCACCCAAGTGCTGAAAAGATTTATAAGGACTTGTTGCCTGAACATCCTAATATGAGTTTGGCAACAGTTTACAATAACATGAAAATCTTGGTTAAAGAAGGGTTTGTTGCTGAGTTAAAAGTGACTAACGACCCAACAACTTACTATGATTTCATGGGACACCAGCATATCAACATTGTTTGTAAATATTGTGGTGATATTGCAGACTTTATGGATGTCGATGCTATTGATATTGGAAAAGAAGCTTATGAACAAACAGGCTACATGATTACCAAGGTTCAGCTGACTGCTTACGGGATTTGTCCAAAATGCCAAGAAAAGCTTAAAGCAGCAGGAGAACCTTTCATGGCTTATCGAGAAGAACATAAAGAAGATTAAAAAAGAAGATGTGAGAAACATCTTCTTTTTGGTTGAATATCAGGGTACAAAAAAGCTCCAGTAAAACTGTAGCTTTTTATTATTCAGCTTTTTCTCGTAAATCTTCGTAGAAGAAGAGGTTAGCGGTTGTTATATATGGCAAAGTATAGAAGTGAAGTAGACCACATGTTAGAGCAGTCAAAATAATCCAACCAATGAAGCTGAATTGTAGACAGAAGTAGCGCCATTTATTTCCATCCATTAATTTAGTACTTTTAGCGATAACGCTACGAGGACCTTCATAAGTACCATTTGTGACATCGTCATAAAGAACGTAAGTTGTCATGCTGTATGCATATTCTTTCATAATTGCAAGGACAAAACCTGCAATCATCACGATAAAGCCGATAAGGACAATAACCCAGCCTGCAGCAGAATCATCTGTAGCAGCAAACATAACCCCAGCAGAAAGAATGATAATACCAGCGATAGCGATTAATGACCACAAGAAGAGGAATACCCATTTAACAATTGCGGTTACGACGTATTTACCGAACAATTCGTTTGAGAAGACGCGCATGTTATCGCCAACTTCAACGTGATCAGCTTTGTGACGCATTACATCAAGAACTGCAAAGCTTGCTGAAGCAAGGAAAAGCGCTGATAGGATTCCGATGATACTTGGAACAGATTGCGTGACGCTAATTTCAGTGCCATTGTAAGAATAAATTGATTCACGATAAGTCACTGAAATAGTTAAAATCGCCAAGATGATAGAAACAATAAACAATTGATACTTGCCAGAGAGAGTTTTTAGAAATTCTCTAGCTTTTTGTCGAGTTTCTGAAGCTTTCATAATATAGACCTCCTTTAAAAATTCCTTAAAATGTAAATACTTCCACGTCTCCATTATAACATATTGTATTAGATAAGTCACACGAAAACATATAAACATGACAAATAATGTGATTTCTGGTAAAATCGTAAAGGTTGCGCTTTTTAAAAGCAATACATAGTAGAGTCTGGATATTAGATTCGTTCTCTGTCTGATTACTTCTAATCATGACAATATCAAAAATGCCCACAACTGTTTTTTGTGGTAGCTAGGAGAAAAAAATGACAGATTATCCGATTAAATATCGTTTAATTAAAAAAGAAAAACACACTGGAGCTCGTCTGGGTGAAATCATCACGCCACACGGGACTTTCCCGACACCAATGTTCATGCCAGTTGGGACACAAGCAACAGTTAAAACACAATCACCAGAAGAACTTAAAGAAATGGGTTCAGGAATTATCCTATCAAATACTTATCACCTTTGGTTACGTCCAGGAGATGAGCTCATTGCTCGTGCTGGTGGTCTTCACAAATTCATGAACTGGGATCAAGCCATCTTAACAGATAGTGGTGGTTTCCAAGTTTATTCATTGGCTGAAACACGTAACATTACCGAAGAAGGGGTTACTTTTAAAAACCACCTTAATGGTCAAAAAATGTTCTTGTCACCAGAAAAAGCTATCTCGATCCAAAATAACCTTGGTTCAGATATTATGATGAGCTTTGATGAATGCCCTCAATTCTACCAACCGTATGATTACGTTAAAAAATCAATCGAACGTACAAGTCGTTGGGCTGAACGTGGCTTGAAAGCACATCGTCGTCCACATGACCAAGGGCTTTTTGGTATCGTGCAAGGTGCTGGTTTCAAAGACCTTCGTCGCCAATCAGCTAGTGACTTGGTCAGCATGGATTTCCCGGGATATTCAATCGGTGGATTAGCTGTTGGTGAATCACACAAAGAAATGAATGCGGTGCTTGATTTCACAGTGCCAATGTTGCCAGAAAATAAACCACGTTACCTTATGGGGGTTGGTGCACCAGATAGCTTGATTGATGGTGTTATCCGTGGTGTCGACATGTTTGACTGCGTGCTTCCAACACGTATCGCTCGTAACGGAACATGTATGACAAGTGAAGGACGTTTAGTGGTTAAAAATGCAGCTTATGCCGAAGATTTCACACCGCTTGATCATGATTGTGATTGCTACACATGTCGTAATTACACACGTGCTTATATTCGTCATCTTCTCAAAGCTGATGAAACCTTTGGTCTTCGTTTGACAAGTTACCATAACCTTTACTTCCTTGTAAACTTGATGAAAAAAGTTCGTCAAGCAATCATGGATGATAATCTTTTGGAATTCCGTGAAGATTTCTTTGAACGTTATGGCTACAATAAGAGTGACCGTAATTTCTAATATATTATGAAGCTTGAAACGATTGTTTCAGGCTTTTTTTCTTGAATCTCAAAAAGTGTTAACCTATATATAAAAAATAGTTGACTAAAATAAAATGAAGTAGTAAACTTTGTTAAAAGGTTGGTGATTATAATGATTTATGGAATTGATCTTGATAGTGAGGGAAGATGCCAACATTATCACACAGAACGTGACGTTGTTGCTTTGAAGTGTGGCAAGTGTCAGGAATATTTTGCTTGTTATCAGTGTCATGACCAGTTGCGAGATCACCCTTTTGAGCCTGTTTCGGTAGACGATGATGCACCTGTGCTTTGTGGCAGTTGTCGTCATACGTTAACTTTTACGGAGTATAAAAAAGGGTTTTGCCCTTATTGTCACCATGCCTTTAATCCAAAGTGTCAGTTACATGAGACTATTTATTTTTCAAAGGAGTAGGTTATGAAAAACGTCAGGGATTTACTTTACATTGCCATGATGGCAACTATTTTGGTTATTTTGGGCTTCATTCCAGCCATTCCACTGGGATTTATTCCTGTTCCAATTGTTTTGCAGAATTTGGGAGTCATGTTAGCAGGAGTTTTGTTAGGTTGGAAGAAGGGGAGTTTATCAATTCTTTTATTTTTCCTTTTAGGAATGCTTTTACCAGCTTTCTCAGGAGGAACTCTATTTGCCGTTTTGGCTGGACCAACAGCTGGTTATGTCATTGCTTGGTTTTTCGTGCCAATTTTAGTTAATTTGGTTTTGAAGGGCTTTAAAAATACATCATTTATCAGTTATTTAGTTGCGATTTTACTTGGTGGAGTTTTGTTTGTTGATGTGGCAGGAGCTGTTTATCTTTCTGTCTACATGCACATGCCTTTAGTGACATCGCTTTTATCAAATCTTGCTTTTATTCCTGGGGATACAATTAAAGCTGTGGTTGCTAGTACTATTGCTTATAAATTTAAAGATAAATTAGGCTTGGCATAAGAGAACAGTCTTTTTAAAAAAGCGTCTATTTCTGTTATAATGTGAGTAAGTATAACTAGAGAAGGAGTCGCTTATGAAACTCACAACACTTGGTTGCTGGGGTGCATACCCTTATAAAGATGGCGGAACAACCTCTTATCTCGTTACGAGTGAAGATGGTTTTCAATTGCTTATGGATTGCGGAAGTCGTGCCGTTACGGAGCTAGAAAAAGAAATCAGTCCACTTGATTTGGATGCGGTGATTATTTCACATTATCACCCTGATCACATTGCTGATTTGGGTGTCTTGCGTCATTATTTCCAACTTTATCCAAAATACCTTTGGACACCAAAAGTGTTGCCGATTTATGGACACACTGAGGATGAGGGGGAATTTGCTAAATTGACTTTGCCTGGTGTCTCTGAAGGGAAAGCCTATAATGTCTCTGGTGTTGAGCATATTGGTCCATTTGATATTACCTTTATTAAGACTGTTCATCCCGTTCCTTGTTACGCTTTTCGAATTGTAGAACGTGCTATAGGTCAGACACTTGTCTTTACTGGTGACACTGGTTACTTTGCTGATTTGGAACAATTCGCCGCAGGCGCAGATCTCTTTTTAGCAGATGTTTATCTTTATGCTGGTAATGAAAATCACCCAGCACATTTGACAACAAAAGAAGCTGGACAAATTGCTAAAGCTGCAGGTGTTAAATCACTCGTTTTGACACATACACCACCAGTACCTCCACAAGGTATTGATGCTAAAAATCATCTTCAAGTTCTTAAAGAAGAAGCACAAATTTATGCTGAAGGTGTTCCTGTTGATTTGGCTGAACCACACAAATCATGGCAACTTGGAGAGCTCTAATGGCTGAATTTACACAGGAAGAAAAAGAATATTTCATGGGTGAAGCGCTCAAGGAAGCTAGGAAGTCATTGGAAAAGGATGAGATTCCTATTGGCTGTGTTATCGTCAAAGATGGTGAGATTATTGGACGCGGGCACAACGCGCGCGAAGAACAGCAAAAAGCAATCTTACATGCTGAAATTATGGCTATCAACGAAGCCAATGAGAATGAAGGAAACTGGCGTTTGCTGGAGAGTACTTTATTTGTCACCATTGAACCTTGTGTCATGTGTAGCGGAGCTATTGGGCTTGCCCGTATTCCGCAAGTGATTTACGGGGCGGCTAATCAAAAATTTGGCGGTGCAGGTAGTTTGTATGACATCTTGACTGATACTCGCCTCAATCATCGTGTTGAGGTGGAGACTGGCATTCTTGAAGCAGAGTGCGCTGGAATCATGCAAGATTTTTTCCGTCAAAATCGTGAGAAAAAGAAGGCTGCCAAGCGTGCTGCTAAGGAACAGTGCTAATTTGCATAATCAAAAATTTATGATATAATATTCTTCGGAGCAACATCTGCGCGTGAAGCGGGTCAGGGGAGGAATCCAGCAGCCCTAAGCGATTGTAGGTGTGTGCTCTTTTTTTTATTTTCTGATGTGCTATTTTTGTTGTTTAATAGCTGGGATTTTTCATTGAAAAGTGATTGTTTCATGAAAGTTTTCAGTAAGTTAGAAAGAGGCTGTGAAACGCTTTATTTTATAGGAATATTTAGCAAAAATGATTGAAAAAAAGCGCATAAAAGAGTAATATAGAAGAGAAATTTAATTTTTTGAGGAGTATTGTAATGACACATATTAAATTTGACTATTCAAAATTGTTGGGTCAATTCGTCGAACAAGAAGAAATCGACTTCATGCAAACACAAGTCAACGTTGCTGACGAATATTTGCGTAAAGGTACAGGACCTGGTTCTGATTTCCTTGGTTGGGTAGACCTTCCTGAAAACTACGACAAAGAAGAATTTGCTCGTATCCAAAAAGCTGCTGCTAAAATCCAATCAGACAGCGAAGTTCTTGTCGTTATCGGTATCGGTGGTTCTTACCTTGGAGCACGTGCTGCTATCGATTTCTTGAGCAATCACTTCTACAACCTTCAAGCACCTGCAGATCGTAAAGGTCCACAAATCCTTTACGCTGGTAACTCAATTTCTTCAACTTACCTTGCAGACCTTGTTGAATACGTTAAAGACAAAGATTTCTCAGTTAACATCATTTCTAAATCAGGTACTACAACTGAACCAGCTATCGCTTTCCGTGTCTTCAAAGAACTTCTAGTTGAAAAATACGGTCAAGAAGAAGCTAACAAACGTATTTACGCTACAACTGATAAAGCTAAAGGTGCTGTTAAAGTTGAAGCTGTTGCTAACGATTGGGAAACATTTGTTGTTCCAGATAACGTTGGTGGACGTTTTTCAGTATTGACTGCTGTAGGTCTTCTTCCAATCGCTGCTGCTGGTATCGATATCGAAGCTCTTATGAACGGTGCTAACGCTGCTCGTAAAGAATTGACTTCTGCTGAAATCTCAGAAAATATCGCTTACCAATACGCTGCAGTTCGTAACGTACTTTACCGTAAAGGTTACATCACTGAAATCTTGGCTAACTACGAACCATCACTTCAATACTTTGGTGAATGGTGGAAACAATTAGCTGGTGAATCAGAAGGTAAACACCAAAAAGGTATCTACCCAACATCTGCTAACTTCTCAACTGACCTTCACTCACTTGGTCAATTTATCCAAGAAGGTTACCGTAACATCTTCGAAACAGTTGTTCGTGTTGATAAACCACGTAAAAACGTTGTTATCCCTGAATTGTCAGAAGATCTTGATGGTCTTGGATACCTTCAAGGTAAAGATGTTGACTTCGTAAACAAAAAAGCAACTGATGGTGTACTTCTTGCTCACACTGACGGTGGCGTACCTAACATGTTCTTGACACTTCCTCAACAAGATGAATTCACTCTTGGTTACACAATCTACTTCTTCGAGTTGGCTATCGGTCTTTCAGGTTACCTTAACGCTGTTAACCCATTCAACCAACCAGGTGTAGAAGCATACAAGAAAAACATGTTTGCTCTTCTTGGTAAACCAGGATTTGAAGACTTGTCAGCTGAATTGAACGCACGTCTTTAATTCATCAATACACAGATAGAAAGCTTCCTTTTGGAAGCTTTTTTTGCATGTGAAAATTTCCTCAAAATTTATCAAAAAAATTTCTGAAACCTATTGACAATTTATATATATATATATATATAATTGAGGAAATTTTAAGGAAAATGGAGAAGGAAAGATGGCTAAAAAAATCAAAGCCGAAGATGGTAAAGTGTACGTTGAAAAGAAGCCTTTTTATAAACGTGCATGGTTTATTGTATTAGCAGCAGTTGTACTTATTGGAGTATTTGCCAACATGGGTGGTGATAGCGATTCAAAAGACACAAGTGCTAGTTCAAGTGCAAAAAGTGAAAGTACATCAGCTGTTTCATCAACAAAAGAAAGTTCACAGGATAAAGGGAAGACTTATAAAGTAGGTGATGTTATTACCTTTAAAGATGAAGCGGAAATCACTATTACTGGTGCTGAATGGTCTGATGAACGTAATGAATTTGCTGATACTAATCCAGAAAAAGTTCTGAAAGTTACTTATAACGTTAATAATCTATCAGATGATGATTATGTCTTAGGTGATGATTTGGAATTATATGTGAATGGTAAAAAAATGGATACTTATCCAAATGGTGGAACTTTAGATTCTATTTCAAAAGGACGTAGTTTTGAAGGTGCTGTCCAATATTTCGGCGTTAACGGTAGTGGTGATATCGAAGTCGAAGTAGAACCAAGTTTCTCATTTACAGCTGAACCAGCAGTTGTTAAGTTAGATATTCAATAATAAACTAATCACTCAGTTTTTGCTGAGTGATTTTTTAATAAAAATTCTTTCCAAATTTTCTGAATATTTGTTATAATAGTATACAATTAACTAACTTTGAATGGAAGGAATAGAGTGTTTGGCAAGGGAGTGGTTTTTATTACCCCAAGCTAAAGTATTAGAAAAGGCGAATTTCTGCTATTTAACACTCTTGGTATCTTAAATATGACTGCACAAAAAATGACGGCTCAAGAGATTATTGCGTTTATTGGGAATGCGGAGAAAAAGACAAATGTTAAGGTGACATTTGAAGGTGAATTGGCTGCAGCAGTTCCAGAAAACGTCCTAAAACTTGGCAATGTGCTTTTTGGTGACTGGAAAGATGTTGAACCACTTTTGGCTAATTTGACTGAAAACAAAGACTATGTTGTTGAGCAAGATGGTCGTAATTCAGCAGTGCCACTTCTTGATAAACGCCATATTAATGCTCGTATTGAACCAGGTGCGATTATTCGTGACCAAGTGACTATCGGTGACAATGCCGTTGTTATGATGGGAGCAGTTATCAATATCGGTGCTGAAATCGGTGCTGGGACAATGATTGATATGGGTGCTGTTCTTGGTGGACGTGCTATTGTTGGTAAAAACAGTCACATTGGTGCTGGTGCTGTTCTTGCAGGTGTTATCGAGCCAGCTTCAGCTGAACCAGTTCGCATCGGTGACAATGTTCTTGTTGGTGCTAATGCCGTGGTTATCGAAGGTGTTCAAGTTGGTAATGGTTCTGTCGTAGCAGCGGGAGCTATTGTCACTAAAGATGTTCCAGAAAATGTTGTGGTAGCAGGCGTTCCTGCACGTGTCATTAAAGAAATTGATGCCAAAACACAACAAAAAACAGCGCTTGAAGACGCTTTGCGTAATTTATAATAAGAGATATAAAGGCTTGGGAAATTCTCTCAAGCTTTTAAAAAATAAAGGAAACAATATGACTTTAGATTTAATTAAAATTCGTCGTGATTTGCATCAGATTCCTGAGATTGGTTTGGAGGAATTTAAAACTCAAGCTTACCTTTTAGACCGTATTGCAGAAATCACAGCTGGAAAAAATTTTGTTGAACAACGTACTTGGCGAACTGGTATTTTGGTCTTTTTAAAAGGTTCAGCTCCTCAGAAGACCATTGGCTGGCGCACAGATATCGATGCCTTGCCAGTGATTGAAGAGACGGGTCTACCATTTTCTAGTCAACATGAAGGACGTATGCATGCTTGTGGTCATGATATGCACATGACAGTTGCTCTTGGTTTGTTAAATGAATTGGTACAAGTACAGCCTAAAAATAATCTTCTTTTCCTTTTCCAACCAGCTGAGGAAAATGAGGCTGGTGGCATGCTGATGTATCAAGATAATGCTTTTGGAGATTGGAAGCCAGATGAATTTTATGGGCTTCATGTGAGACCTGATTTTAAAGTTGGTGATATCGCGACAAATACCTCAACTTTATTTGCAGGGACTTGTGAAGTTTTGGTGACGTTTAAAGGAAAAGGCGGACATGCAGCTTTTCCACACGAAGCTAACGATGCCTTGGTTGCGGCGTCCTATTTTGTCACTCAGGTACAGACAATCGTCAGCCGAAATGTTGATCCTATTCAAGGTGGTGTTGTCACTTTTGGGTCTTTCCATTCTGGAACTACTAATAATGTTATTGCTGAAACCGCGCAGTTGCACGGGACTATCCGAACGTTAACGCAGGAGATGAGTCTCTTAATTCAAAAACGTGTAACAGAGATAGCCCAAGGAGTGGCAGCAAGTTTTGGTATGGAAGTTGATGTAAACCTTAAGCAGGGTGGTTATTTACCTGTAGAAAATAATCCTGAACTAGCAAGTGAACTTATGGATTTCTTTAGAAACAGAGAAGCGGTTCATTTGATTGATTGTTTGCCAGCTATGACTGGAGAAGATTTTGGGTATTTGTTAAATAAAATTCCAGGAGTGATGTTCTGGTTAGGAGTTGAAACACCTTACGCTCTTCACCATCCTAAGATGAGTCCAAATGAAGCAGCTCTTCCGTTTGCGGTTAGTGAAATTTCAGCTTTCTTGAAAGAAAAAGCAAGTCATTAAAAAGGTAGCAAGTTTTTAGTCTTGCTACCTTTTTTTGTATTTGAAAAATAAAAAAAGCCGCTATTGGGAGCTAGCGGCTTAAAAAGGGAAGGACATGATTTTTCAATCATGTCCAGGAGATTTATGAAAAGGGAATAACTCCAAAAGAGCCAATTCCCAGCGGTTTGGGAGAACCGCTATTTAGGATAGATACAGTATATCGGAGAAACCTTAAAGAAACCTTAAAGTAAATTTTAAGGTTTTTGCTGAGTAAAATCTCGGTTTTGTGTTATCATAAAAGCATGGAAAAAGTACCCTTACGAAAGAGTATCATTGCTCATTTAAAACATCAAGATAGAAAAGAAAAAGCCTTGAAAGATAAGGCTTTATTAGATGAGTTGCTAGCATCTTCTGCTTATCAAAAAGCGGATACTATTGCCACTTATTTAGCTTTTGATTTTGAGTACAATACCGAATTATTGATTAAACAAGCTCAAAAAGATGGCAAAACCATTTTAGTACCAAAGACTTACCCACACGGCAAAATGATTTTTTGTCTCTATGATGTGGATAACTTGGTGAAAACATCATTTGGCTTGTGGGAACCTGCTTGTGACAAAGCTGTGGATAAGTCAGAAATCGATTTGATTCATGTGCCAGGCGTTGTTTTTAACCAAGATGGTTTTCGAATTGGATATGGAGCTGGCTATTATGACAGGTATTTAGTGGATTATAAAGGCAAAACAATCAGTACGATTTATGAGTGTCAGAAAGTAGAGTTTCAGCCAGACAGTCATGATGTCGCTGTTATGGAGGTATTTAGTCGATGAAAAACGTTATTAAAAAAAGTCCAGTGACGATTTTTTTGCTGGCTCTAACGACTTTGGTTTTTATAGCCATGCAGGTAATTTATTTTGGAAATGCCACATCCAACCAAGCGATTTTTAATGCTGGTGGAATGTGTGGAGCTTATGTTAGCCTATTTCCAAGCCAATTATGGCGTTTGGTAACTCCGATTTTTGTGCACATTGGATGGGAACATTTTTTCTTTAATATGTTGACGCTTTATTTTGTCGGACAATTGGCAGAGCAAATTTGGGGACATCATAAGTTTTTAGCTTTGTATGTTTTATCAGGGATTGTTGGGAATATCTTTACGCTTTTCTTTACGCCAAACGTGATTGCTGCGGGGGCTTCAACATCGCTTTTCGGTGTTTTTGCGGCGATTATGGTTGCTGGGTATTTTGGAAGAAATCCTTATTTGAAAGAACTTGGTAGAAATTATCAAGCTTTGATTATTGTGAATTTGATTTTTAATTTATTTACTCCAAGTATTGGGATTGCTGGTCATATTGGTGGTCTTGTGGGGGGTGTCTTATGTGCCATCTTTTTACCAACGCTTGTGGAGAAAGGTATGTTTAAACCATGGCAACGTTGGTTGGCGGCAGCGGCTTACGTTGGCTTAAGTCTTTTCTTGATTGTCTTGGCTTTACATTAAAGTTATAATAAAAAGTTCCTCTAGACAGTGTCTAGAGGAACTTTTTTATGTTATAGCATATTATTTAGTTTCTTTTTTAGTTGATTCAGCTTCTAATTTTTTTCCCAATTCGATAAGATATTGTTTCATATTATCTTTGATTTGTGGGTGTTCAAGGGCATAGTCAATAGAAGTTTTCATGAAGCCGAATTTATCACCGACATCATAGCGATCACCGTTAAATTGACGCGCAAAAACACGCTGTGTTTTGTTTAAAGTATCGATAGCATCTGTCAATTGGATTTCATTACCAGCTCCAGGTTTTTGAGTTTCAAGAATATTGAAGATTTCTGGAGTAAGAAGGTAGCGACCGATAATAGCAAGATCACTAGGTGCATCTTCAGGTGCAGGTTTTTCAACGAATGTTTCAACACTGTAAAGTCCGTCTTTTCCTTCGCCTTGAGGTGCGATAACACCATAAGATGAAACTTCTTCGTGTGGTACAGGCATAACAGCAATTGTTGATGCGTGTGTGTTTTCATAATCGTTAATCAATTGTTTTGTAAGTGGAACAGCTTTATCGTTGTTGATATCCATAAGGTCATCACCTAGCATAACGACGAATGGTTCGTTGCCTACAAAAGCTTTAGCTTGAAGGACAGCATCACCAAGTCCACGAGGGTGACTTTGACGGATGAAGTGAAGATTAATGGCTGTAGTGTCATTAACGAGTTTAAGAAGATCAGTTTTCCCTTTGTGTTCCAAATTGTATTCTAATTCGAAGTTTGAGTCAAAGTGGTCTTCGATAGAACGTTTTGATTTACCAGTAACAACCAAGATATTTTCAATACCTGATTTCAAGGCTTCTTCGACGATAAATTGGATGGTTGGTTTGTCAACAATTGGAAGCATCTCTTTAGCGAGTGCTTTTGTAGCTGGCAAGAAACGTGTTCCAAGACCAGCAGCGGGAATAACGGCTTTTCTAACTTTTCTCATACTCATACGAGAACTCCTTTTCATAAATAAACTATGCTGAATTAAATTATATTATAATTTTAATTTTAGTGCCATTCGTTTTCTGAACGGAAGTCATTTGACATCATGCCAAGAATGCTATCACGAACGTCAGCACCTTCGTAGATGACTTTGTAGATAGCACTTGTGATTGGCATGTAAACATCCAATTCTTTGGCTAGCTCATAAGCAACTTTAGTTGTTGAAATCCCTTCGATAACCATGCCCATGTTTTTCTCGATATCTTCGAGTTTTTCACCGCGACCAAGAGCATCACCAGCTCGCCAGTTACGAGAGTGAACAGATGTTCCTGTTACGATAAGGTCTCCGACACCAGAAAGTCCGCTGTAAGTGAGAGGGTTAGCTCCCAATTTAACCCCAAGGCGCGTAATTTCAGCAAGGCCACGTGTGATGACAGCAGCCTTAGCGTTGTCACCAAAACCAAGACCGTGAAGGGCACCAGCTCCAACAGCGATGATGTTTTTTAGGGCACCAGCTGTTTCTACACCGATGATGTCAGTATTAGTGTAGAGACGGAAATAATTGTTACTAAAGAGTTTTTGAACGTATTTAGCAGCTTCGTGATCTTTTGAAGCAGCAGTGATCAAAGTAATATCTCGAACAATTGTTTCTTCAGCATGGCTTGGTCCAGAGACAACGACGATTTCAGAGCGCAATTCAGCAGGAATTTCTTCCTCAAGAATTGTTGAAAGACGTTCGTGTGTTCCAGGTTCAAGACCTTTAGAAGCGTGCATGATAACAGCTTTGTGGTCAAGTGTTTCAGCGACTTGTTTTGCAACCAAACGTGTTACTTTTGTTGGAACAACAAACAAGATAGCATCAACATCTGTAAGTGCTTCTTTTAAATCAAGTGTCGCTTTGATGTCTTCAGAGATAGTGATATCTTTGAAGTAGCGAGTATTTGTGTGTTTCGTATTTAATTCTTCGATTTGTTCTGGGATATTTCCCCATAGACAAACTTCATGTCCATTGTCGTTTAATACTTGTGCAAGAGCGGTTCCCCAAGAACCAGGCCCTAAGACAGCAACTTTTTGTCTTGTCATTTTTACTCCTCTCTTAAACGAGCAAGATTACATTTTCCATTATATCATAAGAGCAGTCTGTTTGTCTTTGTTTATTAGAAAAGGTGAGTTTTGTCATATTTTTATGGAAGCTATATTGTAGAAAAACGTCGATATGTTTTTGTAAAATAACTTGTGGTATAATGAAATGACTTAACAGGAATAGGAAAGGAAGACTTATCAGGTGATTGATTTAGAAGAGATTCTGTCTAAGATGAATCCCAATCAAAAAATCAACTACGACCGTGTCATGCAACAAATGGCAAAGCGTTGGGCGCAAGAAGAAGTAAGGCCTAAAATTCTTGTCCACGTTTGTTGTGCACCGTGTTCGACATATACTTTAGAATATTTAACGCAATATGCTGATGTGACGGTTTATTTTGCTAATTCAAATATTCACCCTAAAGATGAATATCTTCGTCGTGCTTATGTGGTGCAAAAGTTCATCTCAGAATTTAATGAAAAAACAGGCAATACTGTTGATTTCATTGAGGCACCATATGACCCATCAGAATATTTCCAAAAGGTTCATGGCTTAGAGGATGAACCTGAAGGTGGAGAACGTTGTACGGTTTGCTTTGATTATCGTTTGGATAAAGCTGCTAAAATGGCAGTTGAGCTTGGATATGATTACTTTGCCAGTGCACTAACAATCAGTCCACACAAAAATTCTCAAGTCATCAACAGTGTTGGTATTGAAGTCCAAAAAGTTTATGCGACTAAATATTTGCCAAGTGATTTCAAGAAAAACAATGGCTACCGCCGTTCAGTTGAAATGTGTGAAGAATATGATATCTACCGTCAATGTTATTGTGGCTGTGTCTTTGCAGCAAAAATCCAAGGTGTTGATTTAAATCAAATCAAAAAAGAAGCTAAGGAATTTATGGTTGGAAAAGATGGTGAAAAAGAATTCCCACACATTCGCTTTACCTTTGAAGGAAAAGAAATTTAATACGAATAGATAATTAAGGAGACAAAATGAGCAAAATTAGAGGGTTTGAATTGGTTTCACAATTCACAGATGAAACATTGCTACCAAAACGTGAAACAGCACATGCGGCTGGTTATGATTTGAAAGCGGCTGTCACAACAGAAATCGCACCTGGTGAGATTAAATTGGTGCCAACTGGTGTCAAAGCTTATATGCAAGCTGGCGAAGTGCTTTATCTTTTTGACCGCTCATCAAATCCACGTAAAAAAGGTTTGGTTTTGATTAATTCAGTTGGTGTCATTGACGGTGATTATTATGGCAATCCCGCAAATGAAGGACATATCTTTGCGCAAATGAAAAATATCACAGATGAAACTGTCGTCGTTGAAGCTGGCGAACGCATTGTTCAAGGTGTTTTCATGCCTTTCTTGGTTGCTGATGGTGACGAAGCAGACGGCGTACGTACTGGCGGATTTGGGTCAACAGGAAAATAAGGCCTTAAGGTAAGAAACTAAGCAAGGAGGTAATGAGCTATCGCTAAGAAAAAAACAACGTTTATTTGTCAGGAGTGTGGCTATCATTCTCCGAAATATTTAGGGCGTTGTCCGAACTGTTCGTCTTGGACGTCTTTTGTTGAAGAAGTTGAAGTGCAAGAGGTTAAAAATGCGCGTGTTAGTTTGATGGGTGAAAAGAGTAAGCCAACCAAGTTGAAGGATGTTAGCTCGATTAACTATTCACGTACCAAGACTGATATGGATGAATTTAACCGAGTGCTTGGTGGCGGCGTCGTGCCAGGTAGTTTGGTGCTTATTGGTGGTGACCCAGGTATCGGAAAATCAACGCTTCTTTTGCAAGTTTCGATTCAGTTAGCAGACAAAGGAACTGTTCTTTATGTGTCTGGTGAAGAATCAGCTGAGCAGATTAAATTACGTAGTGAGCGTCTTGGCGACATTGACAATGAATTCTACCTTTATGCTGAGACAAATATGCAAGCCATTCGCGCACAAATCGAGCAAATTCAACCTGATTTCTTGATTATTGACTCGATTCAAACCATTATGAGCCCTGATATTTCAGGAGTCCAAGGTTCGGTATCTCAAGTGCGTGAAGTAACAGCAGAGCTTATGCAATTGGCTAAGACCAATAATATCGCAACCTTTATCGTTGGTCATGTGACAAAGGAAGGGCAGCTTGCGGGTCCTCGTATGCTTGAACACATGGTGGACACAGTTCTTTACTTTGAAGGGGAACGTCATCATACCTTCCGTATTTTACGTGCGGTGAAAAACCGTTTCGGTTCAACTAATGAAATCGGCATTTTTGAAATGCAATCTGGTGGTCTAGTCGAAGTGCTCAATCCAAGTCAGGTCTTCTTAGAAGAACGTTTGGATGGTGCGACTGGTTCAGCTATCGTGGTAACCATGGAAGGCAGTCGTCCAATTTTGGCGGAAGTTCAAGCTTTGGTGACACCGACTGTTTTTGGAAATGCCAAACGTACGACAACGGGACTTGATTTTAACCGTGTTAGTCTTATTATGGCGGTTCTTGAAAAACGTTGTGGGCTTCTTTTGCAGAACCAAGATGCTTATCTTAAGTCAGCTGGTGGTGTTAAGCTTGATGAACCAGCGATTGATTTGGCTGTTGCGGTGGCTATTGCCTCAAGTTACAAAGAAAAGCCAACTAATCCTCAAGAAGCGTTTATCGGTGAAATTGGCTTGACTGGTGAAATTCGTCGTGTGACACGTATTGAACAACGTATCAACGAAGCGGCAAAACTTGGCTTTACCAAAGTTTACGCACCAAAGAATTCTCTATCAGGTATTGATATTCCAGATAATATTCAAGTCATTGGTGTGACAACTGTTGGTGAAGTACTCAAAAAAGTATTTGGCTAATGAAGAAAAACTGAGATGTAAGTCTCAGTTTTTTTGTATTGTGGAGTAGAAGTCTTTTTAGGCGACAAGCAAAACTAAAAATGATAAGATGAGAAAAACGCTATCATGAGCGACTCTTAAGGAGAAATTTGAATGTCTTATTTTGAAAAATTTTTAAAAACAAATCAAGCATATGCAGACTTACATGGAACGGCGCATTTGCCTCAGAAACCTAAAACGCATGTTGCTATTGTTACTTGTATGGATTCACGTCTGCATGTGGCGCATGCGCTGGGTTTGGCGCTTGGTGATGCTCATATTTTGCGGAACGCAGGCGGGCGCGTGACAGATGATACCATTCGTTCATTGGTGATTTCAGAGCAGCAACTTGGTACACGCGAGATTGTTGTTTTGCACCATACGGATTGTGGCATGCAGGGACTTAGTAATGAAGGCTTTGCAGAGCAGTTAGCGCGTGATCTAGGAGTAGAGGTGCATGGAAAAGACTTTTTGCCCTTTTCTGATGTTGAAGAAAGCGTTCGAGAGGATATTACAAAATTGCGTAATTCTCCTTTGATTCCTGATGATATTGTGATTTCTGGTGCTGTTTATGATGTGGATACTGGTCGCATTACAGAGGTTAGCATGTAATTTTGGATTTAGAGAAAAGAGGAAATGATGAGATATATCAAATTTGGTGAACGCCAGACAGAAATTTCAGAGGTTGTTTTGGGATTAATGCGTATTTCAGAAATGACAGTTGATCAAGTTGAAGCATTAATTGAATCAGCTTTAGCAGTTGGAATTAATGCCTTTGATATTGCAGATTGTTACGGGCATGGGGAATGTGAACGTATTCTTGGAGAAGTTTTGAAACGACGCCCAGATTTGCGTGAAAAAATGTGGATTCAATCAAAATGTGGCATTCGAATGGAGGAGTTTACGTACTTTGATTTTTCAAAAGAACATATCCTTAAAGCTGTAGATGGCATTTTGGAGCGTCTTAATATTGATTACATTGATTCACTATTGCTTCATCGTCCAGATGCTCTGATGGAACCTGAAGAAATAGCAGAGGCTTTTAATCTGTTAAAGGCACAAGGCAAGGTTATCGATTTTGGAGTATCGAATCAGAATCCGATGATGATGGAATTGATTAAAAAGGATGTTAAGCAACCTTTGGTAGCTAATCAATTGCAATTGAGCGCAGCTTTTAGCCCAGGTTTTAATGCTGGTTTTCATGTTAATATGAATCAAGAAGCAGGTATTGTTCGTGATAGTAGTATTTTTGAATATTGTCGCTTAAACGATGTAGTTATTCAAGCCTGGTCAGTGCTTCAGTTCGATTATTTTGGTGGTGTTTTCTTGGGTTCTGAAAAATACCCAGAATTGAATCGCGTTTTGGAACGTTTGGCAGAAAAATATCAAGTGACACCATCAGCGATTGCTATTGCTTGGGTCTTGCGTTATCCTGCTCAAATGCAAGCTGTTATCGGAACCACTAAGGCAGTACGAGTGGCAGAGGCAGCTAAGGCTACAGAGTTTGTATTGACACGAAAAGAGTGGTATGAGATTTACTTGGCTGCAGGAAATGATTTGCCATAGTAACTAAACTTGTGGATAATTTTTGATCTGAATTGCTTAAAAGGGTTGTAGGTAGAGAAATAAGGGGAAAGGTTATGCGAAGATTTGAAATCAAACAAAAGTTATGGTCACTAGCTGGAAAGTTTGATATTTTTGATGAAGATAAGCAGCTAGCCTATCATGTTCAAGGGTCCTTGTTAAAATTATTTAAAGAATTTACGATTTCTGATAGTCAAGGCAAAACCGTCAGTCATATCAAACAAGGTTTCAGTTTTCCTTTCCAGCGTTTTACGGTGACTTTTGCAGATGGTAAGGAAATCACGATTCAAAGACGTTTTTCGTTATTAAAAGCTAAATATGATATCTCTGATTTTGGACTAGAGGTGTCAGGTGATATCTGGAATATGAATTTTAGCTTGCTTAATCAAGGACGCGAAGTGGCTAATATTCGCCAACAATGGTTTAGATTTCCTTCAACCTATCAAGTAGAAATTTACGACGATTCCCTTTCAGATTTGGTCATTTCTTTAGTGATTGCTATTGATTATGTGAAGGAAAAAGAATCGAGTGCAGGCAGCGCAGCATCAAGTTAAAACCCGATTGATCAAAATCTCAAATATAAGAAGGAATTCAGCTGTTTTTCAGCTGAATTTTTTGTTCCAATACTCAAGATTGTGCTATAATAGAAACGATTGAAATTTAACAGGAGACGAAAATGCCTAAGAAAATTCGCGTGCGTTATGCACCAAGTCCAACAGGACTTTTACACATCGGAAATGCGCGTACAGCGCTCTTTAATTATCTTTACGCTCGTCACCATGGTGGTGATTTTGTAATCCGTATCGAAGATACTGACCGTAAACGTCATGTCGAAGACGGTGAACGTTCACAATTGGAAAACCTGAAATGGTTGGGAATGGATTGGGACGAAAGCCCACAAACTCACGAAAAATATCGCCAATCAGAACGTTTGGACATCTACCAAAAATACATTGACCAATTGTTGGCTGAAGGTAAAGCTTATAAATCATACGTTACTGAAGAAGAACTAGCTGCAGAACGTGAACGCCAAGAAGCTGCTGGTGAAACACCTCGTTACATCAACGAATTCCTTGGTATGTCTGAAGAAGAAAAAGCTGCTTATATTGCAGAACGTGAAGCAAAAGGAATCATCCCTACTGTACGTTTGGCTGTTAACGAATCAGGTATCTACAAATGGCATGATATCGTTAAAGGCGACATCGAATTTGAAGGTGGAAACGTCGGTGGTGACTGGGTTATCCAGAAAAAAGATGGTTACCCAACATACAACTTTGCCGTTGTTATCGATGACCACTTGATGGAAATCTCTCACGTTATCCGTGGTGATGACCACATCGCAAACACACCAAAACAATTGATGGTTTACGAAGCACTTGGTTGGGAAGCACCAGAATTCGGTCACATGACATTGATTATCAACTCTGAAACTGGTAAAAAATTGTCAAAACGTGACACAAACACTCTTCAATTCATCGAAGACTACCGTAAAAAAGGTTACATGCCAGAAGCAGTATTCAACTTTATCGCTCTTCTTGGTTGGAACCCTGGTGGTGAAGATGAAATCTTCTCACGTGAAGAATTGATCAAACTCTTTGATGAACACCGTTTGAGTAAATCTCCAGCTGCATTTGACCAAAAGAAAATGGACTGGATGAGCAACGAATACATCAAGAATGCAGATTTCGATACAGTCTTTGCAATGGCTAAACCATTCTTGGAAGAAGCTGGTCGTTTGACTGACAAAGCTGAAAAATTGGTTGAACTTTACAAACCACAAATGAAATCTGTTGATGAAATCCTTCCATTGACTGACTTGTTCTTTGAAGATTTCCCAGAATTGACAGAAGCTGAAAAAGAATTCATGGCTGGTGAAACAGTTCCAACAGTTCTTGAAGCTTTCAAAGCTAAATTGGAAGCAATGAGTGACGAAGATTTCAAATCAGAAAACATCTTCCCACAAATCAAAGCTGTTCAAAAAGAAACTGGTATTAAAGGTAAAAACCTATTCATGCCAATCCGTATCGCCGTTTCAGGTGAAATGCACGGTCCAGAACTTCCAGATACTATCTACCTTCTTGGTCGTGAAAAATCAATCGAACACATCGAAAACATGCTTAACAACTTGAAATAATATCAATAAAAGTCTGAGATGAATGTCTCAGGCTTTTTGTTTATAAATTATGAATTTTGAGAAATATTTTAATTTGTTGTGAAAAACGTTTTCTTTGATAATGCCTATTCTAAACGCCACTAGTTCTTGCTATAATAGGCTTTAAAATTGTTTATTTATAAGTTAAGAGGAGTTACATGAAAAAAGACTATTCTATCTTTTTCGTCCCAGGAATTATTCTTGTGGGCGCTGTTATGCGTATCCCATTTACGACAATTCCGACTGTCCTTAGCTATGTTGCGGATGGTTTAGGAGTTCCAGTCAATTCTTTGGGTGTTTTGACAAGTATTCCGTTGATTATGTTTGCCTTTTGTTCATCTTTGGCACCACGTTTAGCGGATAAGTTTGGACTTGAAAAATTATTCACCATGGTTTTGATTGCCATGTTTATTGGTTCAAGTATGCGTGTGCTTAACCTTCCAAGTCTTTATATCGGGACAATGATTATTGGGATTAGTATTGCCATGATGAATGTCTTGTTCCCAAGTGTCATTTTGGCAAACCAACCATTTCGAATTGGACTTTTGACAACAATCTACACAACAGCTATGGGGCTTGCCTCATCAGTTGCTGCTTCGGTTGCTGTTCCGATTGTTAAAATGACATCGTGGAAAGGTTTGATTCTGATTCTTAGTTTCTTGATTTTGGTAGCTTTAGTGGTTTGGTTTCCAAATACTTTCCATAATCATATGACTGAGCAAGATGAAGAAAAACACTCATCATCTCTTTGGAAAAATAAAGCTGCCATTGCCCTTCTTATTTTTGGTGGTTTGCAGTCACTTCTTTTCTATACAGGAATGACATGGTTGCCAACAATGGCTAGTCAAGCAGGCCTTTCAAGTGAGGCAGCTGGTATTTTGGCTTCTATTTATTCATTGATTAGTTTGCCATTTTCATTAACTATTCCAACTTTGACAACAAATCTTTCAAGTAAAAATCGTAAAATCATGCTTGCGATTGTGTCAGCTTGTGCAATTGTAGGAACAGGTATGCTTTTATTCCAAACAAGCAGTTTTGCTTATTGGTTGACTGTTAATGTCTTAATCGGTATTGCTGTTAGTGCTTTGTTCCCTTACTTGCTTGTGACTTTCTCAATGAAATCACACACACCAAGTCAAACAGCACAGTTGTCTGGTATGGTACAATCGGGAGGATACTTCTTAGCGGCTTTTGGACCAACACTTTTTGGATATAGCTTCAACTTGTTTGGTTCATGGACAGTAGCAGCATTTTGCTTATTTATCTGTACAATTATTATGACGGTAGCCTTGTTCTATACAGAACGTTTTGAAAAAATTCAATAATAGATGAAAAATATTAGTTCCCTAGATTTGGCTAGGGATCTTTTTTGTATAAAAAGTGCAGAATTTTTGTATATATACTGTATATTTGTTATAAAATCATAAAAAAGTAATTTTTTTTGAAAAAATATTCAAAAAAGTGTTGACAGGGGTAAAAGATATGTGTATAATTATACACATAAAGTTGATAAAAACACAAAATAAGAAAAGAGAGTAGTCCTATGTCAAAAGAAAAAGTTATCCTTGCGTACTCTGGTGGTCTTGATACTTCAGTTGCCATTACTTGGCTCATGAAAGATTATGATGTCGTTGCCGTTTGTATGGACGTCGGCGAAGGTAAAGACCTTGATTTTATTCATGATAAAGCACTTAAAGTTGGTGCGGTTGAATCTTACGTTCTTGATGTTAAAGATGAATTTGCTGAAGAATATGTTCTTCCAGCTCTTCAAGCTCATGCTTACTACGAACAAAAATACCCATTGGTATCAGCACTTAGCCGTCCGGTCATTTCTAAGAAATTGGTAGAAATTGCTCATAAAACTGGTGCAACAACAATTGCTCACGGTTGTACTGGTAAAGGTAATGACCAAGTCCGTTTTGAAGTGGCAATCGCTGCGCTTGATCCAGAATTGAAAGTTATCGCTCCAGTTCGCGAATGGAAATGGTCTCGTGAAGAAGAAATTGAATACGCTAAAGCAAATGGAGTTCCAGTTCCTGCGGACCTTGACAATCCATATTCAGTTGACCAAAACCTTTGGGGACGTGCTAACGAATGTGGTGTTCTTGAAAATCCATGGAACCAAGCTCCAGAAGATGCCTTTGGTATCACAACTTCACCAGAAGAAGCTCCTGATACACCAGAATTCATCGATATCGAATTCAAAGCTGGTAAACCAGTTGCCCTTAATGGCAAAGAAATGAAACTAGCTGACCTTATCCAAGAAGTGAATGTTATCGCTGGTAAACATGGTATCGGACGTATCGACCACGTTGAAAACCGTTTGGTTGGTATAAAATCTCGTGAAATTTACGAATGTCCTGGTGCTATCACACTTTTGACAGCTCACAAAGAAATCGAAGACATCACATTGGTTCGTGAAGTTTCTCATTTCAAACCAGTTCTCGAAAATGAATTGTCAAACCTTATCTACAATGCTTTGTGGTTCAGTCCTGCAACAGAAGCTATTATTGCTTACATCAAAGAAACACAAAAAGTGGTTAACGGTACTGCTAAAGTGAAACTTTACAAAGGACATGCACAAGTTGTTGCTCGTAAATCACCAAACTCACTTTACGATGAAAACTTGGCAACATACACATCCGCTGATAGCTTTGACCAAGATGCAGCTGTTGGTTTCATCAAACTTTGGGGACTACCAACTCAAGTTAACTCACAAGTTAACAATAAATAATATATCTGCGTAAGCAGAAAATAATGAAAAAGAAAAGAAAAACACAGGCGTGAATCAGTCACAGCCAATAAACAAGAAAAGATAGTTTCTAAGCTGATATTTTTGATGTCAATCAAGGAATTGAGCCGTAGATAAAAATCTTAATAAGTAAGAAAAGAATTGGTGAGAAATTTTCAAGGCTAATTAAGGAAGAATGGCGCAGGCTGTACTTAGGGTACGGCAAGCCATGATGACGATGATTAGTACCGAAAATTTCCACCAAGCTTCAGATAAAAGGGGACAGGGAGCCCCATCTGAGACTCTTTTCTTATAACTTACCAAACCTCGTTAATGTCAACAGAGAGTGGCATCGAGCTTAAATAATGATATCCGGAGAGAATCATTTAAGAAATCGCCCCGTGAGGCAACACATTATAAGTCCTAGGTCGCTCCTTGGACTTATTTAGTATAGTCGCTTCGCTTGCTGTAAAAGCAAGTGAACCAGCTATACTCATGACTAGATAAGAAAAGAGAAAGGCTTTGAACGCCACTTGGGATGGTAGTTCATTGTATCATTGCTATGACAACAGAAAATCATAAATTATGGGGCGGGCGTTTTGAAGCTGGTCTTGAAAAGTGGGTTGAAGAATTTGGAGCATCGATTTCTTTTGACCAAAAAATGGCAGAGTTTGATTTGAAAGGTTCAATTGCTCACGTGACAATGCTTGGTGAAACAGGGATTATCGCAAAAGAAGAAGCCAATCAAATCAAAGCAGGTCTTGAAGAATTGCTTGAAGAATACAAGGCAGGAAAAATTGAATTTGATGTGTCAAACGAAGACATTCACATGAATATGGAAAGTCTTTTGACAGCAAAAATTGGTCCTGTAGCTGGTAAATTACACACAGCTCGTTCACGTAATGACCAAGTGGCAACTGATATGCACTTGTACTTAAAGGCTAAGCTTGATGAAGTGATTGAAAAGCTTACGAACTTGCGTAAAACTTTGGTTCATTTAGCTGATGAACATGTCTACACTATCATGCCAGGTTATACGCATTTACAACATGCTCAACCTATTTCATTTGGACATCATTTGATGGCATACTACAACATGTTTACACGTGATAGTGAACGTTTTGAATTTAACATCAAGCATGCTGATATGTCACCACTTGGCGCAGCTGCTCTTGCTGGAACAACTTTCCCAATCGATCGTGAGATGACAGCAGAACTCATGGGCTTTGCTAAACCATACAGCAACTCACTTGATGCGGTGTCTGACCGTGATTTTATTCTAGAATTTTTGTCAAACAGTTCTATTTTGATGATGCACATGAGCCGTATCTGTGAAGAAATCATCAGCTGGTGCTCAAATGAATTTAAGTTTGTGACACTTTCTGATACCTTCTCAACAGGATCATCAATCATGCCACAGAAGAAAAATCCAGATATGGCTGAGTTGATTCGTGGAAAATCTGGTCGTGTTTACGGTAACTTATTTGGCCTTTTGACAGTCATGAAATCTTTACCTTTGGCTTACAATAAAGATTTACAAGAAGATAAAGAAGGCATGTTTGATACAGTTGAAACAATTACAGTAGCTATCGATATTTTGGCTGGCATGCTTAAAACAATGACCGTCAACAAAGAGCACATGGCTGAATCCACTGAAAAAGACTTCTCAAATGCAACTGAGTTGGCTGACTATCTTGCAAGCAAAGGTCTTCCGTTCCGTCAAGCACATGAAATTGTTGGTAAATTGGTTCTAGAATGCACTAAAGCAGGTTATTATTTGCAAGATGTGCCGTTTGAACGCTATCAAGAAATTTCAGATTTGATTGAAGAAGATATCTATGAAACATTGAAATCTCATACAGCTGTTGAACGTCGTCATTCACTAGGTGGTACAGGTTTTGACCAAGTGAAATGGCAAATTAAATTAGCCAATGAAGACTTGCAAAATCTAGATTAATAGACATTTAGGCTTTCCAAGATTTTTAAGCGTATTTTCCAATAAAAATATTTTAAAGATAATAAGCCCAAACTCTTTAGAGGTTAGGGCTTTTTTGAATTTTATGGTATAATAAAAATAATTTAGAATGGAGTCGTACGTTGAAGAAAACCTATCGTGTCAAAAGTGACAAAGATTTTCAGGCGATTTTTAGCAAAGGAACAAGTGTTGCTAACCGAAAATTTGTCCTTTATCATTTAGAAAAAAATCAGAGCCACTATCGAGTAGGGCTTTCTGTGAGCAAAAAACTTGGTAACGCAGTTACTCGTAATAGTATTAAACGAAAAATTCGTCACGTTATCATGGAATTGTCACCAAACTTGATTAATAATCAGGACTTTGTCATCATTGCACGTAAAGGTGTCGAGGAACTTGATTACCATGAAGTGAAGAAAAACTTATTGCATGTTTTAAAACTTGCTAATTTATATCAGGAAGGTCTCAATAGTGAAAAGAAAGATTAAATTATTAGGATTGAGTAGTCTTGCCTTAGGACTTTTGGCTGCTTGTGGGCGCAGCGAAGTAACTGCTTCATCAACCAATGGTTGGGAACAAATCGTTTACTTCTTTGCCAAAGCTATTCAGTGGCTTTCAATTAATGGTCGTATTGGTGTAGGGATTGTCCTATTTACCATTATCATTCGCGCTATCATGATGCCGCTTTACAACATGCAAATCAAATCTGGACAAAAGATGCAAGATTTGCAGCCAGAGCTTAAAAAATTACAAGCTAAGTATCCAGGTCGCGATACAGATAGCCGCATGAAATTAACTGAAGAAAGCCAAGCCTTATACAAAGAATATGGTGTTAATCCATATGCGACAATGCTTCCTTTGGTTGTTCAATTGCCAATTTTGATGGCTCTGTATCAAGCATTGACGCGTGTTGCTTTCTTGAAAACAGGAACATTTTTATGGATTGAGTTATCACAACCGGATCCATACTACATTTTGCCTGTCTTAGCTGCTTTCTTTACTTTCCTTTCAACTTGGTTGAGTAATAAAGCTGCGCGTGAAAAAAATATTGCCATGACCATCATGACTTATGCGATGCCAATTATGATTTTCTTTATGGGGTTCAGATTGGCTTCAGGGGTTGTGCTTTATTGGACAGTATCATATGCATTCCAAGTGTTCCAAATTCTTTTATTGAACAATCCTTTTAAAATTATTGCAAAACGTAAGGAAGAGGAGAACGCTGAAAAAGAACGCGCGGCTAAAATTCGTCGTGCTAAGAAGAAAGCGCAAAAGAGAAGAAAGTAAGAGGATAAGAATATGGTAATATTCACAGGTCGGACTGTTGAAGATGCTATTGAAAAAGGTTTGAAAGAGTTAAATCTTTCACGTCTTAAAGCCCACATTAAAGTTGTTTCTCGTGAGAAAAAAGGTTTCTTTGGTTTTGGTAAGAAACCAGCTCAAGTAGATATTGAAGGGATTAACGAAGTAACTGCTCACCGAGCAAACCAAAAAGCAGTTAAAGGTGTACCTGAAGAAGTTAATCAAAAAAATGAGCCAGTATCATCAAAATTTGAAGATACTATGGAGCTTCGAAAAGTTGCTAGTATCATTAAGAAAATGGAAGAGCGTGGCGAAGTCATTGATGACTCAGTCAAAGAGGATATCGTCATGCACAAGAAAAAAACACAAACCATTCTTGAAGAAGCTGGTCATACAGAAGTTCTAGAAGCACTTGGCAAAGTAAATGATGCTAAAGAAGAAGTTGCTCAAGAGCTAGAAGAGGTTTCAGACACACCAAAACCTGTTAATACAGATCAAAGCTTTGAAGAATTTGTTGCTAGTGAATTTCCAGCTCAACGTGAATTGAGCAAAGATATTGAAAAAGCAACCGAAGAAGTTGCTGATTACGTAAAAAAAGTGATTTATGAGATGGATATTGAGGCAACTGTTGAGACAAGCCACAACCGTCGTCAAATCAACTTACAAATTGAAACACCAGAAGCAGGTCGAGTGATTGGTTATCACGGAAAAGTCTTGAAGTCACTTCAATTGCTTTCACAAAATTTCTTACATGACCGCTATTCAAAGAACTTCTCTGTTATCTTAAATGTTCATGATTACGTAGAACATCGTACAGAAACATTGATTGAATTCACACGTAAAGCTGCTAGTCGCGTACTTGAAACTGGTAAAGATTATGTTATGGATCCAATGAGTAATAGTGAACGAAAAATTGTTCATAAAACAATCACTGGTATCGAAGGTGTTGATAGTTATTCTGAAGGTAACGATCCAAATCGTTATGTGGTTGTCACACCTGTTCAATAAGAGGAAAAAGCCCGTTAGGGCTTTTTTATTTACCGCTTAGCAAGTATTTTTAACCGCTTACCGAAAAAGGCTTTATATCGAGCCTTTTTTTGATAAAATAATGTCAAAAGGGAGGGACGATTATGCTAATTAGAACAAAAAATCTAATCAAAACCTTCGGAGATAAAATAGTAATTGATCACTTAAATTTGGAAGTGGAAGAAGGGAAATTGTTAGCCTATATCGGGACAAATGGTGCTGGGAAATCAACAACGATGAAGATGCTAACTGGTTTGTTAGAACCAACTTCAGGGGAGATTGAATTGGCAGCAGATTTGAAGATTGGAATGGTTTTTCAAGATAGCGTTCTTGATGCTGAACTAAGTGTTTTGGATAATTTAAAGAGTCGACAAGCACTTTATCATCAAAAAGATAAAGTTTGGTTAGAAAAATTAATTCAATTAACAGGCTTGGACACTTTTCTTAATCAGGCTTATGGCACATTATCTGGAGGGCAACGACGTCGTGTTGATATTGTTCGTGCGCTTTTGAATAAACCTAACTTGTTATTTTTGGATGAGCCGACAACAGGGCTTGACATTCAGACACGTGAGGCTATTTGGGACTTATTACGTCGTTTGCAACGTGAAGAGAAGTTAACCATCTTTTTGACGACTCATTATCTTGAAGAAGCAGAGAATGCGGATATGACCTATATCATTGACCAAGGGAAGGTTTTGGCTAAAGGTTCTGCTAAGGAATTAAAAGAAGCTTATTCAAAACCATATTTATTGGTTGAAACAAGTGACGTAGCTGCTTTCTCAGACCTTGACTGTAAGCGTTTGGGAGATGGTCGTTTGAAAATTATTGTTGAAGATTCTGCAAAAGCTTTGGCCATTTTATCAGATAAACGTACAGTTATTAATGATTTTGATTATGTTAAAGCAAATATCAATGATGTCTTTTTGAACATTACGGGAAAGGAGATGGCGTAAGATGTGGGCAATGACAAAACGAAACTTAAAACTTTATTTTTCAAATAAGGCTAGTGTCTTTTTCTCATTACTTGGAGCCTTGATTGCTTTTATTCTTTATGTGATTTTCTTGCAGAAAAATATGCAGGATTCATTTGCAGGAACACCGAATTTGGAAGAACTTCTTGATAATTGGGTTCTAGGTGGAACGTTAGCTGTTACGAGTATTACAACAACTTGGACTGGGGTTACGCGATTGGTTCAGGATAAGGTAAGCCATAAATTGGAAGACTTTTTATTAACAGACATTTCTCGTTTAAAACTTTATCTTGGCTATTTGATTTCTTCTAGTGTGATTGGTTTTATCATGCAATTAATTATGTTAGCCATTATGAAATTGTACTTCTACTGGCAAGATGATGTTAATTTTGATTTAGATTATTTACCACAAATCCTTTTAGTCATGCTCCTAAGTTCTATTATGGGATCAGGAATTGCTTTGTTTGTCTTGCAATTCATTAAAACCTTATCAACAAGTGAAGCTTTGGCGACAATTGTTGGAACTGTTTCTGGTTTTCTTGTTGGGGTTTACATGCCAATTGGAGCTCTGCCTGATTTTGCACAAAAAGTGGTTAAATTGACGCCTGCCGCCTATGTCTCAGCTGCCTATCGTCAGCTCTTAATTGGAAAAGATGCCGTAAACGCAGATGCAAAGGAATTTTTAGGAATTGGTTTAAAATTAAAAAGATTAACGACCTTGAACCAAGAAATGCTTTTAGTTAGTCTTGTCATTTGTGGAGTAATTGTTCTTTTGGCTCTTAGTTTATATGCTAAAAGATTGTCATTTACTAAAAAGAAATAAGAGGAGTTAAAGGGTGCACTACCAGTTTGAAGAGGATAGTAACTTACCAAAAGAGGCTATTGAAGTTTTGGTACGAAGCGGAGAATGTAACCAAGCTGTTCAGGAGGTTTTAGATTATTTAGCAAAATTTGAGCAGAGTAGAATGGAAATTTTGCCAATTAAAACATCGGTTCGAACAGAAATGTTACGTGTATCAGATTTGATTCTTGTGGATGTTGACGGAAGTTCCTTAGTTTTAGAGACGACCAATGGGAGACTTGTGACAAATGATCGTTTATACAAGTTCCGTGAGCGACTAGCTAATCCAGATTTTGTGCAGGTCTCAAAGCACGCCTTGATTAATATTAATCATTTAAAATCGTTAGAGAGTAGCTTTTCAGGAAATATGCTAGCTTTGCTGACAAATGATATTACGACAGATGTTAGTAGACGTTATCTGTCTAATGTCGAAAAAGCTTTGGGAATGTGAGGTGTGATTGATGAGATATCTTAAACGAGGCGTTGCGTATTTTTTAATTGGGATTGGTTTTGGAAGTCTTATTTACTTATTTTACTTATGGCAATGTCATGTTGAGGTGCAAACTGTTCAACAGATAACCTATGTTGTCTTTATAAGTGGCTTGATTGGCTTGGTCAGTATGATTTTTGAAATTGAGGCCATCCCAATGATATGGGAAATCATTATTCACTTTTGTTTAGTTTATAGTTTGAATAGCTGGTTGAATATACTTCTTGGTATTACAAAATCCTTTATTTGGTCATGGCAATTTTTAGGGGAATTTGTCTTAACGTATTTGATTATTTGGTTTGTGATTTATATTAGTTTTAACAATCGCGTAAAAAATATTAACCAGAAATTGAAAGAAAAAATAGATCAATAGATAATCTACTAATAAAAGTCTCTATGTTTTTAAGAGGCTTTTTAGCTGCTTAAAAATGCTCAAAATATGTGGAAAAAAGTTATATCAAATGATATGATGACATTGGTATCTTTTAGGGAGATTACCGAAAATAAATGTAAAAAAGCAAATATATTAGAGATAGTCACGTAGAAAAGAGCAGGTTTCTGTTCTCTTTTTTTGGGAGTTTTTAAGGACTGTCTTTTTATGAGGGAAAGGGCGATTGCGATGAAAGGGATAATATGCCAAGCTACAGTGATAACAACGGTCATCACGTTTACATTGCTTAGTTTTGGAAGTCATCTGACGGTTTTAGCAGACGAGTTAGGAGAAACATTTACTTGGGATGATTTTTTACAAAATCAGCAGGTGATGAATTCTAAGGCGGGTAGGGTTAACATTGTTAACGCAGATGGTTCTATTTCAGGAACAGTTATTAAAGCAGGTGACGTTATTCCAGAAGGAACAGAGTACGCTTTCTACTTCACGTTTAACCAAGATACAAATGAAGAGTTTGTTAACTCTATCGTCAAAGTGACTTGGGATGAAGAAGCAGGAGTTTGGAAATTAGTTGTTGATAGCGACTTCTTACAATCACTTGGTATTGTTGGTACTTTTGATGTTAACGCTTGGCTTGAAGCTGAACGTATTGCATCAGGTGACGTTCATAACATTCTTATCAATACAATTAATGGTGTTGATTCCCAAACAGAAGTTGTGACTGACACGCCAGACCCAGAAGTTCCAGAAACGCCTGAAACACCAGTTGAAGATGTTCCAGTTGTTCAATCTAGTGTTCTGCCATTGACAGGTGACGAAACAACACCACTCAATATTATGGCATCACTTATTGGTGTACTAATGTTTGTCTTTGGTATCCTTGGCGTTCGTAAACGCAAAGAAGACTGATGATTACTTTTTAAAGACTGCACAATAGAACAAGACCTTGTGCGGTCTTTGATTTTTAAGGAAAATGAAGCGTTTACCTTAAAAATAGCTTAAGATTTTGTTATAATAATCAAAACTAATCATCGAATGAAGGAGTGTTTATGAAACAAAAAGGTCATGGAACAATCAAAAAATCGAAAGCCTATGGTGCCATTGGAACCTTGTTACTATCGGGAGTTTTAATTGCTACCTTAGGAACAGCAAGTGTTAGCGCAGATGAAACAACTATTGAAACCAATACGACAACTGAATTAGCAACTGATTCAGTTGCTACGGAAGCAGACAACAACGAAGCTGCTACTGAAACAGAGCCTGTTGTTAGTGAAGAAACTGTCACGGTTAATGATGAACAGGAAACGGTTTCTGAAGATAACCAAGCTGATGTTCAAGAACAGATGACAACTGATAACGCTGATTCTGAAACAGCAAAAGACGTGTCATCAGATAGCGAAGAAAGCTCACAAACGACTGCTGAAATAGAAGTATCTAATAGTGAAATAGCAGAGCAAACAGAAGATAAAGCAGCTGACACACAAGATTCTGTCCAAACTGATGAACAAGAAGTAACTGTTGAAGAATCAGCTGACAATGTGACTGTTGAGCGTGGAGCAACTGGAAATGCGACTAATGAAGTCACAAGCGTTTCTCTAGCAAGCAGCGGCTTTAACTTACAATACAATCAAGCCATTGCAAATGGCGCTAAAATCATGTTTGCCGTTTGGTCTGACGTTAATGGTCAAGATGACTTAGTTTGGTACACCGCAGATAGCAACGGAAAAGCAACCGTTAAATATACGGGCTCATACGGTAAATACAATGTTCACACGTACCAAAATCTCAATGGAAAGATGACTGGACTGAACGGAACAACAATTGACGTGCCAAAACCAAGTGCTAAGGTAACCATTACAAAAGCTAGCGCTACAACTTATAAAGTAACTGTTACAGACGTACCAGTTTATATTACTAGTGTAACCTTGCCAACATGGACGGAAAATAAGGGGCAAGATGATATTATTTGGTATAAGACTACCAAGGATGGTTCGACAACCTACTCTGCAACTATCAGTGTTGCCGAACATAACCTTGAAAGCGGTAAGTACAATGTTCACGTATACGGAACAAGTGCTGTTACCAATTCTCTAACAGGGTTGACAGGCACAAGCTTCCAAGGCAACTATACTTTTGGAGATGTTGCGGTATCTGCTAGTCTTGCTCAAACAGGTATTAACATCACTATGCCAAGTGATGTTAGCCAAGGAATGACAGTTTATCATGCGGTTTGGTCTGCTAAAAACGATCAAGATGATATTGTTTGGTATAAAGTTCCTTCAAATGGTCAATTAACAGCTAAGTATACAGGTGACTATGGCACTTATTTGATTCATACTTATGGCGTGGTTAAAGGGCAAATGGTTTGCTTGAGTGCGACATCGATTGATGTTCCAAAGCCAAGCGCTAAAGCAACAATCACCAAGGAAAGTGCTACAACTTATAAAGTGACTGTCACAGATGTACCAGTTTACATTGATAGTATTCAAATACCAACGTGGACTGAAAAAGGTGGTCAAGATGATATTCAGTGGTATAAGGCAACAAAAGCCGCTGATGGCTCTTATTATGTTATCTTTAGTGAAGCGACTCACAACTTAGAAGCAGGGACTTACAACGTTCATGTGTACGGTAATAGTCGTGTGACAAATAACTTAACAGGGTTACTTGGGACACGATTCACAGCAGATTATCAATATGGAGATGTACAGGTTCAAGCTTCTTTAGGTGAAAAAGGGATTTACATTACTATGCCAAGTGATGTGAGTACAAACTTAACGGTCTATCATGCGGTCTGGTCTACGAAAAATAACCAAGATGATCTTAAATGGTATAAAGTTGATCATAGTGGTAAGACAACCGCTACCTACACAGGTGATTATGGACCTTATTTGATTCATACCTATGCTGTTGTCAAAGGACAAATGCAAATCATTAGTGCAACAAGTATCGATGTCCCAAAACCAGAAGTTAAGGTAAGTATTACTAAAGTGAGTGATACCTCAGCTAAAGTAACGGTAACTGATGTCCCTGTTTATATCCATGATATTCAATTGCCAACATGGACAAGTAAGAACAATCAAGATGATTTAAAATGGTATAAAGCTGTTAAACAGTCAGACGGAAGTTATACCTACACGTTCTATGCTAAAAATCATAACTTTGAGACAGGTCATTATAATGTCCATGTCTATGGAACAAGTGAAGTGACACATTCATTTGTGGCTTTATCAGGCTCAGATGGGATTGATTTAACCTTTAATCAAAGCCTTTCAAAACCAACGGTAACTGTTCAGAATCATAATGCGGCTAACGGTACTTTACAAGTAGTAATTGCAGAGACAGAAACTTCGAAAGATGTTGCTAGTGTGTCAGTTGCGGCTTGGTCAGATCCTAATCAAAAAAATATTCACTGGTATACAAGTTCTAAGGTGTCAAATGGCAAAGTTGTGATTACAGTTGATGAAAAATACCATCATAATATTTCAGCGGATTACACTATTCACGTCTATGTGAAAACTAAAGATGGTGAAACAATTGGTTATAATCTCGGTCAATATGCTTTAAATAATAAGCAGACAAGTGCTAGTGTGTCAACGACTTATAAAGGAACAGGTGTCTATAGCGTTAACGTTTCAGGTGTTTATTCAAGTGGAACGGTTAAATACGCTGTTTGGTCTGATACGAATGGACAAGATGACATTAAGTGGTATGATGTGACAACTTCAGGAACAAGTGCTAGTGGTCTCATTAATGTTGCTAATCATTCTGGTACGGGAACTTATCATCTACATGTGTATCAGTCTGATAATGGTCAAATGTACTTCTTGACGTCTACTGATTTTACCGTTAAACGTACAAATTATAGTACACCTTATTACAACCAACGTGATGGTCGTTGGGGTGGTAATCGCTATGGTTACTACACTTTGGCATCTACAGGCTGCGTCCCAACCAGTCTTGCCATGGTCTTCTCATCTCTAACAGGAAATGAAGTGCTTCCAACTACAGTAGCAAGTTACCTCTATAACAATACTGTTGAGTTTAATCGAGGAACAGAAGGAACAACAGGAAATGGTATCTTGGTTGCCTCTCGTCAATGGGGCTTGACACCGACTGTTCTTAATTCCTCAGCTGCCTTAACAAGTGCTCTTAAAGAAGGGCATCATGTGGTAGCTGCCGTTCAACAGGACAAATTCTCTCCGTGGGGATGGGGAACAAGCCATGAGATTGTTCTTAAAGGCTATTCAAATGGAAATACTTATGTTTACGACCCATACAATTCAGCCAATAACGGTTGGTATCCAATTGTCTCACTTTGGAATGAACAAAGTACGCAAAGTGTGGATACTCGTGGTTTAGGAAATCCATTTGTCAAAATCATAGATATTTAAATAATACTTTATTAAAACAGGCTTTGCCTGCTCTAACCAGCAAGTCACCTTTTTTTCTAAATAGTGTCAAAATAAATCGCCTAGGTGGCTTGTTGCGTGGAGCAGGTAAAGCTCTATTGATAAAGACTGTAACAAATAACTGATAAGACCGTTACAGTCTTTTTTGTTTCTTAAATTTGAAAGGAGAACATATTATGGATACAGCAGTTCGTGTTGTCACAGCTTTAGGAGGAATTCTTTCAATTGTAGGTCTTGGGTGGGTATTAACAGGAGCCTTTGGCTATTTTTCTGGACGTAAAAACGGTAACCCCGCTATGATCAAGGAATGACTTCAATGATTTCAGGTGGTGCTATTGCGGTTATTTCAGCTGGTGTTGCAGCAGCAATTGTTGCGGCTATGCGAGCAATTTCATTCTAAATATGTTATAATAAGGGCAAGTAAAAGGGTTACAAGGAGAAAAAGGAATGAGTAAGGAATTTGATTATGTAGCTTTTGCCAAAGATTTTGAAGCCACTAATGGACGTCCACCAACGGCTGATGAATTAGATAATGCTCAATGGGAACACTTTGGTATTAAATGGCATACACCAGAGGAGTCATAAGCTGAATTGGAACGTATTAATGCTTCTTATAAGCCATCTTTAGGCGAACATTTGAAAGATGCTTTAAGCTTTCTGGGACGTGGTTTTTTAAAGCTTTATTCTTTATCCTTATGTCTCCACTATACTTAACAATGCTTTTCTTTAATCTCATCAAATCAGCGATCGGTGTATTTGTCATTTGGTTTGTTTCTAAGTTTATGTTTGGATTTATTATTGGAATTATTACAGATATAAAATATGGTTCTGATTTAGAAAGTAATACTTTCCCAACTCCATTTAGAGAGATTATGGATTTTATTCTAGGAAAAGATTTTTTCCTCAATGTAGTCCCTAATTTTTTCCCCAACCTGTACGGGATGCTTGGATTATTGGTATAGTCATTGTTTTACTTGCCCTTATTGCTACTTTTTCAAAAGTAGAAGAATACAAATAATGATTTGATAAGAACCTTTCGAGGTTCTTTTTTATTTTTTGTTAGAAAGGAGAGGTATGGATAAAACTCTTTCTGAATTAACTAAAACTTTAGGTAGTTATAATAAAACAGTTAATTCATCAATCGGTGCAATCAATAAGTCTTTGATGGCAATTGGCTATATTTTGGTGTCAATTTTGTTTTTAATTGAGATGCTTTCATGGTACCGATTTATTCGTAATCAAGGTGGCGAAATGACTTGGAAGTTGTTTTTAGAAGTTGCTATAAAATACTTTATTGCATACTTTCTAGTTGCTCAATCAGGTGCTGTATTAAATGCTATTATGTGGTTTACCAATGGTATTACTAAATTGATTGGTGTCGATTTAAGTGGAGATACAATGTTTGAATATATTGATATTAAAAAAGGAAATCCGTTTATTAGACATCCAATTAATTTAGTAGCTAGATTTGTTGGTGTTGCAGCAATGTTGTCAATCAAAGTTATGGTTCTGTTGCGTTTTATTGAACTTTATTTTTTTAAAGCAATAGCGCCAGTCATTGTTGCTTTTTGGATGGGTGATAATACACGACATATTGCCACTAACTTTTTAAAAACTTTTGGTGCAATTGCGCTTCAAGGAGCAGTTATTGTTTTAACGCTTGTCATTTGGCAAGCTTTTAAAATTGATACGGCAGTAACAATTGATGAAAATGGGTGGTTAGGAAGTTATGCTCCTGCTATTAGTTATATTGGAAAATGCGTAGTGTTCTTGATTGGTTCACAACGTAAAGCAAAACAATTGTTGAATGTATCATAGGAGGTGTTTTATTGGATAATAGAGTGAATGAATTACGAAAACAATTTGGAAAGACAATGAAGGAATTATCTGCAGAGACGGGTATCGGATTATCAACTATTTCAAAGTAGAGCTTGACAGTTAGACGGACTTATTATAAAATAGTATGGTATGTTTAGTAACTGATCAAATATAGCCGGCTAAACGAATACGAAAATCTATGAGGAGGTATTCATCGTGAAACGTACTTATCAACCAAGTAAAATCCGTCGTCAACGTAAACACGGATTCCGTCACCGTATGTCAACTAAAAACGGACGTCGCGTGCTTGCTGCTCGTCGTCGTAAAGGACGTAAAGTTTTATCTGCTTAATGATAGACTATCCGCCAGTGCTCGAGTCTGGCGGCTTTTATTTTGACTAAAATGAAAGCGAATTCTTTTACTTTTCTAAAGTAAAATGGTAGACTCTAGGTAACTTAAAGATAGGAGGACAGTGGTATGTCTGACGAAAAATACAAAGCTAAACTGGACCAAGTTAAGGGAAGTCTTAAGGAAGGGCTAGGTAAGGTAACTGGTGATAAAAAGGTAGAAATTGAAGGCTTGGTTGATAAAACACTGGCTAAAGGTAGGGAAATTGTTGATGATATCAAAGAAGGCTCTGAGGGGGCTGTTGATAGCATCAAGAAAGCATTAGATAAGAAAAAATAGTAATTAAACCACAGTTTCACTTTGAAATTGTGGTTTTTTATAAAAAAATTTAAGAATTTATGAAAAAATAGTGGAAAATGTAGTATAATATAAATGAAAGCGGTTTTATAAAAATACATAACATAGAAAATTATGAAGGAAGGATATGTTGATGAAAGAAATTAGTGTTTATGTCAGAATTATTGATTTGATTTTGTTGGTTTTAGCATTTCTGGATAGTGGCGTGAAAAGTGTTTTGATTTTTGCTGCAGTCATCTTCTTTTTGTCAGCATTGATGCAAGTTATCATGTCTTATAAACGAGTGAAATTGAGTCATCACGTTTAACAGATAACTTATTTCTTTATTTTTAAGAAGTCTTCTTAGAGTTATTTTACAAAATGGTTCTAAGAAGACTTTTTAATTTTCTGCCTTCATGTCGTAAATGTGATATTTTTTGTGACAATATAATATATTATAAAAAATGAAAGCGCTATACTTATGGCATAACGGTGTAAGGAGGATTTTAGAGAGAAACATTATTCGTGTGACTAGCATTCTTTTCGGAATTATGAAAAAGAAAAATTGCCCCATTTTTGAAGTAAAAGTTACTGAAAAGAAAAAGTGAATTTAACTACGATTGATTAGGCGTTTTCAATTTGTAGTAGAGGAGATTAGTTCCTTTTTCTAACAGAACTCCTTTTTAAAATGATTTAAATTGAGGTATTATTATGTGGAAAAAAGTTAGTTGTCTAATTGTTCTCTTCTTGGCTTTCTTTGGGATTCAACAAGGTGTTGATGCGCAGAGCAAATATCATTATAGTCAAGAATTAAATGGTTATAATGGTAACACTATGGAACTTCGTAATGGTTCTAATGGCAGTATGTTTAACTGTAATTTTGTCCCTGGAAATGTTGGATTTAATAATGGTTTGATGAGCCTTAAAATTGATAGTGATGGCCGCGGTGGTTACACTGGAGGTGAGTGGCGTAGTAAAGATCGTTTTGGATATGGTCTTTACCAAGTCAACATGAAACCTATTAAAAACCCAGGGGTTGTTTCATCTTTCTTCACTTATACTGGTCCAAGTGAAGGCAAACCATGGGACGAAATTGATATTGAATTCTTAGGGAAAGATACAACAAAAGTTCAATTCAACTACTTTACTAACGGTAGAGGTCAAAATGACGAACATGTGCATCTTCACAATTTAGGCTTTGATGCTTCTCAAGGTTTCCATACTTATGGCTTTGATTGGCAAGCAGATCATATTACTTGGTATGTTGATGGAAAAGCTGTTTATACTGCTTATAGCGATATTCCTAACACACCTGGTAAGATTATGATGAATGCATGGCCAGGAAAAGGTGTTGATGCATGGTTGGCTCCATACAATGGTCGAACTCCTTTGTATGCATACTATGATTGGATTAGCTATGATCAATTTTAATAAAGCTAGATAGCAACCAAATAACAATTTGTTTTTACTTAACTGATTTAAATTACACTCCCCAACAAATCGGTTAAACTCTCTCTTAACAAAAAACTCTTTAAAATTCTTTCTTTTTAAAACGTTAAAGATAAAAGGAACTGAGATTATCTCAGTTCCTTTTTGAATTGTACTAATGTATTGAAAGAGTTTTTGAATCGTTTTTTACTTGATTAAGAGAAGGAATGATAAAATATTCGATAAGATAAAATAAGCTCGTAGAATGGCTGTAATGGACTATAAAGTAGATATGAGATTATAGAGAGTGAGCGTCAAAACTGTTTCTCTAATAATCTTAAAATAGAGAGGTAATCCAAAGTTACGTTCTGTTACTTTTTTAATGCTATAACATAAAAAATGCTGGGATATATTCCCAGCATTTTTGAGTTTTTTAAAGGGTAAGAGTGATTTGGTTGGTTTCTTGCAAGAGATCTTCAGGAAGGTAGGCTTGGTCAAGCTCTTGACCGTTGAGGACGAGTTTTGTAAAGCCTGTTTCTTTATGCTCTGGATTTTCCACAGTGATGTGAAGTTCTTTACTGCGGAAAATCTTAGTCATGCTGAAGTTATCCCATTCTTTTGGAATAGCTGGTGAGAGTTTCAAACCGTTCAAATCAGGTCTGAGTCCAAGAATACCTTCGACACAACCGACCATAACAGTTGAAGCTGTACCTGTGAGCCAGTGAACATGTGAACGTCCAAAGTGTGGACTGGCAGGTCCTTCGGTAAATTGACCATAGCAGTAAGGTTCCAATTTGCGGATATCTGCGCGGTCATTTTGGGCAGCGGGAGCATTTTCCATAAAGTAAGTGAAGGCACGTTGTCCTTGTCCACGAAGGGCTTCTGCTAGAATGAGCCATCCTTGTGATTGTGAGAAAATACCAGAATTTTCCTTTGTGCCTTGGTTATAGATAACTGCAAGGGCACCATCAAAGGCATGAGCGTGATAAGGTGGATTCATGAGAATAGCACCGTAGTCAGTATTGAGTTGATCATAAACGTTGTTCATGGCAAGCTCAGCTTGTTCTTGGTTGGCAAATCCACTGATAACAGCCCAACTTTGTGGGTTTAACCACATATTGGCTTCTGGGTCATCGGCAGCACCGATACGTTCACCTGCCTCGGTAAATCCACGAATAAAGCGGTCATTATCCCAGCAAAGATCTTGGATTTTTTGTCCCATTTTCTCTTGTTCAGAATCAAGGAATTCAAGGTAGTTAGTATCGTTTTTAGCTTCGGCAAATTCTCTCAAAACGCTAAGAGCATAATAGAATTGCAAGGCAACGAATGATGATTCACCATTTGCTCCTAGGCGGAGGCAGTCATTCCAGTCAGCGTAAAGGCCAGCCGGCATGCCGTGTGGGCCAAGGTGATCAAGAGAGAACTGAACAGCCCCTTTTAAGTGTTCATAAACACTTGCTTCACCTTTGTTTGCAAATGGAATCACTTCATCAAGGAATCCAAGGTTACCTGTTTCAGAAATGTATTTATAAACTGTTGGGAAGAGCCAGAGGGCATCGTCAGCACGATAAGCAGGGTGACCTGTTTCTTGAACGTAAGAGGCATCGTCTGGTGTGTCTTCGTGACCTGGATTGTGAGTGAATTTGACAAGAGGAAGTCCGCCACCATTGTCGACTTGAGCTGATAGCATGAAGCGAATCTTTTCCGCCGCCATTTCTGGTTTTAAGTGGATAATCCCTTGGATATCTTGGACAGTATCACGATAGCCGTAACCATTACGAAGTCCGCAGTAAATGAATGATGCTGCGCGTGACCAGATAAAGGTCATATAACAGTTGTAAGCATTCCAAGTGTTAAGCATTGTGTTAAATTCTTGGCTAGGTGTGTTGACTTGAAGGTTAGTTAAGCGACCTTCCCATTCTTTACGAAGTTCTTGAATTTCTGCTTCAACAGTTTCAGCTGGATTAGCATAATGAGCGATGATGTCCGCCGCTTCTTGGGATGGTTTTTCACCAAGAAGAAAGACAAGTGTCTTACTTTCTTGAGGTTCAAGTGTGACTTTACTTGAAAGAGCACCACAGGCATTTTCGTTGTAGCTTGTTTGATTTCCGAGGTCTCCTGATGCGACTCCAGCAGGTTTGTCGTAACCGTTATATTGACCTAAAAAGCCTTTTTTATCTCCACAGAATGAGCTAACACTAGCACCACCAAGTCCAAAGAAACGTTCAGTAACGTTTTTTTCATCAACTTGTTCGCTATCATCAAGCGTATCCAAGTTACCGTGAATTTGTTGAATGAGACGGTTATCTTGGAAGAGTGTGCGTGTGATGAAAAGAGAATATTGAAGGTTAACTTGGTCTTGTTCATAGTTACTATGGTTAGTGAATTCAGCGTAACCGGTTAATGTTAGGTGACGAGTTTGTTCAGAACGGTTAGTCACTGTAATTGCCCAAACTTCATAGCTCTTATCTTTTGGAACATAATAGCTTGCTTGAGAATGAATACCAGCATAATCGGCAATCATTTTAGTGTAACCCATACCATGGTGACATTCGCTGTGGTAATCTTTTAAATCTTTTCCAACAGGTTGCCATGATGCAGACCAGAAGTCTTTAGTGTCATCATCACGTAGGTAAATATAGCGACCAGGTTGGTCAAAGTTGTTGAAAACGTAACGAAGAATACGACCATTAGCACCAGATTTGGCAAAGCTATAACCTCCAGCATTGTTGGAGATGATAGCTCCGTATTCAGGTGACCCAAGGTAGTTTACCCATGGGTTAGGAGTATTGGGATGGTCGATAACATATTCGCGATTGGTATCGTCAAAGTATCCGTATTTCATAGGATTTCCTTTCATTTCCTTAGTCTAATGTAATGACAATTTTATGAACGTCATCGCTGAGTTTAGCGAGGTCAGCTTTTGTGATGAAGGCAAAAGCATCATCGGTAATATCGATTTCTTTATTATCGCAAGTAGCTTTTTTAATAATGTATTTTCCAAAGTCTTTTTTGTTTGGATTATCGTAGTGAATTTTGAAAGTCTTATCAGCAAATTGAGTTGTAATGCTTGCGCGACCCTTTTCATCGAATTGTTCTGCAAGAAGTTTAGGATAAAGGACAAGGTCACCGGCTTTTCCGTGAACACCAAAGGCTTCAGTAACCATTGTCAACATGTACCAGCTTGCAGCACCTGTTAGATAGTGGTAAACTCCACGACCGTCAGCACGGAAGTATTCAGGGATACCAGGATAGATACGGCTAGTTTCAAAGTTTAATGCTGTGTCAGAGAGTGTTTTAAGGGCCTTCCATCCTTCTTTAGCAAATCCACGACGGTAAAGTGCGTTAGCGTACATAACAGTCATGTGAGAGAAGACAGCACCATTTTCTTTTTCACCGTAAGCAAAACCAAACATACGTCCAAGGTCTGTTTTGATTTCTTTGAAATCTGTATTGAGACGGTAGCCACCGATTTCAGGACGGTAGAGGTAGTGGTCTGCACTAGCGGTGATTTTACGGATTTGTTCATCTGTAGCGACATAGTTCATGATAGGGAAGACTTGTCCAGTCAACATCATATGCATACGGTCGTTATAGAAGCCGTCAGTTGGTTTGCTGCTGTTGTCATAGTAGCTATTGTAGCAACCTTCTTGGTCATTGAAGTCAAGCCATTCTTGTTTTTGAAGGTGTTGACGTAACCAAGCGGCTTTTTGAATAAGGTTAAGAGCAAGTTCAGAAAGAGAAATTCTAATTTTACGTCCTTTGACATTGTGACGACATTGATTTGTATAGGCTTCAAGAATTTGGTGTTTACGTTCGATGTTATCGTAGATATCTGAATCTTTCTTAAGCAAAAGTCCAATTTCTTCAAGAATTTCGATAGAATCTGTGTTAGTTTGACTTTCCAATAGGCGAATCAAGTTGGCAAGATCCATTAAGTTACCAGAATAAGCTGCGGTAAAGGCAACACTTTCACCGTTTTCATCAGCCATATCAAGAGCATCGTTCCAGTCAGCTCCGCGGAGACGATAAATATTATGTTTACCAACTTCATAGAATCCTGTTAAATGTTGAATTAACAAGTGTTCGAGGATGCTACCAGTGTAAATAGCATCATCAGCTGTACGTTGTTGGTTACCGTAAGCATCGTTCCAATCTTGGTCGATCTCAGTTCCGCGTTTAACGTGCGGGTCTTTGAAGTATGAGACTTCTTTTGTCAAAATATCGATGTCACCAGTTTGGTCGATATAAAGTTTAGTTGTCATCAAAGGCCAGAGGGCATGGTCCATCCAAACACGAGTGATACCATTACGGTCAGCCAGGAAGTTTCCGTCGCCATCACCAATGATTGTAGCATTGGTACCATCTAGACGGACACCTTTGTAGTTATTAACAATCATGTCACCAACAGTTTTTGGTTCCATTAGCAATAATGACAAACAATCTTGCCATAGGTCACGCCATCCGCGTCCACCACGTCCATAGTCGTGGTGTGGAAGGAATGAACAACCAAAGAGACGACGAAGGAATGGTTGGAAACATACCCATTTCATGTAGCCATCAAAGTCACTGTCACCTGTCTTGAAGTCAACACCGACTTTTTCTTGCCAGTAATCTTTAGTTTCTTCCAATGTTTTATCAACAGTAGCTAGATTTTTGTATTTATTAGCGACGGCTTGGATGTTTTCAGTTTTATCATTAATCCCCATTAATAGGATAAAGGTTTTACTTTGACCAGCCGCTAGGGTAAAGGTTTCAAATTTGAAAGCTCCCATAGCTTCGCGACCATCAATACGAGTATTGCTAGCAACTCCAGTTGTTTCTTTATATATGGTAGCTGGATGAGTAAATGTTCCACCTTCTCCGATGAACATTTCTACGGTTGGATAGAAAGTTTCTGGTGTTTTTTCGGCATCATCAAAACCAAGTACATAATAAATCTGGTGGTTAAGTTGGTGACCACGTTCATCAAATGACATTGTTGGACAGACAAGAACACCATCTTCAGTTGTTGAAATGCGGTGAAGCATTGAAGTAACGTTTCGGTGGTCACGAATATTATCGGCGCTGCGTCCGAAAATTGGAACAGCACCAAAAGCAGTTAAGGTTTGATCCTTATCAGATAAGTTTTCAAGTGTCACACGCATGATTTCGACATTTTCATCACGAGGCACAAAGGAAGTAATAGTAGATTTCAATGGTAAGTTAGCTGATTTACGTTCAATAGTGTGCCACATAAAACCAGCTTCAACCGTATTTTCTTCTTCTTGATCTGAGAAGCGTAGAGCTTCTTGTTGAGCCGATGCTCCTGTAGCAGAATAAACATTTCCTTTGTCATCGCGGACCCAGAAATTACGAGTTGAACGGTTGTTGTGAAGGTTATCCACACTGACGGGTTCTAATAGGAAAGTTTCTTGATTAATTTTTGAGTCACCGCCTAGGTTAGGAGTGACTGCACTTTTTAATCCCACTTCAGATGCAAGTGGAAAGTACAAAGAACTGATATTTTCTGCTTGGGAAAGTTTGAAATCTCCCTTGTTATTAGTAAATGTTAATGGCTTCATAGTTATCTCCTTTATCTTCTGCCACATATTTTAGTCGAAATTGAATTTAGAGAAAACAAAAAAGAAGAGAAAAATATCATAATTATGATATTAACTAAAGAAGTGTCATTTTTTGTACATAAGGACTTTTATTAGGGAATGACGTGGTTTAAAGTTAGAAAAACGGCTAAAACCATTGATATAAAAGGAACTAAGCGCATTTTATTGAAAGGGTTTACCTATTAAAAAGATTAGAAAAACATGATTTTTTGTAAAAATTTTTCAAACTAGGTCATAAAAATGATATTTTTTAAAATATTATAATATAACACTTCAGTCAATCGGGGTATAATGCAATTACAAAAAACATGAGGGGAAACCTCAAAAAGGAGAAGGATCATGAACAAAAAAGTAAGCGCTTTTATAGCGATTGCTCTTGCAGCAGGGACAATGGTTGGTTGCTCTTCTAAATCAAGCACATCAGCTTCAGGTGCAGAAGGCAAAGTCATCAACATCTATTCTTGGAATGATGAATTCCGTCAACGTGTTGAAGCCGTTTATCCAGAAGTTAAAGAAACTTCTAAAGATGGAACTGTTACTAAATTAAAAGATGGTACAGAAATCCACTGGATTATCAATCCAAACCAAGACGGTGTTTATCAACAAAAATTGGATGAAGCTCTTGGAAAACAAGATTCAGCTGATGCAGATGACAAAGTTGATATTTTCTTATCAGAAACTGACTACGTTACAAAATACACTTCAAAAGAAGCAAACGTTGCAATGCCACTTAAAGATTTAGGAATTAATCCTAAGAAAGATTTGGCTGACCAATATGATTTTACTAAGGAAACTGCTTCTGATGAAGATGGTGTGCAACGTGGTTCAACTTGGCAAACATGTCCAGGTGTTCTAATCTATCGTCGTGATATTGCTAAAGCAGTATTTGGTACTGATGACCCAACAGCAGTTGGTGAAAAAGTTAAAGACTGGGATACTATGAAAGCAACATCACAAGAACTTCTTAATAAAGGTTACTACACATTTGCATCATATGCTGATACATTCCGTTTGTACGGTAACAGTATTTCTAAACCTTGGGTTGAAAAAGGTTCAACAACTGTACGTGTAGACCCTCAAATCATGAACTGGGTTAAAGATTCTAAAGAATGGCTTGACGCTGGTTACTTCAATAAAACAGTTAAAGGTCAATGGACAGATGACTGGAACAAAGCTATGGGTTCACAATCTAAAGTCTTTGCATTCTTGTTCCCAGCTTGGGGTATTGACTTTACTTTGAAATCTAACTGGGATGGCGCAGATGGTGACTGGGCAGTTACTAATCCACCACAAGAATACAACTGGGGTGGTTCATATATCCACGGTGCCGAAGGTACTGATAACCCTAAACATGTTAAAGAAATCATCAAAGCTTTGACAGCTGATAAAGATAACCTATTGAAGATTTCTAAAGATTACCAAGACTTCACAAATACTAAATCTGGTATGGAAGCAGCAGCCAAAGATGATAGCTTCAAATCAGACTTCCTTGGTGGTGAAAATGCTTATTCTTACTATGCACCAGTTGCAGAAAAAATCAAGATTGCGCCATTGTCATCATATGACCAAGGTTGTGTTGAATTGATTCAAAATGCCTTTAATGACTACCTACAAGGTAAAGTAAGCTACAACAAAGCTAAATCAAACTTTGAAACAGCCATTAAAGAACGTTATCCAGAAATTACAGATGTAAAATGGCCAGACTAAATAGCTTAAAGAGTTTGGGTCGATTGTCCCAGACTTAAATGCTATTAGTTTAGAGGATTGAGTCGCTTAATAGAGGTTTTTAGAATTTTGGTAGACCTTGCGGGGGCGAGTTAGAAAATCGATTCCAGATGGAAGGTATTCTGACTTGCTCCCCGTATTTTGGAGGAGTGATAAAGATGAAAAAAAGACGTAAGCGTATAGATTATGGGAAATGGGGATATATTTTCATCCTTCCCTTCTTCCTAATTTTCTTCATTTTCTCTTTTATACCTTTGGTAGATACCATTCGGTATAGTTTCTTTGAATATTATCGTTCAGGGATGACAGAAATTGGACCTAACTTTGTTGGGTTAAAAAATTACGTGAGCTTACTGCATTCAGACATGTTGAAATATGCGGCAAATACAATGATTATGTGGTTGATTGGATTTATTCCGCAGATTGTCATTGCTTTGCTGCTTGCCAACTGGTTTGTTGATGCACGACTTAAAATTCGTGGACGACAATTTTTTAAAGTTGTCATTTATTTGCCAAACCTAATCATGGCCTCAGCATTTGCCATGTTATTCTTCACACTCTTTTCAACAAATGGTCCGATTAATTCTATTTTAGAATCACTTGGTTGGATTAAAGAACCAATTGATTTTATGGGATCAGCTCTAGGAACTCGTTCATTGGTTGGTGTGATGAACTTCTTGATGTGGTTCGGTAATACAACAATCATGTTGATGGCAGCTATCATGGGGATTAGTCCAGATATCTTCGAGGCTGCTGAAATTGATGGTTGTAACAGTCGTCAACGTTTCTTCTATATCACTTTGCCAATGATTCGACCAATTTTGGCTTATACATTGATTACTTCAATCATCGGTGGTTTGCAAATGTTCGACGTTCCTCAAATCTTGACAAATGGACAAGGTTCACCAGACCGTACGTCAACTACTTTGATTATGTTCTTGAATAATCATTTGAAGAGCAAGAACTACGGTATGGCGGGTGCACTATCAGTTTACCTCTTTGTGGTTAGTGCTATTCTTTGTTGGTTCGTTTACCGTATGACTAACAATGAAATTAAAATGACCAAACACCAATTGAAACACAAAGGTAGAAAGGCGAAATAATGTCAACAAAAGCAAAAAACAGATTACGTGTTATTGTGGCACATTTTGTATTAATTACCTTATCATTCATGTGCCTATTCTTCTTTTATATCTTGATTATCAATGCGACACACTCACATGCTGAGTTGCAAAAAGGCTTTTCAGCGCTACCAGGTGCTTCATTATTTGATAATCTGAGTAAGGTAGCTAATGATGGTAGCTTCCCAATGTTTCATGGGATTTTGAATAGCTTGATTATTTCAGGCTTGACAGCTGCTATCTGTACTTATTTCTCAGCTTTGACTGCTTATGGTTTATATGTTTATGACTTTAAGTTGAAAAAAGTTGCCTTTACTTTCATTTTGGCGATTTTGGTTATGCCAACACAAGTTACTTCAATGGGTTTCTTGCGCTTAATCACTAACATGGGAATGTACGATAGTTGGCTTCCATTGATTATTCCATCAGTTGCTTCACCAGCGGTATTTTATTTCATGTATAGCTACTTGGAATCATCATTACCAATTTCATTGGTAGAAGCTGCTCGTATTGATGGATCGAATGAATTTAGAACATTTAATACTATCGTTCTTCCAATTATGAAACCAGCTATTGCGGTTCAAGCAATCTTTACCTTCGTTGGTTCTTGGAATAATTACTTCATTCCAGCCTTGGTTATCCAAACAAAGAGCAAGATGACTGTTCCAATTTTGATCGCAACATTGCGTGGTGCAGACTATATGAACTTTGATATGGGTAAAATCTATACTATGATTTTGGTTGCTATCGTACCAATTATTATTGTTTATCTTTTCCTTTCAAAATACATCATTGCAGGTGTTACACTCGGTGGTGTTAAGGAATAATTTATAAGAGAAAAAAGGAGATTTCATGTCTAAGAAAGATGTAGTAAAGTACATTTGCTACGCAACTGCTTTGTGCAGTTTAAATGTTGGAGTTAATTTTGTATCAGCTGATGAGGTAAATAATGTTGCATCAACAGATAATGCAGCACTTGTGACAAATGCTCAAACGACTAATACAGAAGAAAATGTCAGTGAAGCAGGCAATCAAGCTATTGCCCAAGTCCCTAATCAAACCTCAGAATCAAATGCAGTTTCTTCTGCTGAAGCAGGTGACATTAATCAAATAGTACTGGCTTCTAATGATCAAGCGCAGACTAATGTTCAATCAACTGACAATCAAGAGCAAACTGATTCTCAGTTAACTGCTACAGAAAATACTGATTCAGATTCTGAAGATACAACAGAAGCACCTGAGCAAGTTCTTCACACAGGTGATTATCGTGTAGATTTTGATAACTATGACGATACTACAATGGAACGTTCTGACTGGTTCAATGGTGATCCATTTGATTGTCGCTGGGTTCCAGATAATACGGTTGTTAAAGATGGCACATTGACATTGACAATTGACCGTAACAACACACGTGCTTACAGTTATAATGCTGCTGAATGGCGTACGCGTGAATTCTTTGGCTACGGTATGTATTCTGTTCGTATGCAACCAATTAGTAATCCAGGCGTTGTATCATCATTCTTTACTTACACTGGTCCAAGTGACAACAATCCTTGGGATGAAATCGATATTGAATTTCTCGGAAAAGACACAACAAAAGTTCAATTCAATTACTACACTAATGGTGTGGGTGGGCATGAATACCTTTATGATTTAGGATTTGATGCTTCACAAGCCTATCACGTTTATGGTTTTGATTGGCAAGCTGATCACATCACTTGGTATGTTGATGGTGTTGCGGTTTACACAGCGACTGAAAATCTCCCAGTTACACCAGGAAAAATCATGATGAATGCTTGGCCAGGAATTGGCGTTGACGATTGGTTGGCACCATATGATGGTCAAACACCACTTGTTGCTTATTATGATTGGATTTCTTACAACGGCAATAAAGTAGAAGTTGAAAATCCAGCGGTTGAGGCATATCAAAAAGCAAAAGCTGCGGCAGCTGATTTGGCAGCTTCAACAGCCTCTGCAACATCAACAATTTCATCAACACAAGTAACAACAAATCAAGCAGCAGTCACACAATCTGTATCAACAGCTAGTCTTGCTAAAAATTCATTCTTAGCTTTGCCAGAAACTGGTCAACGTCCAAGCAAATTGTTGACAATTTCTGGTGTCTTGGTAGCCTTCCTTGGCTTCTTAGCACTTCCTTTTAAAAAAGGTAAATTATAATATCAAGAAAGTATGAGTGTTAAAAACATGAAGATAAATCAAGAAGCACATTTTAAGACAACTTTTGAAACTTATGATGCGTCTTATATGGAATTACGAACAGGTGCAAATGGTGATATGTTTGATTGCATTTGGCAACCTGACAATGTTAATTTTGAAGGTGACGGTCTTAGTTTAAAGATTGATCGTGATGCTGCTGGTTATACTGGTGGTGAATGGCGAACAAGAGACTATTTTCATTACGGCTTTTATCAAGTTCGTATGAAAGCTATTAAGAACACTGGTGTGGTAACATCATTTTTTACCTACACAGGTCCAACTGATGGGACAAAATGGGATGAAATTGACATTGAATTTCTTGGCAAAGATACAACAAAAGTTCAATTTAACTATTTTACTGATGGTGTTGGTAATCATGAATATCTTTATGATTTAGGATTTGATGCTTCAGAAGAATGGCACACTTATGGTTTTGAATGGCGTGAAGACCATATTACTTGGTATGTTGATGGAAAAGCGGTTCATACAGTAACTGAAAATCTTCCAAGTACGCCTGGAAAAATCATGATGAACGTTTGGCCAGGAATTGGTGTTGATGATTGGCTAGATCATTATGATGGAAAGACACCTTTATATGGTTACTATGACTGGATTAGCTATGATAAAGAATCTTAAAGAAGCTAATATTCAAAACTGGTAATCTTCTTTGTAGGAATAGAAATAAAATCTCCATTGGAGATTTTATTTATTTCATTGCACTTGATTTTTATCAAAAGTACAGAAATGTGGTAAAATGATAAGAAAATAGTAATCGTTTACAAAAAGGAGATTGGGATGAATTATAAGGATGAGTGGAGACTTTTAGCCATTAGTGATAATTTGGATGATGTGGAGCATCGTCCTTTGACGGAAGAGTTCTTATTTTATCAAGCGGTAGCAACAGGTGATGTTGAGGCAGTTCGTAAAAATTGTGAACAAGAGCGTTTTGTGTCAGAAGATGGTGTGGGAACTCTTTCACGAAATCCAATTACGAATTTGAAATATCATTTTGTCATTACAACTGCAATGATTACACGCATGTGTGGTCAAAATGGTATGGAATTGGAACAAGCGTTTAGACTTAGTGACTTTTATATTCAAAAACTTGATGATCTTCACACTGTTCAAGAAGTTCAAAATTTACATGATGAAATGGTTATTGATTACACTGAACGTATGCGACGTGAAATTCAAAAAGATGTCATTTCAAAACACGTATCAGATTGTAAAGATTATATCTATTGTCATGTTAAAGAACGTATTACGGTGGAACAATTGGCAACTGAATTCGGCATTTCAGCAAGTTATCTTTCACGTTTATTTAAGAAAGAGGTTGGTGTTTCTGTTAGCACTTATGTTAAAAATAAGAAAATTGAAGTTGCAAAAGACTTGTTGAAATTTAGTGATTATTCAATGATTGAAATTGCTAATCATCTATCATTTTCATCTCAAAGTCACTTTATCCAGCAATTTAAAGAAGTTGTCGGAATCACTCCTAAAAAATACCGTGACACACACCATAATGTCAAATGGAATGAAAAAATTTGGTCAGAGGGTGAAAAGAGTAATACCTCTTCTGAAGCTATGTAATAATTGATTGAAATATAAGGTTTGAGGTAGAAGCCTCAGCCTTTTTTTAGTTTTTCGCTTAACTTACAGCTTTGTAAGGACATTTGGAGAGATTAAGTATAAACTAGGAATACAGAAAACTGCCACATTTTTGCCTTAAAATTTCATCAATTTACACGGACTTTTAGGGCTAGGCTTACTTATAATGGTTTGGTATAAGTCCCTGTAAAAATGATGTAGTTTCAACCAGGCAATCTTAAAAAAATAAAGAAAATTTCAAGGTTAATTCAATTTTGGCGTTTTATACTAGGTTTTGAGTAAAAAGGGAGGAGAGCCAGTTGAGAATTTTAGTGGTCGAGGATGAGCAAGGAATTGCGGAGGCGATTCAAGCCATTCTTGAAAATCATCGTTATGAAGTTGATTTGGTTTTTGATGGTGAGTCTGCACTGGATTATATTTTAACAGGACTTTATGACTTAATTCTTCTGGATATTATGTTGCCAAAGCTTGATGGTGTCAGTGTTTTGAAGCGCGTGCGCCAAATGGGAATAGAAGTACCAATCATTTTTTTGACAGTCAAATCACAGTTAGAAGATCGGGTCTTGGGACTTGATTTAGGTGCTGATGATTACATGACGAAGCCATTTGAGGCAGAAGAATTGTTAGCACGTATTCGATTACGAACACGCCAATCATCGATTACTCAGGTGAATCATCTCAAGTTTGGAAATTTGATACTAAATCAGGATACCAGAGAGTTAACAGTAGCAGAACGTGATGTTAAGCTATCTAATAAAGAGTTTCTTTTGATGGAAACTTTCATGCGTAATCCACAGAAAATCATTCCTAAAAACCAGTTAATTTTGAAGGTCTGGGGACCTTTGGATGAATCAGATTATAATCAGCTGGAAGTCTTTATCTCTTTTTTACGTAAAAAACTTCGGTTTTTGGCAGCAAGTGCCGCCATTAAAACAACCAAAGGTGTTGGATATTCGCTAGAAGATGGAGAGAAAGAAGGCTCATCATGAAGAATCTTCGGCTAAAATTTGTCTTGATTACGATGTCCATGTTAACCGCCATGGTTTTGGTGTTATTGGTCATTAGTGAACGTTATGACAAATATTGGGATGAGTATGATACTTATCGGATTGTTAAATTGGTGGCTGCTAATGGTTATGTCAAAGAAAATACTGACGAAGCCATTGCTTTTGTCACCATTGATGAAAATGACAAACCAGATATTCAAGTTAACAACACTTTTTTAACCAATAAAGAGGTTAAAGAAGTCAGCAAAGATTTGTTAAAAAGAGGTAAAAAGAGTTGGAAATGGCATGATTACATCTATTCTTTGAAAGAAACAAAAGATGGAACTTGGCAACTTGTCTTTATTGATTTTTCAAGCTATTCAGCTTCTTATGCTCAAGTTTTTCTGGTTACTGTTTATGTTATTTTTGGCCTTCTTTTGCTTACGGGAGTTAGTATCTACCTATCACGTTTTATCGTTCAACCAGCTCAAGATGCCATTGATCGTGAGAAACGTTTTGTTTCAGACGCTAGCCATGAATTGAAAACACCAATTGCTTCTATTCGTGCTAATGCTCAAGTTTTGCAAAGTCAAATTACCTCTAATCGTTACTTGAATCATATTCTTTCTGAAACGAAGCGAATGGAACATTTGATTCAAGAGCTCCTTGGCTTATCTAAACTTGATAAAGATGGCAGAGCTCATTTTGACAAAATTAATTTTTCAAGCATTTGCCAAGAAATGATTCTGAGTTACGAAAGCTTGGCCTATGAAGAAGGCAAATTAATTGAGGACAATATTTCAGAAAATATTGAAGTTCTCGGACAAGAATCTCAGTTGAAACAGTTAATTACTATTCTTTTGGATAATGCGATTAAGCATTCTTTGGACAAGGGAAAGATTAAGGTCGATTTGCTGCAAGAAAAGAAAACGGCTATTTTACGAGTGTCAAATCCTAGCCAAGTCTACCCAGATGATGTGTTAAATAATCTTTTTGAACGTTTCTATCAGGCTGAAGATTCTCGTAACAGTAGTTCAAGTTTTGGTTTAGGATTGGCGATTGCTAAGGCTATTGTGGAAAAACACAAAGGCAGTATCAAAGTTTGGCAAGTTGACGGTAATTTAACGTTTGAGGTGCAACTACCAATTAAATAAGGAGTTTCAATGAAGGATACTACTTGATTTGTATTAAAAACCTTGTTTTATTTTGTGATTTTTACGGTTTTAATTTATTTTTTCAGTTATCTTGGTCGTGGTCAAGGTAATTTCATCTACAATGAGTTTTAGAAAGGTAAACTGTTCATGTTACACGATATGATTGAGAAAATTGAGCATTTTGCTCAGATACAAGGCGATTTTCCAGTCTACAATGTCTTAGGGGAAGTTCATACTTACCGTGACTTGAAGGAAAATTCAGATTCTCTAGCAGCTTATATTGATTTTTTGAAGCTGGAAGAAAAATCTCCTGTTCTTGTTTTTGGAGGACAAGAGTATGATATGTTAGCTACTTTTGTAGCGTTGACAAAATCTGGACATGCTTATATTCCAGTTGACCAACATTCAGCTCTTGAACGTATTGAAGCTATTTTAGAAGTAGCTGAGCCAAGCTTGATTATTGCAGTAGGTGACTTTCCTTTGGAAATAACTAATATTCCAATGATTACACTTGACCAATTACAAACGATTTTTGCACAAAAATCTGAATATCAATTGACTCATCCTGTTAAAGGTGATGATAATTATTATATTATCTTTACTTCTGGGACAACGGGTAAACCAAAAGGGGTTCAAATTTCCCATGATAACCTGCTTAGCTTTACCAATTGGATGATTTCGGATAAAGAGTTTTCAGTACCAGAACGTCCACAAATGTTGGCACAACCACCATATTCGTTTGACTTGTCAGTCATGTATTGGGCACCAACTTTAGCACTTGGTGGGACACTCTTTGCTCTTCCGAAAGAATTAACAACTGACTTCAAGCGACTCTTTACAACCATTAATAAATTGCCGATTGAGGTTTGGACATCAACACCATCATTTGCTGATATGGCCATGTTGTCAACTGACTTCAATCAAGAGACATTGCCACATCTGACACATTTTTATTTCGATGGGGAAGAGTTAACAGTAAAAACAGCTCAAAAATTGCGTAGCCGTTTCCCTAAAGCACGCATTGTTAATGCTTATGGTCCAACAGAAGCTACAGTTGCGCTTTCTGCGGTAGCTATCACAGATGAGATGTTGAAAACATGTAAACGTCTGCCGATTGGATATACTAAAGAAGATTCACCAACCTTTGTTATTGATGAAAATGGTAAAGCTCTTCCAAATGGTGAACAAGGTGAAATTATTGTGTCTGGTCCAGCGGTCTCAAAAGGATACCTCAATAATCCAGAACGTACCCAAGCTGCATTTTTTGAGTTTGAAGGATTACCAGCCTATCACACAGGTGATTTAGGAGTGATGACTGATGAAGGTCTCTTGCTATATGGTGGACGTATGGATTTCCAAATCAAATTCAACGGTTACCGCATTGAGCTTGAAGAAGTTTCTCAAAATCTTAACAAATCAGAATACATCAAGTCTGCTGTCGCTGTTCCTCGCTATAACAAAGACCACAAGGTACAAAATCTCCTAGCTTATGTGGTGTTGAAAGAGGGAGTTTCAGAGCAATTTGAACGTCAATTGGATATCACTAAGGCTATCAAAGAAGATTTGAAAGATGTCATGATGGATTATATGATGCCTTCAAAATTTCTTTATCGCGAAAGCCTACCGTTGACACCAAATGGAAAAATTGATATCAAGGGCTTGATGAACGAGGTAAATAGTCGATGATTGAGTTTCTCCATCAATTGCCGCACTTAGAAGCTTACGGAAATCCGCAATATTTTCTTTATCTGATTGTGGCAGTTTTACCTATCTTTATCGGACTTTTTTTCAAAAAAAGATTTCCCGTTTATGAAGCTTTGGTTAGCCTGGCTTTTATCATTTTAATGTTGACGGGGAAAAATCTTCATCAAATAACTTCTCTGTTAGCTTATGTTGTCTGGCAAGTATTTCTTGTTTTTGCTTACAAAACTTACCGAAAAAATCATAATAACAAATGGATTTTTTACCTTAGTGTTTTTCTAGCTATTTTACCTTTGGCTTGGACTAAGGTTACTCCATTAATGACTATCGATAATCATCAATCGCTCTTTGGATTTTTAGGTATTTCCTACCTAACCTTCCGTGCGGTTGGGACGATTATGGAGATGCGAGATGGTGTTTTAAAAGAGTTTAGTTTATGGCAATTTTTGCGTTTTCTTCTCTTTATGCCAACTTTTTCAAGTGGTCCGATTGATCGTTTTAACCGCTTTGATGAAGACTATGAGAACATTCCTGAAAAAGATGAACTGCTTGATATGCTTGAAGAGAGTGTTCGTTATTTAATGCTGGGATTCCTTTATAAGTTTATTCTAGCTTACATCTTTGGAACACTTTTGATGGCGTCGCTAAAGGAAGAAGCGCTAGAAATGGACGGTGTGTTTAACATTGCTACTTTGGGTGTGATGTATACCTATGGGTTTGATTTATTCTTTGACTTTGCAGGTTATAGTATGTTTGCATTAGCTATTTCAAATCTAATGGGAATCAAGAGCCCAGTTAACTTTAACCAACCATTTAAATCACGTGATTTGAAGGAATTTTGGAACCGTTGGCACATGAGTTTGTCTTTCTGGTTCCGTGATTTTGTTTTCATGCGTTTGGTTAAGGTTTTGGTTAAGCACAAAGTTTTTAAAAATCGCAATGTCACATCAAGCGTCGCTTATATTATTAACATGTTAATCATGGGATTTTGGCATGGCTTAACGTGGTACTATATCGCTTATGGACTATTTCATGGTGTGGGTCTTGTGATTAATGATGTATGGGTTCGCAAGAAGAAAAAAATCAATCGTGAGCGCAAAAAACAAGGCTTATCGCCATTACCTGATAATAAATGGACACAAGGTCTTGGTATTTTCATCACATTTAACGTTGTGATGTTGTCGTTCTTACTATTTTCAGGGTTCTTGGATCAATTATGGTTCCCTCAACCACCTGCAAAATAAAAATTCAATATAAAGGAGTTTAGCAAATGGATATTAAATTAGATGTATTAGCAATTATTGATGATCTTTTTATGGAAGACGTTTCAGACATGATGGATGAAGATTTGTTTGATGCAGGCGTCCTTGATAGTATGGGAACTGTCGAATTGATTGTTGAATTGGAAAGTCATTTTGATATTGAAATTCCAATTTCAGAATTTGGACGTGATGATTGGAATACTGCTAATAAAATCATTGCTGGAATAGAGGAACTTCGCAATGCTTAAACGCCTCTGGCAAATTCTAGGACCAGTTATTTGTGCTCTGTTACTTGTATTCATTATCCTTGGCAGTGTCTCTGTTTCCAATAAATCTCACTCCCTAGAAGTTGAAAAGAAAGATGCTGTTTCCTTAAGCAAAACAGGTTTTAAGAGCAAATATAAAAAGGTTCGTGCTTTAACGGATCCAAATCATCGTTTCGTTCCTTTCTTTGGTTCAAGTGAGTGGCTGCGCTTTGATAAAATGCACCCTTCTGTCATTGCAGAAGCTTACAATCGTTCTTATACACCATATTTGCTTGGTCAAAGAGGATCTGCTTCATTGACACACTTTTATGGCATTCAACAAATTAATGGTGAGCTGAAAAATAAGCAGGCTGTTTATTTCATTTCACCTCAGTGGTTTACGTCTAAAGGAGCAAATGCGGCTGCATTTCAAACCTATTTTAGCAGTGGACAAGCCATTGATTTCTTGCAAAGCCAAACAGGAACAGCTTATGATCGTTATGCTGCTAAACGTTTCTTGAAACTTTATCCAGAGTCTTCATTCAAAGACATGATGGAAAAAGTAGCTGAAGGCAAAAAATTATCAGCAGCTGATAAGAGAAAACTCAGAACTCAAAGTGTTGTTTATCAAAAAGAAGATGCTTTTTTCAGTCGCGTTTCTGTGATTGATCATTACGATAGCAAAGTAGTTACTCAAGCTAAAAAACTCCCAAATGCTTTTTCATATCACTGTTTAGAAAAAGAGGCGACAGCAGCTGGTAAAAAGGCAAGTAGCGGTAACACTTTCGGCATCGATAATGGTTTTTATGATATCCGCATTAAGCCAAGATTGAAGGATCTCAAAAATTCCCAACGTAAATTTAACTACTTAAAATCACCGGAGTACAACGATCTACAATTGGTATTGAACCAATTTGCTCAAAACAATACGAATGTTCTTTTTGTTATCCCACCTGTTAATAGCAAATGGTCAGATTATACAGGGCTTAACGAAGACATGTACCAAAAAGCAGTTGAAAAAATCAAATACCAGTTGCAAAGTCAAGGATTTAAAAATATTGCTGATTTCTCAAGAGATGGTGATAAGGCTTACTTCATGCAAGATACTATCCACATGGGCTGGAATGGCTGGGTAGCTATGGATAAGGCTGTTAACCCGTTCTTGACTGAAAAGCAAAGTAAACCAAGCTACCAAATCAACAAACAATTTCTAAGTAAAAAATGGGCAAATTACACCAAAGAGCCTGATTCATTCTATTAAAAATTCAACATGGAAAAACTCAACCCTATCGGGTTGAGTTTTTTGTTTTATTTGCTATGACACTTTTTCAATCAAATCAATCAGTTTTTCAGTTTCATCTGATAAAACAGCATGTTTTGAATGGGCATAGCTGACGTAAAATGTGATGCTATCCTCTTTTGCTAATGGGATTTTGACGAGTTGATCAGAATCACTAGCAAGAGCAATATCAGATAAAAGTGAAATTCCCATGTTTTCAGCAACCATTTGCTTGATTACTGACACATCATCGATTTTGAATAAGACAGATGCTTGGTCGTGATAGCGATGATTTAACTGGTTGAAAGCTGTTAAGTGGATGTTGTGTTCATCTAGCAGAATGAATTTTTCAAAGAGAATATCTTGGAATGATAATTCTTTTTGTTTAGCTAGTGGATGATTTTTAGAAAGGACAACGTAAAAATCTTTTTTGAAGAGTTGTCGGATGACCAATTGGTCATTTTTTAAAGGAGCTAGTGAGCCAAGCAGACTAAAATCAATTTGTCCATCGAGCAATTTCATCATGAGGCTATTTGAACCGCCACGAATGGCTTTTACCTGTGAAAAAGGTTCCAAGTTTTCATTTTGTTCCAGCAATTCAGTCAAAATATAATTACAGATAATGGGCGGGAAACCAACGGTCGTCATAGGATTGAGTGATTGGTGAACCTCATTAACTGCTGTTTTGATTTGTAGTAAGACATCCTCCACGTGACTTTGGAAAATATCACCTTGTAAGGTTAATTCGGCAGTACGGTGCGAAGGATCTTTAATGACTAAGTCACAGTCCAACTCTTTTTCTAAACGTTTGATAGCGTAAGAAATTGTCGGTTGGCTGACCTTGAAATGCTGCGCTGTTCCAGTATAGGATTTTGATTTGGCTAACTGGTAAAAATACTCTAAATCACGTAAGTTCATGCCTACCTCCTTGACTTATTTTATCATATTCTTTGGGATTCTACTTATAAATATTATTTATTAAAACTGATGGGTTTGACTATAAGAAGTTTGGAAGTTTATAATGACCCGCATAAGATCTTTCTACATATTTAATATACTATCAGGAGGAAAAATCATGCGTGGACATGAAATTCTAAACAACCCGTTTTTAAATAAAGGTACTGCCTTTACTATGGAAGAACGTAAAGAACTTGGCTTGCTTGGTATTTTACCGCCTTACGTTCAAACAATCGAAGAACAAGCTGAACAAGCTTACCAACATTTCTTGCGTAAGCCATCAAATCTTGAAAAACGTCATTTCTTGATGGAGATCTTCAACACTAACCGTACACTTTTCTACTACCTATTCAACCAACACATCGTTGAATTCAACCCAATTGTATACGATCCAGTTATCGCTGAAACAATCGAAGAATACAGTGAATTGTACGTTGATCCACAATACGCTGCATACCTTGATATCAACCACCCAGAAAACATCGAAGAAACATTGCGTAATGCTGCTGGCGACCGCGATATCCGTTTGATCGTTGTAACAGATGCTGAAGGTATCCTTGGTATCGGTGACTGGGGTGTACAAGGTGTGGATATCTCTGTTGGTAAATTGATGATTTACACAGCTGCAGCTGGTATTGACCCTGCTTCAGTTATGCCAATTGTTATCGACGCTGGTACAAACCGTAAAGAACTTTTGGAAAACCCAATGTATCTTGGTAACCGCCACGAACGTGTAACTGGTGATCAATACTACGAATTCATCGACAAATTCGTTCAAACAGCTGAAAACATGTTCCCTAAATTGTACCTTCACTGGGAAGATTTCGGTCGTTCAAATGCTGCTAACATTCTTAACAAATACAAAAAAGAAATTCCAACATTTAACGATGACATTCAAGGAACTGGTATCGTTGTTCTTGGTGGTATCTTTGGTGCCATGGACATCACTGGTGAAAAATTAACTGATCAAGTTTACCTATGCTACGGTGGTGGATCTGCTGGTGCTGGTATTGCTGACCGTGTTCACGCCGAAATGGTTTCAGAAGGTTTGACACCAGAAGAAGCTTACAAACACTTCTTCATGATTGATAAACAAGGTCTTCTTTTTGATGACATGGAAGATTTGACACCTGCTCAAAAACCATTTGCTAAAAAACGTGAAGATTTCGCTGACTGCGGTGATATGACTAGCCTTCTTAACGTTATTAAAACAGTTAAACCAACAATCTTGGTTGGTACATCTACAGATGCTGGTGCCTTCACAAAAGAAGTTGTTGAAGCTATGTGCGAAAACACTGAACGCCCAGTTATCTTCCCAATTTCAAACCCAACTAAGAAATTAGAAGCAACTGCCCAACAAGTTATCGAATGGTCAGACGGTAAAGCATTCGTTGCTACTGGTGTGCCTTCAGGTACAGTAAGCTACAAAGGTGTTGATTACCAAATCGGACAAGCTAACAACGCTTTGATCTACCCAGGTCTTGGTCTTGGTATGTTGGCTTCAGAAGCTTCACTTCTTACAGATGAAATGATTGGTGCTGCAGCTCACTCACTAAGTGGTCTTGTAGATCCAGGTCAACCAGGTGCACCTGTTCTTCCTCCATTCCAATACGTTGCTGAAGTTTCTATCAAAGTTGCGGAAGCTGTTGCTAAAAAAGCTCAAGAACAAGGTTTAGCTCAAGCTGAAGAAAAAGATATGGCTAAAGCTGTTCGTGACCTTAAATGGTATCCAAAATATTAATGAAGGAGGATAACCATTCGTATGAAAAAATTCTCTGATGTTAAAATCGCGGGTATTTCATTGCCCCTTTATACGGCTCTGGTTATCGTCTTAGCTGCTGTTATCGCTATGGATAAATTGCCACTGAACATGGTGGGAATTACCTTTATGTTAGTTGTTTTAGGGCATCTCTTTTACTTCCTTGGTGAAAGATTACCATTTTGGAATACCTATCTTGGTGGTGGCTCTGTATTTACCCTTCTTTTAGCTGCAGTGCTAGCTACAACTGGCCTTATCCCGAAGACAGTTGTAGCAGCTACCTCAGCCTTTATGAGTGATTGGGGATTCCTAGATTTTTATATTGCTGCCCTTATTTGTGGTTCAATTCTAGGAATGAACCGTAAGCTCTTGGTGAAAGCATCTGCTAAATTCATCCCTGTTGCTCTTTTATCAATGGTTGTCGGATTCTTTGCAACAGGTGCTGTCGGAGCTCTTCTTGGTCAGGGCTTTGGACATTCTGTCATGTATATCTCCTTTGCGCAAATGGCAGGTGGTATGGGAGCAGGGATTGTTCCTTTATCAAAAATCTACGCAGCTGGACTTCACACAGATGCCTCATCAATCTTGTCACAATTAGCACCGGCAACTACATTAGGAAATATTTTTGCTATTATTGGTGCTATTGTGTTGGCGCGTGGATTTGCTAATACAAAATTTAATGGACATGGTGTACTTATCCCTGTTAGCAAGGATGAGTTGGAAAAAGCACCAGTAACACCTGACCCAACTAAAATCGGTGTTGGAATGTTGATTGCGTTTGCTCTTTTCCTTGTAGGTGTGATTTTGAACGCTTTGATTCCTAAAGTGCATAGTTACGCCTTTATGATTATCATTGTGTTTATCCTCAAAGCACTTGATATCGTTCCAAAACCATTAGAAGAAGCTGTAGTCATGTTTAACCGTGTGATTATGGTGAATTTAACGCATGCTGTTTTAGCTGGAATTGGACTTGCAATGATTGATCTAACATCACTTGCGCAAGCTATGACATGGCAATTCGTTCTTATCAGTCTAACATCTGTTGTTTCAATGGGACTTGCTAGCTGGATTTTTGGTAAGGTTCTAGGTATGTATCCAGTTGAAACAGCTATTGGTTCTGGTATGATTAATAATTCTATGGGTGGTACCGGAAATATTGCTGTACTTTCAGCCGCAAACCGCATGGAAATGATTGCCTTTGCTCAAATGGCGAATCGACTAGGAGGGGCTATTGTCCTCATTCTAGGTGGAATCTTAATCCAATTCTTACATTGATTCAACAATCTTTACTCCTTAAAAATGTGTTTGGATAACTTTTAAAATTTTTATCAACTCTGAAAAAAACTAGACAAAACAGAACCCCTTAACCTAAGAATAGGTTAAGGGGTTGTTTGGTTAATCCAGGTATTTATTGGCTTTTTGTTGTTTCAACCAGAGCATTATAGCTAAAGCAACAAGGTATAGGACAATGAAGAGAATAAGAGTTGTCTTGTATGATTGGGTTGCTGAGAAGGTTACAGCTAATAGCATCGGACCAGCTAGCGCAGCCATTGCCCAAGCGGTCAAAATATAACCATGCATGGTTGCTAGTTCCTTGGCACCAAAAATATCGCTCAGATAAGGTGGAATCAGTGAAAAACCAGCGCCATAGCAGGTCATGAGAACAGCCATAGCAAAAGTAAATAATGCTGGAGCATGGAAGAAGATGAGAGATACCGTCATGAGGATATTAACGACAAATAAAATCAAGAAAGTTAAGGGACGTCCGATGTAGTCTGATAAACTAGCCCAGAGCAATCTGCCAAAGCCATTGAAAATTCCCATAAGCCCAACGATAATCGCAGCTTGGTTAGCAGACATGCCAGCTAAATCTTGCGCCATCGGTGAGACGACAGAGATTAAGGCAAGCCCACAAGAAATGTTGATGAAGAGAATTAGCCAGAGCAGGTAAAATTCAACTGTTTTTAAGGCTTTTTTAGCTCCAATACCTTGACTTAATTGCTTATGACTGTCGTCAGCATCCTGTTCACTGTAGGATGGAAATTTGAGAAACTGTGAGACGATAAGCATGACCAGAAAATAAGCTCCCCCTAACAGGTAAAAGGTGTTGATAACATCATATTTGGTGATTAAGAAATGTGCGACTGGACTTGTTAGAAGAGAGGCAAAGCCAAATCCCATAATTGCCAATCCAGTTGCCAGTCCACGTTTATCAGGGAACCATTTGATAATCATTGAGACTGGTGTTACATAGCCTGTGCCAAGGCCAATACCGCCAAGAACACCATAGCCTAGATATAGTAGTAAAAGACTATGATTAGCAAGTGCTACTCCAGTTAAGATATTTCCAGATGCGTACAAGATAGCTGAGATGGTTCCAGTCACCCTAGGACCAAATTTCTCAACAACTTGTCCCATAAAGGCAGCAGACATGCCAAGACAGAAAATGGCAAGCGAAAAAGCAAAAGCAATTGACGATTGATTCCAGCCAGTTTCAGCGATAATAGGATTACGATAAACACTCCAAGCATAGGTAGATCCCAACATTAAATGCAAGATAACACCGCAGCTTGCGATGAGGTAACGATTTTTGGTTGACATGTTTTCTCCTTTTTACGAATGTTAAACCAATTAATTTTTATAAATGTTAGGATATTATTGTATCTTATTTTTCAAAATAAGTAAAATAGTATTTTTTTACATAAAAAAACGAATAACAAAAAGGAGGTAACTAAGAATGTTCAGAGTTTTATAATTTGATCAAATAAAGCTCTATTTTCATCGTATAAGTGGTGAGTAATCATGATGACAGTGAGTTCGTTTGTTTGTAGTAGCTTTCTTTCGATATCAATAGCAGTTAGCTTATCAAGATTAGATACCGCTTCGTCCATAATGACAATTGGCTTATTACCGAGTAATTCTCTAGCAATAGCAATTCTGGCAGCTTGACCTCCAGATAAATCATCTTGGAAAGTAGTATCTAAGCCTTTGTCGATAAACTTATCCACATGTGCAAAAGTTAAAACCTCTTTAAAAAAATTCTTACCCACAGAACGACCAAGCGTGAGGTTAGTACGTAATGTATCTTTAAAAAGATGAGTTTTCTGCGGAATTAAAGCAAAAATATTTTGTAAACTTTCTAGTGATATTTCTTGATAGTTATGGCTATCTAAATAAATGTCACCGTCATAATCTGTTAATTCTCCAGTTAAAATACGAATGAGTGTTGACTTCCCTGCACCTGAGCTGCCAATAAGGGCAACTTTTTCGCCTTTTGAAATTGTAAAGTCGGGAAAGGTAATTTGTTTTCCATTATCGAAACGGAGACTTAACCGATGACAAGTGATGTTTTGGTTAAAATCTGTTAGACTAATAGTTCTTTTGGTTGAAATTGTTTTAGGGTATTTATCAATTAGTTTAGTAGTTGCTTTATATGTGACGATATTGTATGCAGCTCCTCTAGTGTAATTAAATAGGCAGCTAGTTAGATTAGCAATTGAAAAGATAACCCCCGTAGTGATTTCACCCTTGATAACTAAATAACCTGTTGCAATGAAGATTATAACTTGTGCGATAATACTTGACATCATGGAAAGGGAATTAGCGCTACTTGATTCTCTAGTTAGCGTGACTTTAGATTTGATAAGTTTACTAAAATCAGTTAAAATACGATTTTTAAAAAAGTCGGTTTGATTATTGTGATAGAAGATTTCAAAGCCCTCTAGGTAGTCACTTGTTCTATTTAATGCTTGATTAGAGGTATTGGATACTTCTTCGGTTCTTAGAGCGATTTTTCCCTCAAAAACTTTAGGAATAAAATAAACGAAGGTTGTCATTATAATACTGACGATGAGTAATAACCAGTGGAAATAGATAATGGCAAAAGCATTTAAAGCGACTGTTACAATACTTTCAATAGCATCATAAAATTGTTTGAATCCATTATCTTTTAAAAGATTCATATCATTAATCAACCATGAGTTGTATTCAGATTTGGTGTGATGGTTATTGCCAGAATAAGTGTTAACAATTAAGGAATTTAGTAAATCATCTCGTATGAAATTCACTTCTTTTTGGCAGAGTTTTTCTTTCAGACTATCTTTCCAAATTTGTAGAAGACTATAGCCAGCCCAACAAAGAACATCAATGCAAGACCAAAAAATAAATTGGTTCCAATTGCTTTTTATTAAGGCATCAAGCATCCATGTTAAAGAGAGAGAACTCATAACATTAGTTGCAACCCAAAGAATGATAATAGTGATTAAAATAAGATTTTCTTTTTTTAACTTCCACAAGTAAGATAGCATAATCAAGATTTCCTTTTGTTAAATATACCTTTATTATAAAGAAATATCGCTATAAAGCAAACGATTGCATAAGAATATTTTTGTTGAATATTATATCTAATTTTCCCTGATTTTCCTGGCACTTGCTTTGGTGTCTTTTGTGGTGTGTGTTATAATAAAAGCATGGAAATTTTCGATACACACACGCATCTTAACGCTGATGATTTTGCTGGTCGTGAAGCAGAAGAATTAGCCCTCGCTAAAGAAATGGGCGTCACTCGACATAATGTTGTCGGATTTGATACACCAACTATTAAACGAGCTATTGAGTTAGCTGAAGAATACCCTGAAATTTACGCTACAATCGGTTGGCATCCAACTGAAGCAGGTTCTTATAATCAAGAAATTGAGGACATGATTGCTTCAAATCTCTCACACCCAAAAGTGGTTGGTCTTGGTGAGATTGGTCTTGATTATTATTGGATGGAAGACCCAGAAGACGTTCAAATTGAGGTTTTCAAACGTCAAATTCAACTTTCTAAAGAGCATAATCTGCCTTTTATTGTGCACACTCGTGATGCTATGGAAGATACTTACAAAGTTATCAAAGAGGTCGGTGTTGGACCATGTGGTGGCATTATTCACTCATTTTCAGGTTCTTTGGAAATGGCAGAGCGCTTCGTCGAGCTTGGCATGATGATTTCATTTTCAGGTGTTGTTACTTTTAAAAAGGCTCTGGATGTTCAAGAAGCCGCGCAAAAATTGCCACTTGATAAGATTTTAGTTGAAACGGATGCACCATATCTTGCACCAGTTCCAAAACGAGGCCGTGAAAATCGCACGGCTTACACACGCTATGTTGTGGATAAAATTGCAGAGCTACGCGGATTGACTAGCGAAGAAGTGGCAAAAGCAACATCAGACAATGCAAAGAGGTTATTTAACTGTGACTGAAAAAATTAAAATTCAAGAAGTACTTGTTGTTGAAGGGAAAGATGACACCGCTAACCTGCGTCGTTTTTATGATGTTGATACTTATGAAACACGAGGTTCAGCTATCAACGATGACGACCTTGAACGCATTGAAAAACTAAATGACCTGCGTGGGGTCATTGTCTTTACAGATCCCGATTACAATGGGGAACGCATCCGTAAAATCATCATGAATGCTATTCCTAATGTCAAACATGCCTTTTTAAATCGTGGTGAAGCCGTTCCAAAATCAAAAAGTAAAGGCCGCTCACTTGGTGTTGAACACGCTAGCTTTGAAGACTTACAAAAAGCTCTCAAAGATGTTTTAGGAAACTTTGATGATGATAATCAATTTGACATCACAAAAGCTGATTTGATGCGCATGGGGCTGTTAATGGGGGGCGATAGCCGCAAACGCCGTGAATATCTTGGAGAAGAACTCCGTATTGGCTACAGCAACGGTAAACAACTCCTTAAACGCTTAGAACTCTTTGGCATCACTCTGGCTGAAGTCGAAGAAGCTATGGAGAGATATGAGGGATGAAAAAAGTTGCGCTTTTACGGGGAGTTACGCCAGTTGGGCAGAATCGTATTCCTAAAATGGCTTATCTGGCAGAGATTTTAACAGAAGCAGGTCTTGAAAACGTCAAGACTTATATTCAAAGTGGCAATATTGTTTTTGAGACGGATTTAGCTGATGATGCTATTTGCACCTTGATTCATGATACGATTAAGGAAAAAATCGGAGCTGATTTATCTGTTGTTCTTAAAGAGCAACCGCAGCTTACAACGGCAATTATTGAAAATCCCTTTGATGAAAGCTATGACGTTTCACGTGTTCACCTTGTTTTTACAAATGACCAGTTTTCGCAGGATAAGTTAGCTGACCTGTTAGAAACTGACTTTGGTGATGAGATCTTGCGAGCAGGAAGTGAATGCCTCTATCTCTATTTACCAAGAGAAGCCAAGAAAAAACGACTGAATACCAATTATTTAGAAAAACAATTACACATCACAGCTACCATGCGAAAGCTCAGAAGTGTTTCACGTTTAAGCCAGATGTGATACAATAGTAACTTGCATTGACAGAAACGAAAGGAATGACAAAACCTTATTCTGGGGATAACTTGTGGATAAGGTAGTTAACTAAATTATGAGAATTGCTGATTACAGTGTGACGCGTGCTGTCCTTGAGCGTCATGGATTTACCTTTAAAAAATCATTTGGACAGAACTTTTTGACAGATACTAACATTCTACAAAAAATTGTGGATACTGCTGAGATTGATAAGAATGTCAACGTTATCGAAATTGGTCCTGGTATCGGTGCTTTGACAGAATTTTTGGCTGAAAATGCTGCTGAAGTTATGGCGTTTGAAATTGACGACCGTTTGATTCCGATTTTGGCTGATACGCTTCGCGATTTTGACAATGTCAAAGTCATCAATGAAGATATCTTGAAATCAGACCTTCAAAGCCGTATCAAAGAATTTGCTAATCCAGACCTTCCAATCAAGGTTGTGGCAAACCTTCCTTACTACATCACAACACCAATCTTGATGCACTTGATTGAATCAAAAATCCCATTTGCAGAATTTGTCGTAATGATGCAAAAAGAAGTGGCGGACCGTATCTCAGCAGAACCAAATACCAAAGCTTACGGTTCACTATCAATCGCGGTGCAATACTACATGACAGCAAAAGTTGCTTTTGTTGTACCACGTACAGTCTTTGTACCAGCACCAAATGTGGATTCAGCGATTTTAAAAATGACTCGCCGTGAACAACCGCTCGTTCAAGTCAAAGACGAAGATTTCTTCTTCCGTGTTTCAAAAATTAGCTTTGTTCACCGCCGCAAAACCCTTTGGAACAACCTAACAAGCCATTTTGGAAAAGCAGACGAAACCAAAGCCAAACTTGAACAAGCGCTTGAAATCGCAGAAATCAAACCATCCATTCGCGGAGAAGCCCTCTCAATTGCCGAATTTGCCAAATTAGCAGACGCCTTAAAAGAAGTCGGATTATAAAAATGAACCCCAGTCATTATTATGGCTGGGGTTTTAGGTTAATATCATAAAAATGATTTTAGGACCATAGTTGACTAGAAAATGTAATAAAATCGGATAATAAATGGATTTTGTCCATTTAAAAATCAATCCCAAAGAAAGCCCAGCTGGGATATACTGAATGAAATCAAACCATGACCAAGATGACCAGATAACATGAACGGATGCAAAACAGATAGCAGACACTAAAATATCTAGGTGGTAACGTGAATGTTTAAAATAAGTTGACATGAGAACACCACGATAAAATAATTCTTCATTAATTAGCGCAACAATGCCACCCCAATAAAATCTCACTAGCAATACATTTTCTGCTGAAATTATCCGACTCTCATTTAATAATTCTTGGTTTAAAGATATGGGGAGATAACAGAGAAGCGCAGCTGAAAGGGCAAGATTTGCTAGAGCTAGTAATACAACAACTCTAACATAGTAGCTATGAAACTTCACTTTGAAAAAAGCTCTGCCATTTTGTTTCAATAAATATCCCACTAATAATAAACTAACAAGGGTGTAATAAGCGCATAATAGAATGGTCCCCAAAAAATCATTAATGGCATATTCGGTAACGATTTTTCCTAACAGACATGGGAATGAACGAAAAAAGATGACATAAAAAAGAAGAGGAGAGGCAAGTAGAAGTTTTTGTTGATACTGATTTGACACCTGATATTTCTCCTATCTTACTGTTTATAAACTTTTAAAAGCACCAACACGATGTAGATGAAATAAATGCCTGTATAGATTAATTTTTGTTGATAATTGAGAACGTTTAGTAATATAAAGCGTACCCAGATATAAGTAACTGCCAATAATGTTAACAGATAACCATATCGTTTTATGAATTTTTCCATAATATCTCCTTTTGTATTTATTGAGCAAAGAAAACAAATGCAATCAGATGCCAGCTCAGATAAATATTCCACGCCATGTGAACAAGAATTGATGGATAAATCGAACGTGTTTTTCTAAAAAGAATCGCTAAAATTAAACCAAGAAAAGCATAGTTTTTAAATACCTCTAAACTAAAACCATAAGAAGATAGATGAGCTACTGAGAACATTACAGCAGATAGTAAGCAATCTAAGTAAAACTTTGATTTCTCAAAAAAACTAGTCATCAAAACACCACGATAAACTAACTCTTCTAGGATTGGTCCGATGATAAAGGGTTGTAATGCTACCAAAAACGCCTGCGGTGAGTGACGGAAAAATAGTAAATCGTTCTTTATATCTCCACCAACAAATAAAAGTTTATTGAAGTAGGTGTATATCACCCCAAAAGCAAGCAAAATTAATAAATAGTCTAAAGGTTTTAGCGATGTTATTGAAATATTTCTGGTCTTATCCGTCTTAGGTAAATGACTAATACCACAACAAACAGAATAGTTAAACTATTAAGAAAGGGGTAAAAATAATCTGTTAATGGTAAATCAAACCGTTTTAAAATAGTAAACATTACAAACTTCAATCCAAATAGATGACAATAGATAAAAAATATTGCCAATAGTTTTGGAACTAGTAAGTTCTTTAGTTTTTCTATCATAAGTACTCCTTTAATAAGATAGTTACAAGTTATTTTATCAGAATGTATCATCTTTTTTTATCCAAGTCATAAAATGTTGTTTTTTAGTCGTAAACAGTCAAATTTTAAAGAATGATGACCATTCACGACTGATTTTTGCTGTGTGATGACTTAGAAAAATTAAAGCCAGCCATTTATTATGGCTGGACTTATCAAAAATCTTTTAATAGCTTGTCTTTGTAATAATTAAAGAAAGTTTTTTTGCCGATAGTGCTGATTGTTTTGCCTTGTAAACCATATTTTAATTTGGAGCTATCTTGTTTATCAACGGTGGCTAGTGCTGTCACCTCAAAGACATTTCCTTCTTTGGTTTGTGTGGCGGAACTTGCGATTTTGCTGATTTTGCCAGTGATAACAATGGCGTGATTGCTAATTTTTTCAAGGGTTAGGCGAACAGTCTGTCCTTTTTTCAATTGACTAACATGAGTGGAGTCAACGTAATAGCGGATAGCGACTTGCTGTGTTTTGACAATATCTGGGTAAATCTCTGCAATCTGACTGCCTTGCGGCAAGAGCGTTTGCCCTTCAAATTCATCAGAAACATGTAAAATGCCACTTTGACTAGCTTTTAAAACGGTGTCAGCTTTGGAGAGATTTGTCTGGTCAAGCTGCGCTTGCAAATTTTCTTTTTCTTGAGTAATTTGTGCGAGCTGTGTTTCAGCTTGTGTCAATTCCTGCTGACGTAAGCTTTCAATTTGACTAGTGGCACTAGTGTCATAACTTCCCGTTGAATAATTGGAAGCAGCTTGTGTTTGCAAACTAGAGATAGAGGCATTAATGCTATCAATCTGCCCTTGTAGGTCTGTTAAAAATTGATTTTTAATGCTTTCTTTGCTAGCAGAATTGTTGTCAGTTGAACTGCTTTGCGTATCAATTGTTTGAATTTGGCTAAGATAGCTATTAAGAGTAGCTGCATATGGATTATTGCCAGATACGTTTGTTTTATCAGTTTGAATAGCATCTTTAACTTCTTGATATTGACTGGCTTGGGTTTGTAGGTTAGCAATCTGATTTGCGATAGCTGCATTTGCTTGGTTGACACCAGCTTCTTGTTTAGCAACTGATTGGTTTGATTGAGAAACTTGAGCAGTAATTGTTTGAGATTGATTTAAAAAACGCTCAACGGTTGCTGAATAACCAAATTCATCATCACCTGTAAAAAGGTTTTGTCCTTGCTTTAGACTTTCTTTCAATTGATTGAGTGCTTCTTGTTGACGTTCATATCTTTCGATTTGTGTTTGAATGGCATTAAGTTGACTATCTTCCAATTTGTCGGAGTATTGGATGAGTAGATCCCCCTTTTTGACTGCCTTATTTTCACTAAGATTATTGGTTAAAACGGTGTTATTGCTACTTGATTGAACAACAGCGATGACTTTTGTTGGTCTAATACTACCAAGTGTCGTAACGGTAATTTCCTTTTTACCAATGAGAGAAAAGGCAAGGAGAAAAAGACCAAGAGTGTCATTGGAATCACTAAGACAGTCGCAAAATTATGATAACGCCTATGATAAAATTCAGCAGATTGAAATAATTTAGGATTCATATGTTCTCCTTTTATTCATGAAATAACTGTGCATAGAAACCTTGATTTTGGATGAGTTGTTTATGATGCCCTTCTTCGATAACTTGTCCTTTATCTAGAACAATGACACGGTCAGATTGTTCAGCAATGCTCAAACGGTGGGCAACAAAAATAATAGTCTTGTCTGTGAGAGATAGTAAATTTTTAATCACACGTTTTTCCGTTAGAACATCAAGACCACTTGTGGCTTCATCTAAAATCAAGACGGGAGCTTGTGTCAGTAAAGCGCGTGCTAAAGCTAAACGTTGCTTTTGCCCACCAGATAACCCAGCACCATCTGAAAGTTCGGTATGGTATGCTAGTGGCATCGATTCAATATCAGCACGGATTTCAGCGATTTCACAAGCTTTCAGAATTTCTTCTTGCGTGATATTGTCAGGTGCTCCCAAGGTTAAATTTTCTAAAATCGTCCCTGAAAAGACGTAAGACTGTTGTGGTAGGTAATTAATGTATTGGCGAATGGCTTTTTTATCAATGGTTTTTAAATCGTAGCCACCAAGGGTAATCTGTCCATGGTTAGGTGTGTAAAAATTGACAATCATTTTAGCTAAGGTTGTCTTACCAGAACCGCTGATACCAACTAGGCTAATTTTTTCACCCTTCTTAATGTGTAAATTCACATGACTCAGCGTGTCACGACCAAAACCATATTTATAAGAAACATCATCAAAAACAATATCTCCTTGTAGAAAATGGCTGTCATTTAAGAGTGGTTTGCTATCAAATTCAGATGACACTAAGTAAACTTCGTTGAGACGATTGTTAGCTACTTTGGCAGATTGTAGTTTGGTTTGCAGATTAATAATATTTTCCATTGGTGTTGTAAAGTACGACAGAAGCGTATTGTAAGTAATCAATTGTCCTACTGAAATGTTCCCAGCCATGACTAAATGTGAACCATACCAGAGAATAGCGACGTTTAAAATCAGCTGCGCTCCCTGTTTTAACGACGTTTGCACAGCTTCATACTTACTAAGCGTAAAACTTTTATCCAAATAATCCACAAATTCACGGTCAATATTTTGATAACGGACTTCCTCACTAGTCAAAGATTTAATTGTTTCAATACCATTGATGTCTTCGATAATCGCAGAGCTAACCATAGAATTGGCTTGCATGACATCGTGATTCATTCGCTCAAAAGGTTTCATAAAAGCCAAAATAATAATAGCATAGATAGGCAATGCTATTAAGGTGATGAAAAAAAGATTGGCATTTTGCAGAATTAAGACACTTCCGACAATAAACAAAATACTCACATCTAAAAATAAAGAGAGAATCGTTGATGCCAGTGCATCAATAATCGAGTTAGCATCGGTGAAACGTGAGATAACTTCACCTGTCCGCCTTGTGGCAAAAAAGGACATGGGCAATTCAAAAATGTGACGAATATAAGACAAAATCACGTCAATCGTTAACCGTTGGCTCAGCACAACAAGTAAATAATTTTGTGAAAAGCTCATGATTTGTTGCATTATGTAGGTTACAATCAACCCAACCGAGACAATACCAAGAGTGGATTGCAAATGATTAGGAATATAATCGTCTAAGATTCCTTGCAAATAGTAAGACCCAACAATATTAATCAAGGTCACGAGCAAACTTGCCAGAATGATATAAGTTAGCAGTGCCTTTTGTTTGAAAATAATTGGTAAAAAGCTTGTTAAGCCATTTTTCTTATCTTTGTGCGGTTGATAGTGCGGAGCAGGCGCTAAAAAGATAGCAACTCCAGTCCATTCTTTGGCAAAATGCGCTTTGGACATTTTAGTGACCCCAACGCTCGAATCAGGGTCACCGATAATAAGATAATCTTTTTTGGCTTTGTAGATAACATAGTAATGCGGGAGTTTGCCTTCTTTATTAACATGAACAATAAAAGGATAGGGAATATCAGCCATATCAAACAGTTCCATATTAGCCTGAATGGCGCGTGTTTCAAAGCCGATTGCTTTAGCTGCCTCAACTATCCCTAATGCTGTTGTCCCTTCCTTAGTTGTTTTGGCTAATTCTCTCAAATGAGCCAGCGAGAAATCTGATCCATAATGCTTGGCAACTGATGCCAAAGCTGCCACACCACAGTCTCGCAAATCAATCTGACTAACATATTTATATCTTTTCATAACCTTTCCCTTTTAAAAATGAAACTAGAACTATTGTGCCATAAAACAAGATTAAAAAACGCCCAAGTCGTAAAAAGTCAAAAATAGGTCGCAAACGGTCAAGAAATTATTTTTCTTTACCATTCTTCCAAAGAAAAAATCTGATTCGGATAAAAAGATATGCTTCTAAGATGAGATAGGTAAATATTAAAAATAATGAAATAATAGATAATACGATTGCCACTTGTCGATTGATTTCGATGAAAAAATAAGTAATCCCTAGCAGAAGCAATGTAAGTGGTGCAAGCCAAGAATCAAAGACAGTTTTCAGCTTTTCTAAAAAAGCCAAGGTGCGTGATGAAATAGTAAAAAATCGTGTTAGCATGGTCCCAATCTTCCCCTTTTTCTTAGTAACAATTGTTCATTATGCCATAAAAATAACATTAAAAATACCCAAGTCATAAAAAGTCAAATTTAAGTCGCAAACGGTCAAAAAATCATGAAAATACAAAAAAATTTACCATTTACGACCTAAAAACAACAAATTACGACTTGGGCAAAAAAAGATGAAATATTCTGATAAAATAAATTTTGTCAATCGCGATGACAAAAAATTATTGGGAGGTATTCAAATGAATACAAAAACTTTTGAACAATTTGATGTAATGACAGATGAAGCACTTTCTACTGTGGAAGGCGGGAATCAGGTAGCATTTGAAACTGGCGGTGCTGATTGGTATGGCTATGTTACATATTGTAGAGATGGGATTCACGTTACCCCGTGGCCTTATGTTTGTCCAGAGAAACGTGGGAAGAAATGATAATTAATCACGGAAGAAGTCATTTTTTGACTCCTTCCGTTTTTAAAAAAAGGAGTATTTATGATAGAAAAAGTAAAGAACTCACTTGCTCCAAAACTATTGGCAATATTTTTTATCTATTGTCATCTATTTGGATTGAAGTTTGTAATGTTTACTATTTTAAAACGGTTTGATTTACCATTAACAGATTATTTTTACCCTTTCATTAATGCTTTTACCATCATATATACTATCATGTTGGTGATATATCTAAGGCGAAGAAGACCAGAAATGTTCAGCATTAAAACGCTGCAACCCCTTGATTATCTATTAACCTTGCTTGCTTTTGGGATGATATACGCCTACTTCAATAAACTGTTATTTGTTGGTGGAGATATAAATAATGATTTACTATTTTTTCGTCACTCACCGCAGGCGTTTTTGGTAGCATTACAACCCTTTATCATCGGACCAATCCTAGAAGAATTAGTTTATCGTGGCGCTTTGATGACTAGCTTTTTTGAGAAATCAAAGTTTTACTTAGATTGCTTACTATCTGCTGTAATGTTCTCAGTGGCTCATCTATTTTCTTATGGTGTTAGTTTAGAGGTATTTAAAAACTATGCTTTTCTTGGTTTAATTTTAGCGATTCTTTTTAGAAAAACACGTTCGATTTATCCATCAATTCTTGTTCACATGGCGTGGAATATTTATCTTGGCTGGCATCTGATTGCATTTGTTTTCTTTGGTTAGTAAAAAATAATCATATAAAATATTTAAGATCAGTCGTGAATGGTAACTATTTTTTAAAATCTTACTGTTTACGACTAAAAAATAACGTTTTATGACTTGAACGAAAAAAGATGGAATATTCTGACAAAATAAATTTTGTCATCGCGATTGATAAAAATATTTTAGGAGGTATTCAAATGAATACAAAAACTTTTGAACAATTTGATGTAATGACAGACACAGAACTTTCAACCGTTGAAGGTGGAAACAAATGTGTTAATGCAATTTTTGGTGGCGCATTAACAGGTGCAGGATCAGGATTTGTAGGTGGTATGGCAACGCTTGGTGTTACTTCAATTCCAGGAGCATTTGTTGGAGCCCATTTTGGAGCAATAGCTGGTGGCTTATATTGTGTAGGTGCTAGTCTTTGATATAAAGAGGTATTTGAGGATGAATGATAAATTTCATGAAATGACAAACTCAGATTTAGAGTTAGTTTCTGGTGGAGGAAAAGTTGGAGCAGCAGTTGGTGGCTGTCTCGGAGGTATGCTTTTAGCATGGGCAGGCGGTCCAGTTACCGCGACAGGATATGCTGTTGTATGTGGTACTGCAGGAGCAGCTGCAGCATATTTTAATTGATATAATGATGGGGAGTGAATTAATTAGGCTTGTAGTAGCTCAAGTCATTATATATGTTCTATTCTATTTGTTTGACAAAAAACATAGAGAGATGTACCCTAGATTATTTATAATAACACTACTATTTACAATAATTATATATTTTTCGTCATAAATATATAGTTTAGCTATTATATAATCTATTCTTGAAAAACATAGTATTATTGTTGCTAATTTAGTATATTTCGGTGTTACTACTGCAGCTACTGGACCAATTACTGGAGGTGGAGCTGCAATGATCTGTGTGGCTTCGGGTATCTCTGCCTACTTATAGAATATATGATTATAAAATATAGTATTATTATTTTTGTTAATTTAGTATGCTATTTATTAATTTGCAAAGTATTTAAAGTTTCGACTGAAGAGCGAGAAACGATCGGTAAAGTTTTATTGATTTTATCAATTGTTTATGTTGTGGTAGATATTCTGTCTAATATGTTTAGATAGGGATTTAAAAATTTTATAGTGTATTACTATTATGATAGTCACACATTTTCAAGCTGATAGATTGCCTATCAGCTTTTGTTTTAATCAAATTTTACCATTTACGACCTAAAAACAACAAATTACGACTTGGTCGTACATTAACCGCACAATCTGTTAAAGTAAAATCTGTCAGTTGCGATGACAAAAAATTATTGGGAGGTATTCAAATGAATACAAAAACTTTTGAACAATTTGATGTAATGACAGATGACGGAAGTTTTTGTAGATGAAAAATTGGAGAGCTATTCTAAAAAATATACTGTTTTTGGCAATGGGAGCGAAGGCAGTATTATCGACAGACGGTATGTTAGTAAAAGGAGTTCTCGTTTTCTTCACAATGTTTATATTGTATAGTATAAATAAAGCAAATTAATTTCTATGTACTATTCTATTTTTGTTATTTTATTCTGCATTATCTTAGCTATAATTTTTATTGACGGTTTCTTTATTAAGAAAAATAATAAAGCCTCATCTTATATCATTTTTTTGACTTGTTATGTTTTAAGTCAAAAGGAAGCTAACACTAGTTTTCTGACGATAGTCTGTTTGCTTATTTTGCTATTGATATATTATGAAAATAGAGATAAAAAATAATAACTATTATTGATAATCAGATTCATATTTTTATGGCAATAATATTGCCTGAAAGAATAATTTATAATGTATTACTATTGTGATAGTCACACATTTTCAAGCTGATAGATTCCTATCGGCTTTTGTTTTAATCAAATTTTACCGTTTATGACCTAAAAATGACAAATTACGACTTGGACGTTTATTTCCAAGAGAATTTGTTAAACTGAAATGGTCAATCGCGGTGACAATCTTAATTAAAAGGAGATTTTATGAAAAAGAATATTTTTAAATCAACAATTTTATTATCTGCAACTGTTTTATCAATGGCAACCGTTTCTGTCTTTGCTGATGATGAGCTTGTGCCTACAACTGAAACGACAGAAGTTGTGGATAATGGAGATAATGTTACAGAAAATCTAGCAACAGATATTATTGAGCCATCAAATGATATTTCAGAAAGTCAATCCGAAAAAACTGAGGAGGTATTATCAATTGAAACGGCTGATAATTCATCAGTTATAATGGAATCAACCGAAGCAACGGAAACGATAGAATCAGACACATCAGATGAGCCAGAAGAAGCTGAAGTCACTATTTCCCAATATGAAGAAAATGTCGCAGACTTTAATCACGTTCCAATGACAGATGTTTATGCTATGTTTACAGAGGACGGAAAAGAGCATGTGATTTATGTTGGACGTCCGACTTGTTACTATTGTCGTCAGTTTTCCCCAGCTTTAAAAGAGTTCAACACTTTAATGGATAATCGTCTAGAGTATTACAATACTGACAGTCAGGATTTTGATGAAGAAGCAGCGAACTTTCTTTTTGGAACAGTCGGTATTCCAGGAACGCCTACCATTATCCGTTTGCAAAATGGTCAAATCGTGAGTGCGTGGATTGGTGGTGGTATTTCTGGACAAGAACTTTATGACTATCTCTTTTATGGGAAAATTCCAGCGGCTATGGCAGCAGCAATGGCTGAACAATCAAATGAAGATAATACAGAAACGATAGCATTTGACACTAAAGAAATAAAAACTGATTCTAATATTCAGAATGTGATTTTTTTACCGCAAAATGATGTTAAAACCACTGAAAAAGCCTTAATTGTTCCAGAAAGCCCACAAGCTTTCTCTAAACATGAAACAAAAACTAATAATAGCAACGTCCTACCTAAATTAGGCATTAAAGCAAACAACTTTTCAGCATACGGACTGTTAATTTCTCTGTTTGGACTGATTTTAATGAAACTTGGCAGAGGAAAAGTAGCAAATGAATGATAAAGTTTGTAAAAATAGTTTATACACAGCTCTCATATTTGACTTTCTTGGAATATGCTTAATGTTGTTTAATTACTTTGTGTACAATAAAGATTTTTGGAATTCAACAACTTACAATTTATTATTTGGCGGGTTGTTTGTGTTGCTTTTATGCAAGAATTATTTCAAAAAAGATAAAAAATAGCTATTCGCGACTAAAAATTGGTATTTTACGACTTTGGCGAAAAAATCCTCGGAAAAGATATATACTTTATGTGTGGACAAGCTAAAGCGATTAGCTAAACTTGTTCAAAATAATATTGAAGCATAAAGGAGACTATTATGGTAACTAAAATCGTTGGTGTTGTGTGCTTATTAATAGCAGTATTTCAATTTTATAACACTTATAAGTTGTTTACTGACACTAAAGCAAATGGCAATGAAAACACATCGCAGTTTCTGTTGGCTAGTTTATGGAGCGGCGGTCTATCTGGGATTATTCTTTTTATTGTTGGATTAGGTTTGTTACTCAATGTCTTTTAATCACTTCTCTAATATGGAAAAACAAAAATTATCCACTAGTTGTTAGTGTGTTTAATTTTTGTTTTTTAGTATATCAGAATATCATTTTACTATGTTACAATAAAAAGTGACCGTTCGTGACCTTATTTTGTCTGTTTATGACTTGGAGATTTTTTTATCAGTATTTCCTTTATAATGTTATTGGAGGGAATAATGATTTATGAAATATTTTAAATTTACAATTAACAGGCGAGATTATAAATTGGCTATTGACGATATCCTTTTTATTCAAGTCTCTAAGGAAAAAATTCATATGGTCAAGGTGGTAACCGCTGATGAGGAATATCACATTTATCATCAATTAAAAGATATTGAAAGAGAATATCATCAGTTCTTTAGGTGTCACCGTGATACTTTGGTAAATAGGGATAAAATACGAATAATGGATAGAGAGCAGCGACTTTTATATGTTGGAGATGAAAAGCGACCTGTACATTATGCACGAAGTAAAGGAAGTCAACTAAAAGAAATCATCTCAAATGACTGATTTTTAGAGGAGATTTATGTTAGATATTTATGTACTAGAGGATAATATCATACAGCAATTTCGTATGGAACGCGAGATTGCGACCATTATGGCAAAAAATAATTGGGACTATCAGAGAATAGAGGTGTTTAGTTCCGCAAATGAGATTATAGCTAAGGCAACTGAAAAAGGAGAGCATCAAATTTTCTTTCTTGATTTAGAAATCAGAGACGACGAAAAACAAGGAATTGATGTCGCTAAAGCTATTCGTGAAAAAGATGCAACAGCTATCATTGTTTTTGTAACAACTCATTCAGAATTTATGCTGCTGACCTACCAAGCGTTAGTAGGGGCAATTGATTTTATTGATAAGAACCTGAATGACCAAGCATTTAGTGAACGCATAGAGTTGTGCCTAAAGGAAGCCATGAAACATCAAAATGATAATTTCGGCGAAAACTCCTTTTTGTTTGAAACTCCTAAAGCACGTGTGCGCATGCCATATAGTGACATTCTCTATTTTGAAACCTCTCCTGCTGTGCACCGCGTGATTTTGCATACGAAAAATGACAGAATGGAATTTTATGCAACGATTGCAGAGATTGCTAAATCAGACAAACGTCTTTTCAAGTGTCACCGTTCTTTTGTCATTAATGTGGATAATGTAGTCAGATTTGATAAAGCGACACGGTGTGTTTACTTTGAAACTGGAGACACTTGCCTAGTTTCGAGGGATAAAATAAAACCTCTATTAAATGAGATGAGGTGAAAAGCTAATGAGCAATTATCTAAGTGAACTAGCTTACTATCCTGTGATTATGTTGATTTACTCTAATGTTAGAGGAGCAAAGCTGAAATTGTGGGAAATAATAACGATAGCTGTTACTTTCTTTGTCATTGATTTCACATGGTTTTACACTATTATCGGTCGTATTTTAATTTTGATGCTTCTATCTTATTTGAGAGATAAAACCTTGCCTTTTTCTCTATACGTATTTTATGGGAGTATTCCATGGGTTATAGAGAGTGCTTTTAAAAGAATTATTAGCTTCTTTATTATTCCATTTTTTAATTTTAGTTATACCGATTTAGATAAAAATAATTTATTATTTGTCATTGTAGAATTTTCAATAGTTCTGATGTATTTTATGATGGTGAAGTTGTTCAAAATTAACTTTCAAACTTTTATTGAACTAAGTGAGATAAAGAATCTACGAAAGAAACTAATATTTACAGATGTAACAATGATGTTTTACTATGTCATGATTGAATTTCTAACAGGTATGGAAGTTTATGGTGGTGTCCCAAACTTGGTTTATCGCCAATGGTTGGTAGTTCTCTATTTCACTTTCTTCATTTTAATGCTGTTTTATATGAATCGCTCTTATCAAAATTGGCTTGAGAAAGAAGTGTCGTTAGCGCGAGAACAAGAACTGCATTCTTTGTCAGTGTATAGTAAACAAATCGAAAGCCTATATGAAGAACTAAGAGCTTTTCGTCATGATTATGCTAATATCTTAGCGAGTTTAAAAGAGGGAATCGACCAAGATGATATGAGCATGGTGAAGAATATTTATAATGCCGTTTTAGAGGATTCTGGAAAGTTTATTCAACATAGTCGCTTCAATATTGGACGATTGACTAATATTGATAATGATGCGATAAAAAGCCTTTTATCAGCTAAATTTTTAGAAGCGGAATCTCATCATATTGAGGTAGAATTAGAAGTTAAAGATAAAATTGGAGCTCCAGATATTCCTTTGTTAGATTATGTGCGGCTCGTCTCCATTTTATGTGACAATGCGATTGAAGCGGCTATTGAAGCTGAAAAGCCTGCCATGATTATTGCTTGTTTCTATCAAGGAGATGACTATTTACTAATTATCGATAACACCACAAAAGAAGAGCGAGTTCCTGTGGAATTGATTTATCAGAAGAATTATTCAAGTAAGGGCTTTGGACGAGGTGTTGGTCTTAAAACGGTTAACCAGATGTTGAAAAAATATCCAAATATGTCGGTACAAACATCAAGTAAAAATTATCATTTCAGACAAACAATACGAATCAAAAAATCATTCGACTGAAATAGTCGAATGATTTTTGGTTTAAGCGTGTTTAGTAGGCTTATGATTTTTCTTCAACCAATCGAAAGGTCCAACAATTAAGAAATCCCTATTCTTTCCACCAATCGTTTTCTCTAATTCAGATTGATTTAATTCTTTAAACATTTTTTCTGTCATCATTTTTATAAACCTCCTTAGTGATTAATTGTAGCAGAAAAGTTCTTAAAAGCTTTTTCTAAGTCATAAAAAGTCATTTTTCGGTCGTAAACGGTAAGTATTAAAAAATTACCATTCGCGACTAAAAAACAACGTTTTGCGACTTGGGTGTTCGTTATGAGTTGAAAAGGAGTATAATGTAGGCGTGTTATAAGAAATATAAGTGAAAGCAGGTGATTGTCATGTCAGTGGCATCAGTAAAACAATTGATTAAAAAGATTGTTTTTCCAACCTATACGCATGAAAAAATCTATGTTATCGACCAGACAAATCTGACAAAAAAGTTGCAGTTTTCGACGATGTTGAAACCTTTGGGGAAATGGTACATCACAACTGGAAATCATTGGCTTTGCCATTCTGAGTTGACTTTGGCTGACTTTCAAAAAAATTTCATTCAACAAGCTCAAGTCTCTGCTGACGAAGCTCAAAAGCTAGAATTTACGACGGATTACTTGCCATTTTCTGAAATATTGGGGTTATAGGGAGTATTTATGATAAAAACATTATTTTCAAAGCATAAAACAGCGGTTTTGGTTATTGGCATCATTTGTTATTAACCGTTTATCCGCAGGTTTAAAAATGATTTACATGTCTGGACGCGACTTTGGTCGTAGTCTTGTCAATGCTTTATTGCCTTAGAAGGAGACATTATGACAAAATTAGTAAAAGAAGAGTTGTTAAATGAGGTTTATGACCTTGTCTTGTCTGTTGACATCAAAGATGAAGAACGTCAAGCACTACTAACTTTCAAAAATGCGGTAGAAGCAGGTCAGGATTTTGATAGAGCTGTGATGTCTTTGGTATCTGATTTACGTCGAATCGGTGTTGCAAATATTGCCAAGAAAACAAAAATGAGCGCATCGGTGAACACTTTTTATCAAAAAATCGCGACATATGGAGAATTTGAAAAAAATCTCGGACGTGGTCTCATAGCTATGGGTGTCGTGGGCGGCGGTTATTGATAACTTTAGTATAAAAAAATAATAGAAAACATCATCACGACACTTGGGAAAGCTTGTCAATACAGCAATTATCAAACGATGATTGAAGCATTTATTTTCAAAATTGTTACTGCTGTGCCAAAAAGGCAGGTAAGTCATAAAACGCCTTAACTGACAATTTTGACCTTTCACGACTATTTTTGGTCATTTCATGACATTAAATGAAATTATCACTCAAAAAGGATTATAGTAATTAGTGGTTATTAAATAACTTTCTAATGTGAGGGAATCGTGGAGAGATGTGAAAAATTTTTCTTGGACAGTTTGCCAAGTGTTCTTGATGATTTAGACTTTCAGGGAGAAAAGATGAAAAAAATAGTTAAAAATCCAATATTAAATAGCTTGATAATAGGAATGGGAGCTGGTGTTGTAGCGGCTTTGCTCGGTACTCGCTTTCTGCCATATTACGTAGTCGCTTTACTCATTGTCACCTTTATTCGTAGAGTTTCTTTTGACTAACTAATATTACCTAACAGCGAGCTAATAAGTATTTGGAGGAAGATTTATGCCGAATTTAAAGTGGTTTTCTGGGGGAAAAGAAAGAAGAGACGAAGCATTAATCATTATTGATGATTTGCTAGCAACTCTTGATAACAATGTGAAAATCAACCCGTTACGACAATTATTGCAATCTTATCATGAAGAATTGAAAAATAGTGGGACGTCAAGGCCCTATATTTTAAGTCGTTTAAATGTTGATTTATCAACTGTTTTGGTGGAAAATGCTATTCACCCAACAAGGGAACAATCGGCGAAACTAAAAGAGTTAAGAGCACTTCAAAACATCAGAATACTGTAAATTCTCTATCAATGTGATAGGGAATTTTTGATATGTTACAATAAGAGGGAGATCATTTCATGTTTAGAAAGCAAAGTTACTGTTTAGGAGAGAAGAAAATGATTGATATTTATGTTTTGGAAGATGACGTAAATCAGCAGTTTCGCTTGGAAAAAATGATTGACGAGGTGCTTGTGGACAATCAGTGGCAACATCGTTGTTTTGAATTGTTTGGTGAGCCTAGTCGTCTTATCACTCTTATTGATGAAACGGCTCCTCAAATCTTTTTCTTGGATTTGGATATCAATGGCGATAAAACGAAAGGAATTGAAGTTGCCAAGGCGATTAGAGACGTTTCGAAAACAGCAACACTTGTCTTTGTTACAACGCATTCTGAATTTATGCTCCTGACCTATCGTGCGCAAGTCAGTGCCCTTGATTTTATTGATAAAACTGACAGTGACTTGGCAATCAAGGAAAATTTGCAGGCTTGTTTAAAGAAAGTCGTTGAAGGACAAGTGCCTCGCCTAAGCTTGGATACCTTTATTTTTGAAAACAATAAAACCAAAATCAGAATACCGTTTGAAGATATTCTTTATTTTGAAACGGCGGAAGCGCACCGTTTGATGTTGGTGACACGGACAGGACAGCGTAATTTTTACGGGACAATTAGAGAAGTTAAAAAGGCAAATTATAAGCTATTTCAATGCCATAAATCCTATCTGATTAATCCTGATAATGTTGTCAGTTTGGATAAAAAAGAAGGGCTTGTTTATTTTGTAGGTGGAAAATCTTGCTACGTTTCCAAAAAACACATGAAAGAATTAAAAACTAAACTAGAAAGTTAGAGTGGAGAAGTTTTGGATTTAAGGAGTTTAATTGCGTTTTTAGAAACCTTTGTCACGTTTTTGGGGTATGCTATCCTATTTAAGAGCATTACCAAGTACCGACTTGCCGTTTGGGAATGGCTAGTATCTGTTTTAGTGTTGCCAATTCTTGCATCAGGCTTTGCGGTTGTCATGCTTTTGTGCTTTGCGGATATGGACGGTTTCAAAACTGTCATGATTAAAAATATTGTGGTGTTGTTGTGGTTTACCACCTTATCTTACCGTCATGATAGGTCCTTGCTACCAAGGTATCATATTTTTTATGGGCTTTTTCCAGTTGCGGTAGAGGATATTTTGCTTAGGACGGTGTCTTATTCATTAGCGGCGCTATTTTCCACAAGAATCAATGCTATCGGACAGTCATGGATTGCTCATGTTGACATCTGGACACCCGTTCCAATCTATTTTATGGCTTCAAAATTACTGGAAATTGATATTTCAAATGTCAAAAAGACCTTGCAAAATTACCTTAGCTCGACAAGTCTTATCTTGATTAATCTGCTAATGGCTTTCTATTTTTTTGGAATAGATTATGTTGCTTTGAAAAGTCCATTTGGTAGCGTAGGTAGTGAATCGTTTAGAGAAAGAGTTACTTTTGTTTACATTATTCTTCTTTTTCTATTTTTGTTCTATCTGAATTACAAATACGTCCGTGAACAAGAGATAGAATTACAAAGGCAGCAGGAGCTAGAATTAATTTCGCTGGAAAATTACAGCAAACATGTGGAAAGTTTGTACCAAGAGGTCAGAAGTTTCAGACATGACTATGCCAATATTTTGTTGAGTATAGGAGAAAGTATCGAGCGAAATGACTTGGAAACTATCAAAAAAATCTACAATGACATTGCCAACGATTCTGAGAAGCTCGTCAAAAATAGCAAATTCGATTTGACACGCTTGTCTCATATTTCAAATAGTGCCATCAAAAGTTTGATGTCTGCTAAATTTCTAGAGGCTGAAAATCTTGGAATCACCATTACTTTGGAAGTTCCTGAAGTCGTGGAGTGTCCCAAAATTCCACTTATTACCTACATTCGTATCCTTGCTATCTTGTTTGATAATGCGATTGAAGCCGCAGTGTTGTCAGATGTTCCTAAAATATCCGTAGCGAATTTTTATCAAGATGATAACTTTGTTTTTATGATTGAAAATTCAACCAAAGAAGATAATATTCCGATTGATAACATTTATCAAAAAGGCTATTCAAGCAAAGGAGACAATCGTGGTACTGGCTTAGCAACAGTTAGTGAATTTCAGCAAGAATATGACAATCTCTCCATTGAAACAAGCAGCTCAAATCACTTCTTTAGACAAATTTTGAGAATCTATGAATCCTAGCAATATGGTGCATTAGAAATGTTACGTTTTTTCTGATAAATTCAACAAAAAACTTGCATTATTTCAATGAAAATATATACTTTATTTAGATAACAATTAACAAAACTTCAAATGAAAAGAGGTAAATTCTATATTAGAAGTTTTAGCTGGTATTGCTTGTTTATTGTTAGCTGTTTATCAATTATTTACAGCTTACAAATTGTTTGACAACACAAAAAACATGGTAACAAAAATACGTCACCATTTCTTTTGAATAGTTTGTGGAGTGGAGCTCTTATAGGTATTATCCTACTATCAGTAGGTACTGGTCTTATTGTTAATATTTTTAAAAAAAATTGTGTTATTCGATGCCCAATAGGGCATTTTTTTAAAACCTTTTACGAATAATATAGATAGAGAGGCAGCTAACAGTTTTTCAATCAAATTCTTCCATCACGTTTAACAACGTACTCTTTGAAATTAGAAAGGGAGTGAGATAAATAAAGTCTCCAGTGGAGACTTTATTCATGAGCCTAGAAATTAAAAAGAGAATCAGTAGTTTCGTAGAAATTCGATTTCTCAGCAAGTCTTAATTGCTTGTTGCTGATCTAAAACGGTCTATCCCCAGACCGTTTTTGACACTTACTTTGTAAGTTTTATTTCCCGATTATAAAGGTTCCCCGAACCTTTATAACTCACCCCATGGCTCGAAAGATTTGGGGGAATCTTTCGAGGTTGGAAATCTAGCTTGCAAAGCAAGCGTCAAAAAGCGCCTAATCAATTGTGCATGGGAAACTCTAAGTTGACTAAAGTTGGTAATCGCTGTTTTAATATTTTTTGACAGTGACCTTCAACAATCTGGGGATAGATTGTTGAAGTCCAAACTACTGCGTCTTGTAAATAATAACTACGTAAACAAAGAAGCTGAGCACCTTTTGTCCCAGCTTCTTTATTTGTTATAAGGAAAGGACGGGATTTGAACCCGCGCGTGAAAGGATTCCACTTGCCAGATTTCGAGTCTGGTGCCGTACCAAGCTGGGCCACCTTTCCAAAGTTTGAATGTCTGTTCGCTTTAAAAAGACAATGTCATTATACGCCTTTGGGCTCAAAAAGACAATCAAGTGAAATCTTTTGGCTTGATTACTGAATAAACGCCCATTTTTTGCTATAATGGGACTATCAATCAAAAAAAGGAAATACATTTGCAAGGTAGAATTATCAAGTCTCTAGCAGGTTTTTATTATGTTGAATCTGACGGAGTGATTTATCAAACACGTGCGCGTGGAAATTTTAGAAAAAAAGGTCAAACACCTTATGTTGGTGATTTTGTTGAATTTTCAGCAGAAGATCATTCAGAAGGTTATATTTTAGCAATTCACGACAGGAAAAACAGTCTTGTCCGTCCTCCGATTGTCAATATTGATCAAGCAGTGGTCATTATGTCAGCAAAAGAGCCGGATTTTAATGCTAATTTGTTGGATCGTTTCTTGGTTTTATTGGAACATAAAGCTATTGAGCCGATTGTTTATATTTCAAAAATGGATTTATTGGTAAATCCTGATGAAATAACAGCTATTCAGAAACAGTATCAAGAAATTGGTTACCAATTTTGCACTACTTTAGAAGAATTGCTTCCGCTCTTGACTGATAAAGTGACTGTTTTTATGGGACAAACTGGTGTTGGAAAATCAACATTGCTCAATAAGATTGCCCCTGAATTAAAATTAGAAACAGGCGAAATCTCAGATAGTCTTGGACGTGGTCGACACACGACACGAGCTGTTAGTTTTTATAATGTCAATGGTGGAAAAATTGCTGATACGCCAGGTTTTTCATCACTGGATTACGAAATTACTAATGCAGAAGATCTTAATAACGCTTTTCCAGAGCTACGTCGTTTAAGCCATTTCTGCAAATTCCGTTCATGTACGCATACTCATGAACCATCGTGTGCGGTCAAAGACGCCGTTGAGGCTGGAGAACTTTGGCAATCACGTTATGATAATTATCTTCAATTTCTCAGTGAAATTGAAAATCGTCGTGAAACATATAAGAAAGTTGTAAAAAGAAAGTAGGTACTTATGTCAAACAATAAAATCGCTCCATCAATTTTAGCAGCTGATTATGCTAACTTTGCTTCAGAATTAAAACGTATCGAAGAAACAAGTGCTGAATACGTACATATTGATATTATGGATGGCCAATTTGTACCTAACATCACTTTTGGTGCGGATGTTGTGGCTAGCATGCGTAAACATAGCAAACTTGTCTTTGATTGCCATTTGATGGTTGTCAATCCAGAACGTTTTGTTGACGCATTTGCTCAAGCTGGTGCTGACATTATGACAATTCACGCAGAATCAACTCTTCACATTCATGGAGCATTGCAAAAAATAAAAAAAGCTGGGATGAAAGCTGGTGTTGTTATTAACCCAGGAACACCTGTTTCAGCTATTGAACCTGTTTTGAGCTTGGTTGATCAAGTGCTTATCATGACAGTTAATCCAGGATTTGGTGGACAAGCCTTTATTCCTGAAATGCTCGAAAAAGTAAGTAAAGTTGCTAAGCTTCGTGATGAAAAAGGATATGATTTTGATATCGAAGTTGATGGTGGTGTAGATAACAAGACAATCAAAGCCTGCTATCAAGCTGGAGCAAACGTCTTTGTCGCTGGTTCATATCTCTTCAAAGCAAGTGATTTAGCAGCACAAGTAGAAACATTACGTGTGGCGTTAGATGACTAAAGTAGCTGTATTTGCTGGTGGTCAATTATTAGATTTTTCCACTGGATTTGATGTTTTTGTTGGCGTAGATCGAGGAAGTTTGTTTTTATTAGAAAATCACCTTCCGTTGGACTTTGCGGTCGGTGATTTTGATTCGGTTAGCAAAGATGAATTACAACGAATTAAGACTAAGGCAGAAATTTTTATTCAAGCTAGTCCTGAGAAGGATGACACCGATACAGAATTAGCTCTAAAAAAGGTTTTCGAGCAGTACCCAGAAGCACAAGTAACGATTTTTGGTGCCTTTGGTGGTCGTATTGATCACATGATGTCAAATCTATTTTTGCCTGGTGATCCTGATTTGGCGCCCTTCATGCGACAGATAACTTTGCGAGATAAGCAAAATTGTATTCAGTTTTATCCAGCAGGGTCATGTCGAATTTTGCCAGAAGATGGAATGACTTACGTTTCTTTCATGGCTGATGGTGATGCGAATTTGACCATAGACGGGGCTAAATATAATTTGGATGCTAGTAATTTTTTCAAGAAAAAAATCTATTCTAGTAATGAATTTTTAGATCAGCAGCCTATTACAGTTACTCTAGAGTCAGGTTATCTTATCGTTATTCAAAGTAAGGATAGGTAAAAATGTTAGTAATAACTTTATTGTTGGGAGTCATTAGTGTTACTTTGTTGGTTTACTTGCTATCCAAAATTACAAAGCTAACTGATGATTTATCACAAAAAATGGACGATAATGCAGATAATTTATCAGATCAGGTATCTTATCAACTTGATTTAGCTCAGAAGGATCAAGTGCTAGCGCTAAATAGTCAGCTGAATCGTCTACAAAATGATTTATATACACAATTAAATGATATTCGTGATGTTCTTCATAAAAGTTTAAGTGATAATCGTGATCGTTCTGATCAACGTTTAGAGATTATCAATCGCAATTTGACAAATTCTGTTAAAGAAATGCAAGCGTCTAATGAAAAACGCTTAGAAGAAATGCGTCAGACAGTTGAAGAAAAACTAGAACAAACGTTGCAGAATCGCTTGAAAGCTTCATTTGAGACGGTATCGAAACAATTAGAATCAGTTAATCAAGGCTTGGGGGAAATGAAAACAGTCGCTCAGGATGTTGGAACTCTAAACAAGGTGCTCTCTAATACTAAAACACGTGGTATTCTTGGTGAGTTGCAATTAGGGCAAATCATTGAAGACATTATGACACCAAGCCAGTATGAACGAGAAGTTCCAACGGTTTCTGGTTCAAGCGAACGTGTTGAATATGCCATTAAACTTCCAGGAGTTGAAGACGATGGTTATGTTTATTTACCAATCGACTCAAAATTCCCTTTGGAAGCTTATTATCGCTTAGAAGACGCCTATGAAAATGGCGATAAAGAACAAGTTGAACTTTATCGTAAATCACTTTTAAATAGCATTAAACGCTTTGCTAAAGATATTAATAAAAAATATTTAAATCCGCCTGAGACAACTAATTTCGGTATTATGTTTTTGCCGACTGAAGGCTTGTATTCAGAAGTGGTTCGCAATGCAAGCTTCTTTGATAGCTTGCGACGTGATGAAAATATTGTTGTGGCTGGTCCGTCAACATTATCTGCCTTATTAAATTCGCTTGCTGTCGGCTTCAAAACTCTTAATATTCAGAAAAATGCGAACGATATAAGCAAAATTTTAGGAAATGTTAAGGTGGAATTTGAGAAATTTGGTAATATGCTTGTTAAAGCTCAAAAACAAATTAACACTGCAAATAACACTTTAGACAGTTTAATTTCTACTCGAACAAATGCCATTATTCGTGCTTTGAATACAGTAGAGTCCTACCAAGATCAAGCAACGACAAGCTTGCTTAACCTCCCGCCATTAGAAGAAGAGGACAATCATGAAAATTAGTCAAATGAAAAAAGATGAACTCTTTGAAGGGTTCTATTTGATAAAAACTGCAGAACTTCGCAAAACAAGGGCTGGTAAAGATTACATTGCCTTTACTTTCCAGGATGACAGTGGTGAGATATCTGGTAATCTTTGGGATGCACAACCTTATAATGTTGAAGAGTTCACTGCAGGTAAAGTTATTTATATGAAAGGGCGCCGTGAGGTTTATAACGGAACACCTCAAGTCAATCAAATTACGCTTCGTAACACTCGTGAAGGTGAACCAAACGACCCACGTGATTTTAAAGAAAAATCACCTGTTGATGTTCTTGATGTCAAAGATTACCTTGAGCAAATGATGTTCAAGATTGAAAATGCTGTTTGGCAACGTGTTGTTCGAGCACTTTATCGTAAATATGATAAAGAATTCTTCACTTATCCGGCTGCTAAAACAAATCACCATGCTTTTGAATCAGGACTTGCCTACCATACAGCTACTATGGTACGTTTAGCAGATGCGATTGGCGATGTTTACCCTCAACTCAATAAGAGTTTACTTTACGCTGGTATCATGTTACATGATTTAGCTAAAGTTATTGAATTAACAGGACCTGACAACACTGAGTATACGGTTCGTGGTAATTTAATTGGCCATATTGCCTTGATTGATGAGGAAATTACTAAGGTTCTCACAGAGTTAAATATCGATGATACTAAAGAAGATGTTATTATTCTTCGTCACGTTGTCTTAAGTCACCATGGGTTGCTTGAATACGGAAGCCCAGTTCGTCCTCGTGTTATGGAAGCAGAAATTATTCATATGATTGATAATATTGATGCGGAAATGATGATGATGACAACAGCTTTGAGTCGAATTGATGAAGGTGAAATGACAAATCGTATCTTTGCTATGGATAATCGTTCTTTCTACAAACCAAAATTAAAATAGTTAAATGACTGTATATTTTAATAATTACCACTTTGGAATGCCTTTACATTAAGAAAAAACATAAAAATACACATTTTTTTATTAAAACGTTCGTTTTTTTCGCTTTCTTATGATATAATGACAAAAACAGATATTAAAAGATGGAGAAATTATGAAATTACGACGTAGTGAACGCATGGTTGTCATCTCCAACTATTTGATTAACAACCCCTATAAGTTAACAAGTTTAAATACTTTTGCTGAAAAATATGAAGCAGCAAAATCTTCTATCTCTGAAGATATCGCCATCATTAAAAAAGCTTTTGAAGAATCTGGAATTGGCGAAATTGAAACTGTTACAGGGGCAAGTGGAGGTGTCATTTTTACACCAGGAATCTCTGAAGAAGAAGCAAGATCGGTTATTGAAGATTTACGTGATAGTATGTCAGAAAGTAATCGTATCCTTCCAGGTGGTTACATTTATTTATCAGATTTGCTAAGTACCCCACGCATTTTACAAAGTGTTGGGCGTATTATTGCTAATGCCTTTAAAGGAAACAAAATTGATGCTGTTATGACAGTTGCTACAAAAGGTGTGCCGTTGGCAAATGCTGTGGCTAACATTTTAAATGTTCCTTTTGTTATTGTTCGTCGAGACCTTAAGATTACTGAAGGATCTACCGTTTCTGTCAATTATGCAAGTGGTTCAAGTGACCGTATTGAAAAAATGTTCTTATCAAAACGTAGCTTGAAACCAAATAGCCGAGTATTGATTGTTGATGACTTCCTTAAAGGTGGTGGTACAATTTCTGGTATGGTTAGTCTTTTAACAGAGTTTGATAGTACTCTTGTTGGGGTTGCAGTCTTTGCTGAAAATGCACAAGAAAAACGTGACCGCATGAACTATAAATCATTGCTAAAAGTTTCAGAAATCGATGTTAAGAATAACCACGTTAAAGTTGAACTTGGTAACATTTTTGACAAATAAAACAGAGAGGCGTGAGCCTCTTTTTTGGTATTTGAATTAAAATTTGAGAATGAAATTTATTAGCTAAGAAGTTTTAGGAAAATCAAGAAATTAAAGCTAAATTAATTGACATGTAGACGTCAATGTGGTATTATTATGAACGGTACTTTTTACTTTTGGTCTCTCCAGAGTGTACAGAGACGTGCTGACAAATGTTGCAAAGTACACATTTTAGATAAGGACTGTCACCAAGCGCCTTATCAACCAAAATAAAAATCTTACAGGAGAAAAGTAGATGCCTACAATCAACCAGTTGGTACGTAAACCACGTAAATCTAAAGTTGAAAAATCTAAATCACCAGCTCTTAACGTTGGTTACAACAGCCACAAAAAAGTTCAAACTAACGTATCTTCACCACAAAAACGTGGTGTTGCAACACGTGTTGGAACAATGACACCTAAAAAACCTAACTCAGCCCTTCGTAAATTCGCTCGTGTACGTTTGAGCAACCTTATCGAAGTTACTGCATACATCCCAGGTATCGGACACAACCTTCAAGAACACAGTGTTGTTCTTATCCGTGGTGGACGTGTAAAAGACCTTCCAGGGGTACGTTACCACATCGTTCGTGGTGCACTTGATACTGCAGGTGTTGCTGACCGTAAACAAGGCCGTTCTAAATACGGTGCTAAACGTCCTAAAGGATAATAAGAAGGGAGATAAGAAAGAATGAGTCGTAAAAATAGAGCGCCAAAACGCGAAGTATTGCCAGATCCATTATACAATTCACAACTTGTAACACGTCTTATCAACCGTGTTATGCTTGATGGTAAACGTGGTACAGCTGCATCAATCGTTTATGATGCATTTGAACAAATTAAAGAAGCTACTGGAAACGATGCACTTGAAGTATTCGAAACAGCTATGGAAAACATCATGCCTGTTCTTGAAGTACGTGCTCGTCGTGTCGGTGGTTCTAACTACCAAGTCCCAGTTGAAGTTCGTCCAGAACGTCGTACAACTCTTGGACTTCGTTGGTTGGTAAACGCATCACGTGATCGTGGTGAACACACTATGAAAGATCGTCTTGCAAAAGAAATTCTTGATGCTGCTAACAACACAGGTGCTTCAGTTAAAAAACGTGAAGATACACACCGTATGGCAGAAGCAAACCGTGCATTCGCACACTTCCGCTGGTAATCAGCAAGATAAAGGTACGAAGCTTCGAATACTTTTAACATGTTTTACTACTGGTATTCGAGCAATGCTTAATCAGAAATTCTGGTCTAAGTCGTATCATATTTAATAAAACATCTTTAGAACGGGTAGGTCCTGCCTATCCGTTCTAAAAGTATGTTATAATAAAGTAGTAAACTAAATTTATAATAGGAGAAAAAAATGGCTCGCGAATTTTCACTTGAAAAAACTCGTAACATCGGTATCATGGCTCACGTCGATGCTGGTAAAACAACAACAACTGAGCGTATTCTTTACTATACTGGTAAAATCCATAAAATCGGTGAAACACACGAAGGTGCTTCACAAATGGACTGGATGGAACAAGAGCAAGAACGTGGTATCACAATCACTTCTGCCGCTACAACTGCACAATGGAAAGACTACCGCGTAAACATTATCGACACACCAGGACACGTGGACTTCACAATCGAAGTACAACGTTCTCTTCGTGTTCTTGATGGTGCGGTTACAGTTCTTGACTCACAATCAGGTGTAGAACCTCAAACTGAAACAGTTTGGCGTCAAGCTACTGAATACGGTGTTCCTCGTATCGTATTCTCAAACAAAATGGACAAAATCGGTGCTGACTTCCTTTACTCAGTAAGCACACTTCACGATCGTCTTCAAGCTAACGCTCACCCAATTCAATTGCCAATCGGTTCAGAAGATAGCTTCCGTGGTATCATTGACTTGGTTCGTATGAAAGCTGAAATCTACACTAATGACCTTGGTACAGATATTCTTGAAGAAGATATTCCAGCTGAATACGTTGATCAAGCTAACGAATACCGTGAAAAATTGGTCGAAGCAGTTGCTGAAACTGATGAAGAATTGATGATGAAATATCTTGAAGGTGAAGAAATCACTGAAGCTGAATTGAAAGCTGCTATCCGAAAAGCAACTATCAACGTTGAATTCTTCCCAGTTCTTTGTGGTTCTGCCTTCAAAAACAAAGGTGTTCAAATGATGCTTGATGCGGTTATCGATTACCTTCCAAGCCCACTTGATATCCCAGCAATCAAAGGTGTTAACCCAGATACAGATGAAGAAGAAGAACGTCCAGCATCAGATGACGAACCATTTGCAGCTCTTGCGTTCAAGATCATGACTGACCCATTCGTAGGTCGTTTGACATTCTTCCGTGTTTACTCAGGTGTATTGAACAGCGGTTCTTATGTTCTTAACACTTCTAAAGGTAAACGTGAACGTATCGGACGTATCCTTCAAATGCACGCTAACCACCGTAACGAAATCGAAACAGTTTACGCTGGTGACATTGCCGCTGCTGTTGGTTTGAAAGATACTACAACTGGTGACTCATTGACAGATGAAAAAGCTAAAGTCATCCTTGAATCAATCGACGTTCCAGAACCAGTTATCCAATTGATGGTTGAACCTAAATCTAAAGCTGACCAAGATAAAATGGGTATCGCTCTTCAAAAACTTGCTGAAGAAGATCCAACATTCCGCGTTGAAACTAACGTTGAAACTGGTGAAACAGTTATCTCTGGTATGGGTGAACTTCACCTTGACGTCCTTGTTGACCGTATGAAACGTGAATTCAAAGTTGAAGCTAACGTAGGTGCTCCACAAGTATCATACCGTGAAACATTCCGCCAAGCTACTCAAGCACGTGGATTCTTCAAACGCCAATCTGGTGGTAAAGGTCAATTCGGTGATGTTTGGATTGAATTTACTCCAAATGAAGAAGGTAAAGGATTCGAATTTGAAAATGCTATCGTCGGTGGTGTGGTTCCTCGTGAATTCATCCCTGCAGTAGAAAAAGGTCTTCAAGAATCTATGGCTAACGGTGTTCTTGCTGGTTACCCAATGGTTGACGTTAAAGCTAAACTTTACGATGGTTCTTACCACGATGTCGACTCATCTGAAACTGCCTTCAAGATCGCTGCATCACTTGCACTTAAAGAAGCTGCTAAAACTGCACACCCAGTTATTCTTGAACCAATGATGCTTGTTACAATCACAGCTCCAGAAGAAAACCTTGGTGACGTTATGGGTCACGTAACAGCTCGTCGTGGACGTGTTGATGGTATGGAAGCTCGCGGTAACAGCCAAATCGTTCGTGCCTTCGTTCCACTTGCTGAAATGTTCGGTTACGCAACAGTTCTTCGTTCTGCAACTCAAGGACGTGGTACATTCATGATGGTATTTGACCACTACGAAGACGTTCCTAAATCAGTTCAAGAAGAAATCATCAAGAAAAATTCTGGTGAATAATTACTGTTAAAAAGGATGCTCAAATGAGCGTCCTTTTTTGTAATGAAAACGGTAATAATATTTGCAATTTTAGCGAAATAGTTATATAATAATAGCGTTGAAAGGTTGATTTGTGCCTACGTAAGTTAATCTTTTCACAATTGTCTAAAAGGGAAACCTTTTAAAATAAAAAAATTTTTTTTGATTTTCATAAGGAGGAAATCACTAATGGTAGTTAAAGTTGGTATTAACGGTTTCGGTCGTATCGGTCGTCTTGCATTCCGTCGTATCCAAAACGTTGAAGGTGTTGAAGTAGCTCGTATTAACGACCTTACTGACCCAGCTATGCTTGCTCACTTGTTGAAATATGATACAACTCAAGGTCGTTTCGACGGTGATGTTGTTGTTAAAGATGGTGGTTTTGAAGTTAACGGTCAATTCGTTAAAGTTTCTGCAGAACGTGACCCAGAACAAATCGACTGGGCTAACGATGGTGTAGAAATCGTTCTTGAAGCAACTGGTTTCTTTGCAACTAAAGCTGCTGCTGAAAAACACTTGCACGAAGGTGGAGCTAAAAAAGTTGTTATCACAGCTCCTGGTGGATCAGATGTTAAAACAATCGTATTTAACACTAACCACGAAATTCTTGATGGTACTGAAACAGTTATCTCAGCTGGTTCATGTACAACAAACTGTCTTGCACCAATGGCTGATGCTTTGAACAAATCATTCGGTCTTAAAGTTGGTACAATGACTACAGTTCACGGTTACACTGGTGACCAAATGACTCTTGACGCACCACACCGTAAAGGTGACTTCCGTCGCGCACGTGCTGCTGCTGAAAACATCGTTCCTAACTCAACTGGTGCTGCTAAAGCTATCGGTCTTGTTATCCCAGAATTGAACGGTAAACTTCAAGGTCATGCTCAACGTGTACCAGTTCCAACTGGATCACTTACTGAACTTGTTTCAGTTCTTGACAAAAAAGTAACTGCTGAAGAAGTTAACGCTGCTATGCAAGCTGCTGCAACTGAATCATTCGGTTACAACACTGACCCAATCGTTTCACGCGATATCGTAGGTATCTCATTCGGTTCATTGTTTGACGCAACTCAAACAGAAGTAACTGAAGCAGCTGACGGTACTCAATTGGTTAAAACTGTTTCATGGTACGACAACGAAATGTCTTACACTTCACAACTTGTTCGTACTCTTGAATACTTCGCAAAAATTGCTAAATAATCAGTGAGTTAGCTGAAGAAGAGAGGATTCGTTCCTCTCTTTTTTTATTTCTCTTAAATATGCTGAATTACTCAAGACATAGTAGTAGGGGAGCTGAAGGACAAATTCTATTGATTTAACTACCTCTTTTACAGGTTTTGTGATATAATTAGCATGTATAAAAAAATATAAGGAGTCCTATCAATGGCTAAATTGACTGTTAAAGACGTTGATTTGAAAGGTAAAAAAGTTCTTGTCCGTGTTGACTTTAACGTACCTTTGAAAGATGGCGTTATCACTAATGACAACCGTATTTCTGCGGCTCTTCCAACAATCAAGTACATCATCGAACAAGGTGGTCGTGCAATTCTTTTCTCTCACCTTGGACGTGTTAAAGAAGAAGCTGATAAAGAAGGTAAATCTCTTGCTCCAGTAGCAGCTGATTTGGCAGCTAAACTTGGTCAAGAAGTTGTCTTCCCTGGTGTTACACGTGGTGCTGAACTTGAAGAAGCTATCAACAACCTTAAAGATGGTGAAGTTCTTCTTGTTGAAAACACTCGTTTTGAAGACGTTGACGGTAAAAAAGAATCTAAAAACGATCCAGAACTTGGTAAATACTGGGCTTCACTTGGTGACGGAATCTTCGTTAACGATGCATTCGGTACTGCACACCGTTCACACGCATCTAACGTAGGTATCTCTGCAAACGTTGAAAAAGCTGTTGCAGGTTTCCTTCTTGAAAACGAAATTGCATACATCCAAGAAGCTGTTGAAAACCCAGTTCGTCCATTTATCGCGATTCTTGGTGGTTCAAAAGTTTCAGATAAAATCGGTGTTATCGAAAACTTGTTGAAAAAAGCTGATAAAGTTCTTATCGGTGGTGGTATGACTTACACATTCCTTAAAGCACAAGGTATCGAAATCGGTAACTCACTTGTTGAAGAAGACAAACTTGAAGTTGCTAAAGAACTTTTGGCTAAAGCTAACGGTAAATTGATCTTGCCAGTTGACTCAAAAGAAGCTAATGCTTTTGCTGATTACACTGAAGTTAAAGATACTGAAGGTGCAGCTGTAGATGCTGGATTCCTTGGTCTCGACATCGGTCCTAAATCAATCGCTAAATTCGATGAAGAATTGACTGGTGCTAAAACAGTTGTTTGGAACGGACCTATGGGTGTGTTCGAAAACCCTGATTTCCAAGCTGGTACAATCGGTGTAATGGACGCTATTGTTAAACAACCAGGCGTTAAATCAATCATCGGTGGTGGTGACTCAGCTGCTGCAGCTATCAACCTTGGTCGTGCAGACAAATTCTCATGGATCTCTACTGGTGGTGGTGCATCTATGGAACTTCTTGAAGGTAAAGTACTTCCAGGTCTTGCTGCATTGACTGAAAAATAATTCTCATTATTGAGAAACAAAAGAGCCCAAAGGGCTCTTTTTTATTTTTGATAAATTAAAATTGAGTAATAGTGGGAGAAGGCGATTTAGTAAACGTATTCACATCTAGCGAAAACGATTTAAACTGTGTTAAAATAAAGGAAAAAAATTTGGTTGTGAGTTATGAAATATCTAAAAAATCTTTTGTCGAATTATAAATTTGATCCGAGTAAGTTTAAGTTAGGGATGCGAACGCTTAAGACAGGCTTATCTGTTTTTCTTGTTCTTTTATTATTTCATTTATTTGGTTGGGAAGGGCTGCAGATTGGAACGCTGACGGCTGTTTTCAGCTTACGTGAAAGTTTAGATAAAAGTGTGCACTTTGGCTTTTCACGTATAGTTGGTAACAGTGTCGGAGGTTTTTTATCTTTGCTCTTCTTTTTAATTAATCAATTTTTCCATAATCAATTTTGGGTAACTTTGATATTTGTTCCTGTATTTACTATGTTAGGAATCATGATTAATGTTTCAATTAATAATAAGGCAGGAATTATTGGCGGAACATCAGCGCTTTTGATTATTACTCTATCAATTCCTGCTGGTGATACGATTTTATATGTTTTTGCAAGAGTATTTGAAACTTTTTGTGGTGTCTTTGTAGCTATTCTTGTTAATTCTGATGTAGACATGGTTCGCGAGTGGTTGAAAAATAAAAATGAAAAAAATTAGGTTTTAATGTTATATTTTCTGACATATGGGGTTGACAGTTTAGAATTTTCAGACTATAATAATTATCGGAAGGAGGTCATCATGAAAGAAAAAGAACTCAGACGTTCCATGGCGGTTTTTCCCATTGGGACAGTAATGAAATTGACCGATTTAACAGCACGTCAGATTCGTTATTATGAGGATCAAGGGTTGATAACCCCAGAACGTACTTCAGGTAACCGTCGTATGTTTTCGTTAAATGATATGGATCGATTGCTTGAAATTAAAGATTTCCTTGACGAGGGGCTAAATATTGCAGCTATTAAGCGAGAATACGCTGATAGACAAGATAAAGCACTTCAAAAGCAGAAGTCTTTAACAGATGCTGATGTTCGTCGAATCTTACAAGATGAACTCCGAAACCAAGGCCGTTTTTCGGCCCCATCACAGTACATTAGCAATTGGCGCATCTAAAAATAAGCGTCGCTCGGTTATTTCGGTTTTAAAAGGAGACCTAAATTCATGACTATTACAGCAGCTGACATCCGTCGCGAAGTCAAAGAAAAAAATGTTACATTTTTACGCTTGATGTTCTCAGATATCGCTGGAACATTGAAAAACGTAGAAATCCCAGCAACTGACGAACAACTTGACAAAGTATTGTCAAACAAAGCAATGTTTGATGGATCTTCAATCGAAGGTTTTGTACGTATCAACGAATCTGATATGTTCTTACACCCAGATCTTGATACATGGACAGTATTCCCTTGGGGTGGTGAAAATGGTGCTGTTGCAGGTTTGATCTGTGATATCTACACTGCTGAAGGTGAACCATTCGCAGGTGACCCACGTGGTAACTTGAAACGTGCACTTCGTCACATGGAAAAAGTTGGTTTCAAATCATTTAACCTTGGTCCAGAACCAGAATTCTTCTTGTTCAAATTGGATGAAAAAGGTGAACCAACTCTTGAAGTAAACGACCGCGGTGGTTACTTTGACCTTGCACCAACTGACCTTGCAGATAACACTCGTCGTGAAATCGTTAATGTTTTGACTGAAATGGGATTTGAAGTTGAAGCAAGTCACCACGAAGTTGCGATTGGTCAACACGAAATTGACTTTAAATATGCTGATGTTTTGAAAGCTTGTGATAACATTCAAATTTTCAAACTTGTTGTTAAAACAATTGCTCGTAAACACGGTCTTTATGCTACATTCATGGCTAAACCTAAATTTGGTATCAACGGTTCAGGTATGCACTGCAACATGTCATTGTTTGACTACGATGGAAATAATGCATTCTTTGATACTGAAGATCCAAAAGGTATGCAATTGTCTGAAACAGCATATTACTTCCTTGGCGGTTTGATGAAACACGCTTATAACTACACTGCAATCATGAACCCAACTGTAAACTCATACAAACGTTTGGTTCCTGGTTATGAAGCACCAGTTTACATCGCATGGGCTGGACGTAACCGTTCACCACTTATCCGCGTACCTGCATCACGTGGAATGGGTACTCGTTTGGAACTTCGTTCAGTTGACCCAACTGCTAACCCATATCTTGCTCTTGCAGTTCTTCTTGAAGCAGGTCTTGATGGTATTGAAAACAAAATTGAAGCTCCAGCTCCAGTTGAATCAAATATCTACATCATGACTCAAGAAGAACGTAAAGAAGCTGGTATCCGTGATCTTCCATCAACATTGCACAATGCCGTTAAAGCTTTGCAAGAAGATGAAGTAGTTAAAGCTGCTCTTGGAAATCACATCTTTACAAACTTTGTGGAAGCTAAGAAAATTGAATGGTCAAGCTATGCGGCCTTTGTTTCACAATGGGAAATTGACAACTATCTAGATCTTTACTAAGAAGTAGTAGTAAGTAAGACAGCTTCTAGCTGTCTTTTTTTTCCCCAAAAATACCACATTCTAAATAGAAAGTTTAAATAAGAGCTATTCTAATTAGAGAGAATGTGGTATAATGTGAAGTAAATATTCTGAATAATTAGACTATTTTAGACTATTTGTATTAATGATAGGAGTAAGAGCTATGAATGAAAGTGCTTTGAGGGCGCAGCAGACAACGCTTTGGGATCCGTCTTTTGAATCGGATGCTTGTGGGATGGGGTTTGTTGCTCAACTCGATGGTGAAGCAAGTCATACTTTGATTGAACATGCCTTGACAATGTTGACACGTATGAATCACCGTGGTGGTACAGGAGCTGAACCTGATACTGGTGATGGTGCCGGAATGTTGCTTGCTTTACCAGATGAATTTTTCCAATTAAAAGCAAAAGAAGCAGGTTATGATTTACCTAAAAAAGGTGACTACGCTGTTGCGCAACTCTTTTTACCTCAAGATACTGAGGCTAAAGACAGTCTTTTAGAAGCAGTTAAAGCAGAAATTAAATCAGCTGGTTTCCATGTTTTGATGACTCGTGATGTGCCATTCAATTATGACAATTGTGGTCCAGCGGCACAAGAAATTATGCCAAGTTTTGTACAAGTTTTTGTTAAAAAACCTGATGATACTAAAGCTGGTCGTGATTTTGAAGACAAATTGTTCCGCTTGCGTCGTCAACTTGAAAAGAGCTTTTCATCTGATGAATTTTTCATCTGTTCTCTTTCAAGCAAAACAATTGTGTACAAAGGGATGCTTCATGCCTTCCAAGTTGGTCTTTTTTATCCTGACTTGCAAGATGAACATTTCAAATCACACATTGCATTGACACACTCTCGTTTCTCTACAAATACTTTCCCATCTTGGGATCGTGCACAACCATTCCGTTTCTTGGCTCACAATGGTGAAATTAATACACTTCGTGGTGCAGAAAACTGGATGCACAGTCACCAGATTGAAGTTTATAATGAAGAAAACTCAGATTCTGCCAAGTTGGAAAACTGTTTAGAGTATCTTTATCGCAATGGCCGTGATATTCCACAAAGTTTATTGATGATGGTGCCAGAAGCTTGGGGTGATGAATCAGGTCTTCCTGATGATCTTAAAGCATTTTATGAATATGCATCAAGTTTTGTGGCTCCGTGGGATGGTCCAGCTGCTCTTGTCTTTACAGATGGTGATATGGTTGGTGCTCGTTTGGACCGTAATGGTTTGCGTCCTAGCCGTTATTCATTGACAAAAGATAACTTCTTAATCTGTTCTAGTGAATCAGGTGTTGTTGACCTTGAACCAAGTCGCGTTATTGAAAAAGGTGTACTTGGTCCTGGTAATATGATGTTGATTGATACAACTTCTGGTAAATTGATGCGTAATGAAGAAGTGAAAGCTTATTATGCTGCACAACACCCATATAAAGAGTGGGTAGAAGAAAACATTGCACATCTTAATGATTTTGAAGCTTCAGAATTAAATCAAGAAACAAATGACATTGAAACAATGTGGAAAGCTTACGGATATAATGAAGAAGTTATTCGTACTGTTATTCTTCCAATGTCTGAAAAAGGTGAAGAACCAGTTATTTCTATGGGATTTGATAGCCCACTAGCAGTTCTTTCTAATAAGAGTCAATCTCTTTTCACTTTCTTTAAACAACAATTCGCCCAAGTTACAAACCCACCAATCGATGCGATTCGTGAACAAATTGTCGTTTCAACAAGTGTTTACCTCGGTGGTGATGGTAACTTCAAAGCTGATGGTGCTGATAACTGTGTCAAAGTTAAAATTGATAGTCCAGTTCTTTCAAGCGAAGATTTTGCCAAAATCGCTAACTTGCAAGACGAACGTTATCGTGCAACAACTCTCTCAACAGTTTATGATGTGGTTGAACCATCACATAATCGTTTGCAACGTGCGTTAGAAAATCTTTTCAAAGCGGCTGAAAAAGCTGTTGATAATGGCAGCAAGATTATTATCCTTTCAGACCGCAATGTTAAAGAAAACCAAACAACTATTCCAATGCTTTTAGCTGTTTCTGGTTTGAATAACTACATGGTTGTTAAAGGGAAAGCTAGCCAATTCTCAATTGTTGTTGATACGGCAGAAGCTATTGAAGTTCACCATTTTGCAACTTTAGTTGGTTATGGTGCTGCGGCTGTTCATCCTTATGGTGCTTATGCAACATTGAAAGAATATGGAAAAGATGCAACTGCCTTTGAAAAATATCGTAAAGCAGCTGAAAAAGGTATTGTTAAAGTTATGAGTCGTATGGGGATTTCTACAATCCTTGGTTATAAAGGAGCACAATTGTTTGAAGCAGTTGGACTTTCAGACTCTGTTGTTAATAAATACTTTACAGGTACTGTAACTCGTATTGGTGGATTGTCACTTGACCAAATTGAAAAAGAATATCTTCAACGTATGGAAGATGCATTTGGTCCTCGTCGTGGTGATTATCTTCAAAGTGGCGGTATTTATCAATTTAAAGCAGATGGTGAATATCACCTCTTCAATCCACATACTATTTATAATTTCCAACAAGCTGTTCGCAAAGGTGACTACAAACTCTTTAAAGAATACACAGCTGAATTGGATAAAGAAGCTTTAGCAACTCCAACAACACTTCGTTCAATCTGGGAATTTAAATCAGATCGTCCAAAAGTTGACCTTTCTGAGGTCGAACCAGCTGAAACAATCGTTAAACGTTTCAAAGTTGGTGCCATGAGTTTTGGTTCACTTTCTAAAGAAGCACACGAAACAATTGCTGAAGCAATGAACTCAATCGGAGCTAAATCAAACTCTGGTGAAGGTGGCGAAAACCGCAATCGTTTCAAAGTACAACCAGATGGTCGTAACTTGAATTCTAAGATTAAACAAGTCGCTTCAGGACGTTTTGGTGTTAATGCTGAATACCTTATGTCTGCTGAAGAAATCCAAATCAAGTTGGCACAAGGTGCTAAACCTGGTGAAGGTGGACAATTGCCTGGTCAAAAAGTCTTCCCATGGGTTGCTGAAATTCGTGGTGCAACGCCTGGTGTACGTTTGATTTCACCACCACCTCACCATGATATCTACTCAATTGAAGATTTGGCACAATTGATTTATGACCTTAAAGCTATCAATCCTTATGCTAAAATCAATGTTAAATTGGTTTCAAGTACTGGTGTTGGTACAATCGCTACAGGTTGTGTAAAAGCTGGTGCTGATAAGGTTGTTATTTCTGGTTATGATGGTGGTACCGGAGCTTCTCCACGTAACTCTGTCCGTGATGCTGGTCTTCCATGGGAAATGGGCTTGGCTGAAGCACATCAAACATTGTCACTTAACCGTCTCCGTCAACGTATGACACTTGAAACAGATGGTAAATTGATGACTGGTCGTGATGTTGCTATTGCTACACTTCTTGGTGCAGAAGAATATTCATTTGCAAGTTTGACATTGATTTCTATCGGTTGTGTCATGATGCGTGTATGTTCTCTTAATACTTGTCCAGTTGGTGTTGCAACACAAAATCCAGAACTTCGTAAACATTTTGCTGGTAAACCTGAACATGTTATTAACATGATGATGTTCATGGCAGAAGAATTGCGTGAATACATGGCTGAACTTGGTTTCCGTTCTGTTGATGAAATGGTTGGTCACTCAGAAATCTTGAAAGCAAAATTCATTCCAAAAGGAAAAGCTAAATCACTTGATTTCTCTCGTATGCTCGGAACTGCTTATCCAATTGAACGTAAAACTGAAGATCCATTTGCTGAAGCACGTCAATGGAAAGAATTGGATGGATTTGCCAAAGCTGCTGTTGACAACGGTGCAAGTGTAACAGTTAAAGAAACAATTAATAACGTTCAACGTGCTGTTGGTGCTCGCATGGCAGGTTGGATGGCTGAACGTTACGGTAACTATTCAGTTGAACCTGGTTTGATTAAATACGAATACACTGGTATTGCTGGACAATCATTTGCAAGCTTCATTACTCAAGGTATGGAATTGACATTGATTGGTGAAGCTAATGACTATATTGCGAAATCAATGTCAGGTGGACGTTTGATTGTTAAACCACCACATGATGCAGCCTATGATATCGAAAATTCACCAATTGTAGGTAACGTTGCTCTATTTGGTGCTGTTAAAGGTGAAGCTTACTTTGCTGGTCGCGCTGGTGAACGTTTCTGTGTTCGTAACTCAGGTGCAAAAGTTGTTGTTGAAGGTGTAGGAGCCCACGGTTGTGAATATATGACAGGTGGTGTTGCTGTTATTCTTGGTACAACAGGTCGTAACTTTGCCGCTGGTATGAGTGGTGGTGTTGCTTACGTTTATGATGTAAATGGTGACTTTGCTGAAAAAGTAAACCGTCAAATGGTTGATCTTTACAAAGTTGGTGAAACACGTGGTGATGATGTCTTGGTAGATATGATTCAAAAACACTACGAATACACTGGTAGTGCTAAAGCTAAACGTTTGCTTGATAACTGGGCACAAGAAGTTGATAAATTTGTTAAAGTTTACCCAACTGAATTCCATGAAATCAATAATATTGAGTATGCTCTTGCCAACACTGGTTTAGAAGGTAATGAACTTGAATTGCGTACTTTCGAAATTGCAACTGGTGGTGCAGAAACAGCTGCAGAAAAAGAAGAACTTCTCGCACAAGTAACAGGGGGTAAATAAAATGGCTAATCCGTTTGGATTTTTGAAATACGATCGAAAAGATAATCCGTTTCGTCCTGTTGCTGAACGCATCTTGGACTTTGAAGAATTACAAGTTCCATTGTCAGAAGAAGAACGCCAAAAACAAGCTGCGCGTTGCATGTCTTGTGGGATTCCTTTCTGTCATTCAGGTCAATTTTACGGTGGTGGACGTGCGGTTTCAGGTTGTCCAAACGACAACTTGATTCCGGAATGGAATGACTTGGTTTACAAAGGCGACTATAAGCGTGCATTTGAGCGTCTTTCACGCACTAACCCGTTTCCAGAAATGACTGGACGTGTTTGTCCAGCACCGTGTGAAAAAGGCTGTACAGAAGGTCTTAATGGCTCTGGAGTTACTATCCATGATAATGAACGCTTTATCATTGATACTGCATTTGAAAATGGTTGGGTTGAAGAATCTGGTCGCCCAACTTATCGTACTGGATTTAAAGTTGCTGTTATTGGTTCAGGACCTGCGGGACTTTCAACTGCATGGCGCCTTAACAAACTTGGTCATAGTGTAACAGTATATGAACGTAGTGATCGTTTTGGTGGACTTTTGATGTACGGTATTCCAAATATGAAGTTGGATAAAGAAATTGTTCAACGTCGTATTGATCTTATGGAAAAACTTGGTATCACATTTGTTGCCAATACAGAAGTTGGACGTGATATTACAGCTGATGAATTGTTGAAACAATATGATCGTGTTGTTCTTGCGACTGGTGCAAGTGTTCCTCGTGATTTGGATGTCCCAGGTCGTCATTTATCAGGTGTGCGTTTTGCGGTTGATTTCTTGACTGAAACAACTAAAAATGTTCTTGCATCTGATAATAAAAAACTTGGTCCAATCCTTGAAGGTAAACACGTTCTTGTCATTGGTGGTGGTGATACTGGTAATGACTGTATCGGTACAGCTGTTCGTTTAGGTGCAGCAAGCGTTAAACAGCTTGAAATCACTCCAGAGCCACCCGAAAAACGTTTGCTAACAAATCCTTGGCCACAATACCCAATGATTAAACGTGTTGGTTATGGACAAGAAGAAGCTAACTATGTTCAAGATACTGAATTGACAACTTATGCGACATCAACAACTGAATTTATTGGTGCTGATCGTGGTCAAGTTATTGCTGCTAAGACTATCAAAGTTGGACCTGGATTCAAACCAATCGAAGGTACTGAAGAAACTATTAAAGCAGACCTTGTCTTGCTAGCAATGGGATTCACTGGTGCTGAAAAATCACTTTTTGAACAATTTGGAGTTCAAAGTGTTTACGATGATTATTCAACTAATAATGATCGTGTCTTTGTTGCTGGTGACGCTCGTCGTGGTCCAAGTCTTGTTATTTGGGGAATCCGTGAAGGACGTAAGGCTGCAGAAAAAATCGACCAAGGTCTCCGCATCATGGTTGCTCAATAATTAATTTATTAAGCGTTTAACACATTCTTGTTTTCAATCATAAAAAACTGCCTTTAGGGCAGTTTTTTTATGACTTTTATTTTACGAAATGATGTATCATGAAATATAACGCTTACAATCCTTTATATTATTTGTAATATTAGCTTGCTATACTAGTATTCATAAAGGGAGGAAGATTTTTATGAATTACAAAACAAAAATAGCGTTAGCAACAGCTACTCTTTCAGGAGCTTTGTTGTTTTCACAAGTAAACGCTAAGGCAGATGCCTATACTTTGCAAAGCGGTGATTCATTTTACAGTGTAGCACAAATGTATGGACTTAGTGTCTATGATTTGGCTGCTTTGAATGGTATGTCAATTTATGACACTATTGTTCCTGGGCAAGTGTTGCAGATACCTGATAAAACCCCTATTGATCCATTTGTGACGAATTTGTTAACATCAAGTAGAAATTCGGAGTCTAGTCAGGTTGATTCGCCAGTGTCAAAGTCAGAAGTTCCAACTAATACTTACCCAGTTGGGCAATGTACCTGGGGTGTAAAACAAGTTGCAACTTGGGCAAGTAATTGGTGGGGAAATGCTGGCGATTGGGCAGCTAATGCAGCTTCACAAGGCTATGTGGTTGGGACACAAGCTGAAGTAGGAGCTATTATTTGTTGGACAGATCCTGATAGTTACGGGCATGTGGCCTACGTTACAGCAGTCAATGCTAGTGGGCAAATTCAAGTTTTAGAATCTAATTATGGCAATAAACAATGGATTGATAATTATCGTGGCTGGTTTGATCCAACAAAGAGTAACACTGCTGGAACAGTCAGCTATATCTATCCAGAAAGTTATTAACAAGATAGAATAAGTCTGGAAAAATTCCAGGCTCTTTTATTTCTGTGGATAAGTTGTTGATAAAAAGCTAGTTGATGTGATCAACTAGCTTTTTGATTATTTATCATCTGGTGTAAGAATCATTGGAATAATGATTGGTTCACGTTCAGTTTTTTCGTATAGGAATGGACGAAGCGCGTTAACGATAGCACCGTTAACAGATTGGATACTTGCATCTTTGTTTTTCAAAGCAATGCGGATAGCATTGAAGAGAACACGTTGACTTTCTCGAATAAGGTCACCAGATTCTCGCATGTAGATAAATCCACGACTAAGAATGTCTGGACCTGCCAAAATCATTTGGCTATCAAAGTCAACAGTAGCAACGGCAAGAACAACTCCGTCTTCAGATAAATCACGGCGGTCACGAAGTACGGCAGCACCGATATCTCCGATACCATTACCATCAACATAGATATCCTGGGCGTTAAAGTGTCCAGCACGACGAGCTGAGTTAGCTGTAAGAGCTAGCACATCACCGTTTTCCATGATGAAGATATTGTCTTTTGGCACACCTGTGTCCATCGCTAAACCAGCGTGGATTTTAAGCATACGGTATTCACCGTGAACTGGCATGAAGTATTTTGGTTTCATCAAGCGGAGCATAAGTTTTTGCTCTTGTTGTCCACCGTGACCAGATGTGTGGATATTGTTAACTTTTCCGTGGATAACTTCTACACCAGCTTCTTGGATAGTGTTGATAAGTTTGTTAACACTTGTTGTATTACCAGGAATTGGGCTAGAAGAGAAGATGACAGTATCGCCAGGTTGTAGTGTAACTTGACGGTGTGTACCATTAGCAATACGTGCTAGCGCAGCCATTGATTCACCTTGGCTACCTGTACACATAATCAAGATTTCACTAGCGTGGTAGTCTTTGATTTCGCTTGGTTCGATAAATGTTCCTTTTGGAACTTTGATATAACCAAGTTCAATACCGTTTACAATGGCTTTTTCCATTGAACGTCCGAAGACTACGATTTTACGTCCAGTTTTAACAGCTGCTTCGGCAGCTTGTTGGAGACGGAAGATGTTTGAGGCAAATGACGCAAAGATAATACGTCCATGGATGCCTTCAATAATCTTCATAATAGATTGTCCAACAACTTTTTCTGAGTTTGTAAAGGTTGGAATTTCTGCGTTAGTAGAATCAGATAGCAAACATAGGACGCCATCCTCACCAAGTGCAGCCATGCGGTGGATATCAGCTGGTTCACCAACTGGTGTCCAGTCAAATTTGAAATCCCCTGTGCAGACAATTTTACCTTGTGGTGTGTGGATAACGATTCCTAGAGGTTCTGGAATTGAGTGGGTAGTACGGAAGAATGTAACACTAAGATTCTTAAACGTTAACTCTGTGTTTGCGTTGATTTCGTAAAGTTTAGCGTCACGTAAAAGCCCGTGTTCTTCCAATTTTCCTTTGATGAGTGAAAGAGCAAGTGGTCCAGCGTAAATTGGAATATTAGCTTGCTTCAAAAGGAAAGGAATCCCACCAATGTGGTCTTCGTGCCCGTGAGTAATCACAAGGCCTTTAATACGATCGATATTGTCAACGATATATGAATAGTCTGGAATAACGTAGTCAATACCGAGCAAATCGTCTTCTGGGAATTTGATACCTGCATCTACGATAATAATTTCATCTTGATATTCAATACCGTAAGTGTTTTTACCAATTTCTCCGAGACCACCAATCGCATAAACCCCAACTTCTTCGGGTTTTAAATTGATTTGTGACATATTATAACTCCGTTAATTTAAAGGCACCTGTTTCTTTTTCGTAGGCTAGGTGTTTATCTGAAAGAAGTTCAATAAACTCTACATTGTAAGCTGTTTTTTCTTCAACAAGTTCACGAGTTTTGATACGTCCTTCGAGTTCGTTTGCTGCGTCAATTTCTAAATAAAGTGCTTTAGTTTGTTCGCGGCGTGGGTTACGTTCTTTTGTTTCTTGATAAAAAACTTTGTAAATCATAGTTTTTTCCTTTCTTTATATACCTGTGGTTAATCAAACTACACTAAACACGTCAACTAGCTTGTATCTACTTGACCAGTCATTATTAAATTTTTCCGAGTAATTGATTTAACCTTGATTCGTTGCAATTATTAAAATTATATCATAAAATAAGAAGTATAATCAAGTGAGGGAATTTAAATGATGAAAGTTTTAGCCTTTGATACTTCAAGTAAGGCTTTGTCTGTTGCCATCTTAGATGGTGATAATTTACTAGCCGATGTAACGGTCAATATTAAGAAAAATCACAGTATTAATTTGATGCCTGCGATTGATTTTTTGATGAAAGCTGTAGACTTAAAACCAGCTGATTTGGATAGAATTTCAGTTGCTCAAGGACCTGGTTCATATACCGGTCTTCGTGTGGCAGTTGCGACAGCTAAAACGCTAGCCTACACCCTAGATATTGAATTAGTCGGTGTCTCAAGCCTTTATGCACTTGCTGCAGCAGCTGATTTTGAGGGATTAGTTGTCCCTGTCATTGATGCCCGTCGTAACAATGTTTACGCTGGCTTTTATAAAAATGGTCAATCTGTTAAAGAAGATCAACACATGAATTTTGCTGATGTTCTAGACGTGGTTAAGAATGAGGAGGCAGTTATGTTTGTAGGAGAAGTTGCTAACTTCCACGATCAAATTGCTGAAAGTTTACCACAGGCTAAGGCTATTACAGTGTTACCATCTGCTTATGCTATCGGAAAATACGGTCAAAATTTAGAACCTGTCGAAGTAGATAGTTTTGTTCCTAATTATTTAAAACGTGTTGAAGCAGAGGAAAATTGGCTTAAGACACACAAAGAAAACCCAAGTGCAAACTATGTCAATCGTATCTAACATGAAAGATTTACAAGCATGTGTTGCAGCTGTTTATGAGATACTTTCAGATGTGTATCCAGTATCTCCTTGGACTGAAAATCAGATTTTATCTGACATGCAACAAGAGAATGTTGATTACTTTTTTGTGGAAAAAGATGGGCAAGTAGTCGGTTTTTTAGCGATTCAGCAGTTAGTTGGGGAGCTTGAGATTACAAATATTGCCATTAAAAAAGCTTATCAGGGACATGGATTAGGTAGCCAATTACTGGCTAATCTTGATCATGTTGATTTTCCCATTTTCTTAGAAGTCAGAGCATCAAATGCTTCTGCACAGGCACTATATAAGAAATTTGGTTTTGAAATTATTGCCAAACGTAAGCAATATTATCACGAACCAGTAGAAGATGCGATTATCATGAAGCGCGAAGGTAAATAAGAGGTAATAAATTGATGAAAGATAGATATATTTTAGCCGTGGAGAGTTCTTGTGATGAGACAAGTATTGCGGTTTTAAAAAATGACAGTGAGATTTTAAGTAATGTCATCGCTAGTCAAATCGAAAGTCACAAACGCTTTGGCGGCGTAGTGCCTGAAGTAGCAAGTCGTCACCATGTTGAAGTGATTACAACTTGTTTCAAGGATGCTTTAGATGCAGCTGGAATTGAAGTTAGTGATTTAGATGCTGTTGCTGTGACTTATGGTCCAGGATTGGTCGGTGCTATTTTAGTTGGTATGGCTGCTGCAAAAGCTTTTGCATGGGCTAATAATTTGCCACTGATTCCAGTAAATCACATGGCAGGGCACTTGATGGCTGCGCGTGAAGTTAAAGAACTTCAATATCCATTAATGGCTTTGTTGGTTTCTGGTGGGCATACAGAGCTTGTTTATGTGTCTGAGCCTGGAAACTATAAAATTGTTGGTGAAACACGTGATGACGCTGTTGGTGAGGCTTATGATAAAGTAGGGCGTGTTATGGGATTGACTTATCCAGCGGGACGTGAAATTGATCAGTTGGCTCATAAAGGAAAAGATATTTATGATTTCCCACGTGCTATGATTAAAGAAGATAATCTAGAATTTTCATTCTCAGGTTTGAAGTCTGCCTTTATTAATTTGCATCATAATGCAGCTCAAAAGGGTGAAACTCTTTCAAATGAAGATTTATCAGCCTCATTCCAAGCGGCAGTTTTAGATGTTTTAATGGCTAAAACGAAAAAAGCTTTAGAGAAATATCCTGTCAAAACACTTGTGGTGGCAGGTGGTGTAGCTGCTAACCAAGGATTACGTGGGCGACTAGCTGATGAGATTACTGAAGCAGAAGTTGTTATTCCACCACTTCGCCTATGTGGTGACAATGCTGGGATGGTCTCACTAGCTGCAGCTATCGAATATGATAAAGGACATTTTGCTGGACTTGATTTAAATGCTAAACCAAGTCTTGCCTTTGATACATTGGATTAAATATAAATAAGCTCCTGAAAATTTCAGGGGCTTTTGACTTATTACCAGGTTTAGTAGTTTAATTTTGATATGAGTTTTTCGAGCTGAGCCACTTCATCTGTGGATAAGTTTGATAATCGCAAATCAGATTGTTGCTGTTCATATTCATGAAGTTGTGGATAAATGTCCATGGCTTTTTCTGTTGGGTAAACACGCTTGATTTTTTGATTAACAGAATCTTTCTTTAATTCAAAATAGCCAAGCTTAACAAGTTTTTTGATGGTTCTAAAGGCTGTTGTGCGATCAATTTGGACATTATCAGCTAATTCCCCTAAAAACATACCAGGTTGTTCACAGATACGAATGATATAGATATAAAGGTTATTATTTAAGCCAAATTCTTTAAAGTGATTGTTAGAATCTATTTGAATAGTACGCGTAATGGCACCAATAGTACGAATGATTTTAAACATCTTATCTCCTCGAATAAATTTTATCAAAAAAATATTGCATTTACAATAAAATGTGCTATAATATGAGAAATATTATTGCAAATACAATTAAATAAAAGGGGAGAGTTTATGGAAATCAGAATTTTTGAGCCAAAATTTAATCAGTCAGTAAAAGAGATGATTTTAGATATTCAACAAAATGAATTTCTACTTCCAATCACGCTATCTGATCAACCAGATTTATTAAACATTGAAAGTTCCTATCAAAAGAGTGGTGGACAATTTTGGGTAGCTGTAGATGATAAAGGTGAAAAGGTAATAGGGTGCCTTGGGTTAGTTGCTCTTGCAGAAGGAAATGTTGCTTTAAAGAAAATGTTTGTTGCAAAACCTTATCGAAAATTAGGTTTAGGGAAAAAGTTATTAGAAGAATTTATTACTTATTGTTATGAAAATAGTAAAAAGGCGATATTTCTTGGAACAACATCAGATTTTGAAGCTGCTCAGTATTTTTATCAAAAATCAGGATTTCAGGAAATTGACTCTACAGATTTACCTGTGGATTTTCCAAAATTATCTGTGGATAATCGCTATTATAGTTATTTTCTCAACTAAAAAAGCAGACAAAGTCTGCTTTTTCAGTGATAAAAACTTATTTTTCTATATATTATATTACCAGCTGGCTTTTGTAACCCCTGGGATTTTACCTTCGTGAGCAAGATTGCGGAAATTGATACGACTCATACCAAATTTGCGCATGTAAGCATGTGGACGTCCGTCGATGCGGTCGCGGTTTTTCAAACGATTTGGATTTGAGTCGCGTGGCAATTTGCGAAGGGCTTCGTAATCGCCCTTAGCTTTTAATTCACGACGTAAGTCAGCATATTGCTCGATGAGTTTTAATTGTTTATTATATCTAGCGATTTTTGATTTTTTAGCCATAATATCTCCTTTTTAGTTAACTGGTTAACAAAAATAATTATAGCACTTTTAAAAAGAGAATCAAGAGAAAAAACTTAACTAGTTAAATATTTTTAAAAAAAGTAAAAAGAAACCCAAAATAGGATCTCTTTTTAGTTTATTAATAATGTAAACTTCCAGCAACCCAGCCTGTACATAGAGCAACGGTGATGTTAAAACCACCAGTATGGGCGTTAATATCAAGAACCTCACCTGCAAAATGTAGGCCTGGGACTTGTTTACTTTCAAGAGTTTTAGGATTGATTTCTTTCAAGTCGACGCCCCCTTTGGTTACAAAGGACTTAGCTAGTGACATTTTGCCAGTGACTTTGATTGGCATAGCTTTCAGTTTAGCCACAAGTTCTTGTTCCTGATTTGGTGTCAATTGTTTGACTTTTTCGGGAAATGGCTGAGCGAAAAAGCTTGCTAAGCGCTCAGGAACAAGCATTTTGAGTGTATTCTTAAGAGATTTTTCACGATGTTCCACTAGAAATGAATTAAGTTCTTCTGTGGACATTTTTGGGATAACATCCAGTTTAATGGTTTCTCCACCTTTGATAAAGCTAGACATGCGAAGAGCAGCGGGTCCAGATAGTCCAAAGTGAGTAAAGAGTAAATCGTGTGTGATATGATGTTTTCCATAAGATAGGCTAACATCATCAAGTGAAATCCCTTGAAGTTCTTTATGTGGAAAATCTGTTAATAAAGGACTTTCAGCTGCTTCAAGTTCAGTTAGATTTAATTTAAAGTGACGAGCAATCTCGTAACCAAATCCGGTAGATCCTGTGGATGGATAAGCTTTACCACCAGTTGTGACAATAAGTTTTCCACAAACAAATTCATCTGAAGCTGACTTAATGTGGAAAAGCTCATCGATTTTCTTTACAGAAACAACTTCAGTATTTGTTAAGACTGTACCACCGAGTTCACTGATTTTATGAGTGAGGGCATCAATGATTGTTTTTGATTTATCAGTTTTTGGGAAGACGCGTCCATGGTCTTCAACTTTTAAAGCAACACCATTTTCTTCAAAGAATCGCATGATATCATGGTTGTCAAATTGTGAAAAGACACTATATAGAAAGCGCCCATTGCCAGGAATGCCTTCCATGAGGTCATCGATAGTACCATTATTTGTGACATTACAGCGTCCGCCACCAGTACCAGCTAGTTTCTTTCCGAGTCTTCTATTTTTTTCAATAAGTAGCGTTTTGTAACCATAATAGCTGCTAGAAATGGCAGCCATCATACCGGCAGGTCCACCACCGATGATAATTGTATCGTATTGTTTCATATAATCATTGTAGCATAAAATGTTTCTATCCCGTAGTCAAATGACAGTAGATATTTTTGAAATAAGGAAGTAAGTTTACAGAAAATGACAGAAAGTTGACACGATTGCGAAAAAAAGCCTATCAATTCAGGCTTGAAGCAGTCAATTAACTGGTTAAAAATTGACAATCATTAGTTCATGTGTTATCCTTTTCATAAGTAATTTCAATGTAAAAGAGGATATTATGGCAATCGAGAAAACAGTTAGTGAATTGGCTGAGATTCTGGGTGTTAGCCGTCAAGCGGTTAATAATCGTGTTAAGAATCTGCCGGAAGAAGATGTTGATAAAAATGAAAAGGGTGTTACGGTAGTTAATCGTAGCGGCTTGATTAAACTTGAAGAAATTTATAAAAAAACTATCTTTGAAGATGATCCAATTGATGAAGAAACAAAACAACGTGAACTTTTGGAAATTCTAGTTGATGAAAAAAATACAGAAATCACTCGTCTGTATGAACAACTAAAAGCCAAAGATAAACAATTGGCTTCAAAAGATGAGCAACTTCGTGTTAAAGATGTCCAAATTGGTGAAAAAGACAAGCAATTAGATCAACAACAACAGTTGACACTTGCTGCTATGGAAGATAGCAAACGTCTTCAACTTGAACTTAATGAAGCTAAAGCTGAATTTGAAGAGATTCAAACAAAAACTGAAGAAGCAATTCAAGAACAGGAAGAAGCAGCTGCTCCGAAGGGATTGTTTGCGCGTCTTTTTGGTAAAAAATAAGGAAGTCGGAGGCTGGGACGAAAGTTCCAGCTTTATTTTATAAAAAAGAAGAAATAAGATTAAAGATATAAGGGAGAAATCATGAAAAAGCTATCTGAGTACATTGCTTTTGACTTGGAATTTAATACAGTTGCTGAAATTAGCCATATTATTCAAGTTTCTGCTGTAAAATTTCGAGATGGTGAAGAAGTTGACAACTTTGACACTTATGTTTACACAGATGTGCCTTTGCAATCTTTTATTAATGGTTTAACAGGGATTACATCAGAAAAAATTGCAAATGCTCCAAAATTAGATAAAGTCTTGGCAGATTTTAAAGATTTCGTAGGAGAGACAGCTCTAGTTGGTTATAATGCCTTGAAATCTGACTTGCCACTTTTAGCTGAGAATGATTTAGACTTGACAGAGCTTTACAAGGTTGACTTGTATGATGAAGCTTATGAACGTCGTAGTTCTGATTTGAATGGAATTGCAAATCTTAAGTTGACAAGCGTTGCTGATTTTTTAGGCATCTCTGGACATGGACATAATTCTTTAGAAGATGCTCGAATGACAGCACTCGTCTATGAAAAATTTATGGAATTTGATGAGAACAAGTCTTATCTGAATCAGCAAGAAGAAGAGCATGGCGATAATCCTTTTGCAACTTTGGGTGGCTTTTTTAGCTGATAGCTCTGCTATTTTTCAAAAAAATAAAAAATCATCTAGGGTAACCCCTTGCATGTAACCTTAGGTCATGTCCTATAATGAGGGCAGAAAGGAGGTGAAAGGAATGTCTCAGACTTATAGCACCGGTGATTTGGCAAAGTTGGCTGGTGTTTCAGTTCGTACAGTGCAATATTATGACAAACGCGGTATTTTGGTTCCTTCTCAATTGACAGAAGGTGGTCGTCGAATTTACACTGAGAGTGATTTGGAACGTTTGCGAATGATTTGTTTCTTGCGAGATTTGGATTTTTCAATTGAACAGATTAAACGTCTCTTTGTTGAAGATAATGCTAAGCAGGTTTTAGAGTTATTGCTTGCTGAGCATATTCGTGAGATAAAGCAAGAACTAGCTGACAAGAAAGAGAGGCTTGACACTGCTGTCAACTTGCTTGACAATGTGAAAAGTCAATCTGGCCAGTCATTAGAATTTTTATCAGACATTTCTCTTACCATGAAAAATCAATTATCTTTGAAAAAGGTCCATCGGAAGATGTTTTTCATCTTTTTGCCTTTAATTATCCTTCAAGTGGGAAGCATAGTATGGGCACTTGTGGCAAGGAATTTTTGGATTTATCTGCTTGCTGAAATTATCATAGCTCCCTTTGCCATCTGGTTTGCTAGGAAATACTCTCAAAATGTAGCTTATGTTTGCCCAAATTGTCATCATTGCTTTCAACCAAATTTTCAGACATTTTTCTTTGCAGCGCACACACCTAAGACAAGAAAGCTCACTTGTCCACATTGTCATGAAAAATCTTATTGTTTAGAAGTTGCAAGTAAATAAAAAGCTCGAACCGATTGGTTCGAGCTTTTTTGTCTGGCATTATTAGAATGGTAATTTTCCTGCAAAAGCGCCAAGTGTTTTTTGAGTAGCAGCATCAACTTGAGAAAGAGCATCGTTGATAGCTTGTGTTGTCATGTCTTGAAGTGTTTCAATATCGTCTGGATCAACAATAGCATCCTTAAATGTGATGTTTACCAATTTTTTATCACCTGTAAATTCAGCAACAACAAGTTCTTGGGCTGATTTTCCAGTAAAAGTAGTGCTAGCCAATTCAGCTTGTTTTTTCTCCATTTGTTTTTGGAGTTTTTGAGCTTGGCGCATCATGTTTTGCATGTTCATCATAATAATCTAGATTCCTTTCGTAGCAAGGGGTTGAGCCTTTATTAATTTGGAAATTTATCTTGAAAAAGATATTAATATTATAGCATCTTTCCTATAGAACTTAAAGTTTGGAGTTAGGGTTATGATTATTGTTTTTGGTCTGATAAGAGAGGATTTTACAAAAACTTTACAAAAAACAGGTAATGGATTTGATATTAACTGCTTATAATGACGACTATAAAGATGTTAAAGGAGAAAGCCATGAAAAAATGGAAAATGTTAGCCGGTTTAGCTCTACTTAGTTTGGGAGTAGGTTCAGTCTTATCTGCTTGTGGAAAATCATCTAAAACTGAGTCAGGAATGGGGCAGATTAATGTTGTCTCTCGTGAAGAAGGATCAGGAACACGCGGTGCTTTTGTTGAGCTTTTTGATTTAAAAGGAAAAAATAGTAAAGGCGATACAGTTGATATGACTACATCAAGTGCTATCGTAACAAACTCAACATCGGTCACATTAACGACTGTTGCCGGAGATAAGTCAGCAATTAGCTATGCATCACTAGGTGCTCTTAATGACAGTGTCAAAGTTTTGAATATCGATGGCCAAAAAGCTAGTGTTGAGACAATTAAGGATGGTTCTTATAAGATTTCTCGTCCATTTAATATTGTGACAAAATCAGAAATCAGTAAGTCAGCAAAGGATTTCATGGCTTATATCTTAAGTAGTGATGGTCAAAAGATTGTTAAGGATAATGGCTATATTCCTCTTGAGCAAAAAGAGCCTTATCAAACAAGTGTGACTACTGGAAAAGTAGTGGTTTCTGGATCTAGTTCGGTAACTCCAGTTATGGAAAAATTGAAAGAAGCTTATGGCAAAGTTAATACAGGTGTTAAAGTCGATATTCAACAAAGTGACTCATCAACCGGTATCACTGACACTATTGATGGAACATCGGATATTGGTATGGCTTCTCGTGAATTAGAGGAAGCTGAAAAAGCAAAAGGTGTTTCATCAACTGTTATTGCAATGGATGGCATTGCACTTGTTGTCAATAAGGCTAATGAGGTAGAAAATTTGACCAGCCAACAGGTAAAAGATATCTTTTCTGGCAAAATAACAGACTGGAAAGACTTGACTGATTAAGAGGATGTCATGAATCACAAAAAAGAAAAAATCATGCAGGGGCTATTCTTTTTAACAGCCTGTATTTCAATCGTTTCAGTTTTATTGATATGCATTTTCTTGTTGGCAAATGGACTGCCTGCTATTAAAGAAATTGGCATTAAAAATTTTCTTCTGGGAGAAATTTGGCGCCCATCAAGTAATGAATTTGGCATTTTACCAATGATTGTTGGGTCTCTTTATGTGACGCTGGGAGCTTTAGTCATAGGGGTTCCGATTGGTATCTTTACGGCAGTTTTTATGGCAAAATTTTGTCCACCTGTTCTTTATAAGCTTTTGAAGTCAGCTATTAATTTAATGGCAGGAATTCCGTCGGTTGTTTATGGTTTCTTTGGTTTAGTTGTCCTTGTCCCCTTTGTGCGTAATTACATTGGTGGCTATGGTATGGGGGTACTAACGGCATCGATTCTTTTGGGAATAATGATTTTGCCAACTATAGTTAGTGTGTCGGAGTCAGCCATTCGTGCGGTGCCCAACTCTTATTATGAGGGAGGATTAGCTCTGGGAGCTTCTCATGAAAGAAGTATATTTTTTGTGGTACTTCCTGCTGCCAAACGCGGCATCTTGGCGTCCGTTATTCTCGGACTTGGTCGCGCTGTTGGAGAGACTATGGCTGTTATTATGGTAGCAGGTAATCAGGCGATTTTACCAAGCTCATTAACCTCAGGGGTTCGAACACTAACAACAAATATTGTTATGGAAATGGGGTATTCATCAGGACTTCATAGGCAAGCTTTGATTGGAACGGCTGTTATTTTGTTTCTGTTTGTCTTGATTGTTAACATTGCTTTTTCATTATTACGGAAAGAGGATTAGTATGAAAAATATTAATCAGAGAAATATCAAACAAAAGATTGACTCTCGTAAAAAAGATCCTCTGTCGATGATTTTATTTTGCGTGGTGTATTTGGCAGCCTTCTTAAGTTTTTTAGTTATCACTTTTATTGTCATTTATATTCTAGTTAAGGGGGCACCTCATCTTAGTAAGGGCTTATTTGCTTTAACTTATACGACAGAAAATGTTTCTCTATTACCAGCTTTGATTAATACCTTGTCGATAACGCTATTGACCCTTTTGATTGCTGTTCCGATTGGAATTGGTGCTTCTATTTACCTAACGGAATACGCTAGAAGGGATAATCCATTAGTTTCAATTATTAGGATTGCTACCGAAACACTTTCAGGAATTCCATCGATTATTTATGGTTTGTTTGGGGCACTTTTCTTTGTTAAGTATGCGCATTTTGGTCTTTCTTTGTTATCAGGTGGTATTACGTTAAGTATTATGATTCTTCCCCTAATCATGCGTACAACGGAAGAAGCTTTACTATCTGTTCCTGATGGGTACCGAGAAGGAGCCTTTGCTTTAGGTGCTGGAAAATTACGGACAATTTTTAGAATAGTTTTACCAAGTGCAATACCGGGTATTTTCTCAGGGGTTATTTTAGCAATTGGCCGTATTATCGGAGAATCTGCGGCTCTTATTTTTACAGCTGGAACTGTTGCGGAAGTAACAAGAAGTGTCTTTAGTTCCTCTAGAACTTTAGCAGTTCATATGTATGCGATATCTGGTGAGGGCTTATATCTTAATCAGACTTATGCAACAGCAGTAGTTCTCTTGGTATTAGTCATTGGTATTAATGTTTTATCTGGTTTTGTGGCTAGATGTCTAGGAAGTGAGATGAGTGATGAGTAAGTTAATTGTTGATAATTTAGATTTATATTATGGTGATTTTCACGCGTTAAAATCGATTGATTTAGAAATTCCAGCAAATGGAATCACAGCTTTTATTGGGCCGTCAGGGTGTGGAAAATCCACCTTGTTAAAAAGTTTGAATCGCATGAATGATTTGGTTAAAGATTGTCGTATCACTGGGAAAGTGATTCTAGATGATGAAGACATTTATCAAGATATTGATATCAACAGATTACGTAAAAAAGTTGGTATGGTATTTCAAAAGCCAAATCCATTTCCAATGAGCATTTACGACAATATTGCCTTTGGACCGAGAACACATGGGATTCACGCGAAGGCTCAACTAGATGAAATTGTTGAACGTTCTTTAAAACAAGCAGCACTTTGGGATGAGGTCAAAGATCGTTTGACGAAATCGGCTATGGGTTTATCGGGTGGTCAACAACAACGTCTCTGCATTGCGCGTGCTTTAGCTATTGAGCCAGAAGTTTTATTGATGGATGAACCAACTAGTGCATTGGATCCTATATCAACGTCAAAAATCGAAGATTTGGTGATTGCTTTAAAAGAAAAATATAGCATTGTCATGGTAACTCATAATATGCAACAAGCAGTGAGAATTTCAGATAAGACAGCTTTCTTTCTCATGGGGGAGTTGGTTGAGTGTAATCAAACAAGCCAGCTCTTTTCACTGCCGCAAGATGAAAGAACAGAAAATTATATTACAGGGAGATTTGGATGATTCGGTCAACATTTGAAAATCAGCTGCAAGAGCTAACGAAAAATGTCATCCTGATGGGAGCCTTGTGTGAGGATGTCATTTCAAAATCAGTTCAATTTTTGAAGAAAGATGATTCATATTTAGTTAATAATGTGGTTAAAACCTACCAGAAAATTGAACGGCTTGAGCGTGATATTGAGGAGCAGTGTTTGAAATTACTCTTATGTCAACAGCCTGTTGCTAAAGATTTAAGGCGAGTTTCAGCAGCATTGAAGATGGTTTATGACATGAAACGTATTGGAGCGCAAGCTGCAGAAATTGGTGAAATTGTGAATCAAGGTCACATTCAACCTGGACCAGAGTTAGAGTATTTGCAAAAAATGGTCGGCCATGTTGTAGGTATGGTAACAACCAGTATTGATGCCTTTGTATACGACAATGAAGAGATGGCAAATCAGGTTGTTCGTTACGACAATACAGTTGACCAAGATTTTGATACAATAAAGGTAAATTTGATGACATATTTTTCAGGCAAAGATGTTGATGGCGAGCATGCTATTGATGTCTTGATGGTAGCTAAATACATTGAACGTATCGGTGACCATACGGTTAATATTGCCAAATGGGTGATTTTTTCCATTACTGGGCAATTAGATGGAGATGACATATGATTTACTGTGTTGAAGACGATGATGATATCCGTGAATTGATGCTCTATACTTTAAAAACAGCTGGTTTTGAAGCTCTTGGCTTTCCAAACGCTGATGACTTTTGGCAAGCCGTGTCTAGTCAAAAGCCTGATTTGGTTTTATTAGATATTATGTTGCCTGGAAGTGATGGTTTAGCCATTTTAGAAAAGCTAGAAGGGACACCTATGACTGCAGATATTCCAGTCATTATGGCAACAGCCAAAGGAACGGAATACGACAAGGTAAAAGGGCTAGATATGGGAGCCGATGATTACCTTGTCAAGCCTTTTGGCATGATGGAGATGATTTCACGAATTAAGGCTGTTTTGCGTCGAAGTCAAAAAGCACCTGCTCCTAAGCAACTACAGCTTGGAAATTTATCACTAGATGTGGAAAATTATATTGTTAAAAAAGATAATCAAGTGATTCATTTAACTCTGAAAGAGTTTGAACTTCTTGCTCTTTTGCTGAAAAATCCCAATCGTGTATTTACCAGACAAGATCTACTTAAACAAGTCTGGGGAGATGATTTTTTAGGTGAAACGAGAACTGTGGATGTCCATATTGGAACGCTTCGAACAAAACTTGGTGATGCTAGCCATTATATTCAAACGATTCGTGGTGTCGGTTATCGCCTGGAGGATGACAATGGTTAAGAAGATTTTTCGTTCGACGCTTATGGTAACTTTGGGAATTCTCTTTTTAGCAATTATGCTGATTATGGGGGTTCTCTATAGCTATTTTGCCCAAGTACAAAAAGAACAACTTCAGACAGAGACGTCCTTAGTTGCCCAAGGGGTTAATCTTGAGGGAAAAAGCTATTTTAATCACCTTAAGGTATCAGGAGTTCGAATGACTTGGATTGACCATAAAGGAGATGTTCTTTATGATAGTCAGTCTAATGCAAAGAAGATGGATAATCATGCCAATCGGAAAGAATTCAAGGAAGCCTTGGCTGAAGGTTATGGAGAAAGCACGCGCTATTCATCTACTTTAACAACTAAGTCCTTGTATTTAGCACAGCGTCTTGATGACGGAACGGTTATCCGATTATCAGTGACACAGCACAGCTTATTATTACTGTATATTCGCATGTTTCAACCATTTGCCTTGATTATCATATTAGCTATTGCTTTATCAATCTGGGTTGCGCGATATACTGCCAAACGTATTGTGGCTCCTCTAAATGATTTAGATTTAGATCAGCCACTGCAAAATGAAGCTTATGATGAAATTTCTCCTTTGTTAAGACGAATTGCTCATCATCAAAAAGCATTGAGTAAGCAAGAAGCCTTGTTAAACCAGAAAAAAGAAGAATTTGATACCATCATTTCAAAAATTAAAGAAGGTATTATTTTGTTGGATGCTAAGTGTCAGGTGATTAGTATTAATGACGCGGCGCAACAACTTTTTCAGACAGATCAAACTTGTCTTGGAAAAGACATCTTACAAATTACGAGAGACTTGTCGTTTCATAAATGGTTAAAATCAGGTCTAGCTGGTCAAAAACAAGAGGGAATCATTCAGTTTGATAAGGAGAGTTATAAAGTTCTGATTCGCCCGATTTTATTTGATGGTCATGTGACAGGTTTGGTCATTCTTTTATTTGATGTGACAGAACAATTACAAATTGAACAGCTGCGTCATGAATTTACGGCTAATGTCTCACATGAATTAAAGACACCTTTACATGTTATCTCGGGATACTCAGAGATGCTGGTTAATGGAATGGTTTCAAGTGAGGATGCTCCTTATTTTGCAGGCAAAATTTACAAAGAATCTAAGCGCATGGTTCAACTAGTTGAAGATATTATCAATCTTTCACATTTGGATGAGACTGATCAGGTACCTATGGAAACATTGGACATCTATGCAATTGCTAAAAATGTTCTTGATAGTTTGGCTACCAAAGCTAGTCAGAGACAGATCCATTTACACTTAACAGGTCAGCCAACCATGATGCTAGGAAATCCTGCTTTGATTCACTCAGTTTTGTACAATCTCTGCGATAATGCCATTACTTATAACCGTGATAAAGGAAGCGTCGAAGTTACAATAACATCGGATGAAAAATACGTTTTCTTAGCTATTAAGGATACTGGTCTTGGCATTCCAAAAGAAGAACAAGAACGGATTTTTGAACGCTTCTATCGTGTTGATAAAAGTCGCTCAAGAAAAGTTGGTGGAACTGGTCTTGGTTTGTCTATTGTCAAACATGCTTTAAAACTTCATGAGGCTACTATCCAAGTCAGAAGTCAGGAAAATATTGGAACACAGATGTTACTAACATTTCATAAATAAAAAAGGTTGAACCCTGGGTTCAACCTTTTTATAATTATTTTTCTACCGGAAGACTAATGCTTGATTGGTCTAAATCAACGGTTAAAATATAATTGCTATTGTCGCGGATAGTGTGTTCAAAGTCTGTAGTGTAGAGAAGAACACGTAAGTTATCGCCTTTTTTAAGTTTGTAGATGCTTGGTTGAAGAGTGAAATCAAGCGTCATCCATTCGTTTGGTTTAATGTCTTCGACAGTTAGCAAATCATTTCGGTTTTGAAGATTGAGAACACCTTTTGTGATGACACGTTCTTGTGTTTTGACAAATGGTAATTCTTTAAGTGCTTCACGTGAGAAGTTGCGGCCGTTATCGATAGCATGTAGAGCTCGATTGGTTGGAACGTCTTTGAAGCGTTTCTTCTGACCATAATCTAAAACTTGTGCTGACAAGAGACCTTTATTTTCACTGGATTTAAGTGTCAAATGCAATGTTACCTGACCATTGATGTGATAATCTTGGTTAACTGGAATATCAAGGCAAATGTTATTTGCTTTTCCTGCAAATAAGTCACTCTTGAATGTGCGGAAGTTTTTACTATAACGTTCATAGTCATCTTTGCCATAATGGTTGTCAATGATTTGAAGGTCTTTTCCAAGAGGCAATGTTTCTTGGTTAGCACTACCAAATTGTGTCAAGCTGCTTGTCCATGTTTGTTCTTGACTATTGTCTTGCCAAATCAGAGTTGGTAAATCAAAGTAATTATCTTGATTCAACATTTTTTGACAAAGCAAAGCATTCATGCTTTCTCTAAAATCAATGGATTGCCAATTATGCATGTAAACATGTTCGCCATTGTGAAGAAAGGCATGTTTTTCAACAGAGCTTGGCAAGGCGTTAAAAATATTGAAAACGTGACGTGGTTTAACGTTCCAGTCTTGAAGACCGTGTGTGTAAACGCAAGTAGTTTTCACTTTATCAGCATGAAGAAGATAGTTACGGTCATGCCAGAATTGATTGTAGTCACCTGATTGACGATCTAATTGAGCTGATTGCTCATCGAGAAGCTCTTGATAATGTGTGTTATTACGAAGATAATCACCTGATAACAAATTACGTGAATAAGTCAATTCAGTTAAAACATCAAGATCTTCACCAGGATAACCGCCAGGACTGCAGATAAGTCCATTTTCACGGTAGTAGTCGTACCAAGATGAAATGGCTGATTCTGCAATGATGACTTTTAGCCCTTCTACACCCGTTGTCGCAAGGGCAGTTGACATGGTACCGAGATAAGATTTACCAGTGGTACAAACGAGTCCATTCGACCAGCCTGCAAGTACCTTTTGGTCACGGCGATGACTAGAAAAGGCAATTGCTTTCCCATTTAACCAGTCAATAACAGCTTTGAAGCTTTCGACTTGAGCATAATCACCGCTAGTCATAAAGCCGTTTGAACCTGCTGTTCCCACACCGGAAACGTAGATGTTAGCAAAGCCACGAGCTAAGAAATAATCATTTAGAGTATAAGGATCGATAAAGTTGAAGCTTTCTTCGGCCTCCCCTACTGGAAGATCTAAGTCAGGAGTTGCTAATGATTCGAAGTCACGTGTTTCGACCTCAATCTTACCAGCAGGTTTGACAGCTAAGTCACCTTCCATTTTGTAAAGTTTCTTATCGTTAGCAACGATATTTGTTCCTTCGTGGTAAGGACTAGCTGTCATCATAGTTGGCACTTGATGGCTGGTATTTGGACGAATGATATTGACCTTAATTAAATCTAATTGACCATCTTGGTCAGTATCAAGTGGTGATTGGACGTAGACAACTTCTCGGATTAAGTCACTTGTATCAAAAGTTGCTAAAGATTTTCCATTGAAGAAGTGGTAGTCATTGTCAACAGGAATAAGTCCTTTACTAATTAAATCATCAAGTAACGTCATACCATTTTTTTGACGGCTAACAAGAAGGTGGTAAAGAGCTTCAATAATGTGTCCCTTTTGGTAATTAATCGGAAAGGCAATTTTTTCTAGGAAGTCATTTGTATCTGTAAAATCAACATGTGGTGTAAATCCAAGTAATTGAAGGGCAATGGTATAAAAAATATCTGCCGTTAGAGGACGATCAGATTGGAAGAATGTTAATAAATCCGTCTCAAAATCAGCAATGAGATTATGAAGTGGATAGTCCGTATCTTTATAATTAAAGAAAATCTTACGGCAGAAGTGCTCCAAAGCCTCCTTGTCAGATTGACGCTTGTTGAGCTCAAATCCAAGAGCTTGTAATTCTTGTTCACAAGCATCGGCAGGCCTTGGTATGTAAGAGAATTGATTGTATTTCATGAAAATTTCTCCTTCTAAAAGTAAACGTTTTTATTTTACAGATAACCTTTACATTATCTATTATACTTGATAAAATGTTAGTTGTCTAAACTATATTTTTTTTGGAGGAAATAAAAAGACATGGACTTTTCATGGACTGTGAAATATATCACAGAATTTATTGGAACAGCTCTTCTTATCATCCTTGGTAACGGTGCTGTTGCAAACGTTGATCTTAAAGGTACAAAAGGACACAACTCAGGTTGGGTTATCATCGCTCTTGGTTATGGTTTTGGTGTTATGATGCCAGCTCTTATGTTTGGTAACGTATCAGGTAACCACATCAACCCTGCTTTCACAATTGCACTTGCAGTTTCAGGTATGTTTGAATGGTCACACGTTGCTCAATACATCATCGCTCAAGTACTTGGTGCAATGTTTGGTCAATTACTTGTTGTTATGGTTCACAAACCATACTACCTTCAAACTGAAAACCCAAATGCTATCCTTGGATCATTCTCAACTATTTCAGCTGTTGACGATGGTACAAAAGACAGCCACAAAGCTGCATGGGTTAATGGTTTCTTGAATGAGTTCCTTGGATCATTTGTACTTTTCTTTGGTGCAATGGCTCTTACTAAAAACTACTTCGGTGCACAATTGATTTCTCAATTGACTGCTGCAGGTTATGATGCTTCTACAGCTGCAACTCAAGTTGCTCCTTACACTACAGGTTCACTTGCTGTTGCTCACATGGGGATCGGATTCCTTGTTATGACACTTGTAACTTCACTTGGTGGTCCTACAGGTCCTGGTCTTAACCCTGCACGTGACCTTGGTCCACGTATCGTCCATGCTTTGCTTCCAAAATCAATTCTTGGTGAACACAAAGGCGATTCTAAATGGTGGTATTCATGGGTACCAGTTGTAGCTCCAATCCTTGCTGGTGTTGCTGCGGTTGCCTTGTTCAAATTCTTATACCTATAAGATAATAAATCAGAAAAGAACCTTCGGGTTCTTTTTATTATGGCTTCAAGCCAGTTTTTCTCGAAGAGAAAAACAAGAAAACCACCAGCTAAGCTGGTGGCTGACAAGGCTTTGAGCTTCTATTTCTTTTTCCTGATATAATCTAATTGTTCAGGTTAGAAAAAAGAAAGGAAAAAGAAATGGCAAAAAACAGTTACAGTTTATCACACACAAAATGGATGTGCAAATATCACATAGTATTCACACCCAAATATCGTAGAAAATCCATTTACTATACAATTAGACAAGACTTAATAGGTATTTTCCGTCACCTATGTCAATATAAAGGAGTTGAGATAATAGAAGGGCATATGATGTCAAATCACGTTCATATGCTTGTTTTAATTTCACCAAAACTTGCGATTTCGGATTTTATGGGATATTTAAAAAGTGCTTTGATGATATTTGATAAGCATGCAAATTTAAAATATAAATACGGAAATCGTAAGCTTTGGGCTAGGGGATATTACGTAAGTACTGTTGGACTAAACGAACAAACTGTAGCGAAGTATATTCGCGAACAGGAGAAAGATGACATAGCTTTGGATAAGTTAAGTGTAAAAGAGTATGAAGATCTATTTTCCGATGGAGGATTTAGAACACGATAAAAGCCCGTTGTTACGGGCGATAGTCAAGTAATAGAAGCATGACCTGAACAACGTTCAGCGAGCGTCTTTAGACGCTGCTGGAGATTAACGGCTTATAGCCGGTGTACAAGCCACCCGTTTTCACGGGTGGTTATGACTAATAGAGGAGAGCATAATTTCTTGTCAAACTGACTATTTTTTTCTAAAATAGAAAAGACCCGGTCCTTATTTTTGTAAGAACTTGTATAACATAATCTAACAAAAAACACTGTGAGGAGACAATTATGACTTTATTTAACGGAGTCACGTTTAGGTATCCCGTTTTACGTATTAATAATCGTGATCATAACATCGATTTTTACCAAAAATTAGGTTTTAAATTAGTAAATGAAGAAAATGCAATCGCTGTATTTTCGACGAAACACCGAAATGCTCGTTTCGTTATTGAAGAATCGCCAGCGCCTGATACTCGTGCGGTTCAAGGTGACAAAAAGGTTAATAAAATCGTCGTTAAAATCCCTAAAGCAAATGAAATTGAAGCTATTTTAGGAAATGGCATTGACGTTGAACGACTTTTCAAAGGTAAACGTGGTTATGCTTTTGAGACAGTGTCTCCAGAAGGTGATCTTTTCCTTATACATTCAGAAGATGATATTCAAGAATTAACAGAAATTGAAAAACAAACTTTCCCTGAAAATGATGACTTAGAGGAAGTATCTGAATTTCATTTTGAAAGTTTGACCCTTAATGTTGCTGACAAAGCTGGTACACAAGCCTTTTATCAAGATGTCTTTGCTGGTAAATTACCATTAGAGCTCAACTTTGAACAAGGCAAAGGTGCAGACCTAACTGTTGATCCTTTGACAACATGGGATTTGGAAATTCTAGAATTTAAAGTGCCTGAGAACTATGATTTGAAAGCTTTGGCAGACTATCTTGAAGCTAAGGGACAATCTATTTATCTAGATAAAAAAGAAAGTGTCCTAGTTCTTTCTGATCCTAGTCAAGTTGAAATTTGGTTTATCAAATGACAGATTTGTTAGACATTATTAACGATCAAATCAATCGCAATATTTATCATGGAGCTAGTATAGCTCTTTTTAAAGGTAATCATTGGACAGAACGGTACATTGGTACAATTGATGGTGAGACTGCTGTTTCTCCTGGATTGATTTATGATTTAGCATCTGTTTCTAAGGTTGTTGGTGTTGGAACTGTTATTATCTCGCTTATCTCTGAGGGAAAATTGGATATTGATGCTCCTTTGAAGCAGTACTATCCTGATTTTCATGAATCTAAATTAACACTTCGTCAGCTTTTGACGCACAGTAGTGGGATTAACCCGTTTATCCCAAATCGTGATTCACTTAATGCTAAAGAGCTAAAAGAAGCGATTAATCACATTACGGTAGAAGATAAAAAGAATTTCTTGTATACAGATATCAACTTTTTACTGCTCGGTTTTATGCTGGAAAACTATTTTGGTAAATCTCTGGCTGACATTTTTCAGGAACAGGTTTTTGGACCATTTGGTATGACAAAGACAGGCTTTGGACCAGTTAAGGGTGCTGTACCAACGGTAGCTGGAATTGATGATGGCATGGTTCATGATCCTAAGGCTAAAGTGTTAGGTTGTCACTCTGGTTCTGCTGGTCTATTTTCGAATGTGATCGACCTTGAAAAACTTTGTCAACATTATCTGATTGATGATTTTTCACGTGATATTTGGCAAAATTTTAGTTATGCTAATAAAGAACGTTCTCTTGCATGGAATAAAGAAGGGGATTGGCTTGACCACACGGGGTATACGGGAACTTATGTGGCCATTAATCGAAAAGAACAGAAAGCTGCTATTTTCTTGACTAATCGTACATATTCTTACGATGATCGACCTCTTTGGATTGAGGAACGAAAGAAAATTTCTAATTGGATTCAGGAAAATTTTTAAAAAGATTGCTATTTTTATGAAAACGTTTTACTTTTTTCTCGGCTTTTTTAGCGTGAAAGTGCTATAATGAAGGTAACCAGAGAAAAGGAGGACAAAGTTATGGCAGATGTACTTACTGTTGTTTTTGATGTTGAAAGTGAAGCATACCAAGCATTTTCAGAATTAAAAGCCTTTAAGCAAGATAGCCACACTCAGATTGCTCAGATTGCATTGGTTGAGAATGAAAATGGTAAAATCACAATCAAGGATTCTATCGATTTTGATGATGCTAGCCGTGAATATGCAACGATTGGTGGAATTGTCGGTGGTTTGATTGGTATCTTGAGTGGACCAATTGGTGTTATTATTGGTTATGGTATCGGAAGTCTCGCTGGTGCGGCAAGCGGTAGTATGAACGATTCTAGTGATAATAACTTAATCGAAGAAGTCACAACTAAATTGCTTGATGGCGATGTGGCGGTTATTGCTTTGGTTCGTGAAGAAGACGAAAGTGTATTGAACCATGTCTTTGCTCCTTATAAGACGAATATTATGCGTTGGGATGCTGTGGCTTTAGCTCATGAAGTAGAACTTGCCGGTCAAGTTCAGGATGAACTTTTTGATAAAGTTCAAGAAGACATGAATGAACGTCGTGTTAACCACTTGAAAGAACAAGGAAGCGATATTGCAGAAGCTATTAAAGCGAAATTCCGTCGCTTAAAAGGAAAAGAGTAATAGAAAAAGCAGTCAGTTCTATTCATCTCTAAACAGTGATAAAAAAACTCTCTTGAGCAAAATCAAGAGAGTTTTTATTTGATTTAAAGTGTTTTTTCATGCTGATATGCATGATACCAGCTTCTTCAAATTCATCACCAAAACAGGTGAAATGAAGTTTATCATAGAATCCTTTTGCAGTTAATTGGGCGTGAAGTATCATTTCTTTAAAGCCTTGCTGTTTACAAAAAGTGATGACCTCTTCTAGAAGGTGTTTTCCAAAATGCTTTCCTTGTTGGTCGGGAAGAACAGCCATACGCTGCAAGGTGGCTTTGCTGTGGTCTTGATTTGGCAAAATACGGCAAGTAGCGACAGCATTTCCTAAGTCATTATAAAGAACAAAATGCAGGCAATAAGCTTCGTTTTCATCAATTTCAGGAGATAAAGGAACACCTTGTCCTTTTACAAAAACGATTTGACGGATTTTCATGGCATCCAAGTAGGTATCTGAAAGTGTGTTTCTGGTTTGTTTGATTTTCATAGCTCTATTTTAAGGACAAAAAAAGACTCTGTCAACTGACAAAGTCTTTTTCGATATTTATTATTTAGCAGCAACAGTTTCAGCAACGTCATCCATTGAAAGAACTTCGTGGAAGACGCGTTGTGTCAATTCTGTCTTTTGTTCTTTTGTAAGGTATTTAGTGTTTACACAGTAACCTGAGATACGAACGATAACATCTTCACCATTCATAATCTTGTCATAAACATCTTTAAGGTCCATGACGTTCAAGTTAACGTGTTGTCCACCGTTTTCGAAGTAACCATCAAGGATAGTTACCAAGTTATCAACTTGTTCATCAAATGTCTTACCAAGAGCACGTGGAGAAACTTGAGTTGTAAGTGAAATACCATCTGCAGCATATGAGAAGTCAAGGCTTGCAAGTGAGTTAAGGTTTTGCAACCAACCACCACGAGCTTTGTTAGATGGGTTAGCACCTGGTGAGAAGAATTCAAGTTTAGAAAGGTTCACAGTACCATCTTCGTTAAGGTAAACACCTTTGTGAACTGGAGAGTTACCAGTTTGTTTAGAGTAGGCAACGTTTGAAGTGATTGTAAGAAGTGATACAGTAGCTTCAGCATTTTTGTAAAGTTTGTGGCTACGAAGACGAGTAGTGTATGCTTCTACCAACCATTCAGCCAATTCGTTTGAACGAGGGTCATCTTCACCCCAACGAGGGAAGTCACCGATTGTTTCGTAATCGTAGATGTAGCCATCTTCATCACGGATTGGTTTAACAGTAGCGTACTTGATTGCTGACAATGTATCAACAGTATTAGCAAAGCCACAAATACCGAATCCCATGTTAGCACGTTGTTTAGTTGGTAAGAAGGCCATTTGAACAGCTTCGTAGTTGTATTTATCAGTCATGTAGTGAATGATGTTAAGAGCATCTACGTAAGTTGAAGTCAACCAATCAAGTGATTTTTCAAAGTTAGCTTTTACAGTTTCAAAGTCGAGGACTTCATCACGAACTGGTTCGATATCAAAGACTTTGTAATCTTTATGAACATCGTCATAACCACCGTTCAAACCAGTAAGAAGAGCTTTAAGAACGTTAACACGAGCACCAAAGTATTGGATGTTGTGGCGTTGTTCTTCATTTTCTGGGTCAAGTGGTGATACACAACATGAGATACATGACATTTCACCATAACCATCTTTAGCCATTGTTGTCACACCTTCGTATTGAATTGAAGAGTGTTTGTGTGACATTTTCATACAGTAACGACGGAATGAATATGGCAATTTGTCAGTCCAAAGTACTGTCAAGTTAGGTTCTGGAGCATTACCGATATTGTCCAAAGTGTTCAAGAAACGGTAGTCCATTTTAGTAACACGGTGACGACCGTCAGCCCCCATACCTGCCATAGAAGTTGTAATGAATGTTGGGTCACCTGAGTAAAGTTCGTCGTAAGCTTTAGTACGAGCAAATTTTACAGTACGAAGTTTCAATACGAAATCATCAACAAATTCTTGAATTTCAGATTCTGTAAATGTACCACGAGCAAGGTCGCGTTCAGCAAAGATATCAAGAACGATTGGCACACGTCCAAGAGAAGTAGCGGCACCATTGACAACACGGCAGACCGCCATGAAAGCAATGTTAACCCACTGAATAGCTTCTTTAACGTTCATGGCTGGTTTACGAACATCAAGTCCATAAAGGTCACCAAGTTTAACCACTTCACCAAGAGCTTGGTATTGCATGTTTACTTCTTCGCGAAGACGAATTGATTCTTCATCGATTTCAGTAATAGCGTTCCAGTCGTTAACTTTTTCTTGCATCAAGTAGTCAGCTCCGTAAAGAGCAAGACGAGCATAGACACCGATGATACGTCCACGAGAGTAAGCATCTGGAAGACCAGTTACTGTGTGAGCGTGACGTGCTCGGCGGATATTAGATGTATAAGCGCGGAAGATTCCGTCATTTACTGTAGTAGAGTATTTTGTGAAAATTTCATGAACAGCAGGATCAGGTTCATAACCATGTTCTTTAAGTGCTGTTTCTGCCATACGGATACCACCTTTTGGCATGAAATTCAATTTGAACAACTCATCATTTTGAATACCGTAGATTAATTCATCGTCTTTTGAAATATAGCCGGCAGGAATATCTGCGATTGATGTTGGACGAGTGTCCATTGGGAAACGAGTTGCTTCGTATTTAGCTTTAGTATCTTCAATAATTTTTTTGATTTTAAGAGAGCGTTCAGTAGCTGGTGCTAAGAAGCTTTCATCACCATCATAAGGTGTGTAGTTAGCTTGAACGAAGCGAGAAACGCTGGCTTTTTCTTTCCAGTCAGTACCTTTAAAGCCTTCCCAGGCTTTTTCAAAAACATCTGCATTTGTTTTAACAGTCGCCATAATGAGATTTCTCCTTAAATTCTAGTAACAGGTCATCTGTTACATTTACAAGTATAAGTTTATCATAAAGGAAGCGTTTTCCCAAGCAAAAAAATTGGAAAAAACAAGAATCTTTTCTAGTACAGTTTCAGAAACAAGGAGAACTGTACTAGAAATTTGTAAGCTTTGATTGAAAGCAATGAAAATTGTTATAATAGAGTCAGAAAGGACTGGATGATGCTTATTTTTCCATTAATTAATGATACTTCTCGAAAAATTATTCATATTGATATGGATGCTTTCTTTGCGTCAGTGGAAGAAAGAGATAATCCAGACCTCAAAGGAAAGCCTGTGATTATTGGTTCTGATCCACGTAAGACAGGTGGGCGTGGTGTCGTATCAACATGCAATTATGAAGCCAGAAAATTTGGCGTTCATTCTGCCATGTCTTCAAAAGAGGCTTACGAACGTTGTCCTCAAGCTATCTTTATTTCTGGTAATTATCAGAAATACCGAGAAATAGGAATGCAAATTCGTGAGATTTTCAGACGTTATACGGATTTAGTAGAACCTATGTCTATTGATGAGGCTTACTTAGATGTTACTGAAAACAAACGTGGCATCAAATCAGCGATTAAAATCGCCAAAATGATTCAATATGATATTTGGCAAGAAGTTCACCTGACTTGTTCAGCAGGTGTCTCTTATAACAAATTTTTAGCTAAACTAGCTTCGGATTTTGATAAACCGAAAGGTTTAACCTTGATATTGCCAGAAGATGCGCAGGATTTCTTGAAAAAATTACCAATTGAAAAATTTCATGGTGTGGGTAAGAAATCAGTTGAAAAATTACATCAACTAGGTGTTTTTACAGGTGCGGACCTGCTAGAAATTCCAGAGATGACTTTGATTGATCATTTCGGACGTTTCGGTTATGATTTGTACCGCAAAGCGCGTGGTATTTCAAATTCTCCTGTAAAACCCAATCGTATTCGAAAATCTATTGGGAGTGAGCGCACCTATAGTAAATTGCTTTACGACGATGCTGATATTAAGTCTGAGATTTCAAAAAATACCCGTCGAGTTGTAGACAGCCTGACACGAAACAATAAAGTTGGCCGAACTGTCGTTTTGAAGGTTCGATATGCGGATTTTTCAACCTTAACCAAGCGTAAAACGCTAGATGATGTCACCAATGATTTTGATGTGATTGATCAAGCTGCTCATGCGATATTTGACAGCTTAGAAGAATCAAAAGCTGGTGTGCGTCTTCTGGGGGTTACTATCACTGGATTAGAAGATAATATTCGTCCGTTAAATCTTTTTAAAAATTAAAATACCGTCTTAGTAGTTGCTGAGACGGTATTCGTTTCAAAAAGCTTAGTTATTATCACTTTCAGAATCGTCAGCATTATCTTTGTCTAGTAATTGTGCGGCTTTGTTGTAGACATAGCCATAAAGTACTAGGAAGACAAGTGGTAGAATAAGACTAAATGGTGAAAGTGTTGCACCAAGGTAAATTGCAAAAGCAAAAGATGCAAGATTGTAAACAACAGTATAAATCAAGGCAATGCGGTAAGGTGATAAACTTGGAGCATTGTCTTTGATTTTTGCTAAGTTTTTAAATGCTAAAACAGCGACAACAATGTTAACAACAAGAGCAATAATAGCAATGATGACATTGCCAATATTAGCAGAAGCTTCAACAATTTTGTATGTTTCAGCATCAAGTTGTTCTTTTAGCTTGTCGAGGTTATTAACCAAGACAAAATGGCTAATAACAGAGTAGACTTTAGCTAAGGCTGCAAGAACATTTACCCAAGCGATGAAAAGCGTCCAAGAACGCAAAGATTGACGAATTTTTTCATAAGAAACCATTTCAAACCTCCTAAAAACAATGGTAATCCTATTATGATAGTACAGATATTATAACACAATTTCCTTATATGTAAACACTTTTCTGTCAAGAGATGTAATATCTGAAAATCCTTTATTTTCAAGGATTAAATCGTTTTAATCCTCGAAATGTTTCAAGTATAAAGTTATTTTATCATCTGAAAATTTATATTTATACAAAATAAGTGTATAAGAAAAGTTAGGAAATTCTATCAATAGTTTCCCTAACTTTTAGCTATTAGTTTTTGAAAAATTGGTTAATATCCTCTTGTGTGATGCCAATCATTGGATCGATGAAGGGGAGGTTTTCTTCTGTTAGACGATAGTCTTTGACTTGTTCTGGTTCAGATGTGTCATCTTCAAAATCAAGGCTGAGTTGAACAGCATCTTCACTTATTTCTTCTTTTATGTGAGGAGTAGAAGCGATTGTCTTGTCTTTTTTTGCTACATTTTGGATTTCTGTCGTCTCGCTGAGAACCTTAGTTGTTTCAGTCTCATCAGGTTCTGTATCAGTTGCTGTGAAGCGTTGAACGAGATAAGTATTTCGCTTAGCGCCTTCGTTTTTGATGGCGTAGTCAAAAGCGGCAATTTCGCCTAACATAACTAATTTACTTTTAGAACGGGTGATTGCAGTATAAATGAGGTTACGCTGAAGAAGGCGATGGCTTTGACGAGTAATAGGGAGGATGACAACTTGAAATTCACTCCCTTGGGATTTGTGAATAGACATGGCGTAAGCTAGCGTGATTTTGTGCCATTCATTACGAGGGTAAATGACTTCTGTCCCATCAAAAGACATGTAAAGTTCATCTTGTTTGGACTCAGTGTATTTAGCTGGAATCAAGTCAGTGATGTAGCCAATATCGCCGTTGAACACATTAAGCTCAGCATCGTTAATCAAGTGTAGAACTTTATCTCCCTTACGGAAATTCATCTCACCAAATGTAAAAGACAATTGATCGCCAAGTGGATTGAGTAAATCCTGAATAATGGTATTGAGTCGGTTAATACCAGCGGCTCCTCGATACATTGGGGCAAGAATTTGAATTTCTTGGGGACTAATACCACTTTTAATAGCTGCGCTGACAATCTTTGGAATCATTTCAGGAATGTACTGAGCGCCAGCTTCAAAATAAGAACGGTCAGCTTTTTTCTGCGTAAAATCAGCTGGCAAAATTCCTTGTCTCATCTGGTTAGCTAGGCTAACAATAGTGGAATCTTCTGATTGTCTGAAAATTTTGGTTAGGGCGATTTGCGGTAATGATTTGATTTTTAGTAAATCAGCTAAAACCTGACCGGGCCCTACAGATGGCAACTGGTCACTGTCACCAACGATAATGACTTGAGTATTTGATGAAATCGAGCTAAATAGTTGGTTAGCTAGCCAGGTATCCACCATTGAAAATTCGTCAATGATAATCAAATCACAGTCAAGATAATCATCCATAGCTTGGTAATCATTATCGCCATTTAGACCAAGATGACGGTGAATTGTGGCACTTGGTAGCCCAGTGAGTTCATTCATGCGACGGGCAGCACGACCTGTCGGTGCAGCAAGAACGATAGGAATATCTTTCTTATCTAAATCTATCCCGTGAAGATCAGCATAAGCCGCAATTAAGCCATTGATAACAGTTGTTTTACCTGTACCAGGACCACCTGTCAAAATGAAAACTTTGCTTTGAAGCGCTTCTTTGATGGCGTTCTTTTGAACTGAATCGTAGCTAATTCCAAAAGTGTCCTCGATTTCGGCAATTTCTTCTTGCAAGTCTTCTTCTGAGAATTGTTTAGCCAGTGGTGTGTCCAGGATACGTGTTAGATTTTTTTTGATGCCTGCTTCAGCATAAAAAAGAGTGTTGTCAAAAATCTTTGTACCAATATTTTGCACCTTATCTTCAGCGATGAGGGTTGATAATTCTTGAGCAACAGCTGCTGGATCTAGTTCAATCTGACGAGCTTCTTCAAGAATGGTGATCGCATTTTCTAGTAAATCACGCGCTTCAACATAAGTATCCCCGTTTTCAATGGATAATTCAAATAAGGTATGAACAAGCGCTGCGCGAAAACGTTGCGGAGCATCCGCTTCAATGCCTAATTGCTCAGCTAGTTGGTCAGCAATTTTAAATCCAATCCCTTGAATATCTTCGACTAGTTGATAAGGATTTTCTTGGATAATATCAAGACTGTCTTCCTTATAGTGGTTAAAAATATCAAAAGCAACGCGGTTGGTTAAACCGTATTCTGCGAGTTTTGATAGGATTTGTTCGGTACCGTAGTTGAGTTTTAATTTGGCAACAAAATTATCACGGTTTTCTTTAGAGAGCCCTGAAATACTTTCAAGTTTACTTGGGTCTTCTAAAATTTTATCGATAGTATCGTCACCGTAGAGTTGGACGATTTTTTCTGCTGTTTTTTTACCAATCCCTTTAAAATGTTCGCTTGAAAAATACTTGATTAAGCCTGATGATGTTGGTTTTGAGCGCTCATAACGTGTGACTTTGAGCTGTTCCCCATATTTTGGATGTTGGGTTAATTCGCCCCAAAAAGTATAATTTTCGCCTTCAATGATTTCAGCTATTGTCCCGGTAACAATAATCTCAAAATCATCGAAGTCAGAATCAGTATCTTCAATTTCGAGTAATATGATTTTAAAAAAGTTACTGGCATTTTCAAAAATAATACGGTCAACGATGCCAGAAAAGAAGTATTCCATAATTGATCCTTACGTGATTTCTATAGTGGCTTTATTATATCATTCAAAACCTGACTAATCAAAAAGGACTTACCCAATTGAGTTAAGTCCTTTTATTATTAATGAACGCTTCCAATTTTTGATAATGGCCAGAAGCGGAATTTGACTTCTCCCACGATAGCCGATTTTTTAAAGGTACCAACTTCGCGGCTGTCTTTTGAAACGATACGGTCATCACCTAATAAGAAGTACTGGTCTTTTGGAACTTTGACTGTAAATTCAGTACTGCCATCTTTAGCAGTGGTGAAGGCATCAGAGCTTTCAGCTAATTGCTGGAAGAGGGTATTGTAAGAATAGATATCCTGTAAATCATCTTCCTCAAAAGCTTTTTTATATTTGTCTAGATAAGGTTCATCTGTCTTTTTACCGTTAACATAAAGAACGTCATCTTTGTAAGTGATGGTGTCACCTGGGAGTCCGACAACACGTTTTACGATTTCTTTAGTTTTATTACCTTCTTTTTCTTTAGCGACAACAATATCAAAACGATCAATAGATGAAGTTTTAAGAACGATTAGGCGTTCTCCATCAGCCAAGGTAGGGTCCATAGAGTGACCGTCAACACTCACGGGTTGTAGGACGAAGAGGCGAAGAAGACCAAGGACGACGAAAAAGATGATGAAGGCTCCCCATTCTTTAATGAATTGTTTCATAATAGGCTCCTCGATGTTATTTTAATAATTTTTGTGCTTTTTGGGTGTTTGCAAAATGGAGTTTTGCAGTATGTTCTAAGCCAGGCATACCATATGCCGCTAAAATCTGGCTAGCAACTTTATCTGATTGGCTACCAGCACCACTTGGGAGTTTGTATTGCACTTCTTGGCTTAGTTTATCTAAATTCTCTAGGAAAAGGTTTCGGGCGATAATAGAACTAACTGCTACAGCTAGGTATTTACCCTCAGCTTTTTCTTCAAGAGTTAAAGGGTTATCAAAGTGATTAACTTCATTTTTTAGGTATTTTTCATAGTTCTGACGACTGGTAAAAGCATCGATAACGATTTTTTCAGGTTTCACGCCATCTTGTAGCAAGAGGTAGATAGCTTGGTTGTGAAGTGCAACCTTAACTGAGACAGCATTGTGCATCTTGCCTTTTCCAACGACTTGGTTATATTTTTGTGGGGATAATAGCAGAGCTTTATGTCTGATTTTCTCTTCTAAGATAGGGGCAATTTGACGAATTTTGCTATCCGTTAAATTTTTAGAATCATCGACACCAAGCTTTCTAAGAAGCGCGTGGTCATCAGGTGTTACAAAACTAGCAACAACAGCTAAGCCACCAAAATAAGAGCCGTTTCCAACTTCATCTGAACCAATCAAAGGCATATTTTGACCGGATTTAGCATCTTGTGTAGTAGCATCTGATGCCTGATAGCCAAATTGACTTGCGACTTCTTGCGCTTTGGTTCCTTGAAAGACTACCTTACCAGATGTGTACACAAGGATTGTGACACCTTTTTCTTTTGCGGCAAAAGTGACGTAGGGATTGTTATTTGTGACTTGTTTACTTGCTAGTGCTTTAATGAGGTTTTGCAAGTCATTTTTCCCTAGTTTCATAACAATTGTATTCATGATTTAATTGTAACATAAAAAGATGACAAGAGGGCAAAATAGCCTGTTGAAACTAGTATTTTCACGCTTAAATTTTACGAAATGTTTATTTTAAGGTATAATGTCAAAGAGGTGACTATATGGAAAGCAAAAATCGTTATAAATTCGTCTTTGGAGAAAAGTCGCTCACATTGACAACGGATAAGGATAACCTCTTTATGGAGGAAGTTGAGCGTGTAGCCAAAGAAAAATATAATACAATCAAGGAAAAATTACCACAAGCTGATAATGAAACGATTGCTATTTTGATGGCACTCAATTCGCTTTCAACTCAGCTTAGTCGTGAGATTGAAGTTGAAAAAATGGAAAAGGAATTGACGGTTCTCCGCTCTGAGGCGATTGACGATATTAAGGAGAAAGCCAGCAAGTCTGATTCTGATGAGGAATAATATATGTTATCAGTTCTTATTATGCTGATTTTAGCTTGGCATTTTTATATTGGCTATTCTCGTGGGATTATTTTACAGGCTTACTATTTTGTAGCCAGTCTGGTTTCGCTAGTGGTAGCTAGTCGCTTTTATCAAGCATTGTCTGAAGAGATTACTTTATGGATTCCTTACTCAAATGCAGGGCAAGGTGCCAGCATGAATTTCTTCACGGACGTTAATATTTTTGATTTAGATAGAGTTTATTATGCTGGGGTGGCTTTCACAGCTATTTACATGTTGGTTTATGCCATCTTTCGTTTTATAGGGATTTTGGTACATTTACTACCAATCCATCGATTCGATAATGTTAAGCTTAACAGTATTAGCGGCGTTTTAGCGGTTTTAGTAGCGCTAATATTCTTTGGGTTAGTCTTGACATTACTTGCTACTGTACCGATGTCAATGGTTCAGAATCTATTATCAAGTAGCTGGTTAGCGCGTTTGATTATTAATTATTTCCAACCACTGGCGAGTGTTCTAAGAGCACTTTGGGTAACAGCAATTTTAGGATAGAGTAAGAGAGTCTGGGATGAATTATCTCAGACTTATTCCGTATTTTATGAAGATATCACAGTGTGCTTAAAGCACGATATTAGTGAAGTTTTGGTATAATAGAGATATGAATAACAGAATTTTAGAACAGTTAGAATTTGATAAGGTCAAGCAACTTTTTGCTGGCTATTTACAAACTGAGCAAGGGCAAGATGAATTGCGTAAACTTGCACCAATGGCTGAATCTGACCGTATTTCACGTTCTTTTGCTGAAATGTTAGACATGGAGCAGATTTTTATTGAGCAACATGGTTTTGGTCTAGGTAGTTTACGTGATATTTCTGAAAGTATGCGTCGTTTGGAATTGGATGCAGACGTCAATGTTTCAGAGATTATTGATATTAAGAAAATCTTGCAGGTCTCAGCAGAGGTAAAACATTTTTACCATGATTTGGAGAATGTTGAATTAACGGCTTTGAATAGCCTTTTTGATAAAATTGAACTTTTGCCAAGTTTGCAGGGAAGTTTGCAAGCCATCAATGATGGTGGGTTTATTGAAAACTTCGCTAGCACAGAATTAGACCGTATTCGTCGTCAAATCAATCACGATGAAGGCAGAGTTCGTCAAATTTTACAGGATATTTTGAAAAAACAAGCTGACCATTTGACAGAGACTTTGATTGCTAGTCGTAATGGTCGTGCGGTTTTGCCTGTGAAAAATAGCTACCGCAATCGCATTTCAGGGGTTGTGCATGATATTTCTGCATCAGGAAGCACAGTTTACATTGAGCCACGCGCAGTAGTGCAACTTAATGAAGAAATCACTCAGTTACGTGCAGACGAACGCCATGAAATGGCGCGTATTTTGCGTGAATTGTCGAATATGCTTCGCCCACATACTAATATTATTCGTAACAATGCTTGGGTTTTAGGGCATTTGGATTTTGTGCGTGCCAAGTTTCTCTTCATGCAAGAAAACAAAGCAGTTGTTCCACAGTTATCCACAGATAAGACTGTGCAGCTCTTACAAGCACGTCATCCACTTTTGACAAATCCAGTTGCTAATGATTTACATTTTCTTGATGAATTGAACATTATTGTTATCACTGGTCCCAATACTGGTGGTAAGACTGTCATGTTGAAAACATTAGGGTTAGCGCAGCTTATGGCGCAGTCTGGTCTACCAATCCTAGCCGATAAAGGTAGTAAAGTGGCTGTCTTTAATGAAATCTTTGCAGATATTGGTGATGAACAATCTATCGAGCAAAGCTTGTCAACTTTCTCAAGTCACATGACAAATATTGTGGATATCTTGGCAGCAGCTGATAAAGATAGCTTGGTACTTGTGGATGAGTTGGGGGCAGGTACTGACCCACAAGAAGGGGCGAGTCTTGCCATTTCTATCCTAGAGCATTTGCGTTTGACACAAGTTAAAACTATGGCGACTACACACTATCCAGAGTTGAAAGCTTACGGTATTGAGACAGAGTTTGTGGAAAATGCCAGCATGGAATTTGATACAGAGACATTGAGCCCAACTTATCATTTCATGCAAGGAGTGCCAGGTCGTTCAAATGCTTTTGAAATCGCTCGTCGATTAGGTTTGGCAGAAATCATTGTTAATGAAGCAGAGCGATTGACAGATTCTGATACAGATGTTAACCGCATCATCGAACGTTTGGAAGAACAAACACACGAAAGTCGCAAACGTCTTGACCATATCAAGGAAGTTGAGCAAGATAACCTCAAATTCAACCGTGCAGTCAAGAAACTTTACAACGAATTCTCACACGCTAAAGACAAAGAACTTGAAAAAGCTTCCGCTAAGGCACAAGAAATTGTGGATAAAGCCATGGCTGAAAGTGAAGAAATTCTTAAAAATCTTCATCACAAAGCGAGTCTTAAACCACACGAAGTCATTGAAGCTAAGAGCCAGTTGAAAAAATTGGCACCTGAGGTTGATTTGTCGAAAAATAAAGTTCTCAAAAAAGCCAAGAAACTACGTGCACCGCGCGTGGGTGATGATATTATCGTCACAGCCTATGGTCAACGTGGAACCTTGATTAACCAAACTAAAAACGGTAAATGGGAAGCGCAAGTTGGTCTCATTAAGATGACGCTTAAAGAAGACGAATTTAGCCTTGTCAAAGTTCAAGAAGAAGCCCAAAAACCGAAGAAAAAACAAGTTCATGTGGTTAAGAAAAGCAAGAAATCTGCTGGACCACGTGCTCGACTTGATCTTCGTGGTAAACGCTATGAAGAAGCCATGCAAGAATTGGATGAATTTATCGATCAAGCCTTGCTTAATAACATGGCACAAGTTGATATCATTCACGGTATCGGAACAGGTGTTATCCGTGAAGGTGTCACAAAATACCTTCGCCGCAACAAACACGTCAAATCATTTGGCTACGCTCCACAAAACGCAGGTGGCAGCGGATGTACCATTGCAAATTTAGGGTAATGAAACTGAAAATAAAAAACTCTTCCCATATTGGGAAGAGTTTTTGTATGTAGAAAATGCAAATAATTTATTTTTGACCGAGCAAAATCATTTGATCAATGGCATGGCGGGCACCTTTGATAGTGTCTTCGTCAAGCTCAATCTCTTCACCTGCTCGTCCAAGTAAACAATTATAAATATCAGCTAATGTTGTCATCTTCATGTTGTGACAAACACATTCAGTTGAAAGTAGATAGAAACGTTTATCAGGACATTCAAATTGTAAGTGTTCAACAATGCTGCTTTCAGTACCGATGATAAATTCTTCGTCTGTACTGTTTTTAGCGTAAGCCATGATTTCAGTCGTACTACCAGCAAAATCTGCTAGGTTAGTAACTTCTGCCAGACATTCTGGGTGAACCAAAACCTTAGCATTTGGATGTTCTTCGCGAGCACGAAGAACGTCACGTTTACGCATACGCATGTGAGTTGGACATCCGCCTTTGAAGAATTCAAATTGTTTATCCGGACATTGTTCAGCAACCCATTGACCGAGGTTGCGGTCTGGGACAAAGAGAATCTTATCATTGTCAATGTTGTTGATAATCTTAACAGCTGAAGAAGATGTCACGCAAACATCAACCATTGTTTTGACTTCTGATGTGGTGTTGATATAAGCAACGGTAGTATAGTCTGGGTGAGCTTCTTTTAACCAGCTAACGAGTTTTTTATCAATTTGGGCAGCCATTGGACAACCAGCCATTGGATTGGCTAGAAGTGCTGTTTTTTCAGGTGATAGAACTTTAACTGTTTCTGCCATGAAACGCACCCCACACATCATAATAGTATCTTGTGGTGCTTTAGCAGCGTATTTACTTAAAGCAAATGAATCCCCAACAAAATCGGCTACTTCCCAGATATCATGACTCTGATAAGCGTGTGCTAAAATGCAGACCCCCTTCTCTTTTTTGAGACGTAAAATCTCATCTTGCATCTCTCGTGTATTCATTATATCTATGAAATCCTCCATGAATTGTCTTAGTTATATATTATAGTACTGGTTTTAAAAGGTGTCAAGACACCTGTAAATAAAATTTAGCTGGGTGTCTTGTCAGGTGTCTTGATTGGTGGTAAAATATGTTCTAAGTCGTATGATTTTAATTGATAAGAGTTAGTGGAAAAGTTCCTAAAAACTGATTTAAGTAAGCCTCGCATTGATATCATACAGAAAATGAGAAGTTTATGCTTAGGTCAGTTGATGATGGTATTCTAGGAATTCTTTTTTTATCTGACTCGCCAAATGGATTGTTCATCAACAATCGTTAAAAAAGAAGGTTTGTATGAAAACAAATGTACTTATTGTCGGTAGTGGCTGTTCAGGGCTTTACACAGCTCTTAATTTACCACAAGAACTTCAAATTACTATTATCTCTAAAGATACATTAGAACACAGTGATTCATTTTTAGCTCAAGGTGGTATCTGTATGTTAAAAGATGATTCAGATTACGAATCATTTTTTGAAGATACTTTGCGCGCAGGTCATTATAAAAATGATAAAGTGTCTGTTGAGCTAATGATTAAATCATCTCCAGATGTTATCAAGGACTTGATTGGCTTTGGTGTTGATTTTCAACGTGACGAAAATGGTAATTTAGCCTTCACACGAGAAGGTGCCCATTCTGATAAACGTATTCTTTTCTACCAAGATACAACTGGGAAAGAAATCACAAGTAGACTTTTGGCAGCTGTTAAAAAACGTTCTAATATCACTTTGATGGAACACACATGCCTGCTTGACATCTTGGAAGAAGATAATCGTTGTTATGGTGGTGTAGTGCGTCTTGAAAATGGTGACTTGGAAAAAATCATAGCTGATGTCACTGTTCTTGCCAGCGGTGGTGTAGGTGGTTTGTACAAAAACAGTACTAACTTTAAACATTTGACTGGAGATGCGCTAGCTATTTCTCTTAAACACGACATCGAACTTAAGGATATGTCTTATGTGCAAATTCACCCAACAACTCTTTACCAAGAAAATCCAAAAGAACGCTCATTCTTGATTTCTGAGTCAGTTCGTGGTGAAGGGGCACTTCTTTATGATAAAAACATGAACCGTTTTGTGGATGAATTGCAACCACGTGATGTTGTGGCACAAGCAATTCTACAACAAATGGAAAAAGATGGTACTGACCACGTTTGGGAAGATTTGCGTACCATTCCAAAAAAAGAATTGGAAGAACATTTTCCAAATATCTTGGCACACTGTCGTGAAGCAGGTTATGACCCATTCACGGAATGTATTCCTGTTGTGCCAGCACAGCATTATTTCATGGGTGGTATCAAAGTTAACCATCACAGTAAAACAACTATGGATGCTCTTTATGCAGTTGGTGAAACAGCTTGTAACGGTGTCCACGGTCAAAATCGCCTAGCAAGTAATTCACTTCTTGAAAGCTTGGTTTTTGCTAAACGTGCAGCTAAAGATTTGGTGGCTCATTATGAAATAGTAGCAGAGTTACCAGAAAGTCTATCAGCACTTGATTTGGTTGATTATGACGACCAAGAAAGTCTTGAAGATGATTACAAGAAAATTGTTCTTGAAAAATTAACCGAACAAAACCAATTAGCTAGCTATATTGTTTAATCAATCGTGAGATAAGAAAGGATAATGATGTTAGATCCAATTACCCTAAAATTAAATGTTGATCCGCTGATTCTAAGTGCACTTGCAGAAGACATCAATAATGAAGATGTTTCAACGAATAGTGTCATGCCTGAAAATGTAGCTGGTCAAGTTGACTTAATTTGTAAAGAAGACGGCATTATTTGTGGTTTGCCTGTTTTTGAACGTGTTTTCTATCTGCTTGATCCGAGTACTCAATTTGATGTTTTTGTAAAAGATGGAGACGTGGTTAAAGCTGGTCAGAAATTAGGAACAGTTCGTGGAGATATTCGTGTGCTTCTATCAGGAGAACGTACAGCTCTTAATTATTTACAACGTATGAGTGGGATTGCGACTTATACACATGAAATGGCTGAGCTGTTAAATGATAGCCCAATTACGCTTCTTGATTCTCGTAAGACAACACCAAATAATCGCATTTTTGAAAAATATGCTGTTAAAGTTGGTGGTGGTAAAAATCACCGTTATAATTTATCAGATGGTGTGCTTTTGAAAGATAATCACATTGGTGCAGCTGGTGGTGTTAAAGAGGCAGTTCTTGCTGCTAAGGCTTATGCTCCTTCTGTTCGTAAAATTGAAATCGAAGTGGAAACACTTGATATGGTTAAAGAAGCAGTTGAAGCAGGTGCAGATATCATCATGCTTGATAATATGGGACACGATGTCATGAAAGAAGCAGTCGCTTTGATTGATGGCAGAGCTGAAATTGAAATTTCAGGAAATGTCACTCGAGAAAATCTCGCTTCTTATACTGACCTAGCTGTTCAATACGTCTCAAGCGGAGCTATTACCCATTCTGCTAAAATCTTGGATTTGTCCCTTAAAAATCTCCATCCTGTTGATAAATAAGTGGATAACCCTTTTTAAGGTAAAATTATTGTTCGAAAAATCCCCAGCTCTATAAGAGTTGGGGATTTTGATGCTGATAACTAGAAAAGAAAAAGGAATAATCCACAGATGATACCGATTAGGTAGCCTGCTATTACATCACGCGGGTAGTGAACCCCACCTAGAATGCGGCAAAAAGCAATTAAAAGAGATAATATCAAGAAAAAAATGCCCAATGCTAGATTTAAATGCAGAGCAGCCATACTGATAATGGTTGCTGAAAAGACGTGACGGCTAGGAAAAGAGTGCCCTTTGGTATTTTTAGGGATTAGTGGGGTGATATGCCAAGTCTCATAAGGGCGTGGGGCATTAAGTAGGTGACGACCAAGTGAAACCAAGACAAATGATAGCCCTGGGATAAGAATAAATGAGATGAGTCGACTTGGCTGTTTAAAGAAAAGATAAATCAAAAGTAGCGGATAAACCAGATACATGACTTTAGTTGATAAACTGTTGATAACTTGTAAGCTGCGGATAGCTGCTGGTTTATCTTGAAAAGCTTTTGTTAGCTTATTATAAAATTCAGCGTAATTTTTCATAAGAATCCTTTGTGTGATAGTAGTTTTATTATAGCATATAGCTAAGTAGAATAAGGAAAATGAGAAGATTTTCAAAAATATTATTTTGCGTAGCAATTAGTTGTCAAAACGACAATTTTCCCGTAAAATAGGCTCATAAACTAATAGAAAAGGAAAAAGAACTTTTGGATGCTAGGCTGATTCGTATCCGTTTTTTAATGAAAAAACAAGTCAGTCCATTTGGAAGTTCAAGGTAATTACATTATGGCACACAATATTACTGATGCTACATTTGAAGCAGAAACAAATGAAGGTCTTGTCCTTGTTGACTTTTGGGCAACTTGGTGTGGTCCATGTTTGATGCAAGCTCCAATCTTGGAACAATTGTCAGAAGAAATGGATGAAGACGAACTTAAAATCGTTAAAATCGACGTTGATGAAAATCCAGAAACAGCTCAAAAATTCGGTATCATGTCAATCCCAACATTGCTTTTCAAAAAAGATGGCGAAGTTGTGAAACAAGTCGCTGGTGTTCATACTAAAGACCAAATCAAAGCAATCGTTGCTGAATTGAGCTAATGATAAAGGTCAGGGGAAACTCTGACTTTTTTTGATATTTAGGCTTGACTTGGAGTTAGCTCAAAGGAATATAATGGCTTTGTTGAGAGATGGAACTCTAACAAATTCACTTTAAAGTTATTCATACTTGTAAGTAAGAGTTGTAAACTCAAAAATTTTAGAAAGGAGAGGTTCGAGAGTTCATAAATCGTACTTTGAATTGAACTCGTCCTGTAATCATCGGAAAATAGATAGTCTTCCTTGGATGCGAGCATCCATCGTCAGCCTTCTAATTTTCTGTCCGATTACGGGCGGACTCTGTATCTTATTATGAAATCTGCTATTTTTGAAAAGGCTGGTCTGATGACGGTCGAAGAAGTGGCGAAGCCAACTTTGCAAGCTGATGATGATGTTATTATCAAGGTTGTTCGTGCTTGTGTCTGCGGTTCTGACCTTTGGTCTTATGCTAATGGTGATGAAAAAGCTGCACATTCTGAAAACTCAGGTCACGAAGCTCTCGGTATTGTTGAAGAAGTTGGTTCTGCCATTACAACCGTACAACCTGGTGATTTTGTCATCGTGCCATTTACTCACGGTTGTGGGGAATGTGATGCTTGCCGTGCTGGTTTTGACGGAACGTGTGATAACCACCCTGGCTACACAAACTGGTCTTCTGGTTTCCAATCAGAATATGTCCGTTTCCACTATGCTAACTGGGCTTTGATTAAAATCCCTGGGCAACCGTCTGATTATTCAGAAGGTATGATGAAATCACTCCTTACTTTGGCTGATGTTATGCCAACAGGTTATCATGCTGCGCGTGTTGCCGACGTAAAACGTGGCGACAAAGTCGTTATTATTGGTGATGGAGCGGTTGGACAATGTGCCGTTATTGCGGCGAAAATGCGCGGAGCTTCTCAGATTGTCTTGATGAGCCGACACGAAGACCGTCAACAAATGGCGCTTGCTTCAGGAGCTACCGCTGTCGTTGCTGAACGCGGTGAAGAAGGCATTGCTAAGGTTCGTCAAATTCTCGGCGGAGGAGCTGACGCTGCTCTTGAATGTGTCGGTACAGAAGCCGCTATCGAGCAAGCTCTCGGTGTTATCCACAATGGCGGACGTGTTGGATTTGTTGGTGTCCCTCATTACAATAATCGTCCGCTAGGTTCAACATTTGCACAAAACATTACTGTCGGAGGCGGTTCAGCTTCTGTCACTACCTACGACAAACAACTCCTTCTCAAAGCAGTTCTTGACGGTGACATCAACCCAGGTCGCGTCTTTACAAACACTTATCGCTTGGACGACATCAACCAAGCCTACAAAGACATGCAAGACCGCAAAGCAATCAAATCAATGATTGTCATGGACTAACCTAACGTTTAAGCTGTTAACATAACCTCCCGAAATTTTTCGGGAGGTTTTTTGAATAAATAAACTAAGAATTTGATTTTAATAATGATAAAGTAAGCTATTAAAGTCTTTATTAGCTCAATATTATGAATGTTATTTTATGTTATCTGTTATTGATTTATGGTAAAATAATAGGATAAAGTATGCATAGAAGAGGAATAGTATGGCTAAAGAACAACAACAAAGAGCAGAGTTACATCGTCGTATTTGGGCGATAGCTGACGAAGTTCGAGGTGCAGTTGATGGCTGGGATTTTAAACAATATATATTAGGTATTTTATTTTACCGATTTATCTCAGAAAATATTTCAGACTATTTTGATAGGGCTGAGCATGAAGCTGGTGACGAGGAATTTAGATATGCCGATTTAAGTGATGATGAAGCATTAGAAGATTTTAAACCTGGAACTGTTGATGAAAAAGGATTTTTTATATTACCATCACAGTTATTTGAAAATGTTATAAAAACAGCTGAATCAAATGAAAATTTGAATACTGATTTAGCAGATATTTTTAAGGAAATAGAATCTTCATCTATTGGGCATCCATCAGAAAATGATATAAAAGGACTTTTTGATGATTTAGACACAACATCAAATCGTCTTGGAGGTACTGTAACTGAAAAGAATAGACGATTAGCATCTATTTTAAAAGGAATTGCTGAAATTAATTTTGGTAATTTTGAGGAAAATGATATTGATGCTTTTGGTGATGCTTATGAATTTCTTATTTCAAACTACGCTTCTAATGCTGGAAAAAGTGGAGGGGAATTCTTCACCCCTCAAACGGTATCAAAACTTTTAGCTAGGTTAGTTATGGTTGGAAAAGAAAAAATTAATAAAGTCTATGATCCTACATGTGGTTCAGGTTCACTTTTACTTCAAATGAAAAAACAGTTTGAGGATCACATCCTTGAAGAAGGCTTTTTTGGACAAGAAATTAACATGACCAATTATAATCTGGCTCGTATGAATATGTTTCTTCATAATATTAATTATAATCATTTTGATATTCGAAGAGGTGATACTTTATTAGAACCTAAGCATATGGATGAGCGTCCTTTTGATGCTATTGTGTCTAACCCACCATATTCTATCAAATGGGTAGGCGACACAGATCCTACTTTAATTAATGATGAACGTTTTGCTCCCGCTGGGAAATTAGCTCCTAAATCTAAAGCCGATTTTGCCTTTATCATGCATAGTCTTAATCACTTATCTAATAAAGGTCGAGCTGCTATTGTTTGTTTCCCAGGGATTTTTTATCGAGGTGGTGCTGAGAAAACTATTCGTCAATATTTAGTAGATAACAACTTTGTTGAGGCGGTGATTGCTTTACCAGATAATCTTTTCTTTGGAACCAGTATTGCAACATATATTTTAGTTCTAGCTAAAAATAAGTTTCAAGATAAAACACTTTTTATTGATGCTAGCCAATTTTATAAGAAAGAAACAAACAATAATATTCTTTCAGAAGACAACATATCGACTATCATTGATTTATTTACTAAGGTAGAAGATGTAACCTACCAGGCAGCTCTAATTGATAATTCAAAGATAGCTGATAATGATTATAATCTTTCTGTTTCAGTTTACGTTGAAAAAGAAGATACACGAGAAAAAATTGATATTGATAAATTAAATAAAGAAATTAACGTAACGGTTAAAAAAATTGATATCTTACGATCTGAAATTGATAAAATCGTTGAGGAGCTAAGTAAATGACTAATGATGTAATTATTTACAATACGGATGATGGTAAAGCATCTATAGAACTTCACTTAAATAATGGAACGGTTTGGCTAAATCAACAGGAACTTGCGGAGTTGTTTCAGACCTCTAAACAGAATATTAGTAAGCATATTAAGGCAATTTTTGAAGACGGTGAGCTTGATGAGCAAGTGGTTGTCAACTATCAGTTGACAACCACTCAACACGGGGCGATAGTTGGAAAAACACAATCTCGTAAGGTGGCATATTACAATCTTGACATGATTTTAGCTATTGGCTATCGTGTACGATCTCCTCGTGGTGTTCAGTTCCGTCAATATGCTTCAACAGTCCTTAAAGAGTATCTCATCAAGGGATTTGCTATGGATGATGAACGATTGAAAAATCTAGGTGGAGGGTCTTACTTTAAAGAGCTTCTTGAACGTATTCGTGACATTCGTTCAAGTGAAAAAGTCTTTTATCGTCAAGTTTTAGATTTATTTGCAACTTCAAGTGATTACAATCCAAATAGTCTTGAAGCAAAGCATTTTTTTGCAACGGTGCAGAATAAGATACACTATGCTGTTCATCACAGTACAGCTAGTGAATTAATTTATAATCGTGTAGATAGTGATAAAGAATTTATGGGCTTAACTACATTTAAGGGGGATTTACCTACTCTTAATGAAGCTAAAGTGGCAAAGAACTATTTAACAGAAAAAGAACTAAGAGGACTAAATCAGTTAGTATCAGGATATTTAGACTTTGCTGAAAGGCAAGCAGAGCGAGAAGTGGTTATGACCATGAAAGATTGGGTAACGCATGTTGATAATATTTTGGCAGCAACTGGTGAAGATGTTCTAAAAGATAACGGAAAAATTTCACGTGAAAAAATGACAGAAAAAGTTGCTTTAGAATATCAAAAGTATCAATCGCAAACATTAACTCAAGTCGAAAAAGATTATTTAAAGGAAATTAAAAGTATTGAAAATCTAGCCAAGGAAGGGAAAGCACATGAATGAGATAGAGAGATTAATAGCAGAGCTTTGCCCAAATGGTGTGGAATGGAGAGAGCTGGGTGAGGTGTGTTCTGTAAATAAAGGTAAGCAACTTAATAAAAAATTACTGACAGAAGATGGTTTTTATCCTGCATACAATGGAGGAAAAAACTATTCAGGAAGAACAAATAATTATAACGTGGAAGCTAATACAATTATTGTAAGTCAGGGAGGAGCTTCGGCGGGTTTTGTTAATTTTGTAGAGACTAAATTTTGGGCTAATGCACATTGTTATTACCTGATTCCTGATGAAACTCAAATAACTAATAGATTCCTTTATCATTTTGTAAAAATGAATCAAAGTTATCTTATGGATTTTCAATATGGTGCAGGGATTCCAGCATTAAAATCTGACAAGTTAACGAAAATGTTACTACCCATCCCTCCTCTAAAAATTCAAAAAAAAATCGTGCAAATACTTGACAAATTCACAAATTATGTAACAGAATTGACCTCAGAATTGACCTCAGAATTGACCTTACGTCAAAAGCAATACTCATTTTATCGAGATAAGTTACTTTCGTTTGAGGATGAGGTTTATCAGGTGGAGTGGAAGACGTTGGGGGAGGTGGCGAAAGATTTTGGAAGAGGAAAGTCAAAACATCGGCCTCGCAATGATAATAGACTTTATGGTGGTGATATTCCATTTGTACAAACTGGAGATGTTAGAAATTCCAGAGGGCATATCACAAGCTATTCACAAACGTATAGTGATTTTGGTTTAAAGCAAAGTAAATTGTGGCTAAAAGGTACACTATGTATAACAATAGCTGCTAATATAGCTGAGATGGGAATATTAGATTTTGATGCCTGTTTTCCAGACAGTGTCGTTGGTTTTGTAGCCAACGAAAACCTAGCAATTACTAAGTATGTTGCATATTATTTGGCTTCCATTAAAGACGTTCTTGCTTCAAAAAGTACGGGGAGTGCACAAGAAAATTTAAATTTATCTTCTTTTTCAAATTTAAAAATCCCCATCCCCTCCCTCGACATCCAATCCCGCATTGTCCAAGTTCTAGACAATTTTGACACGGTTTGCAACGACCTTAACATTGGACTTCCTAAAGAGATTGAATTACGTCAAAAACAGTACGAATATTTTAGGGATAAGCTATTGACCTTTACCGCCGAAGGCGTGTATACTGACAGTACAGTACAGACAAGACATAATTAGGCTTTTACAATGGGTATTTGGACCTATACGAGTTAAGTTAAATGCTGTTATCAATTTATCTCGTGGTAAACGGTTGACTCGTAGTCAATTAAGTGAAAATGATGGTTATCCAGTTTATCAAAATAGTTTAAAACCATTAGGCTATTATCAAGAATTTAATCGAAGTGCGGATACAACCTTTGTGATTTGTGCAGGTGCGGCTGGAGAGATAGCTTATAGCAACTTGGACTTCTGGGCGGCAGATGATGTATTCACCTTGGATGTAACGAAATTTATTTCAAGTAAATTTATGTATTATACGCTTCTGAATATTCAAGAAAGTATAAAGGGTAAAGTCAGAAAAGCTAGTATACCAAGACTTTCTAAAGGTGTCTTGGAAAACATTATTTTTATTCTACCACCTGTTACTAAACAAAAGTCCATTGTTTCTATTCTTGATAAATTTGATATATTGATTAATGATTTATCACAAGGTCTTCCAAAAGAAATTGAACTTAGGCAGAAACAATATGAATATTTTAGAGATAAACTATTAAAATTTAATTAATTGCCTTTACCAGTCTCAAAGAGACTGGTTTTTGATATAATAAAGTTAGTTTTAATAAGAGCCGGGCAAGGAGATAAGGAAAGTGGAATTTTCAGATTTAAAAACGGTAGCTGAAGAAATTAAAAGCTCTGATAAAAATATTAAATTAATTTATGCTTTCAATGGTACAGGTAAAACAAGACTTTCTATGGAATTTAAAGAATTAATTCAGCCGAGTAATAATTCAGAGCAAGACTTGAAAAAAATTATTTACTATAATGCTTTCACAGAAGACTTGTTTACTTGGGATAATGATTTAGAAAATGGCAATGACAGAAAATTACTTATAAATGCTAACTCTCATTGGATAAGAAAAGTAGTAACTGAAGAAGGTGCTATTGGTACTATCGTAGATAGATTTCAGGGGTATGTATTAAATGATAAAGATAGTATTGTTGAAAAGATAGAGCCTCATTTTAATAGTGATATGAGTGAAATATCTTTTTCAAGAACATATCGAGGGAATACAGCTGAGGGGATTAAAATTTCTAGAGGTGAAGAGAGTAATTTTATTTGGTCTGTTTTTTATACATTACTAGAAACTATCATTGAGCAAAGAAGTGATGTTGATTATGAAGATTCTGAATATCGTGATTTAGAGTATATTTTTATAGATGATCCTATATCATCTTTGGATGATCGTCGAATTATTGATATAGCTCTAGACATATCGCATTTGGTAAAGGAAAGTAATAAAAATGGAACAGGATTAAAGTTTGTTATTACGACTCATCATTCCTTATTTTTTAATGTTTTGTTCAATGAATTAAAAAGTAAAAGTTCTAATTTTTTATTTTCGAAAACTGATGATAAGTATTTTTTAGAGAAACAGAAAAACGATTCACCATTTGGTTATCATTTGATGTTAGTAAAAGAATTAAAAAATGCAATTAATGAGGATAGGGTTGAAAAATATCATTTTAATTTTTTGCGAAATCTTTTGGAAAAAACAGCAACGTTTTTGGGATATGAGAATTGGTCTAAGTGTGTTGTTTTATATGATGAAGATGGTAATGTAGAATCACCAGCACCATATGTGAGAAGAATTAATTTACATAGTCACAGTGCTTTCTCTGAGTATGAGCCTATTCCGTTAACAGAACAAGAGAAGAAAGTTTTGGAGCGTGTGTTCAATCAATTTTTGGAGAATTTTCGCTTTTTTAAAGAATAAAAATGAGAGGAAAAATGATGGATTACAATATAACACAACCCATTGCGGAGTTGAATAATGGTATTATCATTGAAGAATATATTAAAACGGATCGTTACAATTGTGACGTTTATCAGACTGAGTCAGAGATGGAAGAAAAATTAATTTCAGATTTAGTATCTGCTCAACAATATACTTTCTTCGATGGTAAGACGACAGAATCACTACTATTAAATCTACGTCAGAAAATTCAAGAATTAAATAATGTGTTATTTTCAGACAGCGAGTGGCAACGCTTTTTAGATGAATATCTTGATAAGGCAAGTGATGGTATGATTGAAAAGACACGAAAATTTCAAGAAGACCATGTATATGATTTTATTTTTGATAATGGACGTATTAAGAATATTATGATTATTGATAAAAAGAATATCCATCGTAATCAACTTCAAGTTGCTAATCAAATTACACAAATAGGAAAACACAAAAATCGTTATGATGTAACTATTTTAGTTAATGGTTTGCCACTAGTACAGATTGAACTAAAAAAACGTGGTGTGTCAATGAAGGAAGCTTTTGAGCAGATACATCGCTATAGTAAAGAGTCTTTTAATAGTCAGCATTCTCTTTTTCAATACGTTCAAATATTTGTTATTTCAAACGGTACTAATACACGATATTTTGCTAATACAACAGCAAAAAATAAAAATCATTTTGAGTTTACCTGTGAATGGGCAGATAGAAAAAATCATGCGATACATGATTTAGAAGATTTTAGTCAAACCTTTCTTAACAAGTCTGTTCTTTTACCAATTCTAACTAAATACTGTATTTTTGATACTAGTGATACCTTATTAGTCATGCGTCCTTATCAAATTGCTGCGGTAGAGAGCATTATGCGACAAATTCATGTTGCACACGAGAATAAGTTATATGGAACAATCGATAGTGGTGGTTATATTTGGCATACAACTGGTTCTGGTAAAACATTAACAAGTTTTAAGGCTGCACGCTTAGCAACAGAATTAGATTATATCGATAAAGTCTTTTTTGTAGTTGACCGCAAAGATTTAGATTATCAGACAATGAAAGAGTATCAGAAATTTCAAAGAGAGTCTGTCAATGGTAGTAAAGATACTAAAGAACTTAAACGTTCCGTTGAAAAAGATGATAATAAGATTATTGTGACAACTATACAAAAGTTAAATGAATTTGTAAAGAATAACCCTACCCATCCTGTTTTAGAACAACAATGCGTTCTTATTTACGATGAATGTCACCGTTCACAATTTGGTGGTAGCCAAAAGAAAATAAGGACTGGTTTTAAAAACTACTATCAGTTTGGGTTTACCGGGACTCCAATTTTTGATGAGAATACTTTGACTGGTCAGACTACAGCTGATATTTTTGGGCGTCAACTTCATTCCTACATTATAACGGATGCTATTCGAGATCAAAAAGTATTGAAATTTAAGGTAGATTATAACTATGTAAAACCAGAACTAAATAAATTTAGTACAGCTGAAAGAGAAGTTGGCGAAGAGAAATTAGATGAATCACGCCTTAAAAAGATTGAAAACAATTTACTTTTACATCCAGAGAGAATTTCAAGGGTTTCGGAATATCTTTTACGAGTTTTTGATGATAAAACACATCGTAGAACTCAATATTCATACAAAAAGAAAAGGCTTAATGGATTCAATGCTATGTTTGCAGTACAGAGTGTAAAGGCAGCAAAAGCCTATTATGAGGAATTAAATTCACAACAAGCCAAACTTCCTGATGATAAAAAATTAAAAATAGCAACAATTTTTAGCTATACGCCAAATGAAGAGCAGCTAGCCTACGGTAGTATTATAGAGGAAGATTTCGAACCTTCAGCAATGGAATTGTCTTCAAAAGAATTTTTAGATAAGGCTATCTCAGACTATAACCACATGTTCCAAACAAGTTTTTCAACGGAGTCTAAGCTTTTTCAAAACTATTATAAAGATTTATCACAACGAATGAAGAATAAGGAAATTGATCTGTTAATTGTTGTGGGAATGTTTTTAACAGGATTCGATGCGCCAGCCATGAATACTTTATTTGTAGATAAAAACTTACGTTATCATGGATTAATTCAAGCTTTTTCTAGAACAAACAGAATTTTGAGTAAAGAAAAGCCATTTGGAAACATTGTTTGTTTTCGTGATTTAGAAAAAGCCACTGTTGATGCTATTAAGCGTTTTGGGGATCCCGATGGTACTGGAAACAGTAATAGTATCCAGATTATTTTAGAAAAAAGTTATCAAGACTATATGAATGGCTTTGTTGATGAGGAAACTGGCAAAAAAGTTAGAGGTTATTCTGAGATATGCCAAGAACTTTTAGATAAATATTCCGACCCTACAGAAATTACTTTGGAAGCTGACAAAAAAGAGTTTGTTCAGTTATTTAGTGAAGTCTTGAAGATGGAAAATATTCTTCGAAATTATGACGAATTTATTGAAGATGGAAGTTTTTTCTCTCCTGGCTTAATGCAAGATATGCGCAGTATCTATGTTGATATTAGGGAAGAAGCTTACGGTGGTGGTAGAGTTGGAACCACAGAAACGGGTATTGATTTTTCAGATATTGAATTTGAAATTGAATTACTTAAGACAGATGAAATTTCGTTAGATTATATCATTAATCTAATTTCTAAAAAATCTAAAGATTCAGCTTCTAAGGAGGAATTGAAAGAAGAAATTAGACGTGTTATTCGCTCAAGTATTGATATGCGTTCAAAGGAAAAATTAGTCTTATCTTTTATTAATGAAAGTAATCTAGATGTGTTAACTGATGATAAGACAATTTTGGAAGCTTTCTATGCTTATGCAAGACAGGAAAAGGGAAAAGCTATTAAGGAAATTGGTGTATCTCAAAAACTTAAGGAGGGTTATCAGGAGTTTATTGAACGTTCTATCTCAAATGGTTATGTCTTTAGCAAGGGAACTGAAATCAATGAGATTTTACCTCCAACTTCACGACGTCACGGAGCTAGAGAGCGCAAAAAACAAGAAGTTTTAAATGTTCTCCAAAGCCTTGTTGAAACTTACCAAGGTATTTGATAAGTTTGCATTACTAATAAATAATCTTTTATCACCAGAGAATTCTGGTGTTTTTTCTTTCTTTTTTCGAATAAATAGGTAGGAGGGAAAAATGAGAGTAGTGAGTGTGTTGGGGTTGTTACTCCTATCTTTTTTATTTTATTGTGGTGATGTTAAGGCTGAAACGGCTGATAATATTTGTTTTGTTACGTTTGATGCGGTGAAAGAAAAAATGGCGGCTAAAGAGGAATTTTTCCTTTTTGTTGGTCGTTTGGATAATGTGGATACGCAGAGAGGTTTGGAGCGGCTTGAAGCTGTGGAACAAACGATTTATTTTCTTGATACTAAGGAAATTGATTATGTTGCTTATAAGAAATTTGCCAAGAAATACAATATCAGAACCATGACACATTTGGGACATTTTCGTGGAAAGTATCAGTTTGCAGTAGCTAATGTCCTAACAGCTGACCTAGCAGGATTTTTCGCGGTTTAAGTTAAAATCTGTTAACTTCTTTAAAATTTGTTATACTAAAGCTGACATAAAAACACATCGCAGTTGGTAGTCTGTGAGTACAACATGTATCAGTAACCTTCCCCTTCCGAGGTCGTCCATTGTCAATTTTTTTAAGGAGGGGCTGTTATGAAAATGACAGTATATTTTGATGGGGCATTTTGGTCGGCTTTGATTGAATTTACGGATTCGAAGAAATGTTACAAGGCTTTTCGTTACGTGTTTGGCAAAGAACCAAAGGATGATGATATTCTAAACTTTATTGATGTTTCTTTGGGAAAATGGCTGCGCAGGTATGATAAGGTCGAAGTAAGCTCTGAGTTTTCAGCGCCAGCTATTTCACAGAAAAAACGAAATCCAAAACGAGTGCAACGTGATATCAATAAGGCAAAGTTTAAGCCTGTGGTATCAACGAAAGCTCAGCTTGCTATGCAGGAAATGCGTGAGGAAGTCAAGAAAGCTCAAAAGTCTAAGCAAAAGGTGAAACGTGAGCTAGAAAAGGAACGAAAATACTTGCTTAGGCAAGAAAAGCGTCATCAGAAAAAGCGGGGACATTGAAAAGAAAAAAGTTTAAGCTTTCTATAAGAAAAAATTCAGCTTTACTTAAGCTAGTCTGGCTATACTATAGTCAATCCTAAATAAACTTTCTTTTTCATAGCAATAACTACTAAACTTTTCATGCTTATAGCGCTTATGATTGTTTCAGTTGTTGCAAAAATCTCCTAGAGAACTCCAGCTTTTGTAGCTGGGGTTTTCTTTTTGTTATCTGAAAATAAAAAAACAAGATGAGAAATTCTCACCTTGTTTTTGGTAATTTAATTTTAGTCAAGATATTCCGCGATAGCGGTGTCGGTTGCGATACGGCTGAAAGTGAAGATATCAGTCAATGAGTTCCCGCCTAGACGGTTTCCAGCGTGGAGTCCACCAGCAACTTCACCAGCAGCAAAGAGTCCTTTGATAATCTTTTCGTCTTCGTTGATGACATGCGCGTGAGTATCAATCTTCAAACCACCCATGGTGTGGTGGGTAGCTGGTTTACGAGGAGTTGCGTAAAATGGTGCTTTTTCAACCTTGAGGTCAAAGGCACCTTTATCAAATTCTGGATCATGACCAGCATCGACGTAAGAATTGTAATTGGTAATTGTTTCTACTAGAACAGCAGGATCAATGTTGATTTGCTCTGCCAATTCTTCCAAAGTATCAGCTCTGAAAAGTGTTCCAGCTTTAACTTGGGCATCAATTTTTTCTTGGCTAGTGTTATAAGCTGTTTCTTTGATGTTTTCATCAGCGATTAAATAGAAGAGCCCACCATTATCGATAGCAGCTTGTGATAATTGGTCACGGCTACCGTATTCATCGACGAAACGTTTACCTTTGGTGTTAACCATAATAAAGTTTGCTGGTGGCACTTGAAGTCCTGTAAAGAGTGCACCAGTAACTGGGTCAGATACTGGCATCATTTGGCTAAAGCCCATACCAACAAGGTCGGCACCGACAGATTGACCAAGTAAAATACCATCTCCAGTTGCGGCTGGTGTATTTGATGTGGCAATATCATCAGCAATTTCTGACCAGTAAGTGTTGTATTTTTGGAGCATTTTAGTGTTAGCTGCAAAACCACCTGTGGTTAAAATAACTGCTTTACCATTAACAGTAATGGCTTGTCCGTTACGTCCACTACCTTTGACTCCAGTAATGACACCATCTGTTACGATAAGCTCTTTAACTTGAGTATCTGTTAAAATGGTTCCACCATTTTTTAGGATAAAATCTTTCAGTACTGCGATGTAGGCAACTCCCATTGGCATTTTAGGTTTGTGACCACGTCTCCAGAGAGCACCAACTGGCATGGTTACCTCGTCACGGACGAATTCAACTCCGATATTTTCCAACCAACGAACAGACTCTAAAGCACGTTCTGTCAAGACTCGAATGAGTTCGTAATTACCGTGGATTTCATTACCTTTGAGGTCTTTACGTTTCCCACCGAGATAGGTTTGGATACGATAAAGAAGTTTTGAGTCAAAAAGATAAGTTGGATCTTTGAGGTACTCTTCAATTTCCGCCTTTAAGGCACGGAAATCTGGTAGAAATTCAGGATCGATAGTTGCTTCGTCAATATCATGCAATTCTTTAAGGTTATTAGCTTCACCTGGATTAGCTGCAAAAGTATTTTGCCAAGCAGGGTCAGGAGCATTCATTGGTCCACCTGCACGAACGGTATTTCCTCCAACGGCTGGGAATTTTTCAACTACGATAACCTTTTTGCCAGCTTGTAGGGCACGAGCAGCAGCAGAAAGTCCTGCACCGCCACCGCCTACGACAATTAGTTCAGTTTCGTATGTTTTATCTTCTTTATCAAGTGCAGAAGGCGCTTTTGGACGTGAACGAAGGGCTTCTGGATTAGCACCGGCTTTACGAACAGCTTTAGCTACACCGTTAAGAACACCTTTTGAAGTGACAGAGGCACCAGAAATGGCATCGACATTTAAGGTTTGTCCTTCGATGATTTCATTTGGAATTCGTGTGAAAACAACATCGGCAATGCCACCAGTTTCGCCAGATGAATCAATATCGATAGCTTCGATACGTTCTTCTGACAATGTTACTGACATTGGAAGGTCACCATTGTGCCCGACAGTTGTAACTTTGTAAGTTCCTGGTTCAAAACGAACATCTTCTGGTTCATTGAGTTGATTGGCAATGGTAGCAAAACGAATAAATCGGAAGAAGCATGATTCTAAGAAATCAATCGTTCCTTGGTCTTTAAGGTCACCATTTTCATCAAAAGCATCTTGAGCGCGACCAAGTAAAAATTCACTACCAGGCATAACCGTTGCATTGACACCAGGTGCATCTAAGATTTGGCGTAAGTGTAATTGTGCACGTGAAGAACCTTGGATGTCATAAGAAGCCCCGACAATCATAACGGGTTTACCTGTCAATGGGTGAATGTTAAATGAAAGCCATTCAATCAAGCTATTAAGACTTGATGGGATAGTATGGTTGTGTTCGGGTGTACCAATAATAACACCGTCAGCTTCAGTAATCTTGGTATTAAATTTTTGAATGATAGCTGACTCTGTTTGGTCATCAGTTTCATTGAACATTGGGACATCAGTGATTTCAAGTACTTCGATGTCTGCTTCTTTGGCAAAATATTTAGCCATATATTGTAGCAAAAGTCGATTATATGATTTTTTAGCATTGGTTCCGACGATAGCAACTAATTTCATAAAAGTCTCCTCCTAATTCATTTCCCAAGCAAAAGCTTTTTTACGGTCAGTATCTGACTGGCTAACAATTTGATTCGTGATTTCAACAAATGAGAGAAATTCTTTGAAATTGTCTTCAAGTTCAGCAACTTTTTCAGGATTATGGAGATTGTTGTCGTCATCTAAAACTTGTTCAGAATGTCCGAGGAAGAATTCTGTACCTGGTATGATTCTGGCTTTTAATTCGGGAGCATCTAAGATTTGTCGGAGATGAGCTTGTGCGCGTGACGTTCCTAGAGCACCAAGTGAAGCCCCGACAATCATGGTTGGTTTATTGATGAGCACGCGACTAGTGTAGGCAATCCATTCTAGAGCGGAAGCCAGAGGAGCAGGAATAGTGTGGTCGTACTCAGGTGTAGCGATGATAACCCCGTCTGCGCTAGCGATTTTTTTAGAAAAATCAGCGACAGGAGCAGGAGCTACCTTATCTTCAGGTTCATTAAAAGCTGGTAAATCCTTGATTTCAAGAACTTCAATCTCAGCTAAGTCGGCAAAATGTTTGGCCATAAATTTTAACAATTTACGGTTGGTTGAACGATCTGAATTTGTTCCAACAATAGCAACTAATTTCATATAGTCTACCTCTTTTACACAAATGATTACCTTTATCATACTCCTTTTTTTAAATAATTGAAAACGTTTTTAATGAAGGGGAGGGGAAGTAATATTAAAAACTATAGCAGTCGTGCAAAAAAAGTCCTGAAAAATCAGGACTTTCATTGAGGAAACGTTTTTTAATACCTATTACCGAGTTAATTTGAGATATTATCATTAGGAATGATTATATTATAGGAAGTTTTACTTAAAGTGAGCTTAATGTTATTTTCCTAAATACTCTTTTAGCATCTTTTTCTGAGGTGTTGCCATGGGGTATTGTGAGAGTTGGTTTTCTGGCACCCAGCGGAGTTCTTTTTCTGACGTGAACTTATCATTTTTAACCAAACCTTCTGTCAGTTCGATAGTCCATTTTTGGTGGCTAAAGGTATGCTTGACTTGAGCAAAGTGTTGATTGGTCCAAGTAGGAGTTAACTGATAATCTTTTTCAAATAAATCTTTTTGGGAGATGGTTTGAAGGTTAGTATCATTTTTTTCAAACAAATCCAGTTGCTGTGCGATGAAGTCTGTTTGAATGATTGGAAATGACCAGAAGCCACCAAGTAGACGTCCATCCAGATTCTTTTCTAAGAGGAAGTCTCCATCACTGTTTCGAATGACAAACGCTTGAATTTGCAACGTTTTTGGCTTTTTCTTAGGCAGTTTAATTGGGTATTTGTCATAAGTGCCATGTAAATAAGCTGCGCTGAAAAAGCGAATAGGAGATTCATCAGGACGAGGATTTTTGGCGGATTCGATATCGGTTCCCAAGTCCATGAGAGCTTGATTGAAATCCCCAGGACGTTCAGGGTCAATTAAAATTTCCATAATTGCTTGGAAAATTTTCCTATTCTTAGGGTCACCAATATCATAATTGACTTCAAAAAGGCGTGCCATGACTCGCATAACATTACCATCGACAGCAGGTTCAGCAAGCCCGAAAGCAATGCTTGAAATCGCACCAGCCGTATAAGGACCGATGCCTTTTAGAGAAAGAATATCTTTGTGATTGTTGGGAAAAATACCGTCAAATTTTTCCATGATTTCTTGCGCAGCTTTTTGCATATTGCGCACGCGAGAGTAATAGCCAAGTCCTTCCCATGCTTTGAGCAATTTTTCTTCAGGTGCATTAGCTAAGTCTTCAACTGTTGGGAACCATTCTAAAAAGCGTTCATAGTAAGGAATGACTGTAACCACCTGTGTCTGCTGCAGCATGATTTCAGAAACCCAAATGTGATAAGGATTTTTAGTTCTTCGCCAAGGAAGATCACGCTTTTCATTATCATACCAATTGAGCAGGGTACGGCGAAAAGAAGCAATCTTTTCGGTATCCCACATATCAATGCCATAGTCTTTTAAATTAATCATGTTACCATTGTAGCAAAGATCATTTTTTTAGGGTAATAAAACTTCTTGAAAAAAATGCTTAAAAAAAACTCATATCTCTTGACAAAAGGTAAGCGGTTACATTATAATATAAGTGTAAAGAAGGATGACAAAAGAAACGAAGTAAGGAGGTAACAGTTCTTATGATGAAACCACATGTCGCCCGGTATAAAAATGGTGATAAAGTCTCTAGTCGGAGTTAAGTAGGCACAGTTAACTTTACGGAGGTGGCGCTTATGTTGAAATTTAACTTAGGACGCTATAAAAATGGTGATTAGGCACTTTGATAGCCATAAAAATTACCTCGTTTTCAAAACTTGTAACAAAGTACATCGGAGGAACGCCTTATGTTGATAGTTAATGTAGGTCGTTACAAAAATGGAGACTAACAACTAGTTGAATAAAAGTCAATGAAGGAGTGATGTCACATTTTATATGAAAATATTAAATTGGAAGTGAACGGTTAGAAATAGCTAGTGCAAGAAATATTACCGGTTGATCTTGTTGCTAGTAACAGTAGTAATCGAAAGGGCTTCTAATCATATTGCTTCCATGTTCAAATGCTTTTAACGAAAGTTGTGATAGATATGAAAGCAATCAATGTAGGCCGTTACAAAAATGGAGACTCAAAAAAGATATGGCGACGAGTAAATCGCCCTATCAAAGAAACAGAAAAAATGAACTGATTATTATCGTTGTTATGTGAGTATTTTCAATTAATGGAGGTATCTTATGAACGTAGCAAGATATAAAAACGGTGATACCAATGTAAAAAATAGTTGATAAAAAACTCATGGAGGTAATTGTACAATGCTGAAAATGAATTTAAGTCGCTATAAAAACGGAGATAATAGTCTAACAGCCTAACTCCTTATGAGAATGGTATGTTAGATGACATACGAAAAAAATATTTTTTAGAGAGGCTGGGCAAGAGTACCCAGCTTCTTTTTTATGGCTTTAAAATGATAGAATTGCCATCATCGCAAAATTAACGAAAAAAATTCGGAAATTAAAACGCATCGAATTATATGAAATTATGTTAGCCCAGAGTAAGGAGATTGATCGGCTAAGAGATGAACTATCTAAAGCTAATGAAAAGCTAACAGATCAAGAAATAAAACTAACCCAAGCCGGTTCCATTGCAGAAGCTTCTCTCAGCTTGACGAAGGTCTTTGAAGAAAGTCAAAAAGCAGCAGACTTATACCTTAAAAATGTCAAGAAAATGAATGGAGAAGTAATCAATGAAAATGGATAAATAAAGTTGAACTTTCAACTACTAGCGAAATGAACTGCACCCCATTCGTTAGATTTTTTGCCTAACTTTTGGGGTGCAGTTCAGTTTCTCGCCTTTTTATTGTTGTTTCTGTTTCGCTTTCACAAAAAATCTGTTAAGTAAATTTGAATATTATATTAAAACTTAAAGACAAAACTTAATTTTATGAATTGTTCAACAATTTGTGCTATAATTAACCTTATACTAGCTAAAAAAGCGAGGTAAAGGATATGTGGGTTGTTAGAAAGATGTATTGGCGCAGTGGACAACAATATGTTCAAGCACAAAAGATTTTTGAAAGTCGTGAAGAAGCTAATGCCTTTAGAAAAGGATTAGATTTTGCGACAGAACTTTATGAAACGAATCTAGTGGTTTCTAATAAAGGTGATTTCTAAACAAAGGAGCAGATACGAACTGCTTTTTTGTTTTTGAACAATAAAATAACATCATTTTGTAACACACAAATCTCTTGCACATTAAAACAAGGTATAGTATAATAGTTTATTGTGAGTACGCCTCACTTACTCGTGATAATGTTCACGGGTCATTAGACCAAAAGGAGGAAAAATATCAATGGCTAAATACGAAATTCTTTACATTATTCGTCCAAACATTGAAGAAGAAGCTAAAAACGCTTTGGTAGCACGCTTTGACTCTATCTTGACTGACAACGGTGCAACTGTTGTTGAATCAAAAGACTGGGAAAAACGTCGTCTTGCATACGAAATCCAAGATTTCCGCGAAGGACTTTACCACGTTGTTAACGTTGAAGCAGAAGATGCAGTAGCTCTTAACGAGTTTGACCGTCTTTCAAAAATCAACGGTGACATTCTTCGTCACATGATCGTTAAACTTGACGCGTAAGAAGGTATTTTATGATTAATAATGTAGTACTTGTCGGTCGCATGACCCGCGATGCAGAACTTCGTTACACACCATCTAATCAAGCAGTTGCTACTTTTACACTTGCTGTAAACCGCAACTTCAAGAATCAAAATGGTGAACGTGAAGCTGATTTCATTAACTGTGTGATTTGGCGTCAGCAAGCTGAAAACTTGGCTAACTGGGCTAAAAAAGGCACATTGGTTGGTATCACAGGTCGTATTCAGACTCGTAATTATGAAAACCAACAAGGTCAACGTGTTTATGTAACAGAAGTGATTGCAGATAATTTCCAAATCTTGGAAAGTCGTGCTACACGTGAAGGTCAATCAAATGGCTCATTCAACGGTGGATTTAATAACAATTCATCATTTGGTGGAGCTTCAAACGGTGGTTTCTCATCACAACCTTCACAGCAACAAACACCTAACTTCGGTCGTGACGAAAGCCCATTTGGTAATTCTAACCCAATGGACATTTCAGATGACGATCTTCCATTCTAATGGATATGGACACATCAGGTTTGTCTAAAAACTTGAAACAACAATAATATAAAGGAGAATAAAACATGGCTCAACAACGTCGTGGCGGATTCAAACGCCGTAAAAAAGTTGATTACATCGCAGCTAACAAAATTGAATATGTTGATTACAAAGATACTGAGCTTCTTAGCCGTTTCGTTTCAGAACGTGGTAAAATTCTTCCACGTCGCGTAACTGGAACTTCAGCTAAAAACCAACGTAAAGTAACAACAGCTATCAAACGCGCTCGCGTTATGGCTCTTATGCCATTCGTAAACGAAGACTAATTCGTTGCGATGAATAGAAAAAACGACTTCGAAAGAGGTCGTTTTTTTGTTGCTAAAATTTTGAACTTTACAAGTGGTAATTATTGTTTTAAAATAATTTTTAAAAGAAGATTATTGTAAAACAATAATTTAAGGTGAGGTATGAAAGATATTATTTTAAAGGTTGGGAGAGAAGTAGTTAAGATTGTACGTTATTTGTCAATCGCAGGTATCTTTGCGATGCTACTTGGGATTTTTGTAGTCTTTTTTGATGGACAAAATCATGACGGTCATTTTACTTTAGACTACGGTTATCGAAGTGTCCAGGTTTCTGTCTGGTTTCCGATTCTTGTTTTGATAATGACAATAATTCTTTTCTATCTTCTTTTTAGGATGATGCTTTCTTTGGATAAGTTGTTGACAAATTTTCAAAAAGAAGCATATTTTTGCTCTGAGAATATCGATTTTCTTTCTAAAGTCTTGCTTTATCAAGTGTTATTCACAGGTGTTCAATTACTTATTAACATGTCGTTTAAATATTTTCAAATGGAAAATGTTAGCAGTATTTTTGACTTGTCATTTAAGGACTATCTTGTGAATATCTTGTTGATTATTATTAATGATGTTGCTATTGTTGTATTGAAGCGTGGTTATCAGTTACAAAAAGACCATGATGAAATTATTTGATATGGAAGAAATAAAAGTAAATTTAGATAGACTTCTGAAGTCAAGAAATGTAAAGTCTAAAGAATTTGCTGAAAAAATTGGAATTACGGAAGCTAATTTATCGATTTTAAAAACTGGCAAAGCAAAAGGAATTAGGTTTAATACTCTAATGAGTATTTGTAGGGAATTAGATTGCCAGCCGGGAGATATTTTAGAGTATAGGAGAGATTGTGATGAAAGTGATTAAAGTTTTGGGAGTGCTGTTTTTGTGTGGTATGTTGTCAGGTTGTGGTATTATCTCAGATGTTGCTTATGATACCACAGACGCTGTTCAAACAGCAGTGAAAAAAGAAGAAAAGCAGCTGAATTTAAAAGATGTCCTGACGGTGAGTGTTAATGAGAAACGAGAATTGCCTGAGGATTTTACAGGAACAGTGTATCTTATGTTTACAAAAGATGATTTGAAAAAAGGACAGAAGACTAATTTTTATTTAAATGATAATCAATTAGAAGATGTCCAAGAAGAAAGTCAAGATGATTTTAATATTCGATATCATCATAAAACTTATTTTTCAGCTAAGAAATTAAAAGTGAATGATCTTGATAATATCAAAGTTGTGTCAAATTGGCCAGATGATATTGTTTTGAGTTTACGTTCTAAATAACAAAAGCCTCACTAAACACTATGTTTAGTGAGGTATTTGTTACATTTATTGTTGTGGTGTCATTGCATTAAGGATGTTAAATTTCTTTTGAAGGAAGTAACGCCCGACAAGTGATGCAAGACCGATGATAAGCATTACGATAGGTGGCAATTGTGGGTTAAGAACTGCTGGTAGGAAGGCGGTAGCTGTGTATAGGAGAATCCATCCTAGCATAGCCAAACCAAGTACCAAGATAGTTTTACCAAGTCCTGGACGTTCGCTCTTAGGTTTACCAGCGTGGCGGTAGATGAAGTGGTAAGTTGCGTACATAGCAGCACCACCACCAAAACCAAGGGCAAGCAATGAGAAGAGTCCAGAGCTTGTTGTTGCTGAATTGAAGAATCCCATAAGAGCGTTAAGAAGGGCAACAACACCGACGAATAGAAGTGAAGTATCTAACCACATTAACCATGGGTTATCATTTTTCTTTTCTTGTTTTGCTTTGGTATCAGAAGTTTTTTCAGTGAAAGAAGCAGCCCAAACTGTTGGTGCACCAAGAAGGGCACGAGCAGTCAATCCTTTTTTTTGATTTTCGATGATTGTAGGCAAAACTTCTTCCAAAATTGCTTTGATTTCTTCATCTGATTTGCCATCTTCAATCAATTGATTAGTAGCAATATGAACGAATTCCTGATTTTTTTTAGTAAGGTTAGATAAATCCATAATATATTCTCCTATATGTAAGGTCTTGTAAGATAAAGCCAGTTATTAGTTAGAGAAAACAAAATCACTTGCTTTTTCTAACTAGTAAGTGCCTTTAGAAAGTAAATACTATGCAAATTAATAAGTTTAGCCGCAACAATGATTGAAAAGTTATGACGAGAGAAAAGTGATTTGATACTAATCACTTTTCGAACTAGTAAAAGAGTTAGGAAAGTCCTGTGAGATTTACTAGTTATTGTACTTTCAATATTGAAAAATGTTACGACATGAGTAAAGTAGTCTGAGGTATCTGCACTAATGTTACGACGAGAGAAAAGTGATTCGATATTAATCACTTTTCGAGCTAGTAAGTGGTTTAGGTTGTCTCAAAATAGAGACAACCGTATTTTTACTAGTAACCCATGGTTACAGTAAAAATTAACCAATTAAAACCATTTCTTTCTGAAGAAGTAGAATACTACTGATAAGCTCATGGCGGCTGCGATAAAGACAATGTACCAAAAGGCATGTGGTAGACCGTTTAGTGGCAACCAGTTGTTTTGGAAGTTCATCCCATAGGCTGAAAAGATAACTGTTGGGATATCAAGTGCCATTGTCATTAAAGCTAGTGTTTTCATGATGGTATTCTGGTTGTTGTTGATGATTGAAGCAGTTGTTTCAGTCATGGCATTCAAGACATTTTCATAAATGCCAGCCATCTCAATCGCCTGTTGCGTTTCAATCAGTGTATCTTCAAGCAAATCTTCATCTTCGATATATTTTTTCAAAGAGCTGGTACTACTCGAAAGTTTTTTAACGATACGCTCGTTGAATTTCAATGAGGCTTTCAAGTAGACGATAGATTTTTCCAACTCCATCATGTCGATTAATTGCTCATTACGTGTAGCATTTTCCAATTCAGCTTCGATTCGGTCGCTTTGACGGTCGATAGAACGAAGGGCTGTTAGGAATAGCTCAGCATTGCGATAAAGCAATTGGAAAACAAAGCGTGTCTTCATAAATGTGTAGAAGTTTTTGACGCGATGATTGAAAAAGTTATCAAATAATGTTAGTTCTTGTAAACACGTTGTGATAACAGCATTGTCAGTGACAATGATACCGAGCGGAATGGTCACATAATAGCTTTTATTATTACGTTCTTCGTAGGTTGGAACGTCCACGATAATCAATGTATAATCATCTTCAACAGAGATACGTGATGTTTCTTCAAGGTCGAGTGGCGCACGAAGGTCTGTAATATCAATATTAAATTGTTCGGATAGTTGAACAGATTCTTCCTGGGAGGGGTTGACCAAATTAATCCAAGCTCCTGGCTCGAATGTATTGATTTCTTTAAACTCTAACGCTGTTGATAGAAACATTTGTTCCATAAAAACAACCCCTCCTTTTACGATGAGATACAAGAACTTTTAAACTGTAGAAAGTTAGGCCCACCAGCGACAGTGCCATGTCAAGCTCCTGTTCAATTTTTTTATTTGTAAAATTGAAGCCACCAATGGTTCGGTGAATAAAATTCTACATACTAGTCTATTATACTACAATTAGCAGTTTTTGGGGACAGAGAAAAGTAGAAAATTTGTTATAATGAAATAAGAAGAAAATGTACTCGCAAAGAAAGGATGGAAAGCTAAGCGTGGCCTAGTGTCAAGCTTAGCTTATCTCATAGATTATGCAAGATAAATTAATTATTCGAGGGGCTAGGGCCCATAATTTAAAGAATGTCAATGTTGAAATTCCGCGTGACAAATTGGTGGTTGTAACAGGTTTGTCAGGATCAGGAAAATCTAGTTTGGCATTTGATACGATTTATGCTGAAGGGCAACGTCGCTATGTGGAAAGTCTTTCAGCTTACGCACGTATGTTTCTTGGTAATATGGAAAAACCAGATGTTGATTCGATTGAAGGTCTCAGCCCTGCCATTTCCATTGACCAAAAAACGACGAGTAAAAACCCTCGTTCAACAGTAGGGACAACGACAGAAATCAATGATTATCTGCGTCTTTTGTATGCGCGTGTGGGAACACCATACTGTATCAACGGGCATGGTCCAATCACGGCATCATCTGTTGAACAGATTGTTGATAAGGTATTGGAATTGCCTGAGCGCACAAGAATGCAAATTTTAGCGCCTGTTGTGCGTCGCAAAAAAGGTCAACACAAGACGATTTTTGATCGCATTCAAAAAGATGGTTATGTACGTGTACGCGTGGATGGTGACATTTTTGATATTTCAGAAGTTCCTGAGTTGTCTAAGAGTAAAATGCACAACATCGAGATTGTTGTGGACCGTTTGATTAATAAAGAGGGCATTCGTTCACGTCTTTTTGATTCTGTGGAAGCAGCCCTTCGTTTGGCAGATGGTTATGTCATTATCGATACCATGGATGGCAATGAATTGCTTTTTTCTGAACATTATTCATGTCCAGTATGTGGCTTTACTGTTCCCGAATTGGAACCACGCTTGTTCTCGTTTAATGCGCCGTTTGGCTCATGCCCAACTTGTGATGGCTTGGGAAATAAATTGGAAGTTGACTTGGATTTGGTGATTCCTGACCGCAGTAAAACGCTTCGTGAGGGGGCTTTAGCACCATGGAATCCTATTTCATCAAATTATTATCCTGCTATGCTTGAACAGGCCATGGAAGCTTTTGGAGTTGATATGGATACGCCTTTTGAGGATTTGAGTGAAGACGAGCAAAATCTTGTGCTTTACGGTTCAGGTGAGCGTGAATTCCATTTCCACTATGTCAATGATTTCGGTGGTGAACGCAATATTGATCTTCCTTTTGAGGGTGTTGTTAACAATATCAATCGTCGTTACCATGAGACAAATAGTGATTTTACCCGCAATGTTATGCGTGGTTACATGAACGAATTGCCATGTCCAACATGTCACGGCTATCGTTTGAATAATCAAGCACTCTGCGTTCGTGTTGGTGGTGAAAATGGTTTGAATATTGGTCAGGTGTCTGATTTGTCAGTTGCTGACCATTTGGAACTCTTGAATCATCTAGAACTCTCTGAAAATGAAAAAACGATTGCCACACCAATCGTTAAGGAAATCAAAGACCGTTTGACTTTCCTTAACAATGTTGGCTTGAATTACTTGACCTTATCACGTTCTGCGGGGACTTTGTCAGGTGGTGAAAGTCAACGTATTCGTTTGGCAACGCAAATTGGTTCAAACTTGTCGGGCGTGCTTTATATCCTTGATGAACCGTCAATTGGGCTTCATCAACGCGACAATGACCGTTTGATTGATAGTTTGAAGAAAATGCGTGATCTCGGAAATACCTTAATTGTCGTTGAACACGACGAAGATACTATGCGTCAAGCTGATTGGTTGATTGATGTCGGACCAGGAGCTGGTGAATTTGGTGGGCAAATCGTCGCTTCAGGAACACCAGAAGAAGTTGCTAAGAACAAGAAATCAATCACAGGGCAATATTTGTCAGGTGCAAAAGAAATTCCTGTGCCACTAGAACGTCGTAAAGGTAATGGACGTTTTCTTCGCGTACTAGGAGCTTCAGAAAATAACCTGCAAAATATCGACGCGACTTTCCCGCTTGGTAAATTCATTGCAGTCACAGGTGTTTCTGGTTCTGGTAAATCAACTTTGGTTAACAGTATTTTGAAAAAAGCTGTTGCTCAAAAATTAAATCGCAATTCTGCTAAACCTGGTAAGCACAAAGCACTTGAAGGCATTGAAAACATTGAACGCTTGATTGATATTGACCAAAGTCCAATCGGTCGTACTCCGCGTTCAAACCCAGCAACTTACACAGGTGTCTTTGATGATATTCGTGAATTATTTGCTAAGACCAATGAAGCTAAGATTCGTGGTTACAAAAAAGGACGTTTCTCATTTAACGTCAAAGGCGGACGTTGTGAGGCTTGTTCTGGTGATGGTATTATCAAGATTGAAATGCACTTCTTGCCAGATGTGTATGTGCCTTGTGAAGTTTGTCATGGCACACGCTATAACAGTGAAACGCTTGAGGTTCATTATAAAGATAAAAATATCGCTGAAATTCTCAATATGACAGTTAATGATGCGGTTGAATTCTTTGCACCAATCCCTAAAATCGCACGCAAATTGCAAACTATCAAAGACGTTGGACTTGGTTATGTTACTCTTGGACAACCAGCCACAACACTGTCTGGTGGTGAAGCACAGCGTATGAAATTGGCAAGTGAACTTCACAAACGCTCAACTGGTAAGAGCCTTTATATCCTTGATGAACCAACGACAGGGCTTCACACAGATGACATTGCTCGTCTGCTTAAAGTTCTTCAACGTTTTGTAGATGACGGAAATACTGTGCTTGTCATTGAACACAATCTTGATGTGATTAAAACAGCTGACCACATTATTGACCTTGGACCAGAAGGCGGTGTCGGTGGTGGACAAATCGTTGCCACAGGCATACCAGAAGAAGTCGCTAAAGTTAAAGAGTCTTACACAGGACAGTATTTGAAGGATAAATTGAAATAAAATATTCCCAGGTGAGTTATCTTACCTGGGATTTGTGTTATAATGAAGCCAATTTATGGGAAATAGTACTTTGTTGCTATCGAGATTTATTGGAGGATTTATGTCTTATTCGAGAGAAGTTAATCGCTATGTTTTTCCGTTGATTGCGACTAATATTGCACAGCTTTTGATTAATCAATTGTCACTGCATTTTGCGGTTAATGATTCAAGTGTGGCACTTTCTGGAATATCTGTGATTCAAAATTTCTTGTTTGCCTTTGGTGGGATTTTAGGCGCCTTTAGTCTATCCTTTAATATTAAAGGGGCGCGTGCTTTTGCAGAAAGTAACAAGAGCCGATTTAAAGACTTACTGAAATCATCATTGCTTTTGGATATGCTAATTGGTCTTTTATTTATGATCTTGTGTCTAGTTTTTGGAAAGCTTTTTCTCCAATTATTCTATGGCTTCACAGGTGATTTGCTTGACTTATCAACAGCTTATCTGACTATCATGTCGTCTTATATTCTTTTGACCTTGTTGACGTTTTTATTGACAAATGTATTAAAAGTTGAAAAGAAAACTAAACCGATTTTTTGGATTGGACTTGTTAGTTCACTGCTTGATGTGGTAATGAATTATTATCTAGTTCCGATTTTGGGTGTGAAGGGTGCAGCTATTTCTGCTATAACGTCATTGCTTTTAGTGGTTTTAGCTTGGTTTCTGGTGTGATTTTTGAGGCTTTGAAATCTCAGTCAACTTGTAAAAAAGAGTTAATTCTTTTTGGGATTCCTTTAACCATTCAAGAAATTTTAGAAAGTGTCCTTTTTATCATGGTATTTGATGCTTTGATGGGACGACAAGGCTTGAAAATCCTCTCTATCTATGCGGTGATTAGTCAGTTGTTTTCAATAGTTCGTTTGCCAGCTTTTATGTATGCAGGAGCAGTTTCTATCTTCTTGCCACAGGCTAATCAAAAGCACGAAAGCAAGCGATTCATATGGGTAATTTATCGTAATAGTTATTTGGTAAGTATAATTTTTGCTGTGCTTGTGACACTTTGTGCCAATATCTTTGCTGGTTTCTTATCAAGTCAAATCAATACTAATATCATCCCGATGACTGCCTTCACGATGCTTGTCATGATTGCAACGCCACTTTATGAAAGTTCAAAAATGCTTTTACAAAGCAGTCATGCTGAAAAATGGGTGGTCAGTATGACCAGCTTGGTTAATATAGTTTGTATTGCCATTTTGCTTGTGCTTCAAGTTCTGGGAGTTCAAACCTATCAATCACTTTACTTTGTTTATGGATTAAGCCTTGTTATTCTAAGTGTTTTATTTATCAAGAAAGCAAGAGTAATAAATTGAAAGGACCTTGTGTCTTTTCAGAATGTAGACAAACCTGTTTTTAACCTAAAATGAATTCTAACTTATCATTGCAATACTTCAATTTTAGGATTCATTTGCGAGCAAGAAAGCGACATTTTTTGTCGTGGTGAAAGTGGCTGAAGACTAATTACATCAGCCACCCGGGAGTTTTGAGGGAGTGGTACAGAACTCCAAAATTTGTAGTTCGTTGTACCACCCCCGCACAGTTGACTAGGTTGGTCGCAATTTTTGCGAAGCAAAATGAGAACTGCCAGTCAACCACTGCGACCTTTAGGAATTCCTTGGATTCCTTCAACAGTCCACTGGATTGTCGAACCTGCCGACGGCACCACCTAAGAAAAGTATCAAAAAAAAGACACAAAATCCTTTTTAGTTATGAAATTAATTTACCAGCTAAGTATTTTGCTGAAAAGGCTATGGTTTCGGGAATTTTTTGGTATAATAGCTGTAAAATACTGTCAAAGGAGAGAGACATGCTAGCAAGACTTGAAAGATTTGATGCTAAGTTAAAACAATCAGATGTTGATGCGTTTTTGGTGACTGGTCAAAATAATATTTATTATTTAACAGGATTCTGGGGGACGTCAGCGACTGTTTTTATTTCAAAAACGCGTCGCTTGTTTGTGACGGATGCTCGTTACACCTTGATTGCTAAGCAATCTGTTCAAGGTTTTGATATCATTGAAAGCCGAGATGCTCTTTCTGAAATTGCCAAGGTCATTCAAGCAGATAATTTGAAGAAAATTGGTTTTGATAGTCAAGTATCCTTTGCTTATTATCAAGTTTTGCAGGGATTTTTTGCAGCTTATGATTTGGTGCCTATGACGAATTTCATGGAAGAATTGCGCATGATCAAAGATGCTTCTGAAATTGAGACCATTCGTAAGGCTTGTTCGATTTCTGATCGTGCCTTTACAGACATGCTTGATTTTATCAAGCCAGGTCAGACTACTGAGCTACAAGTGGCGAATTTTCTTGATTTTCGTATGCGTGAGTATGGAGCTTCTGGTGTGTCTTTTGAAACCATTGCGGCATCAGGCTACCGCTCTGCTATGCCTCACGGCGTAGCCAGTGAGAAAGTTATCCAATCTGGCGAAACCTTGACGCTTGATTTTGGTTGTTACTACAACCACTATGTTAGCGATATGACGCGTACAATCCATATCGGTGAAACAACTGACGAAGAGCGTGAAATTTATGACGTGGTTTTGCGTGCTAATCAAGCGGTGATTGATTCGGTTGAAGCAGGAATGACACGCCGTGATTATGATAAGTTGGCGCGTGATGTCATTGAAAAAGCTGGTTATGGCGAGCACTTTACACATGGTATTGGACACGGCATTGGGCTTGATATTCATGAAATTCCATTCTTTGGCAATTCAGATGAGTTGGTTGAAGTTGGCATGACTATTACGGATGAACCAGGAATTTACCTTGATAACAAATACGGTGTTCGTATTGAAGACGATCTTGTCGTCACTGAAAATGGTTGTGAAGTCTTAACCTTAGCACCCAAAGAATTGATTGTTTTGTAGGAGAAATGTTATGAAACCACTGACTATTAAAGATAAATTACAAGTTATCCTTGCGATGATTTTATCTGCGATGCTCTCTTTTACGCTTGTTATTGATTTAATGCAGGGAAGCAGTAAGAATTATTTCATTTTGGAATTCATTCTTGTTCTTTTCTTGTCAGCCTTAAGTCAATCACGTCAGTTTGGCATTAATGGCATTGTTCATTATGTTGCGCTTGGACTTGTTGGGTTAACATTTTTTATTGAAGCAACAGGTGGCATATACAAAATTGCTTCGTATTTCTGCATGGCAATTGCTGTGCTTGGGCTGATTATAATTTATCTTAAAAATCGTGTAGAAAAGGAGGAAAACAATGACTGAAAGACTTTCTTGGGAAGATTATTTTATGGCAAATGCGGAGTTGATTTCAAAACGCTCAACTTGTGATCGTGCCTTTGTCGGAGCTGTTTTGGTTAAAGATAATCGTATCATCGCCACTGGTTACAATGGTGGTGTTTCTGAAACTGATAACTGTAGCGAAGCAGGACATAAAATGGAAGACGGTCATTGTATCCGTACCGTTCACGCAGAAATGAATGCCCTTATCCAGTGTGCTAAGGAAGGTATCTCAACCAAAGGCACAGAAATTTACGTGACACATTTTCCGTGTATCAACTGTACCAAAGCGCTTCTTCAGGCAGGGATTAAGAAGATTACTTACAAAACAGCTTACCGCATGCATCCATTTGCTATCGAATTGATGAAACAAAAAGGTGTCGAATGCGTTCAGCACGATGTCCCAGAAGTGAGACTTGGCATGGATGATTTTGATGATTAAGTATTAAAAAGCACTCGATAGAGTGCTTTTAGTATTAATTCAATTTATCTTTTAAAATTTTTTCGTCGACTTCTGAGGTTGCTCTCCAACCATTTTTTAGAAGAGCGTTAATAAAATGCCTGCAATGATTGAGCCAATCATAATCCTAAACCATTTCCAATCTTTACGAAAAAGTGGCACAAAAAAAGATTGTCCAACTAAAGCTAACTTTAACTTCCTTAATTTCTCCGCCAAGATTTTCAAGTTTCACCTTCATATCCAATAAATCTCCATTGAATAAACTTTTAGATATTTATTGTATTAAAATTGGATTTTTTTAACAATGAAGCTTAAAATAGTTAAGAGGGATATTAGTCGAAGAGACTAAAAAGATTTGAGCCATAACGTATTTTATGGTAAAATGAAGTGATAAATAATTTATAAGAGGTAATTAATAAATGATTGAAGCAAGTAAGCTTAGAGCAGGTATGACTTTCGTAACATCTGATGGAAAACTCATCAAAGTTCTCGAAGCAAGCCATCACAAACCAGGTAAAGGTAACACAGTTATGCGTATGAAACTTCGTGACGTACGTACTGGTTCAACATTCGATACAACTTACCGTCCAGAAGAAAAATTCGAACAAGCAATCATCGAAACACGTGCTGCACAATACCTTTACAAAATGGATGATACAGCATACTTCATGGATACTGAAAGCTACGAACAATACGAAATTCCAGTTGTAAACGTAGAACAAGAATTGCTTTACATCCTTGAAAACTCAGAAGTTAAAATCCAATTCTTCGGTACTGAAGTTATCGGTGTTACTGTTCCTACAACAGTTGAATTGACAGTTACTGACACTCAACCATCAATCAAAGGTGCTACAGTTACTGGTTCTGGTAAACCTGCAACTCTTGAAACAGGTCTTGTTGTTAACGTACCAGACTTCATCGAAATCGGTCAAAAATTGGTAATCAATACGCAAGAAGGTACTTACGTATCACGTGCCTAAGCTTGCCAGTAGAGCGGGTAGAGAGGGCACCGCTCTCTTTACTTTTTAATCCTTAAACTTAATTAGAAAGGAAATGCTTATGACAACTGAAAATATCGGTGATATTGTTATTTCACCACGAGTTCTAGAAGTTATCACAGGTATTGCTGCAACAAAAGTTGATGGCGTTCACTCACTTCGTAACAAAGCCATGACTGATAGTTTCAGCAAAACAGTTTTAGGTAAAGGTGTTTACCTTCAAACAGAAGAAGATGGCACAGTTAATGCTGATATCTACGTATATCTTCAATATGGTGTCAATGTTCCTGCTGTTTCAATGGCTATTCAACAAGCTGTTAAAGCTGCGGTTTACGAAATGGCAGAAGTGACTATTTCATCTGTAAATATTCACGTTGAAGGAATCGTTCCTGAAAAAACACCAAAACCTGATTTGAAAGCATTGTTCGACGAGGATTTCTTGGATGACTAATAACTTTACAAATTCAAGACGTGACCTTCGTGAACGTGCCTTCCAGGCACTGTTTAGCCTCGAATTTGGTGGAGACTATTTGGCAGCTGCTGAATTTGCCTACACTTACGACAAGAAAATTGAAGAAGACGAAGAAGTTCAAGTTCCAGTATTTCTTTTAAACCTTGTCAAAGGTGCATGTGATTTGCAATCAGAAATTGATCAACAAATCGAAGCACACCTAAAATCAGGCTGGTCACTAGAACGTTTAACACTGACTGACAAAGCTTTGCTTCGTTTAGGTCTTTACGAAGTTAAATACTTCGAGGAAACACCTGGACGTGTTGCGGTCAATGAAATCATTGAAATTGCTAAAAAATATTCTGACGAAACATCAGCAAAATTCGTTAATGGATTATTGAGTCAGTTTGTTACTGAATAATACATAAAGAGAGATGCAGTAGCATCTCTCTTTTTCTGATTAAAAAGGTAAGAATACAACAAAAAGCACAGACCTTATGCATCTCTGTGCTTTTTGTTATTAAATACTACCACCAGGAAGTAGAGAAATCGGCAAGATGTAATCTTTGCTTGTTTTTTCTCCTTTGATACGTTTTAGGAGGATGTCAACAAGTAGACTTGCGATTTCATCGATTGGTTGACGGATAGTTGTCAATTGAGGGAAGAAGTTTTCGATAAATGATGTTCCATCGTAACCAATGATTTTCAGATCTTCTGGGATTTTTAAATCTAATTGTTTAGCAATTTTCATTGTTAAAATGGCTGTTAAGTCATCAGAAACAAAGATTCCGTCAGGTCTGTTTCTTGCGATAATTGATTTGATTTCCATCTCGCGGCGAATTGTGGATAAGTTGTTAGGAACTTTGAAAACTTCACCGTGTGGAATTTGGAATGAGAAACCAAGAGCACGTAATTCGGTTGGAGAATCGGTGTTATCGTGTCCGGTAATCATAATGATGTTTTCACAACCATTTTTCTGAAGGGTACGAGCAGCTAGTTTTCCACCTTCAAAGTTATCTGAAGCAATGATAGGAACATTTGGCGCCAGATTTCTATCAAAGGCAATAATGGGGGCACTGACGCGTTCGTAATCATCGATACCAAGGTTGTGACTTGATGAAATAATGCCGTCTACTTGGTTAGCTTCAAGCATTTCAATATATTCACGTTCCTTGGCAGGGTCATTTTGACTGTTGCAGATAATCGTTTTATACCCATGTTTGAATAGCTCGATTTCAAGATATTCAATCAGTTCAGAATAAAAGATATTGCTAATATTAGGAAAGATGAGTCCAATAAGTTGGGCAGATTTTCCCTGAAGTCCACGGGCGAGATTATTAGGTTTATAGCCTAAAGTTCTCATGGCTTCCTGGACTTTTTGTTTTGTCTTTTCAGACAAATAACCTTTATTGTTGATAACGCGTGAAACGGTTGTCGGGCTTACACCAGCAAGTTCAGCGACGTCAGTTAATTTTGCTACCATATTAGTACTTCAAATCAAAGTATGTACCAGTAACGTCTCCAGATTTAATTACAATGCCATTTTGGCCAGCTTCAGGGAAGACACGGCTAGTAAATACTTTTTCTCCTTTATTGATAAAGATTTCAACGATTGAATTGTCTACAAAAATATTAGCACTTGTTTCTTTAGTATCAATTGAGCATTCACGGCTTGTGCCAAATTCTGTAGCATATTGAACACCTGCTTTACTGCGGTCAAGAATAATTTTACCGTCTTTGGTATCGACCGTCAAGCTGAGTCCATTGCCTTTGTCATCAGCAAAGAGAAGAACTTCGGATTTTTGATTTGCAGGGAAATTTAATTCTAATTCATAAGTATTAGTTGTCTCAGATTTATTAGCAAATGCTTCAGAGTCAGCACGAAGTGAAGTGATTGCTTCAACTGGGTATTGGTAAAGTTTACCATCTTTAATAGAAAGTTCTTTTACAAGACTAAGAGCGCCTTGGTAATCGTATTTATCAGTTGGGTAATCAACATCTGGGAGTCCAATCCAGCTTACTGCTAAAGTACGCCCGTCAGGTGCGTTGAATCCTTGAGTAGCATAAGCTTCAAAACCATAATCAAGGTTTTGGATTTCTGAAGCTCCAATAAGTTTTGCACCATCTGTGTCAAACGCTTGACATACTTTGTAGGTATTTGGATAAATATTACGGTAATCAAGTTCAGCTTTATCAAGTCCTTGTGGGCAGTAAAGAAGAACTGGTTTATCATCAACAAAAACAAGGTTTGGACATTCAATCATGTACTCTGAACCAGTACCGCCGAAGTCGAGGTTGCCAACTTCTTCCCAGTTTTCAACATTGTTATCAACTGCTTTATAAAGTTTAATAAAGCCTGATTTTTCAGGGCTTTGAGCACCTACGATAGCGTAGAATTGCCCTTTGTAATTGAAAATTTGAGGGTCACGGAAGTGCTCTGTGGCATCTTCAGGTTGGCGGATAAGAACGTCATCCATTTTAGTGATCTTGTGGTCTTTATCCATCCAAGCACCGATTTGAAGTGGGTCACGTACCCAGTTTTCGTCACGTACATTTCCTGTATAGAATAGGAAAAGTTTATCGTCGATTTCATAGGCAGAACCAGAATAAGCACCGTGGCTATCGTTTTTAGTGTCAGGGCGAAGTTCTACATTAGTTTCATGGAAATGAACCAAGTCTTCAGATTCAGTGTGAACCCATTGTTTTAGGCCGTGAGCAGCGCCAAAAGGCCAATTTTGATAGAACAATGTATATTTGCCATTAAAGTATGAAAAACCGTTAGGGTCATTTAGTAATCCAGTTTTAGGCTCAATGTGATAGCTGGTGCGCCAAGGCGATTGTTTGACATTGTTGTTAATTTTTGCCAATTCTTCGGTGCTCCAATCTTCATAAGGACGGTAACGCACTTCTTTTGGTAAATCCATATTTTTTCTCCTTTGTAAAAAAACTATCTATAATAATATAGTAAACGTTTACTCCTTAAAAATCAATTATTTTCCCGCAAAAAGAAAAAAATATGATAAACGCTTGACATATATTCTGATTATGATAGAATGTAAATGTAATCAAGTGAAACGCTTACAAAAAATGTTCACAAAAAAGAAAATTTTATATAAAAAAGGAGTACTGTAATGGATTATGGTAAGGTAGCTTCCGACGTCATTAAAGCAGTCGGAAAAGACAATCTAGTTGCAGCTGCACATTGTGCGACACGTCTTCGTCTTGTTCTTAAAGATGATACGAAAGTTGATCAAAAAGCTTTGGATGAAAATCCTGATGTTAAAGGAACATTCAAAATTGATGGTCAATATCAAGTTATCATTGGTGCAGGTGATGTTAATTTTGTTTATGACGAATTAATTAAAGAAACTGGCCTTTCGGAAGTTTCAACAGATGATTTGAAACAAATTGCAAGTAGTGGTAAGAAATTCAATCCAATCATGGCATTGATTAAATTGCTATCAGACATCTTTGTACCGATTATTCCTGCACTTGTCGCAGGTGGTCTTTTGATGGCATTGCGTAACTTCTTGACAGCTGAAGGATTATTCGGTCCAAAATCAATTGAGGAAATGTATCCGGCTATTGATGGTATTTCTGCAATGATTCAATTGATGTCAGCTGCACCATTTATGTTCTTACCAATTTTAGTAGGTATCTCTGCTGCTAAACGTTTCGGCGCTAACCAATTCTTGGGGGCTGCAATTGGTATGATTATGACAACGCCAGATCTTGGTGGTGCTTCTGAATTTTGGAATATCTTTGGTTATCATGTAACACAAACAAACTATGCTTACCAAGTTATCCCAGTTTTAGCTGCTGTTTGGTTGCTATCAGTTTTAGAAAAATTCTTCCACAAAAAACTTCCATCATCAGTTGACTTCACATTTACTCCATTATTGTCAGTTATGATTACAGGATTCTTGACGTTCACTGTCATTGGTCCAGTAATGATGGTTGTTTCTAATGCCATCACTGATGTAATTGTTTGGTTGTATAACACAACAGGCTTTATAGGAATGGGTATCTTTGGTGGTACATATTCATTAATCGTTATGACTGGTCTTCACCAATCATTCCCGGCTATTGAAACTCAATTGCTTTCAGCATGGACAAAAGGTGTGGGTTATGGTGACTTCATCTTTGTGGTTGCTTCAATGGCTAACGTTGCACAAGGTGCGGCAACATTTGCGATTTGGTTCTTGACTAAAAATTCTAAGACAAAGGGTCTTGCTTCATCTGCGGGTGTTTCAGCACTTCTTGGTATTACAGAACCTGCTTTGTTTGGGGTTAACTTGAAATATCGTTTCCCATTCTTCTGTGCTTTGGTTGGTTCAGGTGTTGCTGCTGCTGTAGCTGGTTTGGTTAAAGTGGTTGCTGTTTCACTTGGTTCAGCAGGTTTCTTAGGATTCCTTTCAATCAATGCATCTTCAATCCCATTTTACTTCGTCTGTGAATTAATCAGCTTTGCTATTGCGTTTGCTCTTACATACTTCTACGGAAAAACAAAAGCAGCAGGAGTTTTTGTGGCAGAGGCAACAGACGCTGCTAAAGTTCAAGTGGAATTAGATGAACACGCTGCTAAAGAAGCAAAAGAAGTAGCTGAAGAAGTTACTGCACTTTCTCAAGCTGGTGTTTCTGAAGAAACAGTTGTAAGCCCACTTTCAGGCCAAGCTGTTGAACTTTCTGCAGTTAATGACCCAGTCTTCTCATCAGGTGCTATGGGTAAAGGTATCGCTATTAAACCAAACGGTGACACAGTTTATTCACCAGTTGATGGTACTGTTCAACTTGCTTTTGAAACAGGTCATGCTTATGGTTTGAAATCTGACAATGGTGCTGAAATCCTTATCCACATCGGTATTGATACTGTCTCAATGGCTGGTAAAGGATTTAACCAAAAAGTTGCTGCTAACCAAAAAGTTAAAAAAGGTGATGTTCTTGGAACATTTGACCGCGCAGCTATTGCAGAAGCAGGTCTTGATGATACAACAATGATTATCGTGACAAACACAGCTGACTACCAAGAAGTAACACCAGTTGCTCAAGGTGAACTTGCTGAAGGTGCTGCATTGCTAGATCTTAAATAAGTATATATCTATAATTCAAGAGGTTCGAAAGAACCTCTTTTTATATGGAGATAAATATTGATATAATAGGGTTTTTACTCTTTTTGCACTTGATATATCTTTTGCTTTTTTGTATAATATTTGATAGAAAACTAGCAATTAAAAGGGAGATAACATGACTAAATTATATGGTAGTGTCGAAGCAGGTGGAACAAAGTTTGTTTGTGCTGTTGGTGATGAGAATTTTCAAATTGTTGAAAAAGTTCAATTTCCTACAACTACACCTTACGAAACAATTGATAAAACAGTAGCTTTCTTCAAACGTTTTGAAGAAGACTTAGCAGGTATTGCTATCGGTTCTTTTGGGCCAATTGATATTGATGAAAATTCAGAAACATATGGCTATATCACAACAACTCCAAAACCCCACTGGGCTAATGTTGACCTAGTTGGCTTGATTTCAAAACATTTTAAAGTACCATTCTACTTTACAACTGATGTTAACAGCTCTGCTTACGGGGAAACAATCGTTCGCAAAGGTGTTAAAAGTCTTGTTTACTACACAATTGGTACTGGTATTGGTGCCGGTGCTATTCAAAATGGTGAGTTCATTGGTGGACTTGGTCACACAGAAGCAGGTCACGTTTATGTAGCTCCACACCCACAAGATGTAGCTAAAAACTTTAACGGTGTTTGTCCATTCCACAAAGGCTGTTTGGAAGGTATGGCAGCTGGTCCATCGCTTGAAGCTCGTACAGGTATTCGTGGGGAATTGATTGAGCTTAATTCTGATGTTTGGGATGTTCAAGCTTATTACATTGCGCAAGCTGCTGTTCAAGCAACATTACTTTACCGTCCAGAAGTGATTGTCTTTGGTGGTGGTGTAATGGCTCAAGAACACATGCTAAAACGTGTTCGTGATAAATTTAAAGCTTTGATGAACGATTATGTACCAGTTCCAGATGTTACAGAATATATCGTGACACCAGGTGTTGCTGAAAATGGTTCTGCAACTCTTGGTAACTTTGCTTTGGCTAAGAAAGTTTCAGAACGTTAATTACTTGATTAAAAATGTTAGCGAGATTGAGGAAAAGTCCAATTGGATAATTCTTCAATCTTTTTTTACGCTGACGATTCCTTGTGAATTACAGTGCTTTCTTGTTGTTAAGGTGAAAAAAGAGTATAATCGTAGCAGGTGAAATACTCAGAAAATACTAAGAATGATATTAATAAAAAACTAAAATATCAAGGCATTTCTAGCGCTTGTCGAACAGAGCTACAATGTTAGCGGATTCTTGTAATAGAGCGCTTTTTATGATAAAATGTGATGATAAGTTTATCGAAAGGAATTGGGATGGCAAATATTCTACGAACTGTTATCGAAAACGATAAAGGCGAATTAAGAAAATTAGAAAAAATTGCGAAGAAAGTTGAGTCATACGCAGATGCGATGGCTGCTTTGTCTGACGAAGAATTAAAAGCAAAAACACCAGAATTTCAACAACGATATCAAAATGGTGAAACTCTGGATCAGTTATTGCCAGAAGCTTTTGCGGTTGTTCGTGAAGCTGCAAAACGTGTTCTTGGACTTTACCCATATCGTGTTCAAATCATGGGTGGTATTGTAATGCACAATGGTGACGTGCCCGAAATGCGTACTGGTGAAGGTAAAACATTGACTGCGACAATGCCTGTATACCTTAATGCCCTTGCTGGTGAAGGTGTCCACGTTATCACTGTTAATGAATACCTTGCAACACGTGATGCTACTGAGATGGGTGAAGTATATAGCTGGTTGGGACTTTCTGTCGGTATCAACTTGTCTGCTAAATCAGCTTTTGAAAAACGTGAAGCTTATAACTGTGATATCACTTACTCAACTAACTCAGAAATTGGTTTTGACTACCTTCGTGATAACATGGTTGTTCGACAAGAAGATATGGTACAACGTCCATTGAACTTTGCTTTGGTCGATGAAGTTGACTCTGTATTGATTGATGAAGCTAGAACACCTTTGATTGTTTCTGGACAAGTGACTTCTGAAACAAGCCAACTTTACATTCGCGCTGATAGATTTGTTAAGACTCTTGAAAGTGTTGATTATGTCATTGATGTACCAACTAAAACAATTGGCTTGACTGACAGTGGTATCGATAAAGCAGAAGAATACTTCCATTTGGAAAATCTTTACGATTTGGAAAACGTTGCCTTAACACACTACATTGACAATGCTCTTCGTGCCAACTACATCATGATTTTGGATATTGACTATGTGGTTAGTGAAAATGGCGAAATCCTAATTGTCGATCAATTTACAGGACGTACAATGGAAGGTCGTCGCTTTTCTGACGGTTTACACCAAGCTATTGAAGCTAAAGAAGGCGTGCGCATTCAGGAAGAATCTAAGACAAGTGCCTCAATTACTTACCAAAACATGTTCCGTATGTATAAAAAATTGGCAGGTATGACTGGTACAGCTAAAACTGAAGAAGAGGAATTCCGCGAAGTTTACAATATGCGCATTATTCCAATTCCAACGAATAGACCGGTCGCACGTATTGACCATCCAGATTTGTTATACCCAACACTTGCTTCTAAATTTAGAGCAGTGGTCGAAGATGTTAAACGTCGTCATGCGAAAGGTCAACCAGTTTTGGTCGGTACTGTAGCTGTTGAAACTTCTGACCTTATTTCTAAGAAATTGGTTGAAGCTGGTATTCCACACGAAGTTTTGAATGCTAAAAACCACTTCAAAGAAGCACAAATCATTATGAACGCCGGTCAACGTGGTGCTGTTACAATTGCAACTAACATGGCTGGTCGTGGTACAGATATCAAACTTGGTGAAGGAGTTCGTGAACTTGGTGGACTTTGCGTCATCGGTACAGAACGTCACGAAAGCCGTCGTATTGATAATCAGCTTCGTGGTCGTGCTGGTCGTCAAGGTGATCCAGGTGAATCACAGTTTTACCTTTCACTTGAAGATGATTTGATGCGTCGTTTTGGTTCAGATCGTATCAAGGCATTCCTTGATCGTATGAATCTTGATGAAGAAGAAGCTGTCATCAAATCTAAGATGTTGACTCGTCAAGTGGAATCAGCACAAAAACGTGTTGAAGGTAACAACTACGATACTCGTAAACAAGTCCTTCAATATGATGATGTTATGCGTGAACAACGTGAAATCATTTATGCTGAACGTCACGACGTTATTACAGCTGACCGTGATTTGGCACCTGAAATCAAAGCTATGATTAAACGTACGATTAATCGCGCTGTTGATGCTCACAGTCGTGCTGACCGTGAAGAAGGAGTCAAAGCAATTCTTAACTTTGCCAAATCAAACTTAGTTCCTGAAGATTCAATTAAATTAGCTGATCTTGAAGAATTAGACTTTGAAGAAATCAAAGAAGATCTTTACAACCGTGCATTGAAAGTTTATGATGCTCAAATTGCCAAACTTCAAAATGAAGAAGCTGTTAAAGAATTCCAAAAAGTTTTGATTTTGATGGTTGTTGATAATAAGTGGACAGATCATATTGATGCTCTTGATCAATTACGTCAATCAGTTGGTTTGCGTGGTTATGCTCAAAATAACCCAGTTGTTGAATATCAATCAGAAGGTTTCCGTATGTTCCAAGCAATGATTGGAGCAATTGAATTTGACGTAACACGTACAATGATGAAAGCACAAATTCACCAACAAGAACGTGAACGCTCAACTGAACGTGCAACAACAATGGCTGAAAAGAATATCTCAGCCCAAAATGTTCAAGCACAATCTGACATTGATTATTCTAATGTTAAACGTAATGATTTGTGCCCATGTGGATCAGGCAAAAAATTCAAAAATTGCCACGGTCGCAAACATTTTTAAAAAAGACAACAGAAAATTCTGACAATTTATTGAAAAACCTCTTGAAAATGGTATAATATATAAAATCTTAACTAATTTCAGGAGAGGGAAAATATATGTCATTTAAAGCAACAAGTAAAAAGATTAATTTCGATGCTCTCAAAGAAGAATCAAAATTAACTGGTGACGCTCTAGCTAAAAAAGAAGCTCGTGATCGCGAACTGGAAGCTATTATTAAAGGTGAAGATGATCGAGTTCTTTTGGTTATCGGTCCTTGCTCATCTGATAATGAAGATGCTGTACTTGAATACGCTCATCGTTTGGCAAAACTTCAAGAAGAAGTTAAAGATCGAGTCTTTATGGTGATGCGTGTCTATACAGCAAAACCACGTACGAATGGTGATGGTTATAAAGGTTTGATGCACCAACCTGATACGTCAGAGGCACCAAGCTTGATTAACGGTATTAAAGCCGTTCGTCACCTTCATTATCGTGTGATTTCAGAAACAGGATTGACAACGGCGGACGAAATGCTTTACCCAGAAAATCTTCCATTGGTAGATGACTTGGTATCTTATATCGCTGTTGGTGCTCGTTCAGTCGAAGACCAACAACACCGCTTTGTTGCTTCAGGTATCAGTGTTCCGACAGGTATGAAAAATCCTACTTCAGGTAACTTGAATGTTATGTTTAACGGTATTTATGCCGCACAAAACAAACAATCATTCTTGTTTAACGGTGAAGAAGTGGAAACATCTGGTAACCCATTTGCACATGCCATCCTTCGTGGTGCACTTAACGAATATGGTAAGAATGTGCCAAACTATTACTATGATAATGTCATCGATACTATTGAACAATACGAAAAAATGGGACTTGAAAATCCATTTATCGTTATCGATACTAACCATGACAACTCAGGAAAACAATATTTAGAACAAGTTCGTATTGTCCGTCAAACATTGATTAACCGTGATTGGAATGAAAAAATTAACAAATACGTTCGTGGATTTATGATTGAATCTTACTTAGAAGATGGTCGTCAAGACAAACCTGAGGTATTTGGTAAATCAATCACAGACCCATGTCTTGGATGGGACAATACAGCAAAACTTGTTCACGAAATTTACGATACACTAGGTAAATAATTTATGGGAATACATCAAAAAAGTGCAACAATTGATATTGCACAAGTCAAAGAACTATCAAAATTAGAAGGTGATTTTCTTGCTAAGAAGAAAGCACGTGATGCTGAGCTAGCAAAAATCATCAAAGGTGAAGATGATCGTATTCTTTTGGTCATCGGACCTTGTTCATCTGATAACGAAGAAGCTGTTCTGGAATATGCTCGCCGTTTAGCAAAACTTCAAGAAGAAGTTAAAGATAAAATCTTTATTGTTATGCGTGTCTACACAGCAAAACCACGCACAAACGGTGATGGTTATAAAGGCTTAATGCATCAGCCTGATACCTCAAAACTTCCAGATTTGATTAATGGTGTTGCTGCTGTTCGTCATTTGCATTATCGCGTCATTACTGAAACAGGCTTGACAACAGCTGATGAAATGCTATATCCAGACAATCTTCCATTGGTAGATGATTTGGTGTCATATCACGCTATTGGAGCTCGTTCAGTCGAAGACCAAGAGCATCGCTTTGTTGCTTCAGGAATTGATGCCCCAACAGGGATGAAAAATCCAACGTCTGGTAATTTGAATGTTATGTTTAACGGTATTTATGCCGCACAAAACAAACAAAACTTTATTTATCATAGTGCAGAAGTTGAAACAGATGGTAATCCATTGGCGCATGCCATTCTTCGTGGCTCACTTAATGAGCACGGTGAAAATGTGCCAAATTACTATTATGATGACTTGTTGAAAGCAATTGCTCATTACGAAAAGATGGGGCTTAAGAATCCATTTATCGTTGTTGATACAAATCATGATAATTCTGGTAAAAAATATCTTGAACAAATCCGTATTGTACGTCAAACATTGATTAATCGCGACTGGAGTGATAAAATTAACAAGTATGTACGTGGATTCATGATTGAATCTTACTTGGAAGATGGTCGCCAAGATACACCAGAGGTATTTGGAAAATCGATCACAGACCCATGTCTAGGATGGGATAAAACTGAAAAATTGATTCGTGAAATCCATGCAACCTTAAGTCATGATTCTTATGAAGAATTGCTATTCTAATTAATTGAATAACCTATGGGGCTGGGGATTTTTCTCAGCTCCTTAGTTTTGGAAATCATTGGCGATTTGGCTAATAAGAATTTTGATTTGGTTTAAAATCGTTTTTCACAAAGGAGACGTATGATTATTGGTCACGGCATTGACTTGCAAGAAATAGATGCAATCAAGCGAGCGTATGAGAAGAATAATAGATTTGCAAAGCGCGTACTGACAGAAAAAGAATTTCAAGTTTTTTCAAGCTTTAAAGCTGAAAAAAGACAAATGGAATTTTTAGCAGGACGTTGGGCAGCAAAGGAAGCTTTTGCTAAGGCAATGGGAACAGGTATTGGTCCTGTTGGTTTTAAAGATATTGAAATTCTGAATAACCAACTTGGTGCTCCTGAGATTACTCAGTCCCCATTTTCTGGGAGAGCTTTTATCTCACTTTCTCATACGGGAAATCTTGTGCAAGCCAGTGTTATCTTAGAAGATGATAAGTAATAAGTTTTTTTGAAAAATGAAAAGTAGGATTAATCGAGAAATTTTTTACTAGCTTTGGAGGAGAAAAAATGATTTCAAGTTTACACCGACCAACAAGAGCCTTAATTGATTTGGGTGCTATTTGTCAAAATATCGAGGCGGTTAAAGCTAATATTCCAGAAGGGAAAAAAGCTTTTGCGGTTGTTAAAGCTAATGCCTATGGACATGGTGCTAAAAAGGTAGCGCAAGCTGTACATCATTTAGTTGATGGATTTTGTGTATCAAATGTTGACGAAGCTCTTGAACTTCGTGAAGCGGGTATTGAAGAAACAATCTTGATTTTAGGTGTTATCATGCCTAATGAGGTTGCTTTGGCGCGTGATTATGACATTACATTGACTGTAGCTAGTCAAGAATGGCTTGATTTGGCAAATGAGCAAGATATTAGCCTTAAAGGGGTAAATGTTCATTTGAAAGTTGATTCAGGTATGGGACGTATCGGTGTACGTAGTCTTGAAGAAGCTGATAGCTTGATTGCTAACTTGAAAAAAGCCGGTGCTAATGTTGAAGGAATCTTTACTCACTTTGCGACGGCTGATGAAGCTGACGATACTAAATTTAATGAGCAATTGGAATTCTTTACGAATTTGGTGAATAACTTGAGTGATAAACCAGCTCTTGTTCATGCTAGTAACTCAGCAACAAGTATTTGGCACAGTGAAACCATCTTTAATATTGTTCGTCTTGGTATTGTTATGTATGGTTTGAATCCAAGTGGAACAGATATTGAATTGCCTTATCCTATTAAACCAGCTCTTGGTTTGGAATCAGCACTAGTTCACGTGAAAACAATTCCTGCTGGTGCAACAGTTGGTTATGGTGCAACTTATACAGCACAAAAAGAAGAATACATTGCGACAGTGCCAATCGGTTATGCTGATGGTTGGACACGTGATTTGCAAGGCTTCTCAGTCCTTGTTAATGGTCAGTTTTGTGAAATTGTTGGTCGTGTCTCAATGGACCAAATTACAATTCGTTTGCCTAAAAAATTCCCAATTGGAACAAAAGTAACCTTGATTGGTCAAGAAGGCGATAATGTTATTTCAGCAACTGATTTAGCTCAAAAACGCGGTACAATTAATTATGAAGTTCTTTGTCTTTTGAGTGACCGTATCCCACGTTTCTATTCAAAATAAGTGATTAAAAAGCAGATTCTATAATCGTTGTGAGGAGACTTACGACGATTTAGAATCTATTTTTGTTATAATAATAGAAAAGTGAGGTTTTATGAATTTACAATCATCAATTGAGGTATTAAAAGGAATTGGTGCTAAATCCGCAGAGAAATTCCATAAATTAGACATTTATACGATTGAGGATTTATTGTTGTACTATCCTTTTCGTTATGAAGATTTTAAGAGTAAAAGCGTCTTAGATCTAGTTGACGGGGAAAAAGCTGTTATCGTTGGAACAGTGGTAACACCGGCAAACGTTCAGTACTATGGTTATAAGCGAAATCGCCTTTCTTTTAAAATCAAACAAGGTGAAGCTGTTATTGCGGTGTCATTTTTCAATCAACCCTATTTAGCGGATAAAGTCGAGCTAGGTAGTGATGTGGCGATTTTTGGGAAATGGGATGCCATCAAATCTGCTGTGACAGGGATGAAAATTTTAGCTCAGGTTGAAGATGATATGCAGCCTGTTTACCGTGTAGCGCAGGGCATTTCACAAAATGCTCTTATCAAAGCCATAAAAGCAGCTTTTGAACTAGGTGCTCAAAATTGGTTGCCTGAGAATCTACCCCAAGTTTTCTTGGATAAGTACCGATTATTAGGTCGAGCAAGAGCAACAGAAGCCATGCATTTTCCAAAGGATTTAGCAGAATACAAACAAGCCCTTCGTCGTATCAAATTTGAAGAACTTTTCTATTTTCAAATGAATTTACAAGCCTTAAAAGCAGATAACAAATCAGAATCAAACGGTTTATCGATTGCTTATGACGAAGAAAAACTTGCTGATAAAATAGCAGGATTGCCTTTTAAACTGACAGGTGGGCAAAAGCGAAGCTTGAGTGACATTTTAGCTGATATGCGCTCAGGTGGTCATATGAATCGCCTTTTACAAGGAGATGTTGGTTCAGGTAAGACGGTTGTAGCTAGTCTTGCTATGTACGCTGCCTATACAGCAGGCTTTCAGTCAGCTTTGATGGTGCCGACTGAAATCTTGGCTGAGCAACATTTCGACAGTTTGACGCAACTTTTCCCAGATTTATCGATTGCCATTTTGACATCAGGAATGAAAACAGCGGCAAAAAAAGCAGCGTTATCGGCGATTGCTGATGGTTCAGTAGATATGATTGTGGGGACTCATGCTCTTATTCAAGATGCAGTGACTTATCACCGCTTAGGTCTTGTCATTACTGATGAGCAGCATCGTTTTGGGGTTAATCAACGTCGTATTTTCCGTGAAAAAGGGGAAAATCCAGATGTCCTCATGATGACGGCTACACCTATTCCACGAACACTTGCCATTACCGCTTTTGGTGAAATGGATGTTTCTATTATTGATGAGTTACCTGCAGGAAGAAAGCCTATCATTACTCGCTGGGTGAAGCACGAGCAATTAGATGTGGTGCTTGATTGGGTCAAAAAAGAATTGCAAAAAGGTGCGCAAGCTTATGTCATTTCACCGCTGATTGAAGAATCAGAGTCGCTTGATTTGAAGAATGCCATTGCTTTGCATGAAGAGCTATCGGATTACTTTGCAGACACGGCTCAGGTAGCTTTAATGCATGGACGCATGAAAAATGATGAAAAAGAAGCCATCATGCAAGATTTTAAAGCTCAAAAAAGTCAGGTCTTGGTTTCAACAACAGTTATTGAAGTTGGTGTCAATGTGCCAAACGCCACAATCATGATTATCATGGATGCTGATCGTTTTGGACTTAGTCAATTGCATCAGCTTCGCGGTCGTGTTGGACGTGGCGAAAAACAATCTTATGCTATCTTAGTAGCTAATCCTAAGATGCAAACTGGGAAAGAACGCATGAAAATCATGACAGAGACAACAGATGGTTTTGTATTGGCAGAAGCTGATCTTAAGATGCGTGGGTCTGGAGAAATCTTTGGAACACGTCAGTCAGGAATTCCAGAATTTCAAGTGGCTGATATTGTTGAGGATTATAATATTCTTGAAGAAGCTAGACGCGTAGCCAGTCAGATTGTATCGGATAAAAATTGGAAGAATAAACCACAGTGGCAGATTATCAGTCAAAATCTCAAAGATAAAGGAAATTTTGATTAAGGTTTTTGTAAGTCTTCTACAAGGAAAGCTTAAGCTTTCCTTTTTATAATGAAGTTACAAAATGAAAGATGAGGTAACTCTTATGACAATACACGTGACTTATAAATTGACCTTTACTAAAAAGATTGATGAAAAACCAGCTTACGGCAAGTAGGCTGATAAGAGTACTCTTTTTTGATAGTATTCTATGGCAGTAATAAATAACACCCATGATAAAGACGTAAGACCATAGTAAAAAACTGGCTCAGTCGAAATGACTGGGCTTTTTTATGTTTAAATTCTGGTAAAAACAGTGAAAAATTCACGAAAAAATAAAAAAATATCGATTTTCGATAAAAAAGTGTTGCAAAACGAAAAACTTGTGGTATACTAAATATATCGAAAAACGATAAAAGATTTTCGAAAAAGAATAATTTAATATCGTGAAACGGATTTTAAAATGAGCTCAATTCCAAATCCATAACAAACATTTTTAGGAGATTTATCATGAACACAAAAACTATCGAAAACATCGTCAAAACAGCCGCTAAACTTGCTATTAATCTTACTAGTGTTGTTTTAGTCTTAACTATTTTGGCAGATTTAATTTCACATATTTATGGCTATGATACAGTCAATGTTGGTCATTACGGAGTGATTGATTGGACAATTGGAAAAGAAACGAATACATGGTTAGTAACAGCTCTGACAATTGTAACAAATAGCGCTATGATTTATGGATTGACACAACTCAAACACTTTATTGCCAACTTTACAGTAAAAGATATTTTGGCTGATAAAACCTACCGTTTCTTAAAACAAGCTAGCCTTTATACATTCTTTGTATCATTTCTTCAAAATATGCTATCAACATCAATGCATCAAGCACATCTTATTTTTGATTTTTCAATTTGCGCTTATTTCGTTCTTGTTTATCTACTTGTTAAATACCTACGTGCACGTCGCACGGCTTAAACCAAAGATCATTTTCGTTATACCCACCATTTATTAATATAAAAAGGAGATTTATTATGAATACAAAAACTATCGAAACTGCTGTCAAAACTGTTGCTAAAATTGCTATCAACATCACTGTTGTGAGTCTTGTTTTAATCATTCTTGCTGACTTTGCTTCACATTTTTACGGTTACGATAAAATGGCTCTAGGTCAATACGGTATGATTGAGTGGGCAATTAGTAAGAGCCAACATACTTGGGGCATTACATTTTTGACTTGTCTGGTAAATGGTGCCATTATTTACGGACTTACTAAATTAAAAGCTTTCCTTTCTGATTTGACAGTTGCTGATATTCTTTCAGACCGTACTTATAGCTTTTTGAAAAAAGCAACTCTTTACACATTTGTGGTATCAGTTTTCCAAAACATCTTGACAAATGCTTCTAATACAAGTAATATGACAGTTGACTTTTCAGTTTGCGGCTTTTTGGTCCTTGCTGTTGTGATTAGTAAATGGCTTCGTGCTCGTCACTTAGCTTAATGGGAAAATATTTTTAAGGAGACAATCATGAAAAAAACAAACTATAAAGCTTTGAAAGTTGCTAATGTTATTATTAATGTTACGATTGCTTTAATCATCTTATCTACAATAGTCGGAATTACTCTTTCTTTAACACAACCTCATATAGATTTGACTAATCAAGCTGGAAATGGTTTTTCACTTAACGTTGATATTCCGGAAAAGCTCTTGCATTCGCCATCATTTCTTAGTTTGTTTGCTGTTAATTCATGCCTTTGGATTGCGCTCCTTATTTTTGTGAAATTATTTTTCAAAAATATCATCGATAATAATATTTTTACACCAGAAAATGTAAAACTAGCTCGTTATGTTGAGTACAATTTTATTGCCCTTGCATTTTTAGATAGTTGGTTCCAAAGTTTGTGTTCTGGTTCAGGAGTTTTGACTTTTGTTAACTGGGCTTATCTGGTAGCTGCATTTGTTGTTTGGGTATTTTCAATGATTTTAAAAGAAGCTAATATCATTGCTGAAGAAAATGAATTTACAATTTAGAGGTAGTCATATGATTCAAATTAATCTTGATGTTGAATTAGCAAAACGAAAAATGAAATCAGGTGAATTAGCTGAACGTATCGGTATTACAAATGCTAATCTCTCTATCCTAAAAACAGGTAAAGCAAAAGCGGTTCGTTTAACGACACTAGATGCGATTTGTCGTGAGTTAGGCTGCCAACCTGGTGATATTTTAGAATACATTCCTGATGAAGAGTAAAAAAGCTGAAGTCCAGATTCGGATTTCAGCTTTTTTGTGTGGATTTTTTATCCTTCGATATATTCTTTTAGTTCTTGTCCTTTTAAGCCTGCGTTTAAGGCGATAAGGAGTTTTAAGCGGGCTTTTTGGGCATTGAGTTCTTTGACGAACATAACCCCAGCATTAGCGAGTTGAACGCCGCCTCCTTCGTAGGCATAAACAGGTTCAGTAATACCGTTAAAGCAACGTGAGACAAGGACAACAGGAACTCCTTGCTTGATGAGGTCATAGATTTCTTCAGCAGCGCGTGGTGGCATGTTTCCAGCACCAAGTGCTTCGATGACCACACCTTGAACGTTGCTTGGATTAAGGAAACTAATGATACCATCGCCTCCCATACCAGCGTAAGCTTTGATGATAGGAACTGTACCTGAGATATCTTGCAAATCAAAGCGAACACGAGGTTCTGCGGTACGGAAAAAGAGAATATCGTGTTTCATGATGATGCCAAGTGGCCCATGAATGGGTGTTCTGAAGGTTGAAACGTTAGTAGTGTGTGTTTTTGTGACGTATTTTGCAGCATGAATTTCATCATTCATAACGACCAAGACACCTTTGCCGATGGCTTTTTCATGGCTAGCAACGCGAAGGGCGCTAAGATAGTTATAAACACCATCACTACCTAACTCATTTGATGAGCGCATGGCACCAGTAAGGACGATTGGAATGTTAGGAACTTCCATTGTATCGAGAAAATAGGCTGTTTCTTCAAGGGTATCAGTACCATGAGTGATGACAACACCATCATAGTTTTCAGCTTCTTCTTTTATTTTTTGATAAAGCTTTAACATGTGTCTTGGTGTAATATGGGGACTTGGAACATTAAAAAAATCAAGTGCTGTCACTTGAATGTTCTCAAGATTGACACCGACATGGTTCATCGGATTATCATTTTCTGGGCGGACATGACCAGCTTCATCAGCCTGCATTGAAATGGTGCCACCCGTGTGCAAGACAAGGATTTTTTTCATGACAATAAAACTTCCTTTTAAAAATGTGATATAATCTATTTTAACATAAAGAGGGAGGGCGAGAAACGGTTTGGCAATAAAAGCAGTATTTTTTGATATTGATGGGACACTTTTGAATGATCGTAAGAATGTGCAACAATCGACCTTGAAAGCTATAAATAGTTTGAAAAAACAAGGAATTTTTGTGGGAGTGGCAACGGGACGTGGTCCAGGTTTTGTGCAACCATATCTAGAAAATCTTGGTTTGGATTTTGCTATTTCTTATAATGGTCAATATATTTTTACACGAGATCAGGTGCTTTATCATAATCAAATGGCTGTGTCGACGGTTTATCGTTTGATTCGTTATGCCAATGATCATCGCCGTGAAATCTCTCTGGGAACAGCTTCAGGTTTGCTAGGCTCTCGTATTATCAACATGGGGACAAGTCGCTTTGGTCAAGTTGTCAGCACCCTTGTTCCGAAACGTTGGGCAAAAGCGGTGGAGCGCAGTTTTAAACACTTTATCCGACGTTTCAAACCACAAAATTTAAATGGGTTATTGGCGATTATGCGTCAACCGATTTATCAAGTGGTGTTTGTGGCAACTGAAGGTGAAACAGCTAATATTCAAAATGCTTTTCCTTATATTAAAGTCACACGTAGTAGCCCTTATTCAGCTGACTTGATTTCAAAGGGACAATCCAAAGTCAAAGGAATTGAGCGAGTCGGTGAGATGTTTGGCTTTAGCCTAGATGAGGTCATGGCCTTTGGTGATTCTGATAATGATATTGAAATGTTATCTGGTGTCGGTATTAGTGTTGCTATGGGAAATGCTATCGAGTCTGTCAAGTCCGTAGCAACTTATACAACAGATACTAACAACAATGATGGTATTTCAAAAGCCTTAGCTCACTATGGTTTGATTCACGTTGAAGTTGGTGAACGCTTTGATAGTCAAGATGACAACTTCAATAAAGTCAAAGATTTCCACCATCAAATGGACGGTGAAACTTATGAGACTCCTAGATTATATGGGGTTGAGGAAGCTGACCATCGCTCTGATTTCAAAGTTGAAGAGATTGTCGAATTCTTGTATGCGACAAGTAAAGGAAATCCAGAAGCTTTCCAACAATCTGTAGCTAATTTGCATGAAGCTGTGGATAAAGCTGTTCATAAAATTAAAAGTAAAGAACATCCTGAGACACCACTTGTTGGTCAGGTGGATGCTTTGACGGATTTGTTGTATTTGACTTATGGTTCCTTTGTTTTGATGGGGGTTGACCCAAAACCATTTTTTGATATTGTTCATGAGTCAAATATGGGTAAAATATTCCCTGATGGTCAAGCGCACTTTGATCCAGTTACACATAAGATTTTAAAACCAGATGATTGGGAAGAAAAATTTGCACCAGAACCTGCAATTAAACGTGAGCTGGACCGACAAATTCAAAAATCGTTAAATCGTAAAAAAAGAAACCAAGCTAGTCATTAGACTAACTTGGCTTTTTTCGTAATTATAGAATAGTTGATTAAAAATTATTATTAAAGAGAATTGATATTACTCAAGACTTAGAATGTCTTTTCGCTATCACGAACAACTAGCAAATCGACTTTTGCATGGCGCATAATGTATTCTGATGAAGAACCAATAAGAAGTCGTTCAAATGTGTTAAGACCAGTAGCCCCAACCATAATCAAATCAGCTTTTTCTTTATCAGGAATATCACGAGCTAGGAGTGTTTTTGGATTGCCAAATTCAATGATTTGTTTGATTTTTGTCAATCCTTTATCGCGAGCTTGTTTTTCGTAGTCATCCAATACTTCTTTAGCTTCTTGTTCGAGTTTTTCATAGACGTAAGTATCGAAAGTAGCTACGCTTTGCAAAGCGCGTGTATCAATGACGTGTGTAAGTAGTAACTCTGCGTTGTTGCGTAGTGCAACATTTACCCCTTTTTCAAAAGCCAATTCTGATTCATAAGAACCATCAATAGCAATTAGGATTTTTTCATAATGATGTGACATAAGCTGCCTCCTTAATTATGCTAGCAAGAGCGTAAAAGTGAGCGAAAATGTAGGACTGGTAAGAAATCTTGGTTTATCGAGAACTAAGGTTAGTTATCTGTCAGCTGTTAATAAGATAACAGCATTCCGCATTCCAAACTTCCTGCCCATATCAATAATTTTAATAAGCTAGTCGGGATAAGATAATCAAACGTTAACCGCTTACAATTATCATGAGAAATATCCCTAAAATTATTATACTCTATTTGGGTAAAAAATGAAAGCGTTTAAGGAATTTTTCTGAATATTTTTGCTATAATGGTAAAAGTGAGGAAAAGTATGATTAAAGATATCAAAAATGTTTTAAAGGACTTAAACAGACACAAGTATACTTATATCTTAAGGACAAGTATTCTCCAGTTGTTGATGACGACAGTTGGAGCTTATATGTTGTCTTTACTTTTAAGAGTTATTTTGGTTAATTCAAATATCCCAGGAATTACTACAGATAATTTATTGAGTTTTTTAACCAATCCTTTGACTTTGCTTGTACTTTTTTTATATCTTTTACTGCTAGCCTTTTTAGTTTACCTAGAGTTTTCTCTATTAGTAGGAATTATTGAGTTCAAGGAATCTAAGCTTGGAGTGGGATTCTCTTATTTCAAGGAGAGAAGCCGTAATTTCTTTAAATTGATTTCTGGTTGGCATTTCCTTGCCTACTTATTATATTTGATTCTGACTATTCCCTTTGTTGAATTTTTGGTGTCATCAGCTTTGCTAGAAAATCTTTATATTCCTAATTTTATTTCAGGAGAGCTGGTGAAATCCACAAATGGCAAAGTGATTTATTATGGCTTATATATTATTTTGGCTTATCTTAATTTGCGCTTTATCTATGCTCTTCCTCTGGCAGTCACTCAAAATAAACAACGCTTCACTCATTATATGAAGAAATCTTGGCAGTTGACTCAGGGAAAGAAATTCTTTAGATTATTTGGAATTGGTATCATAGCTCTAGCGGTTATAGCAATTGTTGGGCTGTTAAGTGGATTTGGAATTACTTTAGCTGCTCTTGTCGATGGCAGTGATAAAACTTTTTGGGTTGAAACCTTATTTTTATCATATGTCTGGGGTGTCCTTTTTGCAGGACGTTTGGCATTTAAGCTAACCTCCCTCTCATATCTGTTAAAGGGATTTGAACATGAGAAAATTCAAAATCAGTTTACTGATGAAAGGAAAAAGCAACATCGCTTGTTAGCTTTGACTGGACTTTTGATAGTTGTTGGTGGTATTAATTTTACATACAACGCTTTGAAAGCTTCTGGGGAACCGTCGAAAAATTTATCGATTATCGCTCACAGAGGTATGGTTTCTCAAGGTGTTGAAAATTCTTTAGAGTCTTTAGAAGCGGCTGCTAATGCAGGAGCGACTTATTCAGAAATGGATATTATTTTATCAAAGGATGGTCACTTTATTGTTAGCCATGATGATAACCTTAAACGTCTAACTGGAAAAAATATTAGTATTTCCAAATCTCAGGCTAAAGATGTCCTTGGTTTAAAAATAAAACAATCTGGACACCAATCAAAAATAGTTTCATTTGAAGAGTACGTCGCTAAGGCTAAACAGTTAGGAGTTAAGTTGTTAGTTGAACTAAAACCAGCTGGAAATGAGCCTGATAATTATGAACAACTTTTTGTGGATAAAATGAAAGAGCTAAATATCGATTCTTCTTATCTGGTTATGTCCGCTGATTTAAAGACTATTGAGAAAGTCAAACAGCTTGATCCTACTATTCAGTCTGGTTATACGATTTCATTTCAACTTGGTGATTTCACAAGTCAAAAAGTGGATTTTTATGCAATTGAGGACTTTTCTTATAATGAATTTTTAGCTCGTAGGGCGCATCAAAATGGTAAGAAAATCTATGTTTGGACAGTTAATTCTAGAGATGATATTCAAAGGTACCTAGAAACTAGTACCGATGGGATTATCACAGACTACACAGTTACCGTTCGGAAAATTGAAAAAGAACTATCCTCTGATGATAACTATCTTGATTATTTTTTACGATTAACGGACCTTTCTTGGATTGAAAAATTATAAAGGAAAGTTTATAATATTTGAAACGAGGTAAAATCTATGAAAATATTTGATAAATCTTCAAAGCTAGAACACGTTGCATATGATATTCGTGGCCCAATTCTTGATGAAGCAAACCGCATGATTGCTAATGGTGAAAAAATTCTTCGCCTCAATACTGGGAACCCAGCAGCTTTTGGTTTTCAAGCACCAGACGAAGTTATTCGTGACTTGATTGCTCATGCACGAAACAGTGAAGGGTATTCTGATAGTAAAGGAATTTTTTCTGCCCGTAAGGCTATTATGCAATACTGTCAATTAAAAGGTTTCCCACATGTGGATATTGATGATATTTACCTAGGAAACGGTGTTTCTGAGTTGATTTCAATGTCGTTGCAAGCTCTTCTTGATGACGGTGATGAAGTTTTGGTTCCTATGCCAGACTATCCATTGTGGACAGCTTGCGTTAGCCTAGCAGGAGGAAATGCGGTGCATTATCTCTGTGATGAACAAGCTAATTGGTATCCTGATATTGATGACATCAAGTCAAAAATTACATCAAATACTAAAGCGATTGTTATCATAAATCCTAATAACCCAACGGGTGCTTTGTACCCAGATGATTTGTTAAAAGAGATTGTAGAAATTGCTCGTCAAAATGACTTAATCATTTTCGCAGATGAAATCTACGATCGCTTGGTAATGGACGGTAAAAAACATACAGCAATTGCTAGCTTAGCACCAGATGTTTTCTGCGTGTCAATGAATGGTTTATCAAAATCACATCGCATTTGTGGTTTCCGTGTTGGTTGGATGGTTCTATCAGGTCCTAAGCATAACGTTAAGGGCTATATTGAAGGGCTTAATATGCTAGCTAATATGCGACTTTGTGCCAATGTACTGGGGCAAAATGTTGTGCAAACTTCTCTAGGTGGTTACCAATCAGTTGATGAACTTTTGATTCCTGGAGGTCGTATCTACGAACAACGTAACTTCATTTATAAAGCAGTTAATGAAGTTCCAGGTTTGTCAGCAGTGAAACCAGAAGCAGGGCTTTACATTTTCCCTAAAATTGATCGTGATATGTATCAAATCGATGACGATGAACAATTCTGTTTAGAGTTATTGAAACAAGAAAAAGTGATGTTGGTTCCTGGTAAAGGATTTAACTGGAAAGAACCAGATCACTTCCGAATTGTATATTTGCCACGTGTTGAAGAATTGGCAGAGGTCCAAGAGAAATTAACACGTGTTCTAAGTCAATATAGACGATAGGAACTAATCATTAGAATGTTATCGCTTTTTTAGCTTGGTAAGGCTTAAAAAAACGAACGTTCTAATGATTTTTTTGATTAAATTCAGGTTGAAAAGTATCCGCTTACAAAGTTATCAGAAGATACAGAAATTTTCTGATAATTGTTTGCAAAATAAGGGTTCCTTTGATATAATTGTAACGCAAATAACGCAAAGGAAGTAGAAAATGCCGAATTTATTAGAAAAAACACGAAAGATTACATCAATTTTGCAACGCTCTGTTGACAGCTTAGACACTGAATTGCCATATAATACAATGGCTGCTCAATTAGCTGATATCATTGATTGTAACGCTTGCATCATCAACGGAGGAGGTAACCTTCTTGGTTATGCAATGAAGTATAAAACAAATACTGACCGCGTAGAGGAATTCTTTGACGCTAAACAATTCCCAGAAAGCTATGTTAAAGCGGCTAGTCGTGTTTACGACACAGAGGCAAACTTGTCTGTGGATAATGAATTGACTATTTTCCCAGTAGAATCAAAAGATATCTACCCTGATGGCTTGACAACTATTGCACCAATTTATGGTGGTGGTATGCGTCTAGGTTCTCTTATCATTTGGCGTAATGATAAAGAGTTTTTAGAAGATGATTTGATTCTTGTTGAAATTGCCTCTACAGTAGTTGGTATCCAATTACTTAACCTTCAAACTGAAAATCTTGAAGAAACTATTCGTAAACAAACAGCTGTTAACATGGCCATCAACACTCTTTCTTACTCAGAAATGAAAGCTGTATCAGCTATTTTGGGTGAATTAGACGGTACAGAAGGTCGCTTAACTGCATCAGTTATTGCTGACCGCATTGGTATCACACGTTCAGTTATTGTTAATGCCCTACGTAAATTGGAATCAGCAGGAATTATCGAAAGCCGTTCATTGGGTATGAAAGGTACTTACCTTAAAGTCATCAATGAAGGTATCTTTGATAAATTAAAGGAATATAATTAATGACAAAAGCTCTTATTTCAATTGATTATACCTACGATTTTGTAGCTGACGATGGTAAATTGACTGCTGGAAAACCAGCGCAAGCTATTGAAGATGATATTGTCCGAGTAACTAAAGAAGCGTATGAAGCTGGAGACTATATCTTCTTTGCCATTGATGCTCATGATGAAGGTGATGATTTTCATCCAGAAGCAAAATTGTTCCCGCCACATAATATCAAGGGGACAAGTGGACGTGATTTGTATGGTAAACTAGCCGACTTGTATGAAACAATCCAGTCAGATCAACGTGTCTTTTGGATGGATAAGCGTCATTATTCAGCTTTTTCAGGGACTGATTTAGATATTCGACTACGTGAACGTCGTGTCACAACAGTTGTTTTGACAGGTGTTCTAACGGATATTTGTGTTTTACACACAGCTATCGATGCCTATAATCTTGGGTATGATATTGAGATTCCTGCCGCGGCAGTAGCGAGCTTAACACAAGAAAATCATCAGTTTGCTTTAAATCATTTCAAAAATGTTTTAGGAGCAAAGATTATTTAAGTTGAAAGAAGTGGGTGACCACTTCTTTTTTTACTTTAGAAGAAAAGTGTGAAAAATTCTCTGGAAAGAGCTTTCTCCATTTCTTTTACATGTTAAAGAAAAGTAAAATATGGTATAATTTTAGGGACTATGTTGTAAATTTGGTTTACGATTTAATTTAATCAAGGAGAGATAGAGATGAAAATTTCTGAAGAAGAAGTTCGTCATGTAGCAAATCTGTCAAAATTGTCATTTTCTGAAGAAGAAACAACAGAATTTGCGACAACTTTGTCTAAGATTGTCGATATGGTAGAACTCTTGAACGAAGTTGATACAGAGGGTGTCCCTGTAACAACGACAATGGCAGATCGTAAGACTGTTATGCGCGAAGACGTTGCAGTAGCTGGTGACGATCGCGATGAGCTCTTTAAAAACGTGCCTCAATCTGAAAATTACTATATTAAAGTTCCTGCTATCCTAGAAGACGGAGGAGATGCATAATGTCATTTAATACAAAATCAATTGATGAGTTGCACAATCTTCTTGTCAATAAAGAAATCTCAGCAGTTGAATTAACAAAAGCAACACTTGAAGATATTAAAGAACGCGAAGCAGCCGTAGATTCATTCATCACTGTTTCTGAAGAAGCTGCGCTTGCACAAGCAAAAGCTATCGATGAAAAAGGTATCGATGCTGATAATGTGATGTCTGGTATTCCTTTGGCTGTTAAAGATAACATTTCAACACGTGGTATCTTGACAACTGCAGCATCTAAAATGCTTTATAACTACGAACCAATTTTTGATGCGACTGCTGTTGAAAAAGTTTACGGCAAAGATATGGTGGTTATCGGTAAAACAAACATGGACGAATTTGCCATGGGTGGTTCAACTGAAACATCATACTTCAAGAAAACTAAAAATGCTTGGGACCAAACTAAAGTTCCTGGTGGATCATCTGGTGGTTCTGCAACTGCAGTAGCATCAGGTCAAGTTCGTTTGTCACTTGGTTCAGATACTGGTGGTTCTATCCGCCAACCAGCAGCCTTCAATGGTGTTGTTGGTTTGAAACCAACATACGGACGTGTGTCTCGTTTTGGTTTGATTGCCTTTGGTAGCTCACTTGACCAAATCGGTCCATTTGCTCAAACGGTTAAAGAAAATGCGCAATTGTTGAACGTTATTGCTGGTCATGATGCAAAAGATGCAACATCATCTGACCGCAAAGTTCCTGACTTTACTGGTAAAATCGGTCAAGATATTAAAGGGATGAAGATTGCCCTTCCAAAAGAATATCTTGGTGAAGGTATTGACCCAGAAGTTAAAGAAACAATTCTTAATGCTGCAAAACACTTTGAAAAACTTGGTGCTACTGTTGAAGAAGTTAGCCTTCCACACAGTAAATACGGTGTAGCAGTTTACTATATCATCGCATCATCAGAAGCTTCTTCAAACTTGCAACGTTTCGATGGTATTCGTTATGGTTACCGCACTGAAAACTACAACAACCTTGAAGACATCTACGTGAACACTCGTAGTGAAGGATTTGGTGATGAAGTGAAACGTCGTATCATGCTTGGTACATTTAGCTTGTCATCAGGTTACTACGATGCTTACTTCAAAAAAGCTGGTCAAGTTCGTACATTGATTATTCGTGACTTCGAAAAAATCTTTGCTGACTATGACCTTATCTTAGGTCCAACAGCACCAAGTGTAGCATTTGGTTTGGATACACTTAACCACGATCCAGTTGCGATGTACTTGGCTGATATTTTGACAATTCCTGTTAACTTGGCTGGTCTTCCAGGTATTTCAATTCCTGCAGGATTTGCTCAAGGTCTTCCAGTTGGTATGCAATTGATTGGTCCTAAATACAGCGAAGAAACAATCTATCAAGCAGCAGCAGCTTTTGAAGCAACAACTGATTATCATAAACAACAACCCGTTATTTTTGGAGGTGACAAATAATGAACTTTGAAACAGTCATCGGGCTTGAAGTCCACGTTGAGTTAAACACTAATTCAAAGATTTTTTCACCGACATCAACACATTTTGGTAACGACCAAAATACAAATACAAACGTTATCGACTGGTCATTCCCAGGTGTTCTTCCTGTAATGAACAAAGGTGTTATCGACGCTGGTATTAAAGCAGCTTTAGCCCTTAACATGGACATTCACCAAAACATGCACTTTGACCGTAAAAACTATTTCTACCCAGATAATCCAAAAGCTTATCAAATTTCACAATTTGATGAACCAATTGGATACAATGGTTGGATTGAAATTGAACTTGAAGATGGTTCAACTAAGAAAATTCGTATCGAACGTGCTCATTTGGAAGAAGATGCTGGTAAAAACACTCACGGTACTGATGGTTACTCATATGTTGACCTTAATCGTCAAGGTGTGCCACTTATCGAAATCGTATCTGAAGCTGATATGCGTTCACCAGAAGAAGCTTACGCTTATCTAACTGCTCTTAAAGAAGTTATCCAATACACTGGTATTTCTGATGTTAAGATGGAAGAAGGTTCTATGCGTGTGGATGCCAATATTTCTCTTCGCCCTTATGGTCAAGAAGAATTTGGTACAAAAGCTGAGTTGAAAAACTTGAACTCATTTAACAACGTGCGTAAAGGTCTTATCTATGAACAAAAACGTCAAGCACAAGTACTTCGTTCAGGTGGTCAAATTCAACAAGAAACTCGTCGTTATGATGAATCAACTGGTGAAACAATCTTGATGCGTGTCAAAGAAGGTTCATCAGATTACCGTTACTTCCCAGAACCAGATCTACCACTTTACGAAGTGTCTGACGAATGGATTGAAGAAATGCGTCAAACTCTTCCAGAGTTTCCAAAAGAACGTCGTGCTAAATACATTAATGAATTTGGCTTGACAGCTTACGATGCTGCGCAATTGACAGCAACAAAAGAAACTTCTGATTTCTTTGAAAGTGCAGTAGCTCTTGGTGGTGATGCTAAACACGTTTCTAACTGGTTGCAAGGTGAAGTGGCTCAATTCCTTAACAGCGAAAACAAAACACTTTCAGAAATTTTGTTGACACCAGAAAACCTTGTTGAAATGCTTGCAATCATCGCTGATGGTACAATTTCATCAAAAATTGCCAAGAAAGTCTTTGTTCACTTGGCTAAAAACGGTGGTTCTGCGCGTGAATACGTTGAAAAAGCTGGTTTGGTTCAAATTTCTGACCCTGCTGTGCTTATTCCAATTATCCACCAAGTCTTTGAAGATAATGAAGCTGCCGTTGCTGACTTCAAATCTGGTAAACGTAATGCTGATAAAGCCTTCACTGGATTCTTGATGAAAGCCACAAAAGGTAAAGCTAACCCACAAGTTGCTCTTAAATTGTTGGCACAAGAATTGGCAAAACTAAAAGAAGACTAATATTAGTGAAAATCACCCTAAGGGGTGATTTTTTTATTCCAAACAGTGTGGATTGAGTGGGCTAGTCGGAGAAGTATTAGACTTATTTTTAATCTATTTTACTTGCTTTTATAATCTCCAAAAATAATAGAATTTTTAGAAAGATTACTTTACAAAAAGTGTCATAAATGGTGTGTTTTCTAGCTGCTAAATGTGTTATACTTGGAGCTGAATTTTATTTGGTAAGGTAGATGGAGTTAAGATGAATAAGATGTTTAAGGGAACTATTATGGTTCTTGTTGCAGGGATATTCTGGGGGATTTCTGGGGTTTCTGGGCAATATTTGATGGCCCATGGAATTAATGTCGATTTATTGTCTTGCGTGCGTTTAATTACAGCTGGTGTGATAATGACGACTATTGCAGCACTCAATCAGCGTGAGACGTTTTTGAAGGCTGTGACGTCATTAAAAGCGCTTGGTGGTATTGCCATTTTTTCACTGATTGGGCTTGTGATGAATCAGTATGCTTATCTAAGAGCAATTGAAAGCACAAATGCAGGGACAGCAACGGTTATACAGTATATGGCGCCAATTCTTGTTTTGGCCTATGTCTCTTTGAGAAAGAAACAACTGCCAAGAGGAAGTGAAATTTTGGCGATTATCTTAGCGATTTTAGGGACTTTTATCATCGCAACGCATGGACGTCTAGATGGTCTAGCAATCACACCATGTGGCTTTGCTTGGGGACTATTTTCAGCGGTAACTTATTCGTTTTATATTATTTTACCGGCGAAATTAATTCGTGAGTATGGTAGCTTCACAGTGATTGGTCTTGGCATGATTATGGGTGGAATTGTTTTTCCGATTTTGGTACATCCATGGCAATACACTCTAGTGCTAAATGTTGGCAATTGGATTGGTTTGTTTGGAATCATCATTGTTGGAACGGTTTTTGCCTATAGCTTATTTTTAAAGGGAACAGCTATTGTTGGCGCGGTTAAGGGAAGTTTGCTTGCCTGTGTTGAACCAATTTCTTCAGTTTTCTTTTCTTTGACTATTATGCACGAAGTCTTTTATCCGATGGATTTTCTAGGAATGATTTTTATTATCGGTGCGGTTCTATTAATTTCTTTACGAGATTTAGTAGTCGTCAAAAAACAATTGCAATAACAATTTCATTAAAGAGTGGTTTTCCACTCTTTTTTATTAAATTAAGGTATTATCCAATTCGCCATATTGGTCTAAATATGTTAAAATAAATAGTAAAATATATTTTTTTGGAGAGTAATTTGAGTATAGACGATTATAGGCCGACCTTCGTGGTTGAGGCAGTTTATGATTTAAAAGCAGACGATTTGTTGCGACATGGAATTCATGCCGTTTTAGTAGATTTAGATAATACCTTAATTGCATGGAATAACCCAGATGGGACACCTGAAGTACGCGCGTGGTTGGATGAAATGACCATGGCTGACATTTCAGTTGTTGTTGTATCAAATAATAGTCATTCACGTGTTGATCGTGCGGTATCACGCTTTGGTGTGGATTTTGTTAGCCGTGCCATGAAGCCTTTCACACGTGGTATTAATAAAGCCATTAAGCGTTATGGATTTGACCGTGACGAAGTTATCATGGTTGGTGACCAGTTGATGACAGATATTCGTGCGGCACACCGTGCAGATATTCAATCTGTTTTGGTTAAACCTTTGGTTAAATCTGATGCTTGGAATACTAGAATTAATCGTTGGCGTGAACGTCGTGTTTGGGCTAAACTTGAAGAAAAATACGGAAAAATCCAATATCAAAAAGGAATTTAATGGAAGAATTATTATGTATTGGCTGCGGAGCCAAAATTCAAACAGAAGATAAAGAACAAGCAGGATACACACCGAAAGCAGCTCTTGAAAAAGGCTTAGAAACAGGTGAATTGTATTGTCAAAGATGTTTTAGATTACGTCACTACAATGAAATCACTGACGTGCACATTACTGATGACGAATTCTTGAAACTTCTTCACGAAGTTGGGGATAGTGATGCACTTGTGGTTAATGTTGTGGATATCTTTGATTTTAATGGATCAGTTATCCCAGGATTGTCACGCTTTGTCTCTGGCAATGATGTTCTTCTTGTCGGAAACAAAAAAGATATTTTGCCAAAATCTGTAAAAACAGGTAAAGTGACACAATGGTTGACTGAGCGTGCTCACGAAGAAGGACTTCGACCAGTTGACGTTATCTTGACAAGTGCACAAAATCACCAAGCTATCAAGGACTTGATTGATAAGATTGAAAAATTACGTCGTGGACGTGATGTTTATGTGGTAGGTGTGACTAACGTTGGTAAATCAACACTTATCAATGCTATCATCAAAGAAATTACTGGTGAAAAAGATATTATTACAACTTCTCGATTCCCAGGAACAACTCTTGATAAGATTGAAATCCCATTGGATGACGGTAGCCATATTTTCGATACACCAGGTATCATTCACCGTCACCAAATGGCGCATTACCTTAGCGATAAAAACTTAAAATACATTAGTCCTAAGAAAGAAATCAAACCAAAAACTTACCAACTCAATCCTGAACAAACTTTGTTCTTAGCTGGTTTGGGTCGCTTTGATTTTGTGGCTGGTGACAAACAAGGTTTCACAGCTTATTTTGATAATAATTTGAAATTACATCGAACAAAATTAGCTGGTGCTGATGCTTTCTATGATAAACACGTTGGTAGTCTTTTGACACCACCAAGTGATAAAGAATTAGCTGAGTTTCCAAAACTAGTCCGTCACGAATTTACCATCAAAGATAAAATGGATGTTGTATATTCTGGTCTTGGTTGGATTCGTATTAAAGCCTCACAAGATAAACCTGTGAAGATTGCAGCTTGGGCGCCAGAAGGTGTGGCTGTTATTCTTCGTAAAGCGTTGATTTAAGGAAAATAAAAAGAAAGGAAGTTCAAATCAAGCTTGCTTGGTTTGAGCGTGGGCAAGCAGAGGGCGCTTAAGTGACATCTGCTTTTGAGAATGCCCTTAGAGTTATAGATATGTTAACATCAAAACAACGTGCTTTTTTGAAATCACAAGCACATTCAATGAAACCAATTGTTCAAATTGGTAAAAATGGTCTTAACGACCAAATTAAAACAAGTATTCGTAATGCATTAGATGCACGAGAATTGATTAAAGTAACACTTCTTCAAAATACTGATGAAGATATTCATGAAGTTGCTGAAATCTTAGAAGATGAGATTGGTTGTGATACAGTACTAAAAATCGGTCGTATCATTATTCTTTACAAAGAATCATCTAAAAAACAAAACCGTAAAATCTCACCAAAAGTAAAAGAACTTAATAAATAGTCTGTTTCTAATATAGACAGTGTAGTTAAAAGAGCTGGGCGTAATGCCTATCTCGGAGGTAGTCGTATGGCATTAGAATTAGTTACTCCATTTACCAAAGTGGAACTGGAGAAAAAAGAAAAAGATAAAAATCGTAAGCAAATTGGTATTTTGGGCGGAAATTTTAACCCTGTCCACAATGCTCATCTCGTGGTTGCTGACCAAGTCCGCCAACAATTAAGTTTGGACAAAGTTCTTCTTATGCCCGAATATGAGCCACCACATCTTGATAAAAAAGAAACGATTGATGAAAAACACCGCTTGAAAATGCTTGAATTAGCTATTGAGGGTGTTGAAGGCTTGGACATTGAAACTATTGAGCTAGAACGTAAAGGTGTCAGTTACACTTACGATACCATGAAGCTTTTGATTGAAAAAAATCCGGACGTGGATTACTATTTCATTATTGGTGCTGATATGGTTGATTACCTTCCAAAATGGTACAAAATTGATGAATTGATTAAAATGGTGCAGTTTGTTGGTGTTCAACGTCCTAAATATAAGGCTGGAACATCATATCCTGTCATCTGGGTAGATGTGCCAATGATGGACATCTCATCAAGTTTAGTTCGTCATCATTTTGAAATGGGTTGTCGTCCAAACTTCTTGACGCCACCTGCTGTTATCGACTACATTGAGAAAGAAGGGCTTTACCGTGACCTATGAGACATACACTGCGGGAATTGAACGTGCTGAGCTTTTAGATAAAGTATCAGCTGTTATGAGCGAGAAGCGTTTCAAACATGTTCTTGGTGTTGAAAAAGCTGCTATTGAACTAGCTGAGCGTTTTGGTTGTGATACTGAAAAAGCTGGACTTGCTGGCTTGATTCATGATTACGCCAAAGAACTCTCTGATCAAGAATTTTTGGATTTGATTGATAAGCATCAGCTTGATCCAGAACTCAAAAAATGGGGAAATAATGTCTGGCATGGCATGGTCGGCATTTATAAGATTCAAGAAGATTTGGGTGTCACTGATAAGGAAATCTTGCGTAGTATTGAAACACATACCGTTGGTTCAGGTGACATGTCACTGCTTGATAAAATTATCTATGTAGCTGATTACATCGAGCCAGGGCGTCGCTTTCCTTTGGTGGAAAAAGCGCGTGTGATTGCTAAAGAATCGCTTGATAAGGCAGTGGCTTATGAAACGGTTCATACCGTTGAGCACCTTGCACACCAAGCTTTTCCAATCTTCCCACAAACCATTGAAACTTATAATGCGTATGTTGGGTTTATGAAAGATGACAAATGAAAACAGCTCTGTTAGTGATTGATATTCAAACAGCCTTGATAGAGGCTAAACCGTATGTAGTTGATAACTGCTTGTCTGTCTGGCAAAAAGCAATCGCCACTTGTCGTGAGAAAAACATTGAGGTGATTTACGTCCGCCACAATGACGATGAACTACTAACAGGAAGTCATGGCTGGAAAATTTACGACGGTGTTGCTCCGAAAGCAGGAGAAAAAATCTTTGATAAGCAATATAATAGTGCTTTTAAAGAAACTCATTTACAGACTTATCTGGATAGCCAATCTATTGAGCGGCTGATTATCATTGGCATGGCAACGAATTATTGCATTGATACGACTGTTAAGGTGGCGTTTGAGTTTGGCTATGATTTGGCAGTTATTAAAAATGGCACGACTACCTTTGCTGAAAGAGAAATTACAGCAGAACAATTAATACAGCATTATGAAAGCACTTGGAATGGACGTTTTGCCCAAGTGGCTGATTTAGAAGAAATTTTAAAAGAGGATTAAATGGATAAAAAAGAATTACTAGAATTGGTTGTTAAAGCAGCTGATGAAAAACGTGCAGAAGACATGGTTGTTTTGGACCTTTATGGTTTGACTAGTGTGACAGATTATTTTGTAGTGGTTAGCGCTATGAACACACGTCAACTGGACGCTATTGCAGAAAATATTCGTGAAAAAGTTAAAGAAGCTGGTGGTGATGCCAGTCATGCTGAAGGTGATAGTCGTACAGGTTGGGTACTTCTTGACCTTAACGACGTTGTTGTTCACATCTTCTCAGAAGACGAACGTGAACACTACAACATCGAAAAATTGTGGCATGAAGCACCAATGGTTGACGTGTCAGAATACCTTGCTTAATTTTGCAGCATTATTCTTATAATCTGGGGCACTTGTCTCAGATTATTTCATTCTAAGAATGATAGAAGTTTGATAGGACAAAACAATGAACAAAAACTACGAAAAATTTGCAGCGGTTTATGATGCCATCATGGACGACAGCCTTTATGATAAATGGACAGACTTTTCGCTCCGCCATTTTCCAAAAGATAAGAAAAAGCTCTTGGAATTAGCCTGTGGAACTGGGATTCAGTCAGTACGCTTTTCTAAAGCTGGCTTCGACGTGACAGGGCTTGATTTGAGCGAGGATATGCTTGAAATCGCAAGAAAACGTGCAACAGCTGCTGGTGAAGATATCGAGTTCAAGCAAGGCAACATGCTTGATTTGTCGCAAGCTGGTAAATACGACTTGGTGACATGCTACTCAGATTCTATCTGTTATATGGCTGATGAAGTTGAAGTCGGTGATGTCTTCAAACAAGTCTATGACAGCTTAAATGACGGCGGTGTCTTCATCTTTGACGTACACTCAACTTATAAGACTGACACTGTCTTTCCTGGTTATTCTTACCATGAAAATGCTGAAGAATTTGCCATGGTCTGGGACACGTACGCTGATGATGCACCGCACTCAGTTGTCCACGAATTGACTTTCTTCTTGCAAGACGAAGACGGACGCTTCACACGCTACGACGAAGTCCACGAAGAACGTACATATGAAGTCTTGACTTACGACATCCTCTTGGAACAAGCAGGTTTCAAATCATTCAAACTCTACGCTGATTTCGAAGACAAAAAACCACGCAAAAAATCAGAACGTTGGTTCTTTGTCTGTCAGAAGTAGGGGAGAAATTTCTCTAAGGAGCACAACATGACTATCACTGGTATCGTTGCTGAGTTTAATCCTTTTCATAATGGGCATGAGTATTTGTTGTCACAGGCTGAAGGGGTAAAGGTTGTTGCCATGTCTGGGAATTTTGTGCAGCGTGGAGAGCCTGCGGTTGTGGACAAATGGACGCGCGCGGAAATGGCTCTGAAATGCGGGGCTGATTTGGTGGTTGAGCTGCCATTTTTGGTGGCTGTTCAGTCAGCGGACTACTTTGCACAGGGTGCGGTGGACATTTTAGAGCGCCTTGGTGTGGATAACTTGGCATTTGGAACGGAAGAAAATCTGGATTATCAACACTTTTCACAGATTTATGCGGATAATCAACAGAAAATGGTGGATTACTTGCAAAATTTGCCAGATAATTTGTCTTATCCACAGAAAACACAGAAAATGTGGGAGACATTTGCTGGTGTCAACTTCACAGGTAACACGCCAAATCATATTTTGGGGCTTTCTTATGCCAAAGCTTGCGCAGGAAAATCAATCAAGCTTAGCCCAATCATGCGTCAGGGAGCTGGTTATCACTCGCTTGATACTGATGTGGCTTTTGCCTCCGCGACAAATTTGCGTATCCACAGACAAGACAAAGATTTTGTGGAGAAATTCATGCCGCAAGCTGACCTTTTCCTAGGCGCTCCTCAGGTGACTTGGGATGATTATTTCCAATTGCTCAAGTATCAAATTGTAACAAACCCTGATTTGACAAGGATTTTCCAGGTTAATGAAGAGTTAGCTAGCCGTATCAGCTCAGCTATTAGGAGCGTAGCGACTGTGGACGAATTGGTGGATAAAGTCGCCACAAAACGCTACACGAAGGCTCGAATCCGTCGCATTTTGGCTTACATCTTGGTCGGAGCTGTGGAAAAGCCCTTGCCAGAAGCGGTTCACGTGCTCGGATTTACCGAAAAAGGGCAAAAGCACCTTAAAACAGTGAAAAAGTCTGTGGATATCGTCGCTCGAATCGGTGCAAAACCGTGGGACGTGGTAACCCAACAAGCCGACCAAGTCTATCAACTTGGAAATCCACAGATTCAAGAGCAAACTTGGGGAAAAGTGCCGATTGGAATCACAAAATAAGCGTTTACATAAACAAACTAAAAACTGGGCTTTTGTTGAGCTCAGTTTTCGCTTTTAATTTTTAGGAACATTTTACACAGGCTTGTCAAAGTGCTATAATAAAAAGGATTACGAATTTAGCTCTGCTAGTTCAGTAGTTCAAGAATTTGGCTATTTTTTATAGTTCAAATCATTAATCATGCTAAAACAAATAATAATCTTTACAAAGGAGACTACCCATGGGACGTAAGTGGGCCAATATTGTTGCCAAAAAAACTGCCAAAGATGGTGCTAACTCAAAAGTTTACGCTAAATTTGGTGTTGAAATCTATGTTGCTGCTAAAAAAGGTGAACCAGATCCAGAATCAAACTCAGCTTTGAAATTTGTACTTGAACGTGCAAAACAAGCGCAAGTACCAAAACACGTTATCGACCGTGCGATCGATAAAGCAAAAGGTAATACAGATGAAACTTTCGTTGAAGGACGTTACGAGGGATTTGGACCAAACGGTTCAATGATCATCGTTGATACTTTGACAAGTAATGTTAACCGTACTGCTGCTAACTTGCGTACTGCATTTGGTAAAAACGGTGGTAACATGGGAGCATCTGGTTCTGTATCTTACATGTTCGATAAAAAAGGTGTTATTGTCTTTGATGGCGATGACGCAGATAGCATTTTTGAACAATTGCTAGAAGCTGATGTTGATGTTGAAGATGTTGAAGCAGAAGATGGTGTGGTAACTGTTTACACAGCTCCAACTGACCTTCACAAAGGTATCGAAGCTTTGCGTGCTAACGGCATCGAAGAATTCAAAGTTACTGAACTTGAAATGATTCCTCAATCAGAAGTAACACTTGAAGGTGAAGACCTTGAAACATTTGAAAAACTTGTTGACGCTCTTGAAGATGATGAAGACGTTCAAAAAGTTTACCACAACGTATCAGATTTCTAATTTAATCAGATAAAAAAGAGAAGCACCTAGCTTAGTAAAGCTGGGTGTTTTTGTGTTATAGATAGAGACTATCTCTCTGATAAAAAATAACTATTGGCATTCTCTTTTCTTTTGTTTTACAATAAATCTAATTACAAGAGATAATGCTATTCTAAAAGAAAGAGAGGCGTTCCTATGGAAAAAGTTATCGTTGGTATTTCGGGAAATATTCAAGAACTCCCAGCTCGATCGGGCTTAGAATATGATGTTGTTTCACGACATCTTTCTGATGGCGTCAAAGAAGCTGGTGGACTTCCGATTATTATTCCAGTTGGTAGTCCAGATTTAGCTAAATCTTATATTGATATGATTGATAAATTAATCCTATCAGGTGGTCAAAATGTGACACCAAAATTTTATGGGGAAAAACAAACCATTGATAGTGATGATTATAGTTTAGAGCGTGATGAATTTGAACTAGCTTTGATAAAAGAAGCACTCAAGCAAAATAAACCTATTTTTGCGGTTTGCCGTGGTATGCAATTGTTGAACGTGGCTTTGGGTGGAACACTGAATCAAAAAGTTGAACACCACTGGCAAAAAGACTTTTCTGGAACGTCACAAGAAGTGGAAATTGTACCCAATAGCCGTGTGAGTCAATTAGTCTCAACAGGTGCTTGGGTTAATTCGTTTCATCAACAAAGTGTGAAAGATTTAGCACCAAGTTTGGTTGCGACAGCGCGAGACCCTCGTGATGGTACAATAGAAGCTTATGAAAGCAAAGATGGTGCTCCAATTTTGGGCTTCCAATGGCACCCAGAATTACTCCTAGAAAAAGCAGAAAGTCGTAGAATTTTTAGTTACTTAGTACAGCAATTGTAGTGTTAACAGCGTTTGAGGAGTGAAAATGAAAAAAGTTTTATTAGGATTAACTGTTTTACTAAGTGCTGGTTTGGCTGTTAATGTTGAAGCGGCTGATCAAAAAGCAGTCATTGCAACAGCTGGTGATATCAAGCCTTTTTCGTATCAAAATGCAAAAGGTCAATTGACTGGCTATGATATTCAAGTGATCAAATCAGCTAGTAAATACATTGATGATTATAAAATTAGTTTTAAAAAGACTGCCTGGGATTCTATCTTTGTTGGCTTAGATAGCGAGATTTATCAGGGTGCTGCTAATAATCTTTCTTATACCAAAGAACGTGCAAGCAAGTATTTATATTCTGTGCCAATTGCTAAAAATCCCTTGGTTTTAGTCACTAAGAAAGATTCTAAGATTAAATCTTTAGATGATATTGGTGGTAAAAAGACACAAGATGACACTGGGACATCAACTGCAAAATTTGTTGATGATTGGAATAAAAAGCATAGTGATTCTCCATCGATAATTGAATATTCAGGAGAAGATGTAACGAAACGATTATTAGACTTGGATAGTGGAGAATTTGATTATCTCATTTTTGATAAAATCTCTGTCGATACAATTATCAAACAAAAACAACTAGATTTGAGGGTTATTGATTTAAAGACAGATGATAATCCAAATAATTATATTATTTTCTCAAGTGACAGTGAGAAGTTACAAGGAGAATTTAACAAGGCGGTTAAAAAACTTTATGATAATGGCACTTTAGAAAAATTGAGCCAGAAATATCTAGGTGGTAGTTATTTACCAGAAAAGTCGGCAGTAGAGGCAAATAAATGACAAAAGATTTTTACACAAAATTAGCAGAGATTCGTCATCGTATTCATGCGCATCCTGAGGTTTCGGAGAATGAATTTGAGACGACAGCCTTTTTGAAAGAATACATTTCAAATTTAGGGATTCGTATTCTTGAAACAGAGTTACCAACGGGTTTTATTGCCGAAATTGGGCATGGTAAGCCCGTTATTGCTTTGCGTGCAGATATTGATGCTTTACCAATCAAGGAGCGAAATACTTTTGAATATGCTAGCAAGAATGGCGCTATGCACGCCTGTGGGCATGATTTCCACCAGACAAGTCTTCTTGGTGCTGCTGAGCTTTTAAAGGCTCAAGAAGGGCAGTTAAACGGAACGATTCGATTGATTTTTCAACCAGCTGAGGAAGTTTCAGTAGGGGCTTATCAAGTGATTGAAAATGGTGGCCTTAAGGATGTTTCAGCTATTATTGGCTATCATAATTACCCACATCTTAAACCTGGCGAAATAGGACTTCGTTCAAAAGCAATCATGGCAGCTGTTGATAAATTTAAAGTGACTATCAGCGGAGTGAGTGGGCATGCGGCTCGCCCTGATTTTGGGACAGATACGGTTCTTGCTATCACAACAATTGTTAATAATGCGCAAGCTATTATCAGCCGTACAGTCTCTCCTTTTGAGTCAGCTGTTTTGTCGGTAACACATATTGATGTGGGAAGTACTTGGAATGTTATGCCTCAATCAGGCTATTTTGAAGGAACAATGCGCTCATTTTCACCAGAAACTCGCCAGCACTTGCGTGATGCTTTCACTAGGGTTGTGGAAAATACACCTGATCAATTTAATGCGTCAGTCGAGATTGAGTGGGGGAGAACCCCAACGGTGACCTTTAACGACGAAATTTTGACACCTCTTATTTTTGAGCATTCAAAACAATTTGCAAAAGTCGTAGAAGTGGAACCACTCACCATAGGGGAAGATTTTGCAGCTTATCAAGAGAAAATTCCAGGTGTTTTTGCCTTGATTGGAAGTAATGGTGATGCTGATGCGGCAGACCTTCATCATGATACATTTACGGTAAAAGATGAGGCTCTTCCAACGGCTGTTCAGTATTTTGTGGAAAATGCTCTTTATTTGTTAGATTATTTTGCAAAGACACAAAAGGCCTAGGGTGATAAGATTTCTTTATCGCGGTGATAGAATTTAAGTATTTGTTAAGAAGCTTATCTGATGTTAAGATGTAAACAACTCTAAAAGAGAAGGTAGGAAACGATATGACATTAGTTAAAAAAATGATAGGAATAACAGGACTAGCACTAGCGTCAGCTGCTTTTTTAGCAGCTTGTTCATCGGATCCCTCTTCAAAGGCCTCTTCTGGTAAAGAAGAAGTGACCTTTGCGACAGTAGGGACAACGGCTCCATTTTCATACGAAGAATCTGGGAAATTGACTGGTTATGATATCGAGGTGGCAAAAGCTGTTTTCAAAGATTCTGATCAATATAAAGTGAATTTTAAGAAAACAGAATGGTCATCTATTTTCACAGGACTTGATTCTGGGAAATATCAGCTTGGCGGCAATAATATCAGTTATACCAAAGAACGTTCAGCTAAATACCTATATTCTTATCCTATTGGTTCAACCCCATCGGTTCTAGTGGTGCCAAAAGACTCTGATATCACGTCTTACGACGATATAGCAGGACATTCAACGCAAGTTGTTCAAGGGACAACAACAGCAGCGCAGCTTGAAAAATTCAATACAGAAAATGATAGCAAGCCTGTTGAACTTAACTACACTAATGAAAATATCACTCAAGTTTTGACAAACTTGAATGACGGTAAATTTGATTTCAAGATTTTTGATGCCCCAACGGTAAATACTATCATTAAAAATCAAAAATTAGATAATTTGAAAACCATCGAATTGAAATCTGATGAACAACCATTTATTTATTTCATTTTGGGACAAGATCAAAAAGACTTGCAAACATTCGTTAACAAGCGCTTGAAAGCCTTGCAAAAAGATGGCACTTTGTCAGAATTAGCACAAAAATATCTTGGCGGAGATTATACACCAACTGCTAAAGACTTAAAAGTTCCATCGGAAAAATAATTTAGTTATAGTTTAAAACTATAACTAAACCTTGATTTTAACAATTTGAAACCTATAACTAATTAGGTTAGAATGATATCACGAGTTAAAGGAGAGAGGAAATAGATATGAAATTAAAAAAATTATTTGGATTAGCTAGTGTAGCTCTTGCATCAACTGTATTGTTGGCCGCTTGTGGTGGTTCTTCAAAATCTGCTTCAGATGATTCAAAACTTAAAGTTGGTATCATGACTTTGGATGATGCAACTGAACCACTTTGGGATAAAGTCAAAGAATTGGCTAAAGATAAAGGTGTAGAAATTGAATTGGTTGAGTTCACTGACTACAACCAACCAAACGAAGCGCTTCAAAATGGTGAGGTGGATGTCAATGCCTTCCAACACAAATATTTCTTGAATAACTGGAATTCAGAAAATAAAGGAACTTTGGTTGAAGCAGCTGACACACTTCTTAGTCCAATTCGCATCTTCTCAGGTACAGAAAATGGCAAAGCAAAATACACTGATGTCAAAGACATTCCTGAAAAAGCTACTATCTCAGTTCCTAACGATGCTTCAAATGAAAGTCGTGCCCTTTACCTTCTTCAATCAGCTGGTTTGATTAAATTGGATGTTGATGGCAAAGAATTGGCAACTATCAAAAACATTTCATCAAATCCAAAAGATTTAGATATCAAAGAAGTTGATGCTGCGCAAACTGCTTCAACATTGTCATCAGTTGATGCAGCTATTGTTAATAACTCATATGCGCAAGCAGCAAAAGTAGATTACAAAACAACACTTTATAAAGAAGCTGTTGATAAAAACTCAGACCAATGGGTTAACGTCATTGCTGCACAAAAAGATTGGAAAAAATCAAGCAAAGCTAAAGCTATTAAGAAATTGATTTCAGTTTACCAAACTGATGAAGTTGGTAAAGTAATTCAAGAAGCTTCAAATAACGTTGATATTCCAGCTTGGAAAGGTGCTAAAGTTTCTTCAGAAGAATAAGAGATTATTGAAAAATTAAGTGATTTGGCGTGTTTTTAAACACGCCAAATTCTATTTTGAAAATGCTTTTAAATTTACCAGAATATGGTAGAATATTAAGTTGGAAAGTTTAGAAAAATAAGTCTTTTTAACTTTCAAGAGTTGAAAAGGATGCTAGTTATGGATAAAAGATTAGATTGAAATGACTGAGGAGTTGAGTAAGAGTTATGACAAAACCGATTATTAATTTGGAGCATATCGACATTACTTTTCGTCAGAAAAGACGTACTGTAGAAGCAGTAAAAGATGTTTCGATTGCTATTAACAAAGGTGATATTTATGGGATTGTTGGTTATTCTGGGGCAGGAAAATCAACATTAGTACGTACGATTAATCTTTTGCAAGCCCCAACAGCAGGGAAAATCACAATTGGTGATGATGTTACTTTTGCCGATGGTAAAGTTCAACTAAAAGGAGCTGCCCTTCGTCAAAAACGTCAAAAAATTGGGATGATTTTCCAACATTTTAATTTAATGGCGCAAAAAACAGCGCGCCAAAATGTGGCTTTTGCGCTTCGCCATTCAAAATTATCAAAAGAAGAAAAAGACAAAAAAGTCGCTGATTTGCTTGAATTAGTAGGCTTGTCAGATCGTGCTGAAAATTATCCGTCACAATTATCAGGTGGTCAAAAACAACGTGTGGCAATTGCGCGTGCGTTAGCGAATGACCCAGAAATTTTGATTTCTGATGAATCAACATCTGCACTTGACCCAAAAACAACAAAACAAATTTTGGCACTTTTGCAAGAATTGAACCAAAAACTTGGTTTGACAGTAGTTATGATTACTCACGAAATGCAAATCGTCAAAGATATCTGTCACCGTGTGGCCGTTATGCAAAATGGTCACTTGATTGAAGAAGGATCAGTTCTAGATATCTTCTCAAATCCTAAAGAACCATTGACGCAAGAGTTCATCAAAACAGCAACTGGTATTGAGGATGCCTTGGTTAAAATTGAAAAACAAGCTATTGTGAAAAATCTTCCAAAAGATGATTTACTTGTTCAATTGAAATATGCTGGAACATCTACTGATGAACCAATTCTTAACCAAATCTACAAAGAATTTGAAGTAACTGCCAATATTCTTTACGGAAATATTGAAATTCTAGACGATACACCAGTTGGTGAGATGATTGTTGTCTTGTCTGGTGATGCTGATGCTCTTGCAGGTGCACAAGAAGCTATTCTTGCTGCGGGAATTGAATTAACAGTATTGAAACGAGGTGCCTAAATGATTGAATGGATTGCTACAAATATGCCTGATGTATACCGTATCGGCTGGGAAGGGACAAATTCTTGGTCTGATGCCTTTTCAGCAACTATTTATATGACAGGATGGTCGTTTGTAATTGGTGGTCTTTTAGGGCTTGTTATGGGGCTATTCTTGGTATTAACAGGACCAAGCGGTGTGCTAAGTAATCGTTTTGGCTTTAAAGTCTTGGATATTTTTACGTCAATCGTTCGTGCCATTCCTTTCATCATCTTGTTGGCTATTTTAAAACCTTTCACATATACAATTGTTGGAACAAACCTAGGTCGAACAGCGGCGCTAGTTCCGCTATCAGCAGCGACATTTGCCTTCTATGCTCGTCAGGTTCAAGTTGTCTTTTCAGAAATGGATAGAGGTGTTATTGAAGCCGCACAAGCTTCAGGAGCTACTCTTTGGGATATTATCAAAATTTACCTTAGCGAAGGTTTGCCAGAACTTATCCGTGTCTCAACAGTAACGCTCATCTCACTTATCGGTGAAACAGCTATGGCGGGTGCGATTGGAGCTGGTGGACTTGGTTATATTGCTATTTACTATGGTTATAACCGCTCAGCAACAGATGTCACTATCGTTGCAACAATCTGTATCCTTATCCTAGTCTTTATTATCCAATTTATCGGAGACTTCCTCACTAAAAAACTAAGTCATAAATAGAAAAAAGCACTTCTGTGAAAACAGAAGTGCTTAATGATTGTTTTGTGCTATTTTATTGTCCATGTCTGTAATGAGACTAGCAAGAGTGATATTCTCGAGAGAAGCTTTAAAATTTTCTTGAACCTCATCAATACGTGGTTGTAAAACGGAGTTCACCACGCGACCAACTGGGCAATTTGGGTTGGTATCATCATTAGCTTTAAAAATAGGTTTATCTTTATCTTCGACAGCTTGGAAAATATCCCAGAAAGTGAGCTCTTTAGGATCTTTGGTCAAATGTGCTCCGCCAACACCAGCTTCGACTTTGACTAAGTCAGCTTTTTGCAATTTTCCTAGTAAGTTACGCACAATAACAGGGTTAGTCTGGATACTTTTAGCTAGAAAAGTAGAAGTCACTTTTGCTTCATTTTCAAAATGATAAATGGCTAACAGAATATGAACGGAAGTTGCTAGTCGAGTTGAATAGGGCATTTTTTCTCCTTGTACTAATCTAATTTGTTAAGAGTATTATAGCATATTTTTGTTGTCATTAAAAAAGTTACAACTTTTTGTTGTAACTCTTGACATTACATCTAAAGAGGAATATACTATAGATATAGTTGTAACAAAATATGTTACAACAAAAAGAAATTATTTATATTTTGGAGGAATCATTATGAAAATTGCAGTAGTTGCCGCAAATGGTAAAGCAGGTCGATTAATTGTTGAAGAAGCGCTTAATCGCGGACATGATGTCACAGCAGTTGTTCGTAGTTCTAATAAATCAAAAGCTCAGAAAGTTATTGAAAAAGACTTATTTGACTTAACAAAAGAAGATTTGGCTGGCTTTGATGTGGTTGTGGATGCTTTTGGGGCTTGGACAGAAGACCAGCTTCATCTTCACAGCGATTCGCAAAAACATTTGGCTGATTTGCTTTCAGGTACTGACACACGTTTGATGATTGTCGGTGGTGCAGGAAGTCTTTATGTTAACCCAGAGCACACGGTGCAATTGGTTGACACACCAGAATTTCCAGAAGCATTTAGACCACTTGCTAGTGCTCAACGTCAGTCCTTAGCAGAAATCCGTGAACGTCATGATGTCAAATGGACTTTCATCAGTCCAGCCATTGATTTCCAAGCAGATGGTAAACGTACAGGAGAATACATTCTTGCTGGTGAAGAATTGACATTCAACGACAAGGGTGAAAGTGCTATTAGCTATGCGGATTATGCTCTTGGATTTGTTGATGAGATTGAAAATGCCAAACACATTCAAGAACGTATTAGTTTACTTGGAAAATAAACAACAAAAAAGCCAACCCTCGTTATGAAGGTTGGTTTTGCTATTATTAAGCTTTTTTAGTCTTGTGTAGGATAAATCCAACAATGAATCCAACGATGGCAAAGCTAATCCATTCAAGGGAGAATTGTCCAAGTGGAACGAATCCATTGAAGAAATTAACAAGGCTTGCTGGTAGGCTGAAAAGTCCAGTCATTTTAGCAAGTGTTGAGAGGGCATCGTAAAGAGCAGGAATGGCTGCAAAGCCAATGGTAATTTGGTAAACGATGCGATCTTTCTTGAAGAATTTTGATAGCAAGGCTAAGAAGATAATAACGACTGTTAATGGATAGAGCAAGTAAAGTACTGGAAGTGACCATTTGATCAATTCAGAAAGACCACCGAAGTAGAAGAATAGTGCAATCAAAGTGAAGAGAGTTGCCCAAGAAACGTGAGAAACTTTTGGTTGCAATTTGTGGAAGTACTCTGCACAGGCAGTAATCAAACCAGTTGCTGTTGTTAAGCAAGCAAGGAAAATAGCTGCAGCAAGGATGATTTGTCCGATACTTCCAAGATAGAAGTGAGCAGCTTGTCCGAGGATGTTACCACCATCAATGGCTTCCCCTTTGAACATGAAGTGTCCGTTAGCAAAATCAAAAAGACTTTGTGATGAAGCACCGATACGTGCAACAAAGATATAAATAAGTGCAAGTAGTACAGTAGCAATTAGTCCTGATTTGAATGTCAGGCTAGCAACTTCAGCTTTTCCTTTTGCACCGTGTGATTTACTAGCATCAATAACGATAATGGCAAAGGCAAGTGAAGCAAGTGCATCCATTGTTCCATAACCTTGAATAAGCCCTGCAACGAACGGAACATCTTTAAAGGCATTGCTGATGTCATTAGCAGCGTTATGAGCCACTCCGATTTCACCAGCAGGTTTAACAAATGATGCAACGACCAAAATTGCAATGATAATCAAAAGAGCGGGTGTTAGGTATTTCCCGATACGGTCTGCGATTTTATTTGGTTTAATCGCTAAAAAGTAAGAAATCCCAAAGAAAACCAAACCGTAAACTGCTTTTGCAATCAGATTGTCACCAAAGATTGGTTCGATACCAATTGAGAAAGATGTGGCTCCCGTTCTTGGAATGGCAAAGAATGGCCCGATAGATAAGTAAAGCGCGATTGAAAATAGCAAAGCATAATGGCGCGAAACTGGGCGAGCAAAATCTTCAATGTCACTAGCACCAGAATAGGCTACAGCGACAACCCCTAAAAGAGGAAGTGTGACACCAGTTAAACAGAAACCAAGAATGGCTAATGCTAGGTTGCTTCCAGAATATATCCCTAAAAAGGCGGGATAAATCAGATTACCTGCCCCAAAGAATAAAGCAAATAACATGAAACCGATGATAATATAGATATTTTTGACAGGTTTCATTAATGTCCTCCTAATAAAAAACGATATAGCATTTTGCTTAGTTAAACTCTCTCATAAAGCAAAATGATGCGCAGATTATTATATCGAACTCCATTTCTAACGTCAATAGAAGAAAATCGCTGTTTTTTTGCTAAAAAACTGACATTTGTTGTCATATCGGGGACAAGCCATGTTAGAAATAATCACAAAATTTTCAAAAAATTGAAAAAAACTGCATTTAAAGCGCTGTCATGGCATAAAATATACCATAATTAGTTTGACGAAGAGCCTGTTTTATATTATGATTAAAACCGTTAATATTTTTTTGAGGAGCTACCATGAAACGATTTATTAGTGTTTGGAATAGAACTAGTCTCATCAAACGAATCATCATCGGAGTCATTATTGGATTTATTTTAGGAATGACTCTTCCTAAGGTTTCTGCAATTGGTATCCTAGGAGATTTATTCGTTGGTGGGCTTAAAGCGGTAGCGCCATTACTTGTCTTTGTTTTGGTTGCTAGTGCATTGTCACAAAATGAAAAGGGACAAAAGACCAATATGTCAACGATCATTGGGCTTTACCTTGTTGGGACCTTAGCAGCTGCTCTTGTTGCTGTTGTGGTGAATTACATTTTCCCAATTACTCTCACCTTGGATACTGCCACGCAACCAAAATTGTCATCTCCTGAAGGAGTTGGGCAAGTTTTCCACAGTCTATTGTTAAAAATGGTTGATAACCCAATTAATGCTTTGGGCTCAGCTAACTATATCGGTGTATTGACTTGGGCTGTTATTTTTGGACTAGCTTTTAGAAATTCTAATGGAGCAACTAAAGAGCTTTTGCAAACAATGGCAGAAGTCACTTCACAAGTGGTTCGTTGGATTATTAATTTGGCACCATTTGGTATTTTAGGACTTGTTTTTAAGACAATTTCAGATAATGGGGTTAAAATTTTAGCCAATTATGGTTTCTTGATTTTGGCTCTTGTCGGGACAATGTTCTTTGTAGCTTTGGTCGTTAATCCATTTATTGCCTTTATCTTTATGCGCAAAAATCCATACCCATTGGTTTTCCGTTGCTTGAAAGATTCTGGATTGACAGCCTTCTTCACACGTAGTTCAGCTGCTAATATTCCAGTTAATATGAAACTTTGTGAAGATTTAGGCTTGAACAAAGATACTTATAAAGTGTCTATCCCACTTGGGGCTACTATTAATATGGGTGGTGCTGCGATTACAATCAACGTCTTGACGCTTGCTGCTGTTAATACGCTTGGTATTCATGTTGATTTTCCAACAGCTTTCTTACTAAGTGTCTTGTCTGCAGTATCAGCTTGCGGTGCATCTGGTGTTACTGGAGGCTCACTTCTTCTAGTACCAGTCGCATGTAGCTTGTTTGGTATTTCAAACGACCTTGCAATGCAAGTAGTTGGTGTCGGATTTATCGTCGGTGTCGTTCAAGACTCATGTGAAACAGCCTTGAACTCTTCAACAGATGTTCTCTTTACAGCAGTTGCTGAAAAATCTGTTTGGGGCAAAAAGAAAAAAGCTAATTAATAATAGATAGCTGAGTGAAAGCTCAGCTTTTTTTGTATAAAGTTCTCTTATGGCTAGCTCAAAAAATAAGCATCTTTAAAATATCCCTTATTTGTGGTAAAATAAAACGGCATTAAAGTAAGGTTTCTAAAGCATTTTACTTAGAAAAAATAGATAAGTTTATTATAAAGGAGATTGAGTCATGAAAAATAATTCAATCAAGACTGTTGTGGCTACTGGGATTGGAGCTGCACTGTTTATTATCATCGGGACATTGATTAATATTCCAACCCCTATTCCAAATACTAATATTCAATTGCAATATGCTGTTATTGCTTTGTTTGCAGTTGTTTACGGTCCGACGGTTGGATTCTTTTCGGGCTTTATTGGACATGCTTTGAAAGATGCTCTTCAATATGGCTCACCATGGTGGACATGGGTTATTGTGAGTGGATTGATTGGTTTAGCTATCGGTCTTGTGGCTAAAAAAATCAATATTGAAAAAGGTAAACTGACTAAAAAAGATTTTGCATGGTTTAATGGTGTACAAATTTTAGCTAATGTGATTGGCTGGGGAATTATTGCACCATATGGTGATATTTTGATTTATAGTGAACCTGCAAGTAAAGTCTTTACGCAAGGGATTTTATCAGCAGTTATTAATAGTTTGACCATTGCTATTGGTGGTTCATTGCTTTTAGCTGTTTATTCAAAAACACGTACACAATCAGGTAGCCTAACAAAAGACTAAGTCTCTTTTGAAAAGCAGGACTGGAAAGTCTTGTCTTAGCTATAATGATAGCATTCTAGTATTATAACGGGGTAGGATGACAAGGTTATCCTACTCTTAATCATTTCTTAGGAGAAGAATCATGGAACCCCTTATTCACTTTAAGGATTTCACTTTTAAATATGATGCTCAAGCAGAGCCAACATTAAAATCCCTCAATCTCTCCATTGAGAGAGGGCAAAAAGTCCTGATTGTTGGACCATCAGGGTCAGGAAAATCAACTATTGGACAATGTTTAAATGGGATTATTCCAAATATTAATCATGGAGAAAAAAGCGGTCAACTTTTGATTGATGGCAAGGATGCCTTTGACTTGTCGATTTATGATAAGTCACATCTTGTTTCTACTGTATTACAAGATCCAGATGGTCAGTTTATTGGTTTGACGGTGGCAGAAGATTTAGCTTTTGCACTTGAAAATGATTGCCTCCCTTTGCCTCAAATGACTGATAAAGTTAATTATTGGGCTGAGAAACTTGATTTAACAGCTTTTCTAGATAGTCGTCCTCAAGATTTATCAGGCGGTCAGAAGCAGCGCGTGAGTTTAGCTGGAGTTTTGATTGATGAAAGTCCAATCTTGCTTTTTGATGAGCCGCTGGCTAATTTAGATCCGAAATCTGGGCAAGAAACGATTGAGCTCATCGATCGTATTCACCAAGAAGGAAAAACAACAACCATTATTATTGAACATCGACTTGAGGATGTGTTATATCGTCATGTTGATAAAGTGATTTTGATAAATGATGGTCAGATTTTGTTTGATGGGCATCCTGATGATTTGTTAAAGAGTGACTTATTGGTTGAAAACGGGATTCGTGAACCACTTTATGTGACGGCTTTGAAAAATTTAAATGTAGATGTGACAAAGGCAGAGCACTTATCAGATTTAAGTCAACTGGATTTGTCGGACATTACTGTCACAGGGTTAAGCCAATCTGGTGAAGTGTTGGCAAATGATCCGATTTTAGAAGTGAAGCAACTGCAATTTGCCTACCAAGACAATCGACCTATTTTAAAAGACATTAGCTTTGCTATTCATAAGGGAGAGCGAATCGCTATTGTTGGGAAAAATGGTGCTGGTAAATCAACCTTAGCTAAAGCTCTATGTCAGTTTGTTAAACCTGATGGTGATATCTACTATCAGGGGCAATCTATTATGCAGGATTCTATTAAAGAACGTGCTGAAAAAATTGGTTACGTGCTTCAAAATCCAAACCAAATGATTAGTCAAACTATGATTTTTGATGAAGTAGCACTTGGTTTAAGATTACGAGGTGTAGATGAGTCAGAAATTGAAAAACGAGTTTTGGAAACTTTAAAAGTTTGTGGCTTATATGAATTTAGAAAATGGCCGATTTCAGCTTTATCTTTTGGTCAAAAGAAACGTGTCACGATTGCTTCTGTTTTAGTCATGAATCCAGAAATTATTTTATTGGATGAGCCAACAGCTGGTCAAGATAAGCGTCATTACACCGAAATTATGACATTCCTCAATCAATTGAATCAGGCTGGACACACTATCATTATGATTACACATGATATGCAATTGATGTTAGAGTACTCAGATCGTAGTATTGTCGTGAGTGATGGTAAAATCATTGCGGATTGTTCACCAGTTTTCCTCTTTAATCAAGTAGAGATTTTAGAGCAAGCTAATCTTAAAAAGACAAGTCTCTTTGATTTAGCTGAAAAATTAGGCATTAATCCGATTGATTTGACGCATTATTACATTAAACAGCAGGGAGGATGTCATGACTAATCATTTTATTGGTTATCAAAGTGGCCGAGGCTTCTTATATCAATTGTCTGGAGCTAGTAAATTAATCTTCTTCATTTTGGTATCAGTAGCTTGCATGACAACTTATGATACACGCTTGATTGTACTTGTCGGGCTTTCTTCGTTGGCTTTGTTTAAAATGGCAAACATTCGTTGGCAGCAAGTGTCGTTTGTGATTAAATTCATTGCTTTCTTTGCTCTTTTAAATGTTTTGATGGTTTATTTATTTGAGCCAAGTTATGGTGAGACTATTTATGGCGTAAAGACTGTCCTATGGCAAGGTTATGGTCGCTTTTATCTCACAAGTCAGGAATTATTTTACTTGTTTAATTTGGCTCTAAAATACTTCTGTACGGTACCTTTGGCAGTCCTGTTTTTGATGACAACCCACCCAAGTCAATTTGCTTCAAGTCTTAATCAAATTGGGGTTCCATATAAGGTGGCTTACGCGGTCAGTTTAACGCTTCGCTATATTCCAGATGTTCAAGAAGAATTTTATATGATTCGAATGTCTCAAGAAGCGCGTGGACTTGAATTATCTTCAAAAGAAAAATTGATGAAGCGTATAAAAGGAAATCTACAAATCGTTATCCCTTTGATCTTTAGCTCTCTTGAGCGTATCGATACGGTTTCAACAGCAATGGAATTACGTCGCTTTGGTAAAAATAAAAAGCGTACTTGGTACACTTATAAAAACTTTACCATAGCTGATATTTTGACAATTGTTTTAGCTATTGTGATTGTCTTTATCACATTATTCCTTTTCAAATGGAATAATGGACGTTTTTACAATCCATGGCAATAAAATAAAAAGCGTATTGCTTTAAAAGAGCAATACGCTTTTTATTTATTTCAAATAACCAAGATAGTCAAATTTTTCAAAAGTATCATCACTAGCAATCGCAATGACTTCTGTATCGGCTTCAAAAGCACGTGTTGGGTCAACGTGAGTATCGATAGCAGAAGAATTATCTCGGCGAATACCGATAATGTTAATTTCGTATTTGTTGCGAACGTCCAATTGGATAAGGTTCTTACCTACCCAAGAATCAGGAACGGAGAATTCCACCATGGCTAATTTTTCTTCTAAATGAACAATATTTTCAATATGGTGACGAAGCATGTTAGCTGCGACGTGTTTACCAGAATCACGCTCTGGCATAATCACTTTACTTGCTCCAATACCGTAAAGAACTTCTTCATAAGTTTTGGTTTTAGCTTTAGCGATAATGTTTTTGACACCAAGTTTTTTACAGTGCATAACAGCTAAAACAGATGATTCTAGGTTGTTACCAGTTGCAACAACTACTGTATCACATTGATTAATACCGAGAGCCTTCAAAAAGTCAATATCAGTAATGTCTCCTACAGCAGCTTTTTTGACCACATCTGAAACATTTTGAACGAGACTTGGGTTGATATCGATTGCGATAACATCTTGTTCGAATTTACTAAGTTCTTTGGCAACATTTCGTCCAAAAATTCCAAGTCCAAGAACACCAATAATTTTTTTTCTCATAAATTTCCCTCTCTAACCGACTGTAATATTTGTCTGTGCGTATTGAATATCTTTTTCTTTCTTTTGAAGAAGACTAAGGAGAACGGTAAGCGGACCGACACGTCCGATGAACATCATTGCCATGATAATAAGTCTTCCACCTGTCGATAATTGTGGCGTCAAATCCATAGAGACACCTACTGTCGCAATAGCAGATACTGATTCGAATAGTAAAGCCATTGGCGTGTGGTTAGGTTCAAATTCAAGTAAAAGAATGTAGCCAACAATTAAGACAGAAAAGAAGAAAATTAAAACTGTCAAGGTTTGTTTGATTACTCGATTTGGAATAATGCGGTGACGGAAAGTTACTTCTGTTTGACCAGCTAACTCTGACTTAAAGAGTAAGAAAGTCATGGCTACGGTCGTTACTTTTACCCCACCGGCAGTACCACCAGGTGCCCCACCGATAATCATTTGAATCATGTAAAGGATATTGGTAGCAGGATGCGTATCTAAATAAGAAATTGTTGCAAAACCAGCAGTCCTCATTGTGACTGTTTGAAATAGGCTAACCATAAATTGTTGGAAAAGATTGTAGTGACCAATTGTTTTAGGATTATTAGCTTCAAAGAGCCATGTTATCACAGTCCCAAGTAAGAGAATAACAGCTGTTGTTATTAGCACTAGACGCGTTTGATTACTTAATTGACGAGTAAAAGTCTTCAGACGACGAGGTCTATCAGTAAAGAATTGTTTAATAGCTCGTTTGATATCAACCCAAACAGTAAACCCGATTCCCCCTGATACAATTAAGGTCATAAAGAGAAGGTTAAGGAGTGGATTTAAAACGAACGGTTTTAAACTATCTCCGCCAAGATTATCAAATCCAGCATTACAAAAAGCGGAAACTGCCAGAAAGATAGCATTGAAAATTCCATGCCCTAGTCCAAATCTCGGAATAAAGTCAATGAGAAATAGTGCTGCAATCAAGGCTTCAATAATAAAAGTAATTTTATAGACGTTAAATAAATAACGTTTAAGATGACCACTATTGTCATAGTTTAGAGCAGATTGTAAAATGTTTTGCTCAGATAAATTCATTCGTTTTCTAAGAATATAGGTGCTAACAGCCAGTAATGTAACCAGTCCAAGCCCACCGATTTGCATCAAAATGACAGCAATAACTTGTCCAAGTCCGTTGTAGATATCAGCAACAGGAAAGACAGACAAGCCGGTCACACAAACCATAGAAACTACAGTAAACAAATGATCGATATAAGTTGTTGCTGGGGCATTTTGGTAATGCGTAATAGGAAGTGAGAGTAAGATACTACCTACTAAAATAACAATCAAGAAGCTAAAAGTTAGCCGTTGGGTACCAGATAGCCGTTTTAAAAATCTAGTCAATTGAATATCCCTTTCCATAAAGAATAGTAATTAAGTGGCCATTAAATAGAGCCACTTAATTTTCAATATTATCCCATTAAAGAGGTTTTTTATTTGGCATACCCGCCTTACGTGGGTATTTGTTTGGAGTTTCTTTTTTCTTTTCAAGTATTGTGATTTGACGACTATCACCATTTGGTAATTCATAATGATAGTTTTCAATGAGTTTTGAAAAGAGAACTGACATGGCATTTTTAGCATCAGCCAATTCTTCTTCAGCAGCAGATGCTTTAAGAGCAATTAACTGACCACCAACTTTTAAGAAAGGAATGGTTAATTCAGTCAAAACTTGAAGACGAGCTACTGCACGTGCTGTAACGATGTCATAGCTAGCGCGGAATGCTTTATCTTGTCCATAATCTTCAGCACGGCCATGGTAGAAATGAACGCCATCTAGACCCAGCTCTTCTGCTAAGAGATTAAGGAAATTGATGCGTTTGTTTAGAGAATCAATGATTGTAACATCAATATCTGGACACAAGATTTTAATAGGAATACTTGGAAAACCAGCGCCAGCTCCAATGTCCAAAAGTCGAATGGCTTGATTAGTGATTTTACCTTGCAAAACGGGTGCGATAGAATCATAAAAATGTTTGAGGTAGACGCCTTCTTTATCTGTGATGGCTGTCAAATTGATTTTTTGATTCCATTCAACCAAAAGTTCAAAGTAACGTTCAAATTGTTTCTTTTGAGTATCAGTCAAGTCAAAACCTTGCTGATGAAGTCTGTCATAAAATTCTTCAGGTGTCATGTGTTAAATTTAAAGAAAGTGATTAATCAAAATCGTATTTCTTTAAGTGTCCTTTCCATTTCAATCTATATCATCTTATTTTACCATAAAAAATTTAGGAGTGATATCTAGGACCTATTTTGGTCTAAGGGGGAAATTGTCAGAGTATTTTAGTATTCTATAGCTATTTTCTTTTAGAATGACATGAAAATTGATATAATGGTCTTGGAAGGATTTAAATCGTTTTCGTAGGAAGCTTTTTACCTAGAGCCTAGGGGTTAGAAAGCTTAATTCAGTTAGAATGGGTGTCATACCCGAGGAGGAATTTATGATTTTTATTATTATTGCTATCGTTGCTGTCCTAGTACTCTGGGGAGTTACTGCTTATAATGGACTTGTTAAAAGCCGCATGCAAACCAAAGAATCTTGGAGTCAAATTGATGTTCAACTAAAACGTCGTAACGATCTTATCCCAAATTTGATTGAAACAGTTAAAGGATATGCTGCTTACGAAGAAAAAACATTTGCTAAAATTACAGAATTACGTAGCCAAGTAGCTCAAGCACAAACTCCTGCAGAAGCTATGCATGCTTCAAACGCTCTTACAAAACAATTGTCAGGTTTGATTGCGGTAGCTGAAAATTATCCTGAATTAAAAGCAAACAATAGCTTTATTAAATTGCAAGACGAGTTGACAAATACTGAAAATAAAATTTCTTATTCACGTCAATTGTTCAACACAACTACAGCAAACTACAACGTGAAATTGGAAACATTCCCAACTAACATTATTGCAGGTCTTTTCGGATTTAAACCAAGTCAATTCTTGGAAACACCTGAAGATGAAAAAGAAACACCAAAAGTATCATTTGATTTTTAATCAATTGGATTATGCGACAATTTTTTAAGACAATTATCTTAAAAGAAAGGGATAGTAAGGAGTCTCTTTAGGTAGTTGATAAGGCTTAAAGGGGCTCTTTCAGTTAGAAAGAACATTATGTTATATGATCAAATTGCTAGCAACAAACGTAAAACGGTTGTTTTGCTATTTGTTTTCTTCTTGATTTTGGCTGCGATTGGTGCAGCCGTGGGTTATCTTTGGTTGGATAGCTTAAGCTTTGGTGTTGTTATTGCTTTGATTATTGGTGGCATTTACGCAGTGAGTATGATTTTTCAATCAACTAATGTCGTGATGTCTATGAATAATGCGCGTGAGGTAAGTGAAGAAGAAGCACCACAACTTTATCATATCGTTGAAGACATGGCCATGGTTGCCCAAATTCCAATGCCACGTGTTTTTATTGTGGAAGATGACTCGCTTAATGCTTTTGCAACTGGATCAAGTCCAGAAAATGCAGCTGTAGCAGCAACCACTGGTTTGTTAGCTTTAATGAATCGTGAAGAACTTGAAGGTGTTATTGGACACGAAGTTAGTCATATTCGCAATTATGATATTCGTATTTCAACAATTGCAGTGGCTCTTGCTAGCGCTGTAACCATGATTGCTAGTTTTGGTAGCCGAATGATGTGGTTTGGTGGTGGCAATCGTCGACGTTCTAATGATCGAGATGAAGGAGCAATGGGAATTATTGTGCTAATATTATCATTGATTTCATTGATCTTGGCTCCTCTGGCAGCGACTCTAGTTCAACTTGCTATTTCACGTCAACGTGAATTTCTTGCTGACGCTAGCTCTGTTGAATTGACTCGTAACTCAGAAGGCATGATTAAGGCACTTCAAAAGCTTGAAAATTCTTCACCAATGCATCATCCAGTAGACCAAGCAAGTGCTGCATTGTATATTAATGACCCACTTAAAAAAGGTGAACGCCTAAGTTCTCTATTCAATACACACCCTTCTATTGCAGATCGTATTGATCGTCTCCGTCATATGTAAAATAGTGAAAGCTCGCATTTATTGTGAGCTTTTTATAAAATAATAAATAATTTTTTTACGATAGTGGATTTGACATCAATAACATAAAGACAAGAGCTAAAAAAGCTGATATAATGGTATGGAAATTTAAAAGGGGTAGAATGTTGATGATAGCTATTTCAGAAATAAAGAAAAATACTGAGGGGATTGCTTTTAATGAATCTTTGAATATTAAAGAAAAATTAATGCAACGCTCAAGTGAAGTTTTAGATGTAAAAGAAGTTTCAGTAAACGGAATTGTTTCATATGATGATGGATTGTATCTTTTGAACTATCGATTGGATTATACTATTACATTGCCATCTAGTCGCTCTATGCAACCTGTGGATGTTCACCAGGTTGAAGAAGTATCAGAGGTTTTTGTTGAGTCCGCTGATCTTCACGCTAAAGAAGATTTAGTTAAAGAAAATCTTGCTTTAGTACTAGAAGATGCTTTTATTGATTTGGAAGAAAGTGCAATCGATAATATTCTTTTGACAATTCCAATGCAAGTTTTGAGTGACGACGAACGTCAATCAGATGATATGCCTTCAGGTCAAAATTGGTCAGTCATGACAGAAGATCAATATGAGGCATTACAAAATGAAAAGAAAAAGGAAAATAACCCATTTTCTGCCTTAAATGGCTTGTTTGAAGATTAATATAATTTTCATTAAAAAGATAAAATTTTCTTGAATTATCGTTTACACTTTGATATACTTTTAGAGCAATATAGTATACTTGGCTGAGTAGGTCATTTTTGAGAATTGTATTAAAAAGGGATAGAGTGATGGATGGATTTTTTCTCATAAATTGAACGAAAATTAAAACGGTAACGATAGCTGTGTACTAGGCAAATTATTAGATTTTATAATCTTTACATTAAATAAAAGGTTGGTGACAATGAGTAAAAAGATTTTAATTATTGAGGATGAAAAAAATCTTGCGCGCTTTGTGTCTTTAGAATTACAACATGAGGGGTATTCAGTAGTTGTTGAGACAAATGGACGTTTGGGGCTCCAAACAGCTTTAGATGATGATTTCGATTTGATTCTATTGGACTTGATGTTGCCTGATATGGACGGATTCGAAATCACACGTCGACTTCGTTTAGAAAAAGACACTTCAATCATCATGATGACAGCTCGTGATTCTATTATGGATATTGTTGCTGGTCTTGACCGTGGAGCAGATGATTACATTGTAAAACCATTTGCAATTGAAGAATTATTGGCTCGTGTTCGTGCTGTATTCCGTCGTCAAGATGCTAATTCTAAACAAGACAAAGAAGGTCAAGCAAAAGAAGGTCTATTAGGACTTCGTTTAAATCCACAAAATCGTTCTGCAGTACGTGGTGATGATGAAATTTCATTAACAAAACGTGAATATGATTTGTTAAGCGTACTTCTTTCAAATGTTAATCGCGTGATGACACGTGAAGAACTTTTGGCAAGTGTTTGGCGTTATGATACTGACATTGAAACAAATGTCGTGGATGTTTACATCCGTTACCTTCGTGGTAAGGTAGATATTCCTGGTAAAGAATCATATATCCAAACTGTTCGTGGAATGGGTTATATTATTCGAGAAAAATAATGATAAAGTGCTTTAAAAAGTCATTATCTAAAAAAATTTCCTTAACGTCTCTTCAGTGGGTCTTGCTCATTTTATCGGTCTTTAATTTGCTTGTTTATATCGGGGTGACTCGAGTTTTTCTTGCACAAGACCGCTACAACACTGAACAAGCTACTGAAGTTGTTAGGGAGTTTTTGTCTAAAGAAACCTCTTTAACTGAGGGTAATTTATTAGACTTGTTGGAACAATTCAATGCAACCGGTTCACTTGTTGAAGATGGCAATAAAACCTATGTTTTTGACAAGCAAGGTGGTATTGATGATTTGATTTTTGATAATCAAGATGTTTCTATTTATGATAAAAATAAACAATTAGTTTTGACAACCAATAAAGTGTTATCAACAATAAAAATCGGAAAAGTTGGTGAAACGACTACACATCGTTCACCAGCTTTTAGTGGTTTTTATCAAAGTGAAAAGGTTTATTCTAAAGATAGTCGCGAGGTTATTGGCTACGTAACAGTTTACCAAGGCTTTGCTTCTTACTATATGGCACGTCACGCTTTAGTCGCGATTTTACTGGTTTCTGAACTGATTGAAGCTTGTTTGATTTTTAAACTATTAATGGTAGTTTCTCACCGTTCGTTAAAACCGTTGAGAGATTTTCAAGCGTTTTTAGAAGAGCTTTCTGAAAATCCAAGTGATTTAGCCTTGAGATCTGATATTAAATCTGGTGATGATATTGAGAAATTATCAGCAACTTTTGACAATATGTTGGAGCAAATTGAAGGATATGCGAAGCGGCAAACACGTTTTGTTAGTGATGTTAGTCACGAATTGAGAACGCCGATTGCTGTTATTAAAGGACACCTAGGGTTGCTACAACGTTGGGGGAAAGATGATCCTGAAATATTGTGTGAAAGTCTTGATGCTGCATACCATGAAGCTGATCGAATGTCTATTATGGTAAATGATATGTTGGATATGGTTCGTGTGCAAGGAAGTTTTGACCTTCACAAGGGAGAAATTACTGATTTAAGACAGGCAATCGAAGTTGTTTTAGGTAATTTCCGTATTCTGTATCCAGATTTTCGTTTCTCATTGACATCGACAATTGATGATTGTATTTATGCTGAAATTTACAAGCATCATTTTGAACAGGCTATTTTGATTTTAATTGATAATGGCGTTAAATATTCTTCAGGTAGTAAAAATATCCATGTGACTTTGGATGTTTTAGGTGATGATGCGATTGTTAAAGTTCGAGATGAGGGTGAAGGTATTTCACAAGATGATTTAAATCATATTTTTGAACGTTTTTATCGCACGGATAAGTCACGAAATCGTGTTTCGACACAAGGTGGGCTTGGGATTGGTTTAGCCATTCTTAAGCAAATTGTAGATGCTTATAACCTTAAAGTTAGTGTCAGCAGCGTTGTTGACGAGGGGACTGAGTTTACTTTAGTTATCCCGAGAGTTATGGCAGAATAACATTAAAAGACAGACTGAGCTCTCTTCTCGGTCTGTTCGTTTTTCTAATAAAGTATGACATGATATTTTCTTAGAAAAGGGAAAGCGACAACTGAGCCAGGTAGGACTGGTATTACTTTCATAATGATTGAATTTATGTTAAAATTAAGTATTAGAATAATTGGTAGAATGGGGTGTTTGTATGCGTTGTCCAAAATGTAATTATAATAAATCGAGCGTCATTGATAGCCGTCAAGCTGAGGATGGTAATGCTATTAGACGACGCCGTGAATGTGAAAATTGTCATGCGCGTTTTACAACCTTTGAACGCGTCGAAGAACTACCCTTGTTAGTCATTAAAAAAGATGGAACGCGTGAACAATTTTCTCGAGAAAAAATCTTAAATGGCATTTTCCAAAGTGCACAAAAACGTCCAGTATCCAGTGATGATATTGAACAAGTCGTGTCACGTATTGAACAAAGAATTCGTAGTGAATACGAAAGTGAAGTTCCAAGTACTGTGATTGGTAACCTTGTGATGGATGAGTTAGCTGAACTTGATGAAATTACTTATGTTCGCTTTGCCTCAGTTTACAAATCATTTAAAGATGTTGATGAGATTGAGGAACTTCTTCAGCAAATTACGAATCGCGTGCGTAGTAAGAAGAAAAGAAGTAAGCTAGATGAGACCGATTGATGAATTTTCTTATGTCAAAAATAACAAGGTTTTGTTGGATTCAGATAGTTTAACTCAGCTCTATCATCCAGTCATTGGAAATCATGCGGTTTTGTTGTATGATTATCTTTTGTCTTTCTTTGATGATGGTGTAAAACGTCACAAGTTTAGTGAAATTCTCAACCATTTACAACTTAGCATGCAGGAAGTTGAGGAAGCTTTGGCGATTTTAACAGCGGTGGATTTATTGGTTTTATACCAAACACGTGACGCCTATGTCTTGAAGTTACAGCCTGCTTTGAATCGCGAAACTTTTTTGGCTAATCCCATTTATCGCCGTTTATTGGAACAAAGAATTGGCGAAGTAGCTGTAGCAGAATTGGATGTGACATTACCTGATAATGCGCGTGATGTTTCAAAAAAATTCTCTGATATTTTTTCAGTGGATGAAAATCCTTCTGTTCCAAAGACAGTATCAAAGAATCATTTCGATTTAGATAGTTTTGAACGCTTGATGTTACGCGATGGCTTACAATTTAAGGACGAAAAGGCTGATGTTGTCTTAATTTACAGCCTAGCTGATAAATACACAATGAATTGGTTTGATACCTATCGTTTAGCAAAGAATACAGCTATTAATGGGAAAATTTCCCCACAACGAATGACTGTACAACTTGAGCAAAAAAAATCTGGTAGTGCGCAAAGTAAAGACCAATTTGATGCTAAAGAACAAGTGATTATCCGAGAAGCTAAGCAAGCGAGTGCTAAAGAATTTCTCGAAAAAATCAAGGCACCTCGTCGTGCGGTGGTTACCGAGAGTGAGCGTAAAGTGTTAGAAGAGTTAGCTAATATGAATTTCCTAGATGAAGTGATTAACGTTATGGTTCTTTACACTTTAAACAAAACACAGTCGGCAAATATCAATAAACCTTATATTATGAAGGTAGCAAATGATTTTGCTTTCCAAAAAATTGCTACAGCTGAAGCGGCAGTTCTTAAAATGCGTAGTTTTGCACAACGAAATAAAGAACGTAAAGCAAAAGCGAAAGTTACTAAAAGCAATGTCCCTGAGTGGACAGCTAAAGAATACAAGCATGTTGCGACAGCTGAAGAAAAAGCGAAACTTGAAGAGCTTAGACGTAGCATGTTAGAAGATTAAGGAGTGAGTGATGGAAAAAATCGGACAAACCTTGGCTAAACAGCTTCGCCAAAGTCGAATTGATCTTAATGAATTGACTCAAGCTATTTTAGCGGATAAGGAAATTGCTGATTTTATCACGTCAAATGGCTTGACTCAAGAGCAGATTAATCGTAGTCTTCCTAAGTTTAATCAGTTTATGGTGGAACGTGAGAAGTTTCAAAATCAAGATGCTTCTTATGTAGCAAAAGGCTATAAACCAGCTCTTAGTATGAATGAAGGTTACGCTGATGTTATTTATCTAGAGACTCGTGAATTGGTAGAAGCTAAAAAACGTCAGGATATCAAAAATCGTGTGACATTGATTGGTTTGCCAACAAGTCTTAAGCATATTTCAACTGATGATATTGACCTTGGAGATCCTAATCGTATTGAGATTTATAATTATTTGAATGATTATATTAAAAATCTTGAGGACAAACCACAAAAAGGACTCTATGTCTTTGGAACTTTTGGTGTCGGGAAATCATATTTGATGGCCTATTTGGCTAACCGCTTGTCAGCTAAGTATGGTAAATCAATAACTCTCTTGCATTTTCCAACTTTTTGTGTGGATATCAAAAATGCTATCAACACAGGTACTGTAAAAGAACAGATTGACCAAATTAAGCAATCTGAAATTCTTGTTTTGGATGACATCGGTGCTGAACAACAAAGTTCTTGGATTCGTGATGATGTCCTTCAAGTGATTCTTCAGTATCGTATGCAAGAAAATCTTTTAACGTTCTTCACTTCTAACCTTGATTTTAAGGGACTTGAAGAACATTTCTCAATCTCACGTTCTGGTGACGAAACTTGGCAAGCCAAACGTGTGATGGAACGTATTCGTTATTTAGCTCGAGAAATTCATCTTCAAGGTGAAAATCGACGTTAATTGTACAAATCATTAATAGTGATAATAGATAAAAGAATGTGAAAGGAATATCGGCGAAGGCATTTGTGATGTTTTCGTGTGGCAAACAGCCACTTAAGGCAGTGATAAATTGTTTTAACGAACAGGTATTAAGAACTATGGCTTTACCTACAGTTGCTATTGTCGGACGTCCTAACGTCGGCAAATCGACTTTGTTTAACCGTATCGCAGGTGAGCGTATTTCAATTGTTGAAGATGTCGAGGGTGTTACTCGTGACCGTATTTATACAACAGGTGAATGGCTTAACCGCAAGTTTTCATTGATTGATACAGGTGGTATCGATGATGTTGATGCTCCATTTATGGAACAAATTAAACACCAAGCTGATATCGCCATGACAGAAGCAGATGTTATTGTTTTTGTTGTATCAGGAAAAGAAGGTGTAACTGATGCAGACGAGTACGTTTCAAAAATTTTGTATCGTACTAATAAACCAGTTATTCTAGTTGTTAATAAAGTGGACAACCCAGAAATGCGTAATGATATTTACGATTTCTATTCACTTGGTCTTGGTGATCCATATCCAGTTTCATCTGTTCACGGGATTGGTACAGGGGATGTTTTGGATGCTATCGTTGAAAATCTTCCAGTCGAAGAAGAAGACGAAAATCCAGATATCATTAAATTCAGTTTGATTGGTCGTCCAAACGTTGGTAAATCAAGTTTAATTAACGCTATTCTTGGTGAAGAACGTGTTATCGCAAGTCCAATTGCCGGTACAACACGTGATGCTATTGATACAAACTTTACTGACAGCGAAGGTCAAGAATACACAATGATTGATACCGCTGGTATGCGTAAATCTGGTAAAGTTTATGAAAACACTGAAAAATACTCAGTGATGCGTTCAATGCGTGCTATCGATCGTTCAGATATTGTTCTCATGGTTATTAACGCTGAAGAAGGCATCCGTGAGTATGATAAACGTATTGCTGGTTTTGCTCATGAAGCTGGTAAAGGGATTATTATCGTTGTTAACAAATGGGATACCATTGAAAAAGATAATCATACAGTTGCTAAATGGGAAGAAGATATTCGTGACCAATTCCAATTCTTGTCATATGCACCAATTATCTTCGTATCTGCTGCGACAAAACAACGTTTGAATAAATTGCCTGAAATGATTAAGAAAATCAGCAAAAGCCAAAACAAACGTATCCCATCAGCTGTTCTTAACGATGTTATCATGGATGCGATTGCTATTAACCCAACACCAACTGATAAAGGTAAACGTTTGAAAATCTTCTACGGCACACAAGTTTCCGTCAAACCACCAACGTTTGTTATCTTTGTTAACGAAGAAGAGCTTATGCACTTCTCATATATGCGCTTTTTGGAAAATCAAATCCGTGCAGCCTTCGGCTTTGAAGGAACACCAATCAATTTGATTGCCCGCAAACGTAAATAATAAAATTTAAAGCACCCTAATGGGTGCTTTTTTTGATGTATTTTGATAAATTTCACTAAAAATAAAATCAAAAAGTCATTTTTTTAAGCTAAAGAGAGCTGAATTTGATATAATTAAAGGATAAGGAAAAAGGTGGTGGCTTAGATTGGGTAGAATGATTCCAGGTCGAATTCGCAATCAGGGTATAGAACTTTACGAACAAGGTTTGGTTGAAATTATCAGTAAGCGAGAAGATTTAATTCAGGCAAAGGTGGGCACACATCATCTACAATACTCATTAGAAGATGAACAAGTGAGATGTGATTGTGACTTTTTTGCCAAGAAAAAATATTGTGAGCATTTAGCAGCCGTAGAATATTATCTAAAGAATAATACGGAGGGAAAAGAGTTATCAGACGAACTGAGCTCACATCAAGAAATACAACAAGAAACCAAGAAGAATACTTCATTTGGCAGTGTTTTTTTGGATGGTTTGCTTATCAACGATGATGACACAACAAAATATCGCCTAGCAGCTCATGGCAATCAAAGTCCCTATTCATCCGATTATTGGTGGACTTTAAAGATTAACCGATTACCAGATGATCGTGCTTATGTCGTTCGTGACATCAAAGCCTTTTTGACTGTTGTTAAAAATGAAGGCTACTATCAGATTGGTAAAAATTATTTTGAACCTTTGTCTTTGATTCAATTTGATGAACCTAGCCAGGAGTTAATTCAATTTTTATGGCGAATTTTGCCAGATGGTGATCATCTTGATATTGATTACATTTTGCCAAATCATGGTCGAAATCTATCATTAACAAGTGGGACTTTTGAAGAAGGTATCAACCTTTTCAATGACCTGTACGATTTTTCATTTGAACACAATCATCAAACTTATGGGCAGCTGATTTTTAGACCACTAAGTGGTTCAGAAAACTTAATTCAATTTAAAGTGGTGGTTCACCGTCAATCGATTGAATTAATCATTAGTGAAAAAGAATATCAACCGCTCTTTAATAATGCCTTTTTGTTCACAAATGGGTTTATTTTCAGTTTGAATTTGAAGCAACAAAAGATTTTAACAGCTATTCGTAGTTTGCCAATTGAGGCTGATTTAGCAAAACATTTGTTCTTTGATTTAGACGACCAAGCAAAATTAGCTGCTAGCCTTTTAGATTTTAAAGAGCTTGGTAAGGTTGAAGCGCCGAAGAGTTTTGATATTCGTGATTTCAAGGTTGTTTTTGATTTAGAACTCAATGAATATAAGGAAGTAGCTCTACATGTGACTTTTGATTATGGCGACGTTAGTGTCAAAAGTAAACGTGAACTAGAAGACTTGCCTTTTGCTAGTCATTTTAAACATGAAGAAAAAGTCTTTAGAACTCTGGAAGCTAATGGTTTTTCAGCCTCATTCTCGTCTTATCATGCGCCTTTAGCTGATAAGGATTTGTACGATTTCTTCACACGAACTTTGGGACAATTAGCACGGCTAGGTCAGGTTACTTTGTCTGATGGGCTTGAAGAGATGCGTCAATTTGAAGAACCACAGGTTTCTGTTCATACTAAAGGTGGTTTGCTTGATATCTCATTTGATTTTTCAACGGTTTTTGAAAATGATATTGATGATGCCTTAGAAGCACTCTTTAAAAATCAGCCATATTTTGTTAATGGTGCTGGTAAGTTAGTTGTTTTTGATGAAGAAACTCAACGTGTCAGCTCTACTTTACAAAATCTTCGTGCCAAACAGCTAGATAATGGGCATTTGCAACTGGATGCTATTTCAGCCTTCCAAATTTCAGATTTATTCCAAGGAAATGATCGCATTTCATTTTCAAAAGAATTTGAGCAGTTAGCGCATGATTTAACCCATCCTGAAAGTTTTGAGGTCACTTTGCCACCTTTACAAACACAATTACGTGATTACCAAATGACAGGTGTGCGATGGATGTCCATGCTTGACCACTATGGATTTGGTGGTATTTTAGCTGATGATATGGGACTTGGTAAAACACTTCAAACCATCGCTTTTCTAGCATCTCAGCTAAAAGAAGAAACACGTATTTTGATTTTGTCGCCATCAAGTTTAATTTATAATTGGAAAGATGAATTTACACGTTTTGCTCCTGAGATAGATGTGGCTGTTTCTTATGGTTTAAAAGCAGTGCGTGATGAGATTATTGCTGAAAATCATCAGGTGGTGATTACAAGCTACTCTTCTTTCCGTCAAGATTTTGCGGAATACAATCAGTTGAATTTTGATTACTTGATTTTAGATGAAGCACAAGTGATGAAAAATACTCAAACCAAGATTGCCCATTATTTACGCCAGTTTGAAGTTAACAATTGCTTTGCTCTTTCTGGAACACCGATTGAAAATAAATTACTTGAAATCTGGTCAATTTTTCAAATTGTTCTACCGGGTTTACTACCAGATAAGAAGCATTTCTTGAAGATGGATGCTAAACAAGTGGCTCGGTTCATTAAGCCATTTATCATGCGTCGTCGAAAAGAAGAAGTTTTACCAGAGTTGCCTGATTTGATTGAAATTAATTATCCGAATGAATTAGGTCGTAAGCAAAAAGCTATTTATCTCGCTCAACTTCGACAAATGCAAGAAACCATCGCTGGTGCTTCTGATGCGGATATTAACCGCCGTAAAATTGAAATTTTGTCAGGAATTACTCGTTTACGTCAAATCTGTGATACGCCAGCTTTGTTTATGGATTATGATGGTGAAAGTGGTAAGCTTGATAGTTTGCGCGATTTGTTAACGCAAATCAAGGAAAATGGTCACCGAGCACTTATCTTCTCACAATTTCGCGGAATGCTTGATGTTGCTGAAAAAGAAATTGAAGAACTTGGTTTAACATCCTATAAAATTACGGGCTCAACGCCAGCTAACGCACGTCAAGAAATGACCCGTGCCTTTAACAACGGGTCAAAAGATACTTTCTTGATTTCATTGAAAGCAGGAGGTGTCGGTCTTAACTTAACAGGAGCTGATACGGTTATCTTGATTGACCTTTGGTGGAATCCCGCGGTTGAAATGCAGGCCATCAGCCGAGCTCACCGTATTGGACAAAAAGAAAACGTCGAAGTCTATCGTTTAATTACACGTGGAACTATTGAAGAAAAAATCCTTGAGATGCAAGAAAGTAAGAAAAATCTTGTGACTACTGTTCTTGATGGTAATGAAACAAGAGCAAGTATGACAATAGAAGAAATCAAGGAAATTCTAGGATTAGAACATTAAATGAACAGTCAGTCTGCCCTCGAGAAAGACTGACTTTCTTTTTATGAAAACTTTGAAAAATAGGATGAATTAGTTTATAATAAAAATGCTACAAAGTTGGAGCTGAGTATAAAGATTGTGGTGCTTAGGCCTGCTTTTTAACTTGGCATTTAGTTACTAGGACAAGGGGTTATCAAGGATAAGTTCCCTATATTTCTTAGTGAGTAATGATAATTAATAACATAACACGTTAAGAAAGGATGTGACACTGTGATTAGAAATCAAAGACGCTTTCCTCTCGTTGCAGATGGGGAGCCAGTAAGCAATCCACCTAAAGTAATGGCTTTATATGAAAATGAAGATCTGATTACCAATATTCACGGAACTTATCAAGATAAAAACTATGATGATGTTACTAGAGACTATGATTTTGTTGGCAAAGATGAAAAAGATGCCAGTCGATTAGAGTCAGTATCTCAAGGTAAATCTTATGCTGAGTTAGCGCGTGAAGAAGCAAGACGTGATATTCGAAGAAAACGTCAAGCTTATCTTTCAAAAGAAGTTAAAGCGCCTTCTAAAGCTGCTTTACAACAGCAACTTAAGGCAACTTTGCCTAAGAAATCAGCAAAGCCTACTAACAGTTTGAGTCACTTGACTGAAAAATTGCATCAAGATGATTATATCTTGGCAGAGATTCCCGTAACTTATAAAAAGCCAGATAATTCATCAACAGTAAAACCTAAGAAAAATAATTATGACTTCTTAAAACGTAGTCAAATTTATAATAAGGAAGCCTTGCAAAGTCAAAGAGATTATAAAATAGCTCAAGAGTTGAATTTAACACGCTTTGACGATGTAAAATAAACTGCTATGCAGTTGATATATAGAGGAGAAAAAATGTCTAAAACCTATCATTTTATCGGAATTAAAGGATCTGGTATGAGTGCTCTTGCTTTGATGTTGCATCAAATGGGACACAAAGTTCAAGGGAGTGACGTTAATAAATACTATTTCACACAACGTGGTTTAGAACAAGCTGGAATTGAAATTCTTCCATTTTCTGAAGACAATATCACATCAGATGTTGAATTAATTGCCGGTAATGCTTTCCGTGAAGATAACAACGTCGAAATTGCCTATGCTGTGAAAAATGGCTTTAAATTCAAACGTTATCATGAATTTCTTGGTGATTTCATGCGCCAATTCACAAGTTTTGGTGTAGCTGGTGCACACGGAAAAACATCAACAACAGGTTTGATGGCACATGTTCTTAAAAATATTACTGATACATCATACTTAATTGGTGATGGTACTGGACGTGGTTCAGCTAACAGTAACTACTTTGTATTTGAATCAGATGAATACCAACGTCACTTTATGCCATACCATCCAGAATACTCAATCATTACGAATATTGACTTTGATCACCCTGATTACTTCAAGAGTATTGATGACGTCTTTGATGCCTTTAACGATTATGCAAAACAAGTTCAAAAAGCATTGTTCTTGTTTGGTGATGATCCATATCTTCGTAAAATTACTTCTGATGCAGATATTTACTACTATGGTTTCAAAGATACAGATGACTTTATGGCATATGATGTTGTTCGTACAACAAATGGCTCAGTTTTCAAAGTAAAACATGGTGAGGAAGAACTTGGTTCATTCCATCTTCCAGCATTTGGTCGTCACAATATCTTGAATGCCACTGCTGTTATTGCTAGCCTTTACGTAGCTGGTATTGATATGGAATTGGTAGCAGAGCACATGAAGACATTCGGTGGTGTTAAACGTCGTTTCACTGAAAAAGTAGTTAATAACACAACAATCATTGATGACTTTGCACACCATCCAACTGAAATTATTGCAACTCTTGATGCTGCACGTCAAAAATACCCAAGTAAAGAAATTGTGGCTGTTTTCCAACCACACACATTCACTCGTACGATTGCACTTTTGGATGAATTTGCAAATGCTTTGAATCAAGCTGATTCAGTTTACTTGGCACCAATTTATGGTTCAGCTCGTGAAGTTGACCACGGTGATGTTAAAGTTGAAGACTTAGCTGTTAAAATTAATAAATCAGCTAAAGTCATTAGCCTTGAAAATGTATCACCATTACTTGACCATGACAATGCTGTTTATGTCTTCATGGGAGCTGGTGATATCCAAATGTATGAACGTTCATTTGAAGAATTGTTGGCAAGCTTGGCTAACAATACACAATAATAACCGATTATCTTGAGAAGGAGCGAAAGCTCTTTTTCTTTTGAGGGGGATTCTATGATTATAAGAAATGCACGCCTTGAGGATTTACAAGATATTATAGCTATTGAGCGTGAGAATTTCTCTGCAGAAGAAGCGGCAAGTCTAGAAGACATGAGAGAACGTATCCTGACTATCCCAGACACTTTTTTGGTAGCTGAGATTGATGGAAAGGTTTGCGGCTATATTGAAGGACCTGTTATTTTTCAACGTTATTTAACTGATGATTTATTTCATAAGGTTGTTTCAAATTCAGCTACCGGAGGTTTTATCGCCATCACAAGCTTGTCTGTAGCGCCTGATTTTAAAAATCAGGGGATTGGCATGGCTTTGCTTGCGACAATGAAAGATTTAGCGATTGCTCAAAAACGTAGGGGGATTAGTCTGACTTGTCACGAGAATCTTATTCCCTACTATGAAAGAAATAGCTTCAATGATGAGGGAGAATCAGAGTCAACCCATGGTGGTTCTAGCTGGTTTAACATGGTTTGGGAGTCACCAGTAGCAGGCTGATTTATTATTAAGAATAGATAACAAACCACCTCGTCAGTTGATTTTAGAATGCTTTTAGGTTATAATGGCGATTGATTAAGATTAGGAGGATAAGCTTTGACCGAATTTAACGACGATAAGCCAAAAACTCGAAAAGAAAAAAGTTTTAAGGAGCAGATTTTAGCAGAACTTGAAGAAGCCAATCGCTTACGTAAACAACATGATTTAGAGCTTCGCCAAAAAGAAAAAGAAGCAGAAGAATTTGCCCGTCGAACTGCCCAATTGATGGCTGAATATGAGGCTGAAGATCGTAGAGAGCGCCAAGAGGCTAAGATTCGAGAAGAAAAACGACGCCTTGAAGCAAAAGCTAAATCGGCTTTGGCTGAAAATCAGATTGAGACAACAATAGATAATCAAAAAATTAAGGACGTACTAAAAAATATTGATCAAACCTTTAATCCTGATGGCGCACAATCAGCTGAAGCTGATGAGCAAGAAAGTTATTTTGTGAGAGCGACAGATGGTGTGGGGTATGATGGTAATCCAGATATTTCTGATAAACCTTCAGGTGAGTCTGAATCAAAAGATGACCTTCATTTTGAGCAAGATTCTGAGCAATCAGATGAGACAGAGACAGACTTGGAGAATAAAGTGGGAACAAAACGTAGAAGAAAACGTCAAAAGACAAATAGCCTAGCTGGAAAAATTGCTTTAGTGTTAATTTCAGCAATTATCATTGCCCTACTAGCAACAGGATTCTTTGTATATCGTTACGTTGATAGTTCTATTAAGCCACTGGATAGTTCGTCAACAAAATACGTTACTGTTGATATTCCAGAAGGCTCTGGTAACAAATATATTGGACAAATTTTAGAGAAATCTGGTGTCATTAAGAGTGCAACGGTTTTTAATTACTATACAAAATTTAAAAACTATAGCAATTTTCAGAGTGGTTATTACAATTTGCAACCAAGCATGGATTTAGATGAGATCTGTAAACTCCTAAAAGAAGGAGGAACGGCTCAGCCAGAAAAACCTTCACTAGGTAAAATCTTAGTGACAGAAGGCTATACTATTAAGCAAATTTCTGAAGCTGTAACAAAGAATTCAGCTAAGAAGCATGCTTCTACACCTTATACAGCCGATGATTTCTTGAAAGTGGTTCAAGACGAAGACTTTATTTCAAAAATGTCTGCTAAGTATCCAAAACTTTTAGGAAGTCTTCCTAGTGCTGATAAAGTAACTTATCGTTTAGAAGGTTATCTTTTCCCAGCAACTTATAGTTATTACAAAAAAACAAGTATGGAAGATATTGTTGAAGAAATGATTTCAACAATGGATTCTTATATGTCTAAGTACTACGATACGATTGCTGCAAAAGGAATGACAGTCAATGATGTGCTTACTCTTGCATCATTAGTTGAAAAAGAAGGTTCAACTGATGACGATCGTCGTAATATTGCGAGTGTCTTTTATAACCGCATGAATAACAATATGCCTCTTCAAAGTAACATTGCTATCTTGTATGCGATGGGTAAACTTGGTGAAGAGACAAGTCTTGCGGCTGATGCAAGTATTGACACATCGATTGATTCACCGTATAATGTTTATACTAACACTGGTTTGATGCCTGGTCCGGTTGATGCTCCTAGCCTATCAGCTATTGAAGCAACTGTTAACCCTGCTTCAACAAATTACTATTATTTTGTTGCTGATGTTAAGACAGGTAAGGTCTACTACTCAGAGAACTTTGATGACCATCAAGCTAATGTTGAAAAATATGTTAATAGTCAAATAAATGAATAATTGATGACAAACATGGTGTGATTAACATCATGTTTGTATTTGTAGATTATCCAAAAAATAAATTTTTAGAAAAGAGATAGAAAATGGCAGAAAAAACTTATCCAATGACCCTTGCTGAAAAAGAACAACTTGAACAAGAATTAGAAGAATTAAAATTAGTTCGTCGTCCTGAAGTTGTTGAACGTATTAAAATCGCTCGTTCATATGGTGACCTATCAGAAAACTCTGAGTATGATGCAGCAAAAGATGAACAAGCATTCGTTGAAGGTCAAATCCAAATCATCGAAACTAAAATCCGTTACGCAGAAATCATTGATAGCGATGCTGTAGCTAAAGATGAAGTTGCTATCGGTAAAACAGTCACTGTTCAAGAAGTTGGAACAACTGATAAAGATGTATACCATATCGTTGGTGCAGCTGGTGCGGATATTTTCGCTGGCCGTATTTCTAATGAAAGTCCAATCGCTCAAGCTTTGATTGGTAAGAAAACAGGTGAAATTGTAACAATTGATTCACCTGCAGGAAGCTATGACGTTGAAATTATTAGCGTTGAAAAAACTGCTTAATCATAAAAAAAGAGGCTGTTAAGCCTTTTTTATTTTAGGTTTAAGTCGCTTCTTTTTGAATTTATAATCACTAAAAAAGATTTTTTATTCACACTATTAGCTATTTTTTAAAATAAAAAGGGTATCAAAAACAGAGAGTTTGATTGCTCTCTGTTTTTTTAATTATTTACGACTACGTTGTTTTCCGGCGTTGCGGTTACTTTTCTTAGGTTTGTTAAGTTGAGTAGTCGCTGTTGGTGTTACATCTTTACGTTTTGATGATTTGTATGTTTTTGGAGGATTCTTTTCAAATTCTTCAGCAATTTGTTTACGAAGTTTTGGTTTGATGATAAACATCGTAATCAATTGTTGAATGATAGAGAAGAAACCGCCGACTAACCAGTAAAGTAGGACACTTGCTGGCATGCTCATACCGAAGAAGACCATCATGAGTGGCATCACGTACATTGTTCCTTTCATGGCTGCACGTTGTTCTTCAGCAACAGCTTGCATTGATAACCATGATTGGAAGAAGTAGAGAATAGCGATGACAGCTGTAAGCGGCATGCTGCGACTTCCAAGGTCAATTCCTAGGAAAGTACTTTCAGCGACACCTTGTGTGTATTGAGCTGCGAAATACATAGCTGAGAAGAATGGCATTTGAACAAGAAGTGGAAGACATCCCATACCGCCAAGCATGTTAATTCCATTTTCTTTTTGAGCAGCCATCAATTCTGTTTGGGCAGCCAATTTTTCTTCTTGTGTAGTCGCATTACGCATACGTTCGTTGATTGGTGCAAAGATTGGTTTTAAGTAAGCCATCTTTTCTGATTGATAGCTTGCTTTCCATGATTGGTAAAGCCCAAGCGGAAGAATGATACAACGAACAATGATTGTTACTAAGATAATGGCTAAACCAAAGCCTAGGTTGATGTTATTGGCAAAGTATTGAATAAGTTTTGCCATCGGTTCTCCAAGTAAGTGCCAAATAGTACCTGTTGGGTTACCACTTGAATCACGGCTTACACAACCACTTAGTAAGAACAATAATGATAAGCTAAGTCCTGAAAAAAGGACACGATTTAATTTCTTTTTCAATTGTTTTTTTCCTTTTATTATAATACCCTATTATTTTACTGTTTTTTCAGTATTTTCTCAATACGTCTCCAGCCTTATTTTAGAGACTGGTTACAGAAAATGTTAATTTGCAATGCGAAAATCCTTATAGTCTTCAAAATTTGCCATTTTGACATCAACATAGGTTACTTTTGCCCATTGAGATGGTCCTTTTCTGATTTCTTGGATAAATTTTGCCATTTTAGCGGAATCATCAGATTGCGCGAGGACTTCAACAGTGCCATCGTCGTTATTCCAAACACGACCGTAAATATCACCGATATTTTGAGCAAGTGCGTAGGTTGAATAGCGGAAGCCTACCCCTTGAACGCGGCCTGAGACAATTAGACGTACTTTTTTCATCTCAATTTCCTCCTATTATGTGCTATAATCTTCTTATGACTATTATAACTTCTAAATCAAATAATCTCATTAAAAAGACTAAAAAATTATTGAAAAAAAAATATCGTGAGCATTCTTACTTAATTGAAGGTTGGCATCTTTTTGAAGAAGCTGAAAAAGCTGGTGCGACCTTTTTAAATATTTTTGTTCTTGAAGAATTTGCGAATCGTGTTGAGCACTTATCAAACGTCACTTTTGTGACACAAGAAGTTCTGAGAGAATTGACTGATTCTAAAACACCTCAAGGCATTATTGCTGAAGTGGTGATGCCAAGCTTGCCTTTAGCTGATTTGAAAGTGGGTCGATACTTGGTATTAGAAGATGTTCAAGATCCTGGGAATGTTGGAACAATGATTCGTACAGCTGATGCAGCTGGTTTAGACGGAGTCTTAATCTCTGACAAATCTGCTGATATTTATAATCAAAAAACTCTTCGTTCGATGCAAGGTAGTCATTTCCATCTTCCGGTTTGGCGTACGAATGTTTATGAGGCTTGTCAGAAGTTACAACATCTTGGTGTGCCGTTAATTGCCACAACTCTATCTAAAGATTCTGTGGATTATAAAACCGTTGAGCATAAGGGCGATTTTGCACTTGTCATGGGAAATGAAGGAAATGGTATTTCTGAACAAATGACAAAGCAAGCAGATATTTTAGCTCATATCATTATGCCAGGACAAGCTGAAAGTTTGAATGTTGCTGTAGCAACTGGGATTGTTCTCTTTAATTTAATTTAAAAATCGATTAATTTTTGTGCTTGGAATTTCCTAGTCATGGTTTCAGTCTAATTTAAGTTGATATGCTATAATTAGGGTGAAAGAAGGTGATTCTCATGGTTGCATATAAAAAAGATAAAGAATTTATGGAACTTGTTGGTCATTTAATTGAACATCCTCGTTTTCAGAAATTAGATAATATAACGCAACATCATTATTCAACACGTATGGAACATTCCATTAATGTTGCTTATACAAGTTATAAGATTGCCAAAAAACTTGGCTGGGATGAAAAATCAACGGCTCGTGGTGGTCTTTTACATGATTTCTTTTATTATGATTGGCGAGAAACCAAATTCAATAAAGGACATGCTTGGGTGCATCCGAGGATTGCTGTACGGAACGCTAGAAAATTAACAACGTTAAACAAACGTGAAGAAGATATTATTTTGAAACATATGTGGGGAGCAACAATTGCTCCACCACGTTACAAAGAAGGTTACATTGTAACGATGGTAGATAAGTATTGGGCTATTAAAGAAGCCATTACTCCGTTTCGCAATCGTTTTGGCAAGAGAAGACGTTATAGTCGTAAGATTTTACCAAGTAACCATCGTTAATTGAATTAATTTGTTATCTGGGAGGAGGTTATTTTGAATCAAGACAATATCATTTATACGCAGACTGATAGTGGTCTCAATCGCTTTTTTGCCAAAATCTATGGACTAGTTGGTATGGGAATTGGGTTGTCAGCCTTTGTATCATTTTTGATGCTTTATGTATTTACTGACAATATGATCAACATTATCAATAATCACCCATTTGTTTACTATGGTGCAATATTTTTAGAACTAGCTTTAGTTTTCTTAGCTAGTAATGCCGCTCGTAAAAACACACCGTCGGCTTTGCCACTGTTCTTATTTTATTCAGCTTTAAATGGCTTCACCTTAAGTTTTGTTATTGTGGCTTACACACAAACAACTGTTTTACAAGCCTTCGTTTCCTCAGCTTTAGTTTTTGGTGTCATGTCAGTACTTGGTTTTGTCATTAAAAAAGATTTGTCCGGTTTTGCTAAAGCAGCTATGGCAGCCTTGATTGGTATCATCATTGCAAGTGTTGTTAATATGTTTATTGGCTTGGATGGAATGAGCTACATCATTAGTATTATTTCAGTTTTAATCTTTTCTGGTTTGATTGCTTATGATAATCAGATGATTAAGCGTGTTTATCAAAGTACCGGAGGCAATGTTGGTGACGGTTGGGCTATTTCAATGGCACTTAGCCTTTACCTTGACTTTATCAACTTGTTCTTGAATCTACTTCGTCTTTTTGGAAGTGATGATTAATTTTCTAACTAGTGTAACCTTGGTTGCACTAGTTTTTTTAGGCTTTCAGTCAAATTTCATTGGTGATTTTTAGTCTTTGTGTTATAATAGTCCTAATATTTTGAAAATTCGAGGAACTTGCTATGAAAACACCATTTATTTCAGCCAAAGAGCTTGAAAAAATTACGAATGAATTTCCAACTCCTTTTCACCTTTACGACGAAAAAGGAATTCGTGAAAAGGCTCGCGCTTTAAATAAGGCTTTTGCTTGGAACAAGGGATTCAAGGAGTATTTTGCGGTTAAGGCAACACCAACTCCAGCAATCTTGAAAATTCTCCAAGAGGAAAATTGTGGTGTGGATTGTGCAACAGAAGTTGAATTATTGATGAGCCACAAACTTGGCTTTACTGATATTATGTTCTCATCTAATGATACACCAGCGCGTGAATTTCAGTACGCTAAGGAAATTGGAGCGACGATTAATTTAGATGCTTATGAACACATCGCTTTCTTAAAAGAGGTGGCAGGTTTACCTGAGACTGTTTCACTCCGTTATAATCCAGGCGGTGTTTTCTCTCTTGGAACAGATATTATGGATAATCCTGAAGAATCAAAATTTGGCATGACCAAAACTCAATTGATTCAAGGTTTTAAAGACTTGAAAGCAGAAGGTGTCAAAAACTTTGGTATCCATTCTTTCCTTGCGTCAAATACTGTTACAAATGATTATTATCCAGAATTGGCACGTCAGTTATTTGAATTAGCTGTTGAAGTCAAAGAAAAAGCGGGTGTGACAATCAACTTTATCAACTTGTCTGGGGGTGTTGGTGTCAATTATTTGCCTGACCAAAAACCAAATGATATTGCTGTCATTGGTGAAGGCGTACACCGTGTCTTTGATGAGGTATTAGTTCCTGCAGGGCTTGGTGATGTCAAAATCTTCACTGAACTAGGTCGTTTTATGTTGGCACCACATGGCTTACTTGTGACAAAAGTTCGTCACCGTAAACAAACTTATCGTACTTATATCGGCGTTGATGCATCAGCGGTTAATTTGATGCGCCCAGCCATGTATGACGCCTATCATCACATTACTAATATGACTAATCCTGATGGCAAACTAGAAGTGGTAGATGTTGTTGGATCACTTTGTGAGAATAATGATAAATTTGCTAAACAACGCGAATTGCCAGAAGCGCGTGTTGGAGATACGCTTGTCATTCATGATACCGGTGCGCATGGTTTTTCAATGGGCTATCAATATAATGGACGTTTGCGTTCAGCTGAGATTCTTTATCAAGAAGATGGCAGCGCCCGTCTCATCCGTCGTGCAGAAACCCCAGATGATTATTTTGCAACTATCAAAGGGTTTGATTTTGATTAAATCTAAAAGCAGTTGGTTAGAGTAATTTTTTAGCTCTAAACTAGCTGTTTTTTGATATTATTTTATCTTTCGAAAAAGCTTTCAAGAATTTGTAAACTCTTTCTATTTCTGCTATAATAATTTATGTAAAAAACTTAGGAGAAAATATTCATGACAACATTTCTTTGGATTTTGTTAGTTTTGGTTGCTTTGTTTGGTGGCCTTGTTGGTGGCGTTTTTATTGCTCGTAAACAGTTTGAAAAGGAAATCGGTGAACACCCACGCTTGACGCCTGATGCGATCCGTGAAATGATGAGCCAAATGGGTCAAAAACCTAGTGAAGCTAAAATTCAACAAACGTACCGTAACATTATCAAGCAATCTAAAGCAGCTGCAGCAAAAGCTAAAAAATAATCTTTACGCTTTGGTTTGAAAAATGCTAAAGGCGGACGGCTTATTGTTTGATAGTTTTTGACCTTACATACAAGTCAGTCTTTAACAAACGTTTTCGAGCACAGAGCTCAGAAATGAATGACTCAGTTGGCTCACCAACTGAGTTTTTTATAAGTCTACATTTAGAAAGAAGACAAAAAAATTTGGATAATAGACCAATTGGTTTTTTAGATTCTGGCGTTGGTGGCTTAACCGTTGTGCGTGAATTGATGCGTCAGCTACCACATGAAGAAATTGTATATATTGGAGACTCAGCGAGAGCTCCTTACGGTCCTAGACCTGCTGAACAAATTAGAGAATACACTTGGGAATTGGTTAATTTCTTATTAACTAAAAATGTTAAGATGATTGTTTTTGCTTGTAATACTGCAACAGCTGTTGCGTGGAAAGAAGTCAAAGAAAAACTTGATATTCCGGTTCTTGGTGTGATTTTACCAGGTTCTAGTGCTGCAATAAAATCGACACGTAATGGCAAGATTGGGATTATCGGAACTCCGATGACGATTAATTCAGAGGTTTATCCTGAAAAGATAAAATCATTGTCACCCAAAATGGAAGTGAGTGGTTTGGCTTGTCCCAAGTTTGTTCCAATTGTCGAGTCAAATGAAATGGGATCAAGTGTTGCTAAAAAAGTTGTTTACGAAAGTTTAGCACCACTTGTTGGTAAAGTTGATACATTAGTGCTTGGCTGTACACACTATCCATTGCTTCGCCCAATCATTCAAAATGTGATGGGAGCAAATGTAAAATTAATTGATAGTGGTGCTGAGTGTATTCGCGATGTATCAGTCTTATTAAATTACTTTGAAATTAATCACAGTCGCACAGAACATGCTGTTGATCATCATTTTTACACAACAGCAAGTAGTCAACGTTTTAAAGAAATTGCGGTGAATTGGCTAGGAACTGAGATTGACGTGCAACATGTTGATTTGGAAAAGTTGAACAAATAGAAATGAGATGGTAATAAATGGCTGATAAAATTTATGAGTATAAAGATAAAGAAAATTGGTTCCTTGGCGAATGGGGTGGCTTCAACGCCATTTCAGGACTTGGAAATGTTAGTGATGATGCCCTTTTTAAATTGAGCCAACAAGTTGCAAAACTTGTTGCCAGCAAATGCTGTGGTAAATGTCACGGACACGGTGAAGGCGGATGCCATAAAGATGAATTCAATGGTTATAACGTTACAGTTGTTAAAAAATCATCTGATTTCCAATTGATTCGTTTTGTTGTTGGCATGATTAACGAAGAGACTAATCGTCATTTAGATGTGCAACAACGTGCGGGAGCTGTTGTGGTTACTGAAGATGACCGTTTGTTGTTTGTGCATTTGCCAGAAGATGGTGTTGATGCGTCAGCCTTTTTTGGAAAAACATCTGAAAATGCTTTTGGAGATACAATCTTGATTGCAACACGTAATGAAGGTAAAACAAAAGAATTTCGCAAAATGTTTGATCAACTAGGTATCAAAGTTGAAAATCTAAACAATCACCCAGAATTACCTGAAGTTGAAGAAACTGGAATGACATTTGAAGAAAATGCTCGATTGAAAGCTGAAACTATTTCAAAATTGACTGGGAAAATGGTCTTAGCTGACGATTCTGGTTTGAAAGTGGATGTTCTTGGTGGTCTTCCTGGTGTATGGTCAGCTCGTTTTTCTGGACCTGATGCAACAGATGAATCAAACAATGCTAAATTACTTCACGAATTAGCAATGGTATTTGACATGAAAGATCGTTCAGCGCAATTCCACACAACACTTGTAGTGGCTGCACCAGGTAAAGAAAGTTTGGTTGTTGAAGCGGATTGGCCTGGCTACATCGCTATGGAAGCTAAAGGTGATAATGGTTTCGGTTACGATCCACTATTTTTAGTTGGTGAAACTGGACGTCACGCTGCTGAATTGACAGCAGATGAAAAAAATGAAATTTCACATCGCGGGTTGGCTGTTAAGAAATTAATGGAGGCATTCCCAGTATGGCAAGCAGAACAATAATTGTAATGAGTGATTCTCATGGTGATCGTGAGATTATTAGCGATATTAAAGAGCGTTATCAAGGAGAAGTTGATGCTATTTTTCACAATGGTGATTCTGAACTTCCTAGCTCAGATCCCATTTGGGATGGTATCAAAGTTGTTCGTGGTAACTGTGACTACGATAACGGTTATCCGGACAAGTTAACAACTTACCTTGATGATATTGTTATAGCACAAACTCACGGACATCTTTATAATATTAATTTTACATGGGATAGATTGGATTTATTTGCTCAGGAAGAAGATGCAGATATTTGCCTTTATGGTCATTTGCACCGAGCAGCTGCTTGGCGTAATGGTAAAACAATTTTTATCAATCCAGGTAGTGTATTACAACCTCGTGGGGAAGTTAAAGAAAAGCTTTATGCTAAGGTGATTATTACTAAAGATACTGTTAAGGTTGATTTTTACACACGTGACCACAAACTCTATCCGGCACTTTCTAAGGAATTTGACAGATGATAGCAAAAGAATTTGAAGAATTTCTTCTTAGCCACTTGGATCACTATTTGATTCCGGCAGAAGATTTAGCGATTTTTATTGATACGCATAATTCAGATCACGCTATGTTGTTACTAGCCAATAATGGTTATTCACGTGTTCCTGTTATTACCAAAGATAAAAAATATGTAGGAACTATCAGCATTGCAGACATTATGTCTTATCAAGCTAAAAATCAATTAACTGATTGGGAATTGGCTCAAACTGATATTGGTAAAATGGTGAACACAAAATTGGAAACCATTAGTGATACTTCAAGTTTGACGGATATCATGCACTTGCTTGTGGACTATCCATTCTTGCCAGTATTAGATAAGAATAACCAGTTTCTAGGCATCATTACTCGTAAATCGATTTTAAAGGCTGTTAATAGTCTTTTGCACGATTTCACTGATTATTATACGATTACTCCAAAAGATGATTGATTTTATCCAAGAATTTATTGATAGTAAGTCTCTCTCAGAGAATTCTAAAAATGCTTATTTTTATGATTTACAGCAGTTTGTCGAGGCTGTTGATGGCAAGGTCAGCAAAGAAAAGCTAGCTCTTTATGAGCATTCCTTGTCACCTTTAAAAACTTCAGCTAAGAAGCGTAAGATTTCAGCGGTAAATCAATTTTTATACTTTTTGTATGACACTGATCGCATTGATCGTTTTTATAAATTAAGTAATAAAGAAAAATTAGCTACTAAACCTGTTGATAAAGAGTTGCTAGATTATTCAGCTTTTTATCAAGATAGTCCTTATCAGGCTGGTCAGTTAATTGCGCTTTTGATGATTGAGCTTGGTTTGTCATCAAGTGATATTCAAGATTTAAAGGTTGCTAATCTTGATACAACTTTTGCGGTTTTGCGCGTGCAAAAAGCGGGATTAATCAGAGTATTAGAGGTTCCTACCAAATTACTCGATTATATGACTGCAAGTATATCTGATCAGCAGGTCTATCTTTTTGATAATCAAGGAAAATCCTATTCAAGACAGTGGTTTTTCAATCAGCTAAAGGCATTTTTAGCTTCTTTAGGATTAGAGAATTTATCAGCGCAGGATATGCGTCGTCAATATGTTTTGCATCAAAAAGCAAAAGGAAAATCTTTGTTAGAAGTTAGTCGCAATCTAGGGCTTAAAAGTCCAGTGACTTTAGAGAAATTTTATAACTAATGGATATTAAATTAAAAGATTTTGAAGGGCCTCTGGACCTGCTATTACACTTGGTTTCAAAATATCAAATGGATATTTATGATGTGCCAATCGTGGAAGTTATTGAGCAGTATTTGGCTTATATTTCGACTTTGCAGGCCATGAAATTGGAAGTGGCTGGTGAATATATGGTAATGGCCAGTCAGTTGATGCTGATAAAAAGCCGTAAGTTGCTTCCGAAAATTGTTGAGGCAGAGCCAGAAGAAAATGACCCTGAACAAGAATTGTTGACACAAATCGAAGAATATCGTCGTTTTAAAGCGATTAGTGAAGAAATGTCAGCACAGCACGATGAACGTGCTAAATTTTACTCAAAACCAAAACAAGAATTGATTTTTGAAGATGCGGCGTTGGCTCATGATAAGACAATTATGGATCTGTTTTTATCATTTTCACACGTTATGGCTGAAAAGCAAAGAGAATTAAAAAATAGCCATACGGTTGTCGAACGAGACGATTATCGCATTGAAGACATGATGGCGGTTATTACTGAGCGACTCACTCAGTCAAAAAAACTTGTTTTGAACAAGGTTTTCAACGAATGTCAATCTATTCCAGAGATGATTACCTTATTTTTGGCAACGTTAGAATTGATTAAAGTTCACGAAGTTGAAGTGGAACAAGAAGAAAATTTTGGAGATATTGTTTTACGAAGCGTTAATGAGTAAAATTGGTAACTCTTGGTAAACAACAATTAAGAAAGGAAGTTATATGAACTATTTAGCTCAGATTGAAGCCCTTCTTTTTGTAGCGGGTGAAGAAGGCTTGAGCTTACGCCACTTGGCTAGTATGGTTAATTTAACACCGACAGCACTCCAGCAACAATTGGAAAAATTAGCACAGAAATACGAATCTGATGAAAGCTCAAGCCTTTGTTTGATTGAAACGGCAGGCTGCTATAAAATCGTCACTAAAGAGATTTTTGCAGACTTGTTACGTGACTTTGCAAAAGCACCAGTTAATCAGAGCTTATCTCGGGCAAGTCTAGAAGTTTTGTCAATTATTGCTTATAAACAACCGATTACTCGTATCGAAGTTGATGATATTCGTGGGGTTAATTCGAGCAGTGCTATCAGTAAATTGATGGCGTTAGGTTTAATTCGTGAAGCTGGTAAAAAAGAAGTGATTGGTCGACCAAATCTATATGCGACAACGGATTATTTCCTAGATTTTATGGGAATTAATGATCTGAGTGAACTCATTGATGTGTCAAATATCGAAGTGGTTGATGAAGAAATGACACTTTTTGAACAGCCTGAATTGGCTGAAGAAGAATAAAACTCGCTAAAAATGACGAAATGGTGTAAAATAGCAAAAAAGCAGTTAAAGGAAATAAAATGAGAATTAATAAATACATTGCCCATGCGGGAATTGCCAGTCGCCGAAAAGCAGAAGAATTGATTAAAAAAGGTTTGGTGACTATCAACGGTAAGGTTGTTACAGAACTAGCTACAACTGTTAAATCTGGGGATATCGTCGAAGTGGAAGGCACTCCAATTTATAACGAGGAAAAAGTTTATTATCTTCTTAATAAACCTCGCGGTGTTATTTCAAGTGTGTCTGATGATAAAGGACGTAAAACAGTTGTTGACTTGCTACCAAATGTTACAGAACGTATTTACCCTGTTGGACGTCTGGACTGGGATACGACTGGACTTTTGATTTTGACAAATGATGGTGATTTTACAGATGAAATGATTCACCCACGTAATGAAATTGATAAAGTCTACTTGGCACGTGTAAAAGGACTTGCGACGAAAGAAAATCTTCGTCCGTTGACACGTGGTGTTGTCATCGATGGTAAAAAGACTAAACCAGCCCGCTACAATATCATTAAAGTGGATCCTGAGAAAAATCGCTCAGTGGTAGAATTGACAATCCATGAAGGACGTAATCACCAAGTTAAGAAGATGTTTGAATCTGTTGGACTTTTGGTTGATAAATTATCTCGTACACAGTTTGGTACACTTGATTTAGCGGGGCTTCGTCCAGGTGAATCACGTCGTCTGAATAAAAAAGAAATTAGCCAATTACACAATTTGGCTGTTAACAAACAAAAATGATAAAGAAATTACTTATTGCACTGGTAAAATGGTACCAAAAACATATCTCACCTATGACACCTCCATCATGTCGGTATCGTCCGACTTGTTCTAATTATATGATTGGAGCGATTGAAAAGCATGGGATAAAAGGTGTTCTTATGGGAATTGCACGTATTTTACGTTGCCATCCATTTGTAGAGAGTGGTGATGATCCGGTCCCAGATTATTTTACCCTTCGACGCAATAAAGATTTTCGAAGAAAAAAAGAGGAAAGCTAAAGCTTTCCTCTTTTTGTGTATTAATATTTAGACCATGTTTTTGGAATGAAGAGGAGTAGCATTGGGTAAATTTCCAAGCGTCCTGCAATCATAGCAAATGACATGAGTAGTTTTGAAAACGGACTAAAGATTGCAAAGGTTTGACTTGTTCCAAGCATTGGTCCAATATTGTTAAAGGTTGAAGTAGCTGCGCTGACCACAACCATAAAATTATTATTATCTAGTGATAGCAATAAGGTTAGTCCTAAAAGTAAGAAAACATATAATGTCAAATACTTAAGGACACCGTGTTGAATTTCCTTATCAAGTGGCTGTTCGTTGATATGGATAGTCATGATACGATTTGGGTAAAGGGTTGAGAGCACTTGATTCCTTGCAATTTTTGTCAAGATAAGTGCACGCATGACCTTAATACCACCAGCGGTTGATCCTGCTGAACCACCAATAAACATGAGAAAGAGCAAAATGACCTGAGCGAATAATGGCCAAACCGTCAGATCAGTTACGCCAAATCCTGTTGTTGTCATCACATTGGCTACTTCAAATAGAGAATTTTCTAGGGCTTTGCCCGCACTTGGGTAAAGTCCACTAACATTCAACCAGATTAAAGCTGTCGCAATCACGACAATACCAATATAAGTTCTCAACTCTTCATCTTTAAAGAAGGCTTTAAATTTGCGAAGAAGTAAGAAGTAGTAGAGGTTGAAGTTAATTCCGAAAAGTAGCACAGCAATTGATACAATATTTGTGATTAAAGAGCTATTATAGTGTGCAATGGAATCATTGTAAACACCAAATCCACCAGTACCAGCACAGCCCATGGCAGTAATAATACTATCAAAGGCAGGCATGCCAGCTACCATCAAAATAACCATTAAAATGGCAAACATACTGAGGTAAATGACATAAAGAATTTGTGCTGTTTCTTTCAGTTTAGAAACCACTTTACCAAAGACAGGACCAGGCACTTCAGCACGCATGACTTCTAAGTGACTATTTTTACTATTTTCCATGATAGCTAGTGCAAACACCAATACTCCCATCCCACCGATAAGGTGAGCGAAGCTTCGCCAAAAGAGCAGAGAGTGTGATAATACAGCTACATCAGGCAAAATAGTCGCACCGGTCGTGGTAAAGCCAGAAACCATTTCAAAGAAAGCATCGATGATACTTGGAATTTGTCCTGAAAGTACAAATGGTAGTGCTCCAAAGAAAGACCAAAGTATCCAACACAGAGCAACAATCAAAAGTCCCTCTTTAGTGTAGACATGGTAATTTTTGGGCTTGAAAGCCACTCCAAGAAGTCCTATGATAACGAGAATACCAATTGTAATAACAAGGCTATTAATCACTCGCATATCTTCATGGTAGATAAAAGCCACAATCACAGGAACCAGCATCAAAGAAGCTTCAATCAATAGGAGTTTTGCTAGGAGGTAACGAACCATACTCTTATTCATAACTTACCTCGCTAACAAATCATAGATGCGCGTGATGTTTTTCAAGAATGTAACAACGACAATCTTATCGCCAACTTCAAAGACATCCTCACCCGTTGGATAAATAGTTTTACCATTGCGGATGATTGCGGCAATCAGAATATTTTCTTTAAATTTAAGTGATGAAAGGCTCTTGCCTGCCATTTTATTATTCTCGCGGATTTCAAATTGTAAGGTTTCAATACGACCGTTGGCAACGTGGTGCATGGCATCGAGGTTTGAGTCTTGAGCATTTACACGACCACGGATAAAGTGCATCATTGAATCCACGGCAATACTTTTTGGTGTGACAATACTTGAAAATTGGCTAGTGTCAATAATTTCAAGCAAGCTTGTACGGTTAACTTTAGTGATGTTTTTTCGAACGCCAAGTGTTTCAAGGAACATTGAAGTGATGATGTTTTCTTCATCCACTCCTGTTAGTGTTGCTACAGCATCAAAGTTCTCTACACATTCTTCTAGGAGAACACTCTTAGCAGTACCATCAGCTTGTACCACATGGACATTTGGGAATTCTTGGCTGAACATTTGAGCTTGCTCAGGATTGTTTTCAATGACCTTAAGATTCATCTTAGTGTTCTTAAGAATGTTGAGCAAGTAGTAGGCAATTCGTCCGGCACCAATAATCATCATATTTTTGATAGATTTGGTTTTAACAGAATTGTGGAAAAGAATCATGTCAATACGATTTCCAGTGACAAAAATCTTATCAGCTGTTTGGAGTGTGGCATCACCGTCAGGAATAATCAATTTTCCACGACGCTCAATAGCACAGATAACCAAGTTACCGAACTTTTTACGGAATTGACTTAAGCTCATATGACAAAGTTTACTGCCATCAGAAATTACAAATTCCATCAGCATGACACGTCCATTGACAAAGTGCTCAACAGAAAGGGCATTTGGAAAGTCAACTGTATTGGCAATGTAACGCGCTGTAAGCAATTCAGGATTTACCACCAAAGAAAAGCCAAGGAAATTTTTATCTTTGAAGTAAGCGTTAGAATACTCTGGATTACGAACACGGACAACCGTTTCTTTAGCTCCCATTTGTTTAGCAAGAACGGCTGAAATCATGTTAACTTCGTCTTTATCAGTAAGAGCAATGAAAATATCGCAGTTAGCAACATCTGCTTGCTCAAGGATTTTAAAGTTAGCACCATTACCAACGATTCCCATGATATCGTGACGTTTGGTAATGTTTTTTAAAACAGCTTCTTTTTCTTCAATTAAGACGACGTTATGTTTTTCTTCAACAAGTGAGCGACAAAGTGCAGTACCAACCTTACCTCCGCCGACAACAATTATTTTCATTTTAACCTCCGAAATATATCGTATCTATATTACTCTATTTTTCCTAAAAATACTAGCCATTTCAACTGTTTATAAGGGATTAAGCTTGATTTATCAAAGCTAACATTGATTGTTAAAATTAGGTTACAAATCATCAAAACGCTTGCGAAATGTTAGTGAGAGAACTATAATGAGTCGTTATCTAATTTTAGGGAGAAATTTCAATGCTTGAAAAGTTACGAAATGTTTTTATTGGTAATCCCTTGGAATCAGCTGGCGAGTCTGATGAGGACCATCTATTATCCAAATCACAAGCTTTAGCTATGTTGTCCAGCGATGCCCTTTCATCAATTGCTTATGGTCCAGAACAAGTTATCTTGGTTTTAACAACTATTTCTGCGGCAGCAATTTGGTGGTCATTACCAATCGGACTTTTAGTTTTGGTATTGTTAGCAAGCTTAACGATTTCTTATCAACAAGTTATCCACGCTTATCCTAAAGGCGGTGGTGCCTATATGGTATCTACTGAAAATCTATCACCAAGTATGGGATTAATTGCCGGTGGTAGTTTGTTGGTTGATTATATGTTGACAGTCGCTGTTTCGGTATCATCTGGTGCTGATGCCATTACATCAGCTTTCCCAGCCATTAAGGAATTTAATTTAGAAATTTCAATTGTCTTGGTTTTGATTTTGATGTTTATGAATTTACGTGGTTTACGTGAGTCGGCAAAATCATTGATGATTCCGGTGTATTTGTTCATTGTAAGTATTTTATTCTTGATTGCTTACGGTGCTTTCCAAATCCTTACAGGACATTTGGCTTATACTGCAACGGCGCATGTTGGTAAAGTTGTTCCGGGAGTAACTTTAATCCTTCTACTTAGAGCCTTTACAAGTGGTTCGGCATCACTTACTGGTGTTGAAGCCATCTCAAATGCGGTACCATTTTTCAAGAAACCTAAAGAGAAAAATGCTGCTGGTACACTGGCTATTATGTCACTAATTCTTGGAATTATGTTCGCAGGTATTACCTTTCTAAACTATTGGTTAGGAATTATGTCATCGGCACATGTAACTATTTTGGCTCAAATTGCACAACGTATTTTTGGTGACTCAGCAATCGGAAATGCGCTCTTCTACGTTTTCCAATTGTCAACAGCCTTAATCTTGGCAGTAGCTGCCAATACAGGTTTTTCTGCCTTTCCAATGTTGTCATTTAACATGGCTAAAAACAAATACATGCCTCACCTTTTCATGGAAAAAGGAGCACGCCTTGGCTATTCAAATGGGATTATTACCTTAGCAGTAGGAGCAATTGCTTTACTTTGCATCTTTAATGGCTCAACTGAACGCCTTATTCCGCTTTATACCATTGGTGTTTTCATTCCATTTGCTCTTTCGCAAACAGGAATGGTCATCCATTGGAAACGACAATATGGTAAGGATTATTTGAAACATTCTATTGCAAATATCTTAGGGGCTGTGATTTGTTACCTCATCATTCTTATCCTATTGATTTTTAGAATTGGTGAAATCTGGCCATTCTTCCCAATCATTCTTGTCTTGATGTTCCTCTTTTATTCCATTAAAAATCACTACAGGAATGTTGCCATGCAATTACGTTTAACGGATGATGTGAAGAACATTCATTATGATGGCAATACGGTTTTGATTTTGGTCGGAAATATGACGCAAGCAAGTATCCGTGCTATTAACTATGCTAAAAGTATCGGACAAACAGTTGTTGCCATGCACGTGTCAACTTTGGAAACACGCGAAAAAGATTTGGAAGTTGAACAAGAATTTAAACACTATTTCCCAGATGTCACATTTGTCAATATTGAATCGAATTACCGTGATATCGTGAAACCAACCATGTTGTTTGTTCAAAAAATGAATCATGAAGCTAAGAAAAATAAACACACCATGACGGTTATTATTCCAAAATTCATTCCAAAACATAGTTGGCAAAACATGCTTCACAACCAAATGAGTCTACGCATTCGTGCTCGTTTGCGCTGGTATGAAGATATTATCATTGCAACTTATTCATATCATTTGAAAAAATAATCGATGTCCATGAAGCCTTGAATATCAAGGCTTCTCTTAATTTTACAAAAGAAAGGGTTTTCAATGAAAGAGACTTGAAAAAAGCCATAAAAACGTGACATTTTCGCGTCAAATACGTTGACTTTGCATGTTAAAGTGTTATAATAAATATCAAGAATTCGTTAGTTTAAATCAAACCTGTTATGATTTAAGTTAATGAATCGCCGCCAACCACGCTGTTTGCTGAGCTTGACTCCGGGCAGTGTGGTTTATTTTTATGTCAAAAAACTGAGAGGAATCGTTATGAATATCGAAGAACTTGATTATCAAGAAGAAGCTACTAAAGCCGTCAATCATGTCGTTCTTTTTCAACCACAAATTCCACAAAATACAGGAAATATTGCCAGAACTTGTGCTGCGACTAACACCCCATTACACATTATCCGTCCGATGGGATTTCCAATTGATGACCGTAAGATGAAACGTGCTGGCCTTGATTACTGGGATAAACTTGATGTGACTTTTTATGATAGCTTAGATGAATTTATGGAAAAATGTGATGGACAAGTTCATTTGATTAGCAAATTCGCTGAAAAAGTTTATTCAGACGAGCAGTACAATGATGGTAAACATCACTATTTCCTTTTCGGTCGTGAAGATAAAGGGTTACCAGAAGAATTTATGCGAGCAAATCCAGAAAAAGCACTCCGCATTCCAATGAATGATGAACACGTGCGCAGCTTGAATTTATCAAATACTGTTTGCATGATTGTTTACGAGGCCCTACGTCAGCAAGCATTTCCAAATTTGGAATTGACTCATACATACGCGCATGATAAATTAAAATAAATGAAAAACAACTAGAAATAGTTGTTTTTTTGCTTTATTATAAGCTTTTTGAGCTGAAATCATTGCAGTGGCGGCGTTTTTTTGATATGCTAAGAGTGTCTTCAGGGCAGGGTGTAATTCCCGACCGGCGGTGTTGCCTCTCGTTGCCTGACTTTTGCTTTAATTCATCGTTGACTTCCCTTTCCTAACATCAGTTATGTCTGTGGGTTGTCGCCTAGACTAAAAGTAAAAGGTCAAACAATTTAGTTTGGTAAGAGAACGAGAGCAATTTGAAAGTCCGCGAGCTGCACTTGCAGTTGATCTGGTGAGATTCCAGAACCGACAGTAAAGTCTGGATGGGAGAAGACCAAGAGTTTAGCTCGTTTTTATGTAGAGCTCTATACTCGAACGCCTTCTTTCAATTTGAGAAAATTGGAGGAACTTTTTTATGCCTGAAACTATGACTAATACGCGTAAGTTGGCGCATATTGCTATTTTATCGACGCTTTCGTTCTTGTTGATGTATTTGCAATTTCCGTTGATTCCATCAGCTAGCTTCTTGCAATTTGATTTTTCTATTTTACCAGTTTTAATTGGTCTTGTGATGATTGATTTGCAAAGCGCACTTGGAATTTTGATTTTGCGAACACTTTTGAAGTTGATGCTAAACAACGGCGGCATTGCAACTCTGATTGGTATGCCAATGAATGTGGTTGCTTTAGGTGTTTTCTTGTTAGCTATGGCTTTCATTTGGAATCGTAAACCAAGTTTAAAAAACTACGTTTTGGCTTCAGTTGTGGGAACGCTTGGCTTGACCGTGGCAATGTTGGTCTTAAATTATATCTATGCGGTACCACTTTACGCACAATTTGCTAATTTTGACATTTCAGCTATCCTAGGTTTGGGAAATTACCTCTTTGCGATGGTTGTCCCATTTAACTTAATTGAAGGACTTATTTTTTCAGTGTCCTTCTTTATCCTATGGGGCTTTTTAAAACCAATGGTTAAATAATAAATATCCAAAAGGTTAGAAACGGCTTGTTTCTAGCCTTTTTAGCTACCTAGAATTGTACTGACACAATTTTGCCACAGATTTTAAAGGATATGACTGGGATAAAAAAATTAACTAGGTTATAATAGTACTACAGCACTAAATTGTTGTGAAAGGTATTAGAATGAAACACAAACAAACTTACTTTTCAATTGCCTCATCATTTCTTGTTCTTTTTATGATATTAGGCTATATTGTTAAGTTTTATCCTGAGGTACTAGTAAGTATCGATTCAAGTATTCAATCAAGTGTGCGTGGGGATTTGCCAAATCACTTGAGTATATTTTTCAAAGCAGTGACGAATTTTGGTCATGAAGCTTTGGTTTTTGTTTACACATTTGCTATCTCAGCAGTCTTTTATTTCAAAAAGAATTGGAAAACAGAAGCTCTCTTTTTATCAGGTAATTTGGTCTTGATGGGAGTTATGTCAACAATTTTCAAATATCTCTATAATCGCCCGAGACCAAGTCTTGAGTATTTGGCTAAGAAACCACTAGGCCCATCTTTCCCAAGTTGGCATGCAGCGTCAACGATGATTGTAGCCATTAGTTTGATGATTATTATTGAACAACATTTGACGAAAACTTTGGCAAAACGCTGTTTACAAATTTTGGTTTTAGTAATTGCTTTGACAACGGCTATTTCACGTATTTATCTAGGTGTTCATTATCCATCAGATATCTTAGGTGGTTGGTTATTAGCTATTACTATTTCAGCAGCTGTCTATCCAATTTATGATCAAAAACGATTTGAATGGCGTTTCCAAGATAAACAAGATTAAATTAATAGCTAAGGGCGACCACTTGGTCGTCTTTTTAAGGTGACTAGAGTTTGTCTGATAAGTAGAAAGTGTTATAATAAAAGCTATGAAAAAACGTTACAATACTCTAAATGATTATTATCGCGAGATTTTTGGAGAAAAAATATTTAAAGTTCCTATTGATGCAGGATTTGACTGCCCAAACCGTGATGGGACAGTAGCACATGGCGGCTGTACCTTCTGTACGGTATCAGGTTCTGGTGATGCGATTGTAGCTCCAGATGCCCCAATCCGTGATCAATTTTATAAAGAAATAGATTTCATGCACCGCAAGTGGCCGGATGTTAAAAAATACTTGGTTTATTTCCAAAACTTCACTAACACCCATGATACAGTAGAAGTGATTCGTGAGCGTTACGAGCAAGCAATTAATGAACCAGGTGTTGTTGGGATTAATATTGGAACACGTCCTGATTGTTTACCTGATGAGACAATTGCTTATATCGCTGAGTTGTCTGAGCGTATGCATGTGACTGTCGAACTTGGTTTGCAGACTACTTATGATGAAACGTCTAAGATTATCAATCGTGCGCACACTTATGATTTGTATGTTAAAACTGTAAAGCGTCTGCGTGAACTGGCACCAAAAGTGGAAATTGTTTCTCACTTGATTAATGGTTTGCCCGGTGAAACGCATGAGATGATGCTTGAAAATGTTAGACGTTGTGTGACAGATAATGAGATTGATGGGATTAAACTGCATTTGCTTCACTTGATGACAAGTACCAAAATGCAACGTGATTACCATGAAGGACGCTTAAAACTCCTTAGCATGGATGAATATGTCAATATTATTTGTGATCAATTGGAAATCATTCCGAAACATATCATTATTCATCGTATTACAGGTGATGCTCCGCGCGATATGCTTATCGGTCCAATGTGGAGTCTTAAAAAATGGGAAGTTTTGAACGCTATTGATAAAGAAATGGAACGCCGCGGTTCTTATCAAGGCTGTAAATTAGAAGAGGAGTCTAAATCATGATTAAACGTCCGTTGCATTTGTCTCATGATTTCTTGGCTGAAGTGCTAGATGATAGCGCGGTAGCCATTGATGCGACAATGGGAAATGGGAATGACACAGCCTTTCTGGCGCAAAAGGCTAAAAAAGTTTATGCCTTTGATGTGCAAGAACAAGCTTTAAAAAGCACACAAGAACGTTTAGAAAAACAAGCTATTTCAAATGCTCAATTAATTCTTGATGGTCATCAAAATCTTGACCAATACGTTAATGAGCCAATTCGCGCAGCTATTTTCAATCTTGGTTATTTACCAAGTGCCGATAAGACAGTCATTACAAAACCTGATACCACTTTAGTGGCTATTGAAAAAATCTTAGAACGTCTTGAAATCGGTGGTCGTCTAGCTATCATGATTTATTATGGCCATGAAGGTGGCGACATGGAAAAAGATGCAGTGCTTGATTTTGTGTCAGCACTTGATCAAAAAGAATTTGCAACAATGCTATATAAACCTTTGAACCAAATTCACCAACCACCATTTTTGGTTATGATTGAAAAATTACGTTAATAAGTAAAACCTCTATGATTAAGGTCATAGAGGTTTTTCGTTATTTAAATTCAGGTTTGATGTAAATACGTTCATCACCAAGAGGGACAATTGATACGGTTTGATCATAAAAATCAGATAAGATATCTTCTGTTAGGACTTGGTCTTTTGGACCTTGGGCAATGATATTCCCTTTTTTGAGAAGTAGAACGTGGGTAAATGAGCGAGTAATTTCTTCTGCATGGTGTGTGACGTAGAGAATTGTTGGAGCTTTTGGAAGATTGGTGATTTGTTCAATTTGTCGAAGCAATTTTTCACGTGCAAAAAGGTCAAGTCCACTAGTTGCTTCATCAAGAATTAAAATTTCAGGTTCTTCCATCAAACTACGTGCAATAAGAAGTAGTTGTTTTTCACCTTGTGAAAGGCTAGCGTAGATACGGCCAAGAAGGTGTTCACCACCAATTGAAATCAACATTTGCTTAGCTTCATTGAGTTCTTTTTCACCATATTGAGTGTAGAGAATGCTTGACTTGTATTTCCCAGTTAGGACGATTTTTTCAGCAAGCATGTGTGGAGATAGTCGCTCAGCGATGAATGAGCCGACGATACCAATTTTTGTACGCATGTTGCTAATATCTGTTCCTCCAAATTTATTTCCTAGAACTTCAACACTACCGTCGCTTGTCCAGTATTCTGCAGTGATGAGTTTGAGAAGAGATGTTTTACCTGAACCATTGAGACCTAAGATTGCCCAGTGTTCTCCTTTATTAACTTCCCAAGTTAGGTTATTTAAAAGCGTTTTGTTCTGTCGTTTAAGGGTGACGTTTTTTAAAGCAATTTGAGTCATGAGGAACCTCCGTAATCTGTTTGATAGTTATTATAACATTTTTCAGAAAATTCAGATATTTATTTCTGAAATAGTTTGAGAATATAAACTAAAAGTTAGTAAAACTTTACTAAAATTCATTGACTTTATTCAGGAAAGCGTTTACTATATTCTTGTAACAAAAAAACAAAGTTGTTAGAAGAAGGAGATTTTTATGAATCAAGCGACTCATTCAAATAAAGATTTGAAAAAATCTGCAGCTACCTCACGCATTTCATATGCTTTTGGTGCATTTGGTCATGATATTTTTTACGCGACCCTATCAACATACTTTATCACCTTTATTACCTCACACTTATTTAATACGGGTGATGCGGCGCAAAATAATCGCATGGTTTTATATATTACTCAAATTATTGCAGGTTTGCGTATTGTTGAATTGATTATTGACCCTTTTATTGGAAACATGATTGACAATACCAAGACACGCTGGGGTAAATTCAAGCCTTGGGTAGTAGCTGGTGGAACAATTAGTTCAATTGCTTTATTGATTTTATTTACAGATATGGGAGGACTCAATAAGACTAATCCAGTGCTTTACTTGATTATCTTTGCCTTTATCTATATTACGATGGATATTTTTTATTCTTTTAAAGATATTGGCTTTTGGTCAATGGTTCCAGCTTTGTCATTTAGCTCAGAAGAACGTGAAAAAACAGCAACCTTTGCTCGTATCGGTTCAACAATCGGTGCAAATATTGTTGGTGTTGTCATTATGCCAATCGTTCTTTTCTTCTCACTAAATCGTAACGGTGGTGCTGGTGATAATCATGGTTGGTTCTGGTTTGCCTTTATCGTTGCTTTACTAGGTGTTTTGACTGTGTTGGCTGTTGCTTTTGGAACACATGAAATTGAATCAGACCTTCGTAAAAATACTGAAAAAACAGGCTTTAAAGATGTTCTTAAAGTTTTGACTAAGAACGACCAATTGATGGCTATTGCTTTATCATATGTTTTGTATACAACTGGTATTAGTATTTTAAATGCTTCTGAATTGTATTACTTTACTTACATTTTAGGGCACGCTGCTCAATTTTCTATTTTAGGAACTATTAATACCATCGTTGGTTTGCTTTCAGTGTCGCTTTTCCCACAGTTGGCTGGAAAATTGAATCGACGTAATCTTTTCTTTGCATGTATTGCGGTCATGCTTTGTGGTATTGGATTATTCTCTGTAGCAGGAACTTCACTTGCTTTGGTTTTAATTGCTGCTGAGTTGTTCTTTATTCCACAACCGCTTGTTTTCCTTGTTGTCTTGATGATTATCACAGACTGTGTTGAATATGGTCAATGGAAACTCGGACATCGTGACGAAGCCTTGACTTTGTCAGTTCGTCCTTTGTTGGATAAATTTGGTGGTGCTATTTCAAACTTAGTTATTGGTGCAGCAGCAGTTGCGGCTGGAATGACAACTGGTGCTACAGCTGATTCTATTACAAAAGCGGGTGCCATTTCTTTCAAACTTCATGTTTTTGCTTTGCCATTTGTTTTGATTGTTCTAAGTAGTCTTGTTTTCTTCTTCCGTGTCAAATTAACCGAAGAAAAACACGCTGAAATTGTCGAAGAACTTGAACGTACTTGGGGTCATGAATTCATCGATGATAAAGTTGAAACAGATGGTGGTCTTAGCATCTCTGCTCCAATTTCTGGTGAACTTCTTGCTTTGTCACAAGTAGTTGATCCAGTCTTTGCCAGTGAAGGTCTCGGTAAAGGTTTTGCTATTAAGCCTAGCGATGGTTGTGTCTATGCTCCATTTAATGCTATAGTTCGTCAAGTCTTTACGACTCGTCATGCTGTTGGTCTTGTCTCAGAAGATGGTATCGTCTTATTGATTCACATCGGTATTGGAACGGTTAAACTAAAAGGAACTGGTTTTGTTTCTTACGTTGTTGAAGGTGAACATGTTAAAAAAGGAGATAAATTAATTGAATTCTGGGATCCAGTAATTCAAAAAGCAGGCTTAGATGATACCGTTATCGTCACAGTAACCAATTCACATGTCTTTAATGACTTTGTGATCAAACCAACACCAGGTACAAGCTTACAAGCTGGTGATACAGTTCTTACTTTGAAATAAAAGGAAAAAGGAGCTCAGTTCAAAGAACTGGGCTTTTTTATTTAATAGAAGAAAGTAATAGTATTTGTTTGATACTTTACATAGAAAATATGCTATAATGTAGTCACTGTATAAGAATAGATGTAGGCTAGAATGCCTACCGATATAGAAGAGGAGTAAGATTTATATGGAAGACCCGAGTCAGAATTTAGTTTTTCAATTTGTTTTATTATTAATTTTGACTTTGTTTAATGCCTTTTTCTCAGCATCTGAGATGGCACTTGTTTCTTTAAATCGTTCACGTGTTGAACAAAAAGCAGAAGAAGGAGATAAAAAATATATCCGTCTTTTGTCTGTTCTAGAAAAACCGAATAACTTTTTATCAACTATTCAGGTTGGTATTACCTTTATTGGTCTTTTGCAAGGGGCTAGTTTGTCTGCTTCACTTGGTAGTGTGATTGCCTCTTGGTTTGGTGGTTTTGTGTGGGCAAAAACGGCTGGTAGTGTGATTTCTCTTGTCTTTTTGACTTACATCTCAATTGTTCTTGGAGAACTTTATCCAAAACGTATCGCAATGAACCTTAAGGAAAATTTAGCGGTTGTTTCAGCTCCAGTGATTATCCTTATTGGTAAAATTGTTAGTCCTTTTGTGTGGTTGTTGTCAGCTTCAACCAACCTTTTATCACGTATCACACCAATGCAGTTTGATGATGCTGATGAAAAAATGACTCGTGATGAGATCGAATACATGTTGTCAAATAGTGAGGAAACATTGGATGCAGAAGAAATTGAAATGCTTCAGGGGGTCTTCTCACTTGACGAATTGATGGCGCGTGAAGTCATGGTACCAAGAACGGATGCTTTCATGATTGATATTAATGATGATACTCAAGAAAATATCCAAGAAATTTTGAAAAAACACTTCTCACGTATCCCGGTCTATGATGATGACAAGGATAAGATTATTGGTGTTCTTCATACGAAACGTCTGCTTGATGCTGGTTTCCGTGATGGATTTGACAATATTGTTTTACGTAAAATTTTACAGGAACCTTTGTTTGTCCCAGAAACTATTTTTGTTGATGATTTGTTACGTCAATTACGAAACACTCAAAATCAAATGGCAATCTTACTTGATGAATATGGTGGGGTTGCAGGGATTGTCACACTTGAGGACCTCCTTGAAGAAATTGTCGGTGAAATCGATGATGAAACTGATAAAGCAGAGCAATTTGTTCGTGAGATTGGTGAAGATACTTACATTGTTTTAGGAACAATGACTTTGAATGATTTTAATGATTACTTTGACCTAGATTTAGATAGCGATGATGTTGATACTATTGCTGGGTTCTATTTGACAGGTGTTGGTAACATTCCAAGTCAGGATAGTCGCGAAACGTTTGAAGTTGATTCAAAAGAAAAACATATTGCTTTGACAAATGATAAAGTAAAAGATGGTCGAGTGACAAAATTGAAAGTTATTTTTTCTGATATAGAACAGAGTATTGAAGAAGACTAAGCTTGACTTAGTCTTTTTTCTTTGGAAAATGGTATAATGAAAATTAGAAAAACGGTTACAAAGGATGATAGAAAATGACTGAAATTGACTACGGAAAAGTGACAGGGATGATTCATTCAACAGAAAGCTTTGGATCTGTTGATGGTCCTGGTGTTCGCTTTGTCATTTTTATGCAAGGCTGCAAGATGCGTTGCCAATATTGTCACAATCCCGATACTTGGGCATTAGAGACAAATAATTCACGTGAACGCACTGTAGACGATGTATTGGCAGAAGCTTTGCGTTATAGACATTTCTGGGGTGATACAGGTGGTATCACAGTTTCAGGAGGGGAAGCGATGCTTCAGATTGACTTTGTTACAGCGCTATTTACCAAAGCAAAAGAACTGGGAATCCATTGCACCCTTGATACATGTGGGTTTACTTTTCGAGATACACCAGAATACCATGAAATTGTTGATAAATTGTTAGCTGTTACTGACCTTGTGCTTTTGGATTTAAAAGAAATCAATCCTAAACAACATATTGTTGTAACACGTCAACCAAATACCAATATTTTAGCTTTTGCGCGTTATTTGTCTGATAAGGGAGTTCCAGTATGGATTCGTCACGTTTTGGTTCCTGGTTTAACGGACTTTGATGATGATTTAATCGAATTAGGTAAGTTTGTAGCAACGCTTAAAAATGTTGATAAGTTTGAAATCTTACCTTACCATACCTTAGGCGAATTCAAGTGGCGTGAATTGGGAATTCCTTATACCCTTGAAGGCGTCAAACCGCCAACGAAAGAACGTGTCCAAAATGCAAAAGACCTTATGCACACTGAGTCTTATACGGAATACATGAAACGTATTCATCACTAGACAGTATGACTATTGACATTAAGATGAATCTTTGATAAGCTCTATCACAAGGTGGACACTATGAACAGTTACAAAGTTTTAAAATTTGACGATCAGTTCGTTTATTTGACACAAGATGGTAAAATAAAAAAGTTAGCGCGTGACTTATTTGATTTTGATATTACATTAGGAGATAGAGTGGATTATATCCAAGACGGTGATATTGTTTTGGTGATGCCAAGTCAAGAAGAAATGGATTTGAACAGTGATAAATCTGTTAAATCAGGTCTTTTACAAGGTATTTTGAATCTTTTCTTGGAAACTTTATCTATTCATAATAATGATTTAGGAAATCTTAAAAAGATTTTTTCACAGCTACTAGTGACGCTATTTATGGCCTGGAGTTTGCTGGGTGTTGTTGTGATTGAATTATTACTCTTACTTGAGTCATTGATTACTTTTATTTGGCGCTTGCTTGCTAAAGGCATTAAAAATCTACATATTGTGGATAATAGTCGAAAATTTATGGCTTATCGTAAGAGACAAGAAGCTATCAGAAATCAAGAAAATCGTGAGGAAGAAGAGCGTCTTTTGCGCCTTGCTTTAGAACAGGAAAAGTATGGTAAGAAGGATGATATATCTGAAAAAGCTTCAGAAATTAGTGCCACTATTTCAGAAAATCCTCATGATGATTCTGCAAAAGAGATAAAAGAAAATGAATAAAAATGAAAGCATTTTTATCATCAACTGCTGAGAGTTGCTGATAAAGGTGCTTTTTTTGCAGGAATAATGCGGGAAAAGCGTCTGCTAGTTTTGCTATCTCCCTTAAATTTTGCTAAAATAAGAATAAATAATTATTATGAGGTAAAAAACATGTCTAAAATTTTAGTTTTTGGTCACCAAAATCCAGACTCTGATGCGCTTGGTTCATCAATCGCATACGTATACTTGAAACGTGAACTTGGTGTAGATGCTGAAGCTGTTGCTCTTGGAACTCCAAATGAAGAAACAACTTTTGCATTGAACTACTTTGGTGTAGAAGCACCACGTGTTGTTGAATCAGCTAAAGCAGAAGGTGCTGACCAAGTTATTTTGACAGACCACAATGAATTCCAACAATCAATCTCAGATATTCGTGACGTTGAAGTTGTTGAAGTGATTGACCACCACCGTGTTTCTAACTTTGAAACTGCTAACCCACTTTACATGCGTTTAGAACCAGTTGGTTCAGCTTCATCAATTGTTTACCGTCTATACAAAGAAAACAATGTTGTTATTCCTAAAGAAATGGCTGGATTGCTTTTGTCTGGTTTGATTTCAGATACACTTCTTCTTAAATCACCAACAACTCACGCAACTGACCCAGCTGTTGCTGCTGACTTGGCAGAAATCGCAGGTGTTAACCTTGAAGAATATGGTTTGGCATTGCTTAAAGCTGGTACAAACTTGGCAACAAAATCTGCTGAAGAATTGATTGATATCGATGCAAAATCATTTGAACTTAACGGAAACCAAGTTCGTGTTGCACAAGTTAACACAGTTGACATCAACGAAGTTCTTGAACGTCAATCAGAAATCGAAGCTGCTATGACAGCTGCAATCTCTGCTAACGGTTACTCTGACTTTGTTCTTATGATTACTGATATCCTTAACTCAAACTCAGAAATTTTGGCACTTGGTGCTAATATGGATAAAGTTGAAGCTGCCTTCAACTTCAAACTTGAAAACAACCACGCATTCCTTGCTGGTGCAGTTTCGCGTAAAAAACAAGTTGTCCCACAATTGACTGAAAGCTTCAACGCTTAATTAATTGGCAACATAAAATAAAAAAGGCGACATTTGTTAGTCGTCTTTTTTATTCCCCATTTCGGATAAAGGTGAGTGTTTTGTCGTCTGAATGGTCTTTGGAAAATACGAAACCATCGAAAGTTAATGTTTTGATGGCATCAAGCGTTTTAATTTGTTTTTCAGCCATTAGTGAGACCAAACGACCACGTCCTTTTTTAGAAATGGTTGAGTGAACTTTTGGCTTTCCGTTTCTATTTTCCATAAAGACAATTTTAACCATGCGTTTGCGGATATTTGGAGAGAAAACTTGCTCAAATTCTGATGATAGGAGTGAAATGATAAGGTCATCTTCTTGAACTTGTTCATCATATGATTTTCGCCAGAATTGTTTCAATGAGGTACCATTGATTTTGAGATTGCCTTGAAAATCAAGGCGATGTGGTGCGATTAACGTCATGGGACTGATTAAACCGTATAAGGCAGTAGCGATACGAAGATGGTTATCAAGATAATGTCGCTCCGCTTCGGTTACCTGAGTTCGTTTCATATACCGATACATGAGACCGTCATATAATAGCCATGCGGGATAGTTTTTGGCTTGTTTACCCGCTAGACGTTGCCAACGTGTCCATTCTTGGTCAGCTTTACTTAAATTGATTTTGTAGAAATTAGCCAAATTTTCGGCGGGGTATTCTTGTAAGGTTTTGAGCACTACTTGGCTCTTGGCAGATAATGGTTGGCTTGGAAAAGCATCTTGGTTGGTATGTAATTCTTTGGCGTTAGGAATTAATATTTTCATACTGGCATTATAGCATAGACCTCAAAAGTTCTTCAAAGATAAAAACTTATTAAAAGTGAAGCTTATCTTCTTATAGCAGTCATTCTTGTTTTTTGTTACAATGAACATATGAAATTACGAGAATTGCAAGCTGGTGATTTGCTCTTTATGCGTGGAAACCAAGAGATGTCGCAAGCTATTCAGGAGGCAACAGGGCAGTATAGTCATGTTGGCATTTATATTTAATCAGATGATTTATCATGCGACCAAGGATAAAGGTGTTATTAAACAGCAGTTAAGGGAATTTTTGAAAACGAAGCAGCATAGGATTTTTGTTTACCGTTATCCTAGGATTAAGGCTGAGCAGGTTCAGGCAGCAGCGGAGCATTTGCTGGGCAGACCTTACAATCACAGTTTTTATCCGGATAATGGTTGCTATTATTGTTCACAGTATATCGCAGAAATTTTACCGATTTTTGAAACCATTCCAATGCAATTTGGGGATGATAAGCATACGATTTCTGATTTTTGGCAGTTTTACTATGAGCAGCTTGGTCTTGCTGTACCGTTAAACAAAGCAGGGACGAACCCTAGTCAGCTATCGCAATCAGAGTATTTACACTATTTAGGAGAATTACATGATTAAGATTTTTAATCCAGATAAATTAACACGTCAAACTTTTTTTAAGGATTTGGCTAATTTTCTTTACCAGACAGATGATGTGACCTTACGTCAAATCAAAGCCAATTTTCAAGATGTGCCAAAGATTGATCGCTTGATTGAAGAATATGTCCAAGCAGGCTACATTGTTCGTGACAATAAACGTTATACAATTGGTTTTGACTTACTAAATTCTTTAGAAACTATTGACTTAGACAGTCAGATTTTTGTAGATGACCAAAGTGCTATTTATGATGAGTTGATGGCATTATCTTTTGAGACACGTCTGACTAATGAGACTAACGATTTGGTACTTATTGAAAAAACAAGCATTGCTAGAAGCGAATTAACGCTTGCAAATTATTTTTTCAAATTAGCTGATAATTTACCAATGTCTGAAGCGCAAGAGCCTTTATTTGACTTACTTGGAGATGTTAATCCACAGTACGCCTTGAAATACATGACAACTTTTCTTTTGAAATTTGCTAGAAAAGACGAAGTCGCACAAAAACGACCTGATATTTTTGTGGAAGCTTTGGAAAAATTGGATTATATCCGAAAAAATGATCAAGGTAAATACCAATTAAATATGAGCTTTGATAAAGAAACTCTAGTTTTTACAAGTAAAGATTAAAAAAACTGTCCAGTGGACAGTTTTTTCACGAGCCAAGAAATAGAAGAGCGAGTTAAGTCCAGTGGACAGTTTTTTTCACGAGCTAAGAAATAAGAAAGCGAGTTAGGTCCAGTGGGCAGTTTATGCTGTTTTTATCATGAGATAAAGGAAATAAGGTGCTCCAATTACTGAGATGATAATTCCTGTTGGAATACCTGTTCCAACAAGTAAGCTACGCCCAATAGTATCTGCGATGAGAAGTAGTATCATTCCAGTGAGCATACTAGCTGGTAAGATGAGGCGATGATCGTTGCCAAGTAAGCGGTGTGTGATATGACCAGCTAGTAGTCCGACAAAAGTAATATTACCAACTAAAACCACACTAAGTGCGGCTAAAGTTGTTGATAAGATGAGTGTCCAAAGGCGCTCATTTTTTATATTAAGTCCAAGTGTAATGCTTGTTTCTTCACTGAACATCATCATGTTAAGACGATAACTGCGCCAGTAAGTAATTCCCCAAGTGATGATTAATAAAGGTGTAAAAATCACCAAGATTTGCCAGTTACCACCAGTTACCTTACCACTTAACCATGAGACAATATACTCAGTTTTACCAATGTCAAGATTTGCAATAATAGAAACCATGATACCTGAGAGCAGGCTTGATATTCCCACACCTGAGATGATTAACCGTATTGGACGAATCGGTTGATGCCTTTGATAAGAAACGGCGTATACTGTGCAGATGGTTAACAGAGCACCAAGTATAGCTAAGAAAGGCATTAGTGCAAGGCTAGCTGGATTTGTGATATCTAAGACACCTACCATTATCGCAATGACCAATCCAGCCCCAGCATTAATCCCTAAAATCCCAGAGTCGGCCAGTGGATTTTTAGTAAGTGTTTGTAGCAAGACGCCTGCCATGGCAAGTGAGCCACCACCAATCATACAGGCTAAAATTCGAGGAAGTCTAATTTTCAGAACAATCAAAGACATAGTGGCGTCTGATTGGCCTAAAAAGACCTCGATAACTTTAATAAAAGATGTATTAGCATAGCCTATTGATAAGGAACAGAGAAAAACGAGCAGCAAAATAAGGAGAAGAAAAGCGAATTGGCTAATCCATCTTGTTTGAAATTTCATAGATGTTCCCCCTTTCGGACTAACCAAAGAAAGCAAGGTAGCCCAACGATACTGATAATAGCACTAAGAGGAGTTTCAGCTGGTGGGTTGATGGTACGGCATACTAAATCCACCCAAAGCATAAAAGTGCTACCAGCAAATGCTGTTAAAGGAAGAATTATACGATAATCTCTAGCCACAAACATCTTGATAAAATGAGGAATGATAAGCCCTACAAAAGCAAGACTTCCAACAAGAGCGACGGCAGCAGCAGATAAGATCAGGACAATGCTGAGAAGACTAATAGTGACAGTAAGTGTTCTCTGTCCTAACGATTTAGCGACTGTTTCATTGAGACCTAAAATGGTCAACTGGTGAGCCATTAGCTGTGCTAGTAGCAAACCAATAATAATGAAAGGTGCAATAATTGCAAGCATTCTCCAATTGGTCTGCGCTAGTCCACCTGCTTGCCAACCAATCACTGCTTTTGATAAATCAAAATATAGTGTTAGAGCTTGTCCAAGAGATGAAAAAAGAGTTGAAATCATAGCCCCTGCTAAAATAAGTCGAACTTGCTGATATCCCTTTTGGGGATGATAGGCAATACCGAAAATCAGACAAGCAGCAATACCTGCTCCAAGGAGACAAAGTATCAGAATTAGGCTGTAGTGCATGCTACCGAAAATAGCATAACCAGCAATCAAGGCTAATCCAGCTCCAGCATTAATGCCAAGGAGCCCTGGATCGGCAATGGGATTTCGAGTAACCCCTTGGATAATACTACCTGCTTGAGCCATGGCTGCTCCAACTAAAATAGCAGCGATTGTTCTCGGTAAGCGCAAATCAAAAATGACATCTTGCAAACTAGAATCAGTTAATGGTGTTTTTAAAACACTCAAAAGTTGTTTGTTTGAATAAGAAATAGCACCAAAACGTAGGCTCAAGTACCAGCCTAGAAGAAAAAAGATACTAATGCTGAAAAAAACAAGCCAAGTTTGACTTGGCTTATTTTTCTGAATAAGAAGGTACGGTTGTTTCATTGTATTTCCTTTTCAGAGAAATGATTGAAAATTATCAACTGTTAGCTTTTTTGATAGCTGATATAAAAGCTTCCAATTGTTTGTCGAGTGACATTGGGTCAGAGAAGTAGAAGAGATTTTCGTCAACTTCAAGAGCTTTTTGATTTTTAACAGCTGGGATATTTTTCCAAATATCACTTTCTTTTAGTGAAGCAGCGGCTTCCTTGGTATCTTTGCTAACATTGAGAACAAGATAGTCACCAGTATAATCGGCAAGAACTTCTTGTGAAATACCAAACCAACCAGCTTTGAAAACATCATTTTTTACTTTTTCTGGGGCTGTATAACCTAGTGAGTCATAAATCAATTCTCCACCACGTCCCCAGTTATTACCGTAGAGGTAGATATTTTTATCATAGAAATCCATAACAGTAAAGCTGGTTGATGGATCAAGGTATTGTGATAGCTCTTCTTTAGCTTTGGCTGTTTTAGTTTTCCAGTTATCAAGCCATTTTTTAGCTTTGTCTTCTTTACCAAAGACTTTTCCTAGGTTTGTCATCATTTCTAAGTAATCACTTTTACCATATTCAATAACCAAAACAGGAGCAATCTCTTTTAGCTCTTTGAGGTGTTCATCAGTTGAAAAGGCGATGATGAGGTCTGGTTCTTGAGCAGCGATAGCTTCGGTGTCATCTGAAGTTAATTGAACAGCATCTTTCAATTGGTTACCAAAAGCTGGGCTATTCTTTTCTAAATCTAGTGAATAACTAGACACATTAACTCCTAATTCAAGAAGATAGCCAGTATAAGAGTAAGCAAAGTTGACAACTTTTTTAGGATTTTTAGGAATATCCCCCTGGTAAGAAAATCCTGTTATTTTAGGCATGCTTGATAGTTCTGTACTATCTGAAGTTGATGAGTTATTTTGACAAGCAACCAGCATAAGTGTTGCTAGAAATGTTGTTAAAGCGACAAAAAACTTTTTCATGTCTAAGTTCTCCTGATATTTATGTGAGCTGATAAGTCAGCAAAATAGGACAGTTGTGAATAGGATCTTGAACGATCTGTGCCTCGATGCTAAAAATATCTCTTAAAATATCAGTTGTCATAACCTCTTCAACCTGACCGTGATATTGAATAGCACCGTTTTTCATGGCAATTAAGTTATCTGAAAAACGTGCCGATAAATTCAAATCATGTAAGACCATAATGATAGTTTTACGGGTTTCTTGATTGAGTTTTTTGAGTAATTCTAAAATTTCCAATTGATGATTCATGTCTAGATAAGTTGTAGGTTCATCAAGAAAAATTGTCTCTGTATCTTGGGCTAATGCCATAGCAATCCAAACACGTTGGCGCTGACCTCCTGAGAGAGCATCGACTTTTTCATTGGCAAGGTCAGTGATTTTTGTCATTTCCATTGCCCAGTTAATTTTAGCTTTATCATCGTTACTTAGTTGTCCAAAATACTTTTGGTGAGGAAAACGGCCGTATGATACAAGTTCATAAACTGTAATGCCTTCAGTAGCTTCAAGTACTTGTGGGAGCAAAGCTATTTTTTTAGCAATTTCCTTAGTTGGTAAATCAGCAATAGCTTTACCATCAATCAAAATTTGACCAGATTTTACTGCCTGAATACGTGTTAAGGCTTTTAGTAAAGTGGATTTACCGCAGCCATTAGCTCCAATGATAGTTGTGATTTTACCGTTAACAATATGAGTCGACAAGTCTTGAATCACAGATTTATCATCATAAGAGATAGAAATGTTTTCAGCACGAATTTCTGACATAACAGACCTCCTTTCTTGCGAAAATGATAGTGATTACAAGTCTCAAAAAACTGAGAATTGTTTCTTCATTGTAACAAGAAAAAAGGCCTCTGAGAAGCCTTTTTTTGAAAATTTTTATAAAAATTAAACACAATTATAATTAATTAGAATGATTCAAAATAATAATTGAAACCGTTCTAATTAAGATGCTTTTTAGCGATGTTCAAGTCACCAGCATAGGCTGTGCGTTCACCGTTTACGATTTGGTAAGCATCAGCACCCTTACCAGCAATAATAACAGCATCATTTTCATTTGTAGTAGCTGCCATGGCTTTGGCGATAGCTTTTTCACGATCTACTTGAATAGCTAGCGGACGAGTAACTTGGCTTGCAATTTCTTCAGCGATTGCTTGTGGATCTTCGTAATTAGGGTCATCAGCTGTCAAAATCACCTGAAGATCTGGGTGAGCATTGATGACACGGGCAAAGTCAGCACGACGGCTTTCTCCCTTATTACCAGTAGCTCCCAAAATCAAATGCAGTGTTCCAGTTTGGTGTTCTTCGACAACTGATAATAGTTTTTCAAGACTATCTCCATTATGAGCGTAGTCGACGAAAACTTTAGCGCCATTTGCTTGCGTAATGACTTCCATACGGCCAGGAACGCTTGTTTCAGCGATTCCTTTTTTGATATCACAAAGACTTATTCCTAATCGAAGACAAGCAAGGCCAGCTGCCATGGCATTTTCTTGGTTAAATGAGCCAATGAGTTGGATGTCATAATGACCAGCGAGTTTACCAGTCGCGTCAAAATCAAACGCTCGGCCATTTTCAATAGTGTTATCAGAACCCTTACCATAAAAATCATGAGGAAGATCAGCTACTTGTTCAGCAACCACATTAAAATGATCCATGCCTGCATTAACAACAACGGCTTTACTGTTAGCCATCAACAAGCGTTTGTGGTAGAAATAATCTTCAAAGGTTGGGTGTTCAATTGGTCCAATGTGGTCTGGACTGATATTAAGAAAAGCACCAACATCAAATGTTAAACCATAGACACGGTCAACAAGGTAGGCTTGACTAGAAACTTCCATGATAAGGTGAGTCATACCATTATCAACAGCTGTCGCCATCATTTTGAAGAGATCAAGACTTTCTGGTGTTGTTAGTTTTGATTTGAAGAATGTTTCGCCATCGAGGGTTGTATTCATAGTTGAAAACATAGCTGGTTTGTGACTTTGTTTTAAAATGTTATAAGCAAAGTATGCAGCAGTCGTTTTTCCTTTTGTCCCTGTAAAAGCAATAATTTTTAGTTTTTCTTCAGGATGACCGTAGAATTCCATCGCAATCAGGCTCATAGCTTTTTTGATATCTGTAACGATAATAGCAGGAATATCTAGTTCATAGTCAACTTGGCTGACGTAGAAAGGTAAGCCTTTTTGGATAGCTTGCTCAAGATATTCTTTTTTAAAGGTCGCACCTTTGGCAAAGAATAGTGTTGAACTGTCTACGTCTCGGCTATCAAAACTAATTTTAGAAAAAGTAGGATTTTCTGCCCAATTAAGACTGTAATGATTATGGAAGATCACTTCACGGAAATTATGATCTTTTTTCAAAATGTCGAGGGTTTTTTCAAGTGTAATCATACTCTCTATTTTAGACTTAATGTCCTTGTTTTACAAGTCACAGGCAAAAGTTTATAATAAAAAGTAACGCTTATTTTAAAATTAGGAAGAATACTATGTCTGAAAACAAAACAAATGTGACACAGCAACAGCAGATGGTGCGTGGAGCTGCTTGGTTAACAGCTTCAAACTTCATCAGTCGTCTCTTGGGTGCCTTCTATATTATTCCATGGTATGCATGGATGGGCACACACAGTGAACAAGCTAATGCTCTTTTTGGAATGGGCTATAACATTTATGCTGTATTCCTATTAATTTCAACGGCTGGAATTCCTGTAGCCATTGCCAAGCAAGTTTCTAAATATAATACTCTTGGGCAAGAAGAGACCAGCTATTACCTTTTACGCAAAATTTTAAAATTAACCTTATTACTTGGGTTGATTTTTGCGGCAATTATGTATCTTGGAGCACCACTTCAAGCTGCCTGGAGTGGTGGTGGCGAAGATTTGGTTCGCGTTATGAAAAGCTTATCTTGGGCGGTATTGATTTTCCCATCGATGAGTGTTCTTCGTGGATTCTTTCAAGGTTTTAACAACTTAAAACCTTATGCCATGAGCCAAATTGCTGAACAAGTGATTCGTGTGATTTGGATGTTGCTTACAGCTTTTATGATTATGAAGATTGGCTCTGGCGACTATGTCTCAGCCGTTGTACAATCGACGTTTGCAGCCTTTATCGGAATGATTGCCAGTGTGATGGTGCTCATTTTCTTCCTTTGGAAAGAAGGAAAACTACAGGCTATTTTATCTAAGGAAAATGAAGAGATTGATATCGATGCTAATGCGATTATCATCGAAACCGTAAAAGAAGCAATTCCATTTATCATCACTGGAGCAGCAATTCAATTGTTCCAACTTGTTGACCAATGGTCTTTCATTAATTCAATGAAACTCTTTACCACGCATAGTTTGAAAGAATTGCAAATCTTGTACGCTTATTTGTCAAGTAATCCAAATAAAGTTACGATGATTTTGATTTCTCTGGCAACAGCAATTGGTGGTGCAGGTATTCCACTTTTGACAGAAAACTTTGTCAATAAAGATAGAAAAGCTGCTGCACATTTGGTGATTAATAGTTTACAAATGTTGTGCATGGTGCTTTTCCCAGCTATGATGGGAGCTATTATTTTGGCTCAACCTCTCTACACTCTTTTCTATGGTGCACCAAATAGCGATGCATTATGGTTGTTCGTTGGTGCTTTGATTCAAGTGATTTTCTTGGCACTTTATAGTTTGTTAGCACCAATGTTGCAAGCACTTTTTGAAAACCGCAAAGCAATTCACTATTTTGCGTATGGCTTAGTTGTCAAGATTGTTTTGCAAGTACCATTTATCTTTTTATTTAAAGCTTATGGTCCACTTTTATCAACAGCTATTGGTTTGATGATTCCAATTGTTCTGATGTTTAATCAAATTCACCAAGTAACACACTTTAACCGCAAGGCATTATGGCGAGGCATTCTTTTGGTGACTATTTTAACAGCCATCATGGGAGTGGTCGTTGCTTTAGGTACTTTTGGACTTCACTTCATTATCAGTCCAACGACTCGTATTGGTAGTGTCATCTATTTAGTTCTTATGGGAGCACTTGGTGTTGCTGTTTATGGCTTCTTAGCTTTGGTAACTCATCTCTTAGATAAATTAATTGGAAGTCGAGCAAAAGCATTGCGTCAAAAATTCCATCTAGAGTAAAAAACAGTCCATAGGGCTAAATTTGCTTTTAATTTCTAGACTCGTGAAAGAGGCTGAGACAAAAGTTCTCAGCTTCTTTTTTATGTAGTTATAATAAGCAAGGCATAGTGTTGACTGATTTCTAATATGCTGATAAATCAGCTTTTAAAACATCACTTTCTTTTTAGCTATAGTTTTTTCTTATAGCTAAGTATCAAGAATTAGAATAGCTAAAAGGCATGCATTTTAGAAAATAAATGTTAGAATAAGGTCTATAAATTTTTGACAGATCGTATATGAGATGAGAAGGGGGACTATTATGAAAAGTGACTGTAGATTGGCTACTATTTTAGCTCATGCTGGGATCAAGTCGGATGAAGCAACGGGAGCTCTTGCAGCACCGATTCATTTTTCAACGACTTATCAGCACCCAGAATTTGGAAAATCAACTGGATTTGATTATACAAGAACGAAAAATCCAACACGTGCTACCCTTGAAAAAACACTGGCAGCGATTGAAAAAGCAGATTATGCCTTAGCGACTTCATCAGGTATGAGCGCTATTGTTTTGGCACTTGAAATTTTTCCTGTTGGGGCAAAAGTAGTAGCTGCGCGTGATTTGTATGGCGGGTCTTTCCGTTGGTTTAATGACAAGGAAAAAGAAGGACGCTTTGAGTTTACCTATGCTAATTCAGAAACGGACCTTTTAGCTGCCATTTCTGAAGAAACGGATATCGTTTACCTTGAAACACCGACGAATCCTTTGATGATTGAATTTGACATTGTGAAAGTTGCAGAAGTTGCACATGCAAATGGAGCTAAATTAGTCGTTGATAACACATTTTATAGTCCGATTTATCAAAATCCAATTACTCTTGGAGCTGATATCGTGGTTCATTCAGCTACAAAATATTTAGCGGGTCACAATGATGTTCTTGCAGGCGTTGTGATTACCAGTGATAAAGCTATATATGAAAAACTTTTTTATAATCTGAATACTACAGGACCTACCCTTTCTCCTTTTGATTCCTACATGTTAATGCGAGGTCTCAAGACTCTTAAACTTCGTATGGAAAAAGCCACAGAAAATGCTCACGAAATTGTTGCCTTTTTGAAAAATTCATCTGCTGTCAAAGAGGTGCTTTATACTGGAAAAGGTGGTATGATTTCATTTAAGGTGGTTGATGAAACGAAAATTCCTGATATCATTAATCATCTAGAGATTATCACATTTGCAGAAAGTCTTGGAGGTGTAGAAAGTCTAATCACTTATCCAAGAACGCAAACGCACGCTGATATTCCTGAAGATGTTCGTCTTTCTTACGGTTTGACTAATGATTTATTACGTTTGTCAATCGGTATTGAAGACGTTGAAGATTTGATTGAAGATTTGAAAAATGCTTTGGAGGGGTAATATGGGAAAATATGATTTTACAAGTAGACCCAATCGTCTAAATCAGTTTACTTATAAATGGCAAAGCTCAGAAAAAAATCCAGATTTACTTCAATTGTGGGTAGCTGACATGGATTTCTTACCTGTTCCAGAAATTAAACAGGCCATCATTGATTACGGTCAGGAACATATTTTTGGCTATAATTATTTTAAAGATTCTCTCTATCAATCCGTGATTGATTGGGAAAAAAATGAGCATGGCTATGAGATTAAAAAGGAAGATATTTCTTTTATTGACGGTGTTGTCCCAGCCATTTCGGTCGCTATTCAAGCTTTTACAGAAAAAGGCGATGCTGTCTTGATTAATTCGCCAGTCTATTATCCCTTTGCTCGTACTATTCGCCTTAATGATCGTAAGTTGGTTGAAAATTCATTGCTGATTAGAAATGGGCATTTTGAAATTGATTTTGAGCAGTTGGAAAAAGACATTGTGGAAAATCAGGTTAAACTTTATGTCTTTTGCAGTCCGCATAATCCTGGTGGACGTGTTTGGTCAAAGGATGAATTGCAAAAAATTGGTCAGCTTTGCAAAAAACACGGTGTTATTTTGGTTTCAGATGAAATTCATCAAGATTTAGCCCTTTTTGGTCACACTCATCATTCTTTCAATACAGTTGATGATAGCTTTAAAGACTTTACCTTGGTTTTATCGTCAGCAACGAAGACTTTTAATATTGCAGGAACTAAGAATAGTTTCGTGATTATTCAAAATCCGACTTTGCGACGAAAATTTCAACGTGTTCAACTGGCTAATAATCAGCATGAAGTTCCAACAATTGGTATGATTACTACGGAAACCGCCTTTACTTATGGCAAACCTTGGTTAGAAGAACTCAAAAAAGTGGTTGAAAAAAATATCGATTATCTTGTCGACTATTTTGAAAAAAATACAAAAATCAAGGTCATGAAACCAGAAGGAACTTACTTGGTTTGGTTAGATTTTTCTGCTTATGGCATTGAACAACCGCAATTGGATGAAAAATTGCAAAAAGAAGCAAAAGTGGTTTTAAATGATGGCGCACATTTTGGTAAAGAAGGAAAAACTTTTGCGCGTTTGAATGCTGCAACGCCTTTTGAGACTATCAAAGAAGCAAGCAAACGCATTGCTGAGGTTTTTGGAAAATAATGGCAGGAGAAATCCTGTTTTTTTAGTATTTTAAAACGCTATTATGATAAAAAATGTGACATTCGTCATAAAAATTTAGCAAATTTCCCTATTTTCTGCTATAATTGGTAAGGTTAAACTAAATTCAGTATAAAGGAGTACAATCATGGGAAAATTCCAAGTTATCTCACACCCGCTTATCCAACACAAATTGTCAATTTTACGTCGTACAACAACTTCAACTAAAGATTTTCGCGAATTGGTTAACGAAATCGCTATGCTTATGGGCTATGAAGTTTCTCGCGACCTTCCATTAGAAGATGTTGAAATTGAAACACCTATTACAAAAACAACTCAAAAACAATTGACTGGTAAAAAATTGGCAATTGTTCCTATCCTACGTGCTGGTATCGGTATGGTTGATGGTTTCTTGAGCCTTATCCCAGCGGCTAAAGTTGGTCACATCGGTATGTACCGTGACGAAGAAACTTTACAACCCGTTGAATATCTTGTGAAATTACCAGAAGATATCGATCAACGCCAAATCTTTGTGGTAGACCCAATGCTTGCAACTGGTGGTTCTGCAATTTTGGCTGTTGACTCACTTAAAAAACGTGGTGCTGCAAACATCAAATTTATTTGTCTTGTTGCTGCTCCAGAAGGTGTTAAAGCTCTTCAAGAAGCTCACCCAGACATCGATATCTATACAGCTGCTCTTGATGAAAAATTGAACGAAAATGGTTATATCGTACCAGGTCTTGGTGACGCTGGTGACCGTTTGTTTGGTACAAAATAAAGCTAAGCTTACTGCTTAATTAACAATAAAAAGGTTTGCGTTCGGTTGAGAACGCAAACCTTTTTTAATCATGAATATGGTTAGAAATATTTTTGGCAAATTCTTGAGCAGCTAAAGGAAGGGTTTGCCAGTTTTTCCAAGCCAAAACGATGGTCCGAAATGGTTTTTCAGTAATGTGACGAACGGTTAAATCTTCTAGAGCTAGGCCGTCAAGAAAGTTTTCATAAAGGAGGCTAGCTCCTAAATCTTGTCGAATCATTTCAAGGATGGTATAGTCATCGTAAATTTCGTAGGTGAATGTTGGGGTGATGTTTGCTTTAGCAAAAGCTGCGCGTGTTAAACTGTTTTCACCTTCATCAAGCAAAATTAACTCAGTTTTAGCCAAATCAGAAAGAGAAACTTCGCTTTGTTTTGCCAAAGGATGTTTGCTTGGTAGAACTGCATAAAGACAGTCTTGATAAAGGATTTGAGATTGCAATTGACCAACATAATCGATGTGCGTGAAACCTAAATCCACTTGCCCGGTATCTAACCATTGGTGAATGCTTGTGTAATCCCCTTACTTGAGGACAAAATTCACTGCTGGATGTTTAGATTTAAATTCTTTAATAAATGGTAAAATAAAATTTCGGCTGGCTGAAGTAAAAATACCAATGCGTATCTCAGCTTTATTCAGGCCTTGTAATTCGTCAATTTTTTTAGTTAACTGTTTTTCACTTTGGACAATTTGTTGGAAGTAGGGATAGAGTGCTTGACCATCTTTTGTTAACTTGACGCCTTCATGACCCCGAGTTAATAAACACGTTCCAATTTCTTTTTCTAGATTTTTGATGGTTTGACTGACAGCACTTTGTGAGTAGTTTAATAGGTTGGCTGTTTTGGTAAAAGAACCCGATTCAATAACCGAGCAGAAAATAGCGTATTTTGAAATCATTGCAGCACCTCTCATAAGAAAAAATTATGTTTCTATTATATGCTTTAATTTTACTTATATCCTATATCAACTTATAATAAAAGCATGATATTAGGAATTGAGAGGTGAAATTTATGATAAAAAAATATGCTCAACTATTTTCAGTTACTGTGCCTCTCGCATGGGGGATGTCCTATATTTTCATGGCACTTGGTGCATCTGAAATTCCAGCCATAGAATTAGTAGCTCTCCGTTGTGGTTTGGCTTTTTTGGCTTTGATTTTGATTTTTTATCGACGTTTACAAAAAAATTTTTCTTGGAAGTTAATGACGTATAGTGCATTGGCGGGAGATTTATTATTTGCAGTCTTTTATTTTTTAGTTGTTGGTGTTATTGATACCTCTTCTTCAACAGCAGGTTTTCTGGCTTCCACTACAGTGGTCATAGTTCCTATTTTTCAAGCTATCATGACTCGAAAACTGCCAAATGTAAAGACAATAGTAGCGATTCTTATTGTTTTACTTGGCCTTTATCTACTAACCGGCGCTGATTTATCGCAATTAAATTTTGGTGCTGCGATGTGTTTGTTATCTGCAGCTTTATACATTATTCTTTCTAAAACCTTTGTTGATAAAGTAGATGCGATGAGTTTAGGAATTTGGCAATTAGGTTTCTCTAGTTTATATGCTTTAATAGGAACATTTTCACTTGAAACGCCTGTTTTACCTCATTCAAGCACAGTTTGGTTTTCTGTTTTAGGACTAGCTTTGCTATGCTCAGCTTATGGTTGGGTGATGCAAACAACTGTTCAATCTTATGTTAGTGCAGAATTCACAAGTGTCATGTTTGCTCTAGAGCCTATTTTTGCAGCAGTCTTTGCCTTTCTTTTCTTTGGCGAATGGCTGAGCGGTTTAGCATTTTTAGGAACAGGCTTGATTTTTATCGGTGTTCTATTAGCCATTTATCAACCGAAAAAAAGCAGTCGATTTATTTTACTTCAGGAAAAAGTCGAATATTAAAATTTTTCATTTGACCTTTTTTGACCATTTGACTATAATAGTCTCAGGTTAATATTTAAAACAGAGGCCAGAAAAATAGTTTTGAGATGTTATACCTATTATTTTCTAGCCTAGTAAAGGAGAAAAGATATGATTCCTGTAGTTATTGAACAAACAAGCCGCGGTGAACGCTCATATGATATTTACTCACGTCTTTTGAAAGATCGTATCATCATGTTGACTGGACCAGTTGAAGACAATATGGCAAACTCTATCATTGCTCAATTGTTGTTCCTTGATGCGCAAGATAATACAAAAGATATTTACCTTTATGTTAATACTCCTGGTGGATCAGTTTCAGCTGGTCTTGCTATTGTAGATACAATGAACTTCATTAAATCAGATGTTCAAACTATTGTTATGGGTATGGCAGCATCAATGGGTACAATCATTGCTTCATCAGGTACAAAGGGTAAACGATTCATGTTACCAAATGCAGAATACATGATTCACCAACCAATGGGTGGTACTGGTGGCGGTACTCAACAAACTGATATGGCAATTGCTGCTGAACACCTTTTGAAAACACGTCAAAACTTGGAACAAATTTTGGCTGATAATTCAGGCCAAACATTGGAAAAAGTTCACGCAGATGCTGAACGTGATAACTGGATGAGCGCTCAAGAAACTCTTGAATACGGCTTTATCGATGAAATCATGGTCAACAACGAATTGAACTAATTTCTTAATAAATAAGTAGAGGCTGAGACAAAAGTGTTCAGCTTCTTTCTTTAGATGGATATTCTATACAAGACGCAGTAGTTGAGTGGGTTCCAATACGCTGATAAATCAGCTTTTACAACCCTACTCAACCTTGCGGGGGTGAGACGATGAAATCAAGTTTCTGCGAAACTACCGATTTCTGTCTCACTCCCTTTTTTGCTGTAAGCAGGGTAGGGATACATTTGATATCAAATATGGTATAATCGATTTATGTTGGCAATTGATGAACAATTATTTGAAATTGATGAAGCAATCGATGAGGTTGCTCAAGCTTTTTTAGAATTAGATTCAGTGAAATCTTATTTAGCAATTCAAAAAGCATTCTTAGCTGATACAGCTTTACAAGCGAGAATTTCTCATTTTCAGGCTTTAAAGCAATCTTACGAAGAAGTCAAAGATTATGCTGCTTTTCGTCCTGAGGTAAAAGACCTTCGTCGTCAGTTACTAGAGGAAAAAAGAGCGCTTGATTTGGATCAAACAGTTAGCTTATTAAGACAAAATGAAGTGGCTGTCCAAAAGATTCTAGCAGAGTTAACAAAAGAAATTTCATTAGTCATTTCACCAACGATTTTTGTAGATACTGGTTTGCCTTTGGCACCACATAAATCACACCATCAACATTGTAGTAAAGGGGGGAAGAGAGATGTTTGAAAAACAAGAACGTCAGGGAATTATTGTTTATTTATATTATAATCGTGATGCGAGAAAATTGAACAAGTATGGCGATGTTCTTTATCATTCTCGAAAAATGCATTATCAGCTGCTATACGTTAATAAGGAAGAAGCAGCAGATATTGTTGAGGAAATTTCAGCTTTAAAATTTGTGAAAGCAGTTTCTTTGTCAGAACTCGATAATATTAATCAAGATTTTGTGGGCAATTTGTCACATTTTTGATATAATACACATTTGGGTACGAAAGAAGTGGGTGAAGAATAGTGTAAATTTTCAGATAATTCAGTATTCTTTGACTTAACTTTTTTATTAGAAAATTAAGGAGAGAATGTCTTATGCATAAAAAGATTGCGCTAACAGCGTTAACTTTTTTAACCTCAATCGCTCTAGGGGCTTGTAGTAAATCTCCAGATGTTACTGCAAATGCTACTGGTACAACAATCGGCGATACGATTAAAGTCGGTGTTAACCTTGAGTTGACTGGTACAGTTGCTGCTTATGGTAATGCAGAAAACAACGGTATTAAACTTGCTGTTCAAGAGATTAATAAAGCTGGCGGCGTTGATGGGAAAAAAATCGAACTTGTGACAAAAGATAACAAGTCAGAAAATGCGGAAGCTTCAACAGCTGCAACAAACTTGGCTATTCAAAGTCAAGTTAATGCCATGATTGGTCCTGCGACATCAGGTGCTGTTGCTGCAGCAAGTTTGAACGCACAAAAAACTGGTGTTCCTTTGTTGACACCAAGCGGAACTCAAGATGATTTAACACTTGATGCTGTTGATGGTGTTAAAAAATATGTTTTCCGTACGACTTTCCAAGATAGCTTCCAAGGTCAGGTTTTAGCTCAATATGCTTACAGTAATTTGAATGCTAAAAAGGTCGTTCTTTATTACGACAATTCAAGTGACTATGCTAAAGGAATTGCTGAGGAGTTCAAGAAAAAATATCAAGGCGACATTGTTACAACAGCTACCTTTGCTTCAGGGGATAAGGATTTCCAATCAGCTTTGACGAAATTTAAAAACTTGGATTATGATGCTATTGTTATGCCTGGTTATTATACAGAAACTGGTATTATCACAAAACAAGCGCGTGATATGGGAATCAGTGTTCCAATTCTTGGACCTGATGGTTTCAATGATGATAGCTTTGCTGATTTGGCTGGTAAAGCTAATGCTAATAGTGTTTACTACGTATCTGGTTATTCAACAAAAACAGCCCTTTCAGGTAAAGCAAATGATTTTATTAAAGCTTATAAAGCAAAATACGGTTCAGAACCAAATATGTTTGCCGCACTTTCTTATGATTCAGTTTATATGATTGCAAAAGCAGCAGAAGGTGCGAAAACTTCAATTGATATTGCTAATAACCTTGCTGAATTAAAAGATTTTGATGGTGTGACTGGTAAGATGACTATCGACAAGAAACACAATCCAATCAAAACAGCTTTGATGGTTATTATGAAAGATGGTGCTGAAGTTTCAGCAGATGCTGTTGAAATTAAGAAAAACTAAGCTCTTTTGTCGTTAGTTTTTTTGATCATTTGACTAGAAAGTTTGGTAATTTTATGTTTTTAGAACAACTTCCCCAACAACTGGTTAATGGTATTATTCTAGGTAGTATTTATGCTCTACTTGCTTTAGGTTATACCATGGTTTATGGGATTATTAAATTAATTAACTTTGCGCATGGTGATATTTATATGTTAGGTGCTTTTATCGGATATTATGCTATTAGTACACTTCATATGAATTTCTGGCTTGCGCTTATCGTGACAATGGTTGTAACAGCCTTCATCGGAATGGTAATTGAATTCTTAGCTTATCGTCCGTTGCGTCACTCAACTCGTATTGCTGCCTTGATTACAGCTATCGGTGTGTCATTCTTCCTTGAATACGGTATGGTTTTCTTGGTCGGTGCCAATACACGTTCATTCCCGCAAGCAATTGATATTGTTAGCTACAAGCTTGGTCCTGTTACGGTAACAAATATTCAATTGTTGATTTTGGTTGTTTCTCTTGTCTTGATGGTTGCTTTGCAGTTAATTGTTAAAAAGACAAAAATGGGTAAAGCTATGCGTGCCGTTTCTGTTGATAGTGATGCAGCTGAATTGATGGGGATTAATGTTAATTCAACAATCAGTTTTACTTTCGCACTTGGTTCAGCGCTAGCTGGTGCCGCTGGTGTTTTGATTGGACTTTACTATAATTCAATCGAGCCACTTATGGGAATGACTCCTGGTATCAAAGCTTTCGTTGCTGCTGTTCTTGGTGGTATTGGTATTATTCCAGGTGCTGCGCTTGGTGGATTTGTTATTGGTATTTTAGAGACATTATCAATTTCAGTTAACCTCTCAAGCTACCGCGATGCTATTGTTTATGCTGTCTTAATCATTATTCTTTTGGTAAGACCAGCTGGTATTCTCGGTAAAAATGTGAAAGAGAAGGTGTAGAAAATGAAAAAGAATCTAAAACTTAACCTTTCTTGGCTTGCACTTATTGTAGTTCTTTTTGGAATTATAGAAGTATTAACAAAAACAAATATTTTAAACCTTTACTATATCCAAATTTTAATGGGGATTGGTATTAGTATTTTGATGGGACTTGGTACAAACTTGGTACTTGGTTTCTCAGGTCAGTTTACGCTAGGACAAGCTGGTTTCATGGCGATTGGTGCTTATGCGACAGCTATTATTACGCAACAAAATCCAACATATGGTGGCTTCTACTTCTCGATGCTAGTTGGTGTTGTGATTGCCGTTCTTGTAGCCCTTGTTTTTGGTGTACCGACTCTTCGTTTGAAAGGTGATTACCTTGCAATTGCAACACTTGGTATGGCTGAAATTATTCGTATCTTTATTGTCAATGGTGGTGAAGTGACAAACGGTGCCGCTGGTTTGACAGGGATTTTGCCATATACATCTTGGCCTGTTATCTTCATTTTTGTGGCTGGTATCACTGTTTTGATTTTGAACTTTTTGCGTTCATCAACTGGTCGTCAGGTAATTGCTGTGCGTGAAGATGAAATTGCTGCAGAAGCTATGGGAGTTAACGTAACGAAAATGAAAGTTATGATTTTCGTTATGGGGGCAATTATTTCTGCGATTGCTGGTTCACTTTACGTTGGTTACATTGGAACAGTTGTACCAAAAGATTTCACAATTATGAAATCAATTGATTATTTGATTATTGCTGTTCTTGGTGGCCTTGGATCAATTACAGGTACCATCCTTGCGGCTATTGTTTTGGGTATTTTGAATATGTTCTTACAAAATGTGTCAAACCTACGTATGATCATCTACTCACTTGCTTTGATTTTAGTCATGATTTTCCGTCCAGGTGGACTTTTGGGAACAAAAGAATTTACCTTGTCTCGATTCTTTAATAAAGGTAAAGGAGGTAATCACTAATGGCATTGCTTGATGTTAAAAATCTAACTAAAAACTTTGGTGGTTTGACAGCTGTTGGTGATGTTACCATGCATCTTGATGAAGGAGAGCTAGTTGGACTAATCGGGCCAAATGGTGCCGGTAAAACAACACTTTTCAACCTTTTAACAGGTGTTTATGAACCAAGTGAAGGTTCAGTTTCTCTAGATGGAACATTATTGAACGGTAAGAAGCCATACAAAATCGCATCACTTGGCTTATCACGTACTTTCCAAAATATCCGTCTCTTTAAAGATATGACCGTTTTGGAAAATGTACTTGTTGGTATGGCTAATCAAAATAATCCACATCTTTTGGCAAGTTTCCTTCGTTTACCAAAATTTTACAGTAGCGAAGAAAAATTGCACCAAAAAGCAATGAAACTACTTGCTATTTTTGATCTTGATGGTGATGCAGAAACTTTGGCTAAAAACCTTCCATACGGACAACAACGTCGTTTGGAAATTGTCCGTGCCCTTGCTACTGAACCTAAAATTCTTTTCTTAGATGAGCCAGCTGCTGGTATGAACCCACAAGAAACAGCAGAATTAACACAACTCATCCGTAAAATCAAAGAAGAATTTAATATCACTATCATGCTGATTGAACATGATATGAGTCTAGTTATGGAAGTTACTGAGCGTATTTATGTTCTTGAATATGGACGCTTAATCGCTCACGGCACTCCTGATGAAATTAAAAATAATCAACGCGTAATTGAAGCTTATCTTGGAGGTGAAGGATAATGGCAATGTTAAAAGTTGATAATTTATCAGTACACTACGGCGTTATCCAAGCTGTAAAAGATGTTTCTTTTGAAGTTAATGAAGGTGAAGTTGTGACTCTTATTGGTGCCAATGGTGCCGGTAAAACTTCAATTCTTCGTACAATCTCAGGTTTGGTTCGACCAAGTGCTGGTAAAATTGAATTTCTTGGTCAAGAGATTCAAAAAGAACCTGCCCGTCGAATTGTTGCTAATGGTTTGTCACAAGTTCCTGAAGGACGTCACGTCTTTCCTGGCTTGACTGTCCTTGAAAACCTTGAATTGGGAGCTTTCTTGCGCAATGATCGTGAAGAAAATCAAAAGAACTTGAAGAAAGTCTTTGATCGCTTCCCACGTCTTGAAGAACGTAAAATGCAAGATGCTGCCACACTTTCAGGTGGTGAACAACAAATGCTTGCAATGGGACGTGCTTTGATGAGTCAACCTAAATTGCTCTTGCTCGATGAACCATCAATGGGTCTTGCTCCAATCTTTATCCAAGAAATTTTTGATATTATTCAAGATATTCAAAAACAAGGAACAACAGTCTTGCTAATTGAACAAAATGCTAACAAAGCGTTGGCGATTGCTGATCGTGGTTACGTTTTAGAAACAGGTAAAGTTGTTCTTTCTGGAACAGGTAAAGAATTATTAGAATCTGAAGAAGTTCGTAAAGCTTATCTTGGTGGATAAGAAAGATCTTTTATCAGTTTTTTGAGGAAGGGTAGGCAAATATGTCTACTCTTCTTTCATGACTGTTTAGTTTTTTAGGAATCGCTTGCAGTTTGTGATATAATAAATGTAAGAAAAATAAGCGGAGATTAATTATGGCAGTTAAAGATTTTATGACAAGAAAAGTTGTCTATGTATCACCCAATACAACAGTTGCTCATGCAGCTGATATAATGAGAGAACAAGGATTACGCCGCTTACCAGTTATTGAAAATGATCGATTAGTCGGCATTGTTACTGAAAGAACAATGGCAGAAGCTAGTCCATCAAAAGCGACTTCTTTGTCAATTTATGAAATGAATTATTTGTTAAATAAAACAAAAATTCGTGACATTATGATTCGTGATGTTGTCACAGTTTCACCTTATGCTAGTCTTGAGGATGCTGTCTATGCAATGATGAAAAATCATGTTGGAATTTTGCCAGTTGTTGAATCTGGACAGGTGTATGGCGTGATTACAGAAAAAGATGTTTTTAAAGCATTCTTGGAAGTATCAGGATATGGTGAAGAAGGAGTTCGTGTTATTATTACTGCTGAAGATACAGTCGGAACTTTGGCAAAAATCGTCGACACTATTTCAGCAGATAATCTTAATATCAAACGTACAGTAGTTGCAACACGTAGATCAGGTAAAGTAGTTATTGAAATTCAAATTGATGGCAAAGCAGATGTTACCGATTTGCGTGAAAAATTAATCAATCAAGGTATTCTAGTTGATGCAATTGAGTTAACCTCAGCTAAAGTCATTGATTAAAGGAATTATGGAAGCATTGCTAAGATTAGCAGTGCTTTTTTGTACGATTTTTGATAGAATAGAAGTATAAAAAATTTTAAGGAATTTTCATGAAAAACGGTATAATCATTACATTTGAAGGTCCAGATGGTGCTGGAAAAACTACAGTCTTAGAAAAAGTTCTTCCAGTTTTGCAAGAAAAGTGCTACGATATTGTGACCACACGTGAACCAGGTGGTGTTGAAATTGCAGAACGCATTCGTGATGTTATTTTGGATGTTAAGCACGTTGCGATGGACAGTAAGACAGAGTTGCTACTTTATATGGCAGCAAGACGTCAACACTATGTAGAAAAAGTGTTGCCAGCTTTAGAGGCTGGTAAGGTGGTCTTGATTGATCGTTTTATTGATAGTTCAGTAGCTTATCAAGGCGCAGGACGTGGTCTTGATAAAGAAATTATTGCTAAGTTAAATGACTTCTCAACAGATGGTAGAAAGCCTGATTTGACGCTTTATTTTGATGTTAAATCAGAAATTGGCTTAGCCCGAATTGCTAAAAATGCTGACCGAGAAGTGAATCGTCTTGATTTGGAAAAAATAGACATGCACAAGCGTGTTAGACAAGGATATTTAGACTTAGCTCAGACAGAAGAACGTATTGTGACGATTGATGCCTCACGTGAATTGGAACAAGTTGTTGCAGAAGCGACACAAGTAATTCTTGAGAAACTAAGCTAAATAAGAGTAAAGGAATTAAAATGGATTTAGAGTGCTTGCAACCCCAACTTTTTAAAGACTTTAATCAGATTTTAAAATCAGATAGGATGAACCACGCCTATCTTTTTTCAGGGGATTTTGCCAGTTTTGATTTTGCGCTCTATCTTGCTAAAAGTCGTTTTTGTGAGAACTTGCAAGAAGGAAGACCTTGTGGCAAATGTCGTGAATGTCAATTGATTGAGGATAATGATTTTTCAGATGTAAAAATCGTCAAGCCAACAGGACAAATCATCAAAACGGATACTATCCGTGAAATGATGCGTGATTTTTCACGTTCAGGATTTGAAGGAAAATCACAGGTTTTCATCATTCAAGATTGTGAAAAGATGCATGTAAATGCTGCTAACAGTTTGTTGAAATTCATCGAAGAACCACAAAGTTCATCTTACATGATTTTGCTTACTAGCGATGAAAGTAAGGTTCTTCCAACTATTAAGAGCCGAACACAAGTTTTTCGTTTTCCAAAAAATAAGAAGCTCTTAGTTGAACAAGCTGAAAAAGCTGGCATTCTAAAAACTCAGGCCGATATCTTAGCAGAGTTAGCTAAAACACCAGCTCACTTAGATGAGTTGATGGCTGATAAGAAGATTTTAGAGCTCCTTCAGACCTGTGAACGCTTTATCTCAATACTATTTAAAGATAAGGCGACAGCTTATCTGGAAACAGGTCGTTTGGTTCAGGCTGCGCTTGAAAAATCAGAACAGGAATTGGTTTTCCAACTCTTGCCTTTGTTTTTAGCAAAGCAATTTAACCAAAAAGAAAGTTTAGATTATTTAGAGAAAAGTTATAAGGCACAGCAGATGTGGAAGAGTAATGTGAGCTTCCAAAATGTGCTAGAATATATGGTGATTTCATGACAGAAGTATTGAGTGTAAAGTACGAAGAAACAGGCAACGTTGTCTATGTTTTGCCAAATCAAAACTATCAAGTTGGTGACTATCTCGTTATCAAAAATAAAAAAGGGTGTCGATTAGCTCAGGCAGTGACAGCTAATGAAGAAATGGATGAAGTAAAATTGCCTGCTGAGATGGACAAAGTACTTCGTAAGGCTAACGAAAAAGATTTTCAAGCTTATCAAGAAAACCTAGACTTAGCCATGAATTCTTTTGATAAGGTTAATGAGTTGATTGAAGCCAATCAGCTTAAAATGAAAGTGATTGATATTGTCTTTCCTTTAGAAAGAAGTTATGTCTTAATTACATTTTGTGCAGAAGATCGTGTGGATTTTCGTCAGCTTTTACGTGATTTGGCTGCTCACTTTAAAACACGTATTGAACTTCGTCAGATTAATAGTCGTGAAGAAGCTAAGGTGTACGGCGGTGTGGGACCTTGTGGTCGTGCGCTTTGTTGTGCCAGCTTTTTGGGTGAATTTCCACCAGTATCAATCAAAATGGTCAAAAATCAAGGCATGTCACTTAGCACGGGTAAAACAGCAGGTATCTGTGGTCGTTTAATGTGCTGTTTGAGCTTTGAAGATGAGTTCTATAAAACCTCTAAGGAGAAATTCCCTGATTTGGGAGCAGAAATTGAAACGGTTGATGGATTAGGAGTAGTTGCAGGAATTGATGTCTTTTCTGATACTGTTAAGGTGAGATTACCTGAACGACATACTCTTTTAACTTATGCTTTAGAGGAGGTCAAAGTACGTGGATAAAAAAGAATTATTTGATGCCTTTGATGGTTTTTCACAAAATTTAATGATTACCTTGGCTGAAATTGAAGCCATGAAAAAACAAGTACAATCTTTGCTAGAAGAAAATACAGCTCTTCGACTTGAGAACGATAAACTACGTACACGTCTTTCTCAACTTGAACAAGAAACACCTGTAAAATCTTCTAAACAAGGTAAAAAATATATTGAAAGTATTTATCACGATGGTTTCCATATCTGTAATGACTATTACGGACAACGTCGTGAAAATGATGAAGAATGCATGTTCTGTATGGAAGTCTTAGATAGGGAGTAATCGTCTGTTATGAAAGTACAAAAAAGTTTCAAGGGGCAGACTGACTATGGAACCTTGTATCTTGTGCCAACACCGATTGGTAATCTGCAAGATATGACGTTTCGTGCAGTAGAAACGTTGAAAGCAGTAGATTTTATCTGTGCTGAAGATACTCGAAATACAGGTCTTCTATTGAAGCATTTTGATATTACTGTTAAGCAAATTAGCTTTCATGAGCATAATGCTTATGAAAAAATTCCAGAGTTGCTAGAACTTTTGAAGTCTGGAAAAAATTTGGCTCAGGTATCAGATGCTGGAATGCCATCAATTTCAGATCCAGGACATGATTTGGTAAAAGCAGCCATTGCTGAAGATATTACTGTTGTGGCTCTTCCAGGGGCTTCAGCAGGGATTACGGCGTTAATTGCTAGTGGACTTGCACCACAGCCACATATCTTTTATGGGTTCTTACCACGAAAATCAGGACAACAAAAAGACTTTTTTGAGAGTAAAAAAGCCTATCCTGAAACACAAATCTTTTATGAATCACCTTATCGCGTGTCAGATACCTTAGAGAACATGTTAGCTGTCTATGGTGACAGACAAGTTGTTTTGGTTCGTGAATTGACAAAACTTTACGAAGAATATCAACGTGGTTCTATTTCAGAACTCTTGGAGTATATTGCTGAGAATCCCTTAAAAGGTGAGTGTTTGTTAATTGTTTCTGGTCAGGATCAAGCTGTTTTAACTGAAGCTGCTGCAGAAGACTTAAATCCAGCAGAGCTTGTGTCTAGCCTAGTTGAGGCTGGTGAAAAACCAAATCAAGCCATTAAGAAGGTTGCCAAAACGTATGGCTTAAATCGTCAAGAAGTTTATAATGCTTATCATGGTATTTGATATGATTCATTGAAAAAATCAGGCATTTTGTCTGATTTTTTAGTTTGCTTACAAATAGATGTCAGAAAATATAACATTGATAGTTATAATAAAAAATGAGCGAAAGCTAACATTGTATGTTTTCTGTAAATATTGCTAAAAGCTTTTAAAATAAGGCTTTTTGTGCGATTTAGACTAGCATATTTCTCTGACATCACTTGTTATAAAATTAAAAAATTCAGAAAATTTATCCAAAAACTCTTTACTTGTCCAAAAAATAGTGTTATATTATCTAACATAAAAATCTAACGCGATGTTAGAGATTTTGAGTTTGGTTTTAAAAATTAAAACCTTAGAAAATAAAAGGAGTTTTTGATATGGATGCAGGAAGTATTGCTTTTATGATTATCTGTGCTGGCCTAGTCTTCTTAATGACACCTGGCTTAGCCTTCTTCTACGGTGGTTTAGGAAGACGTAAAAATGTCATCAACACCATGATGATGTGTGCGATTCCTATTGCGGTTGGTTCTGTAATGTGGATGATTTGTGGTTACTCCCTTTCATTTGGTGGAAGCGGAAGTCTTATTGGTAACTTCTCTCATCTATTTTTCAATGGTGTTAGTGATTCAGCTAGTACACGAGGTCTAGCAATTCCGGATGCTTTGTTTGCTGCTTTCCAAATGATGTTCCCAATCATCACAGTTGCCATTTTAACAGGGGCAGCAGCAGGACGTATGAGATTTACACCACTAGTTATTTTCGTTGTTCTATGGCTTTTGGTAGTCTACTTCCCATTTGCTCATATGGTTTGGGACGAAGGACTTTTGGCCCAATGGGGTACAATCGACTTTGCCGGTGGTGACGTTGTCCACATCACTTCAGGGGTATCTGGTTTAGTTCTAGCTATTCTTCTTGGAAAACGTCGTGATTATGATCGTTTAGAATACCGTCCTCACAATGTTCCATTTGTTTTCTTAGGTGCTGGTCTACTATGGTTCGGTTGGTTTGGATTTAACGCAGGTTCAGCTTTAGCAGCTGATGGACTTGCTGTTCATGCCTTTGTAACAACTCATATTTCAGCAGCGGCAGCAATGCTTTCTTGGTTGCTTATTGAAAAAACATTGACTGGTAAATTCTCACTTGTTGGTGCTTCAACTGGTTTGGTTGCAGGACTTGTCGCTATCACACCTGGTGCAGGTTTTGTTTCAACTTGGAGTTCACTTTTGATTGGTCTTTGCGTTAGTCCTATTTGTTATTTCGCTATTTCAGTTCTTAAAAGCAAATTTGGTTATGATGATGCTCTTGATGCTTTTGGTTGTCATGGTATCGGTGGTATCTTTGGTGGATTGGTAACAGGACTCTTCACTACACCAGAGCTTGCTCTTGATAAACACAACATTGGTTTGATTTATGGAAATGGACATCTTTTCTTAGTAACAATTGCAGCTATCATCTTCACAATTGTTTGGTCAGCAGTTGCAACCTTTGTCATTGTTAAGGTTATTTCAATCTTTACAAGTATTCGTGTTGAAGATCGTGCAGAAGCTATTGGTCTTGATGATAGTGAACATGAAGAAACAGCCTACCCAACATTCATGGGCTTGGATTCATAAGCAATAGTGTTTGGCTTGTTGAAAATAAAAAACTGAGTTAAACTAAATACAATAGAGAAGTTTAGAAAGGGTGTACATTATGAAAAAAATCGAGGCTATTATTCGTCCAGATCGCTTGGAAGATCTGAAAGATGCCTTATCAAAGGCTGGTTTTACAAAAGGGATGACCGTCAGCCAAGTTTTAGGGTATGGTAACCAACGTGGCTTTGCAGAATATGTTCGTGGTCAAAAAATTGTGCCAACATTACTTGCAAAAGTTAAAGTTGAAATTGTTACTCATGATGATGCGGTTGACGAAGTTGTGGATATTATCCGCAAAACCGTTCACACTGGGGAAGTTGGAGATGGGAAAATCTTCATTCTTCCCATTGAAGAAGTCATCCGAATTCGTACAGGTGAACGTGGAGGAGATGCCGTTTAGGCAATAAAGATATCTTCAAAGTAAAAATAAATGTGATGGAAAATCCGAGTTCAGTAGAATTCGGATTTTTTGGCAGAAAAAACACCTTGTTCTTCAAGGTGTTGAATCACTATTAACAAATTTTAGTGCCATGTGCTGCTTGGGCACCAGTTTTTTCAATTAGTTCTTGGTAATTATCAGCCGTAACGCCGCCACCAACCATAATTTCGATTCGTCCATTGGCATAGTCAACAAGTTCTTTAAGATGGCTGACATTTTCAAAAATATCATTAGCTACTGAAGAACCATGCGTTAAGATACGGACAAAACCAAGTTCAACGAGTTGGTCAATAGCTTCCTTTTGATTTTCTAAAGGAATTTGGTCAAATGCCATGTGAAATACAAGTGGCAATCCTTGTGTTGATGGAAGGAGTTGTTCAATGCCTTCAATATCAATATGATTGTCTTCAGTTAGCAATCCAAGCACTAAGCTGTCGCTTTCTAGTTCTGCTGCACGAAGAATATCGTCTTCCATGATACGAAGTTCACTATCGTTGTAGACGAAGTTGCCACCACGGGGGCGAATCATTGTTGCTAGTGAGATTTCTTTTTCATGAAGATAGCGTGCAGCTTCTTTGATGACACCATATGAAGGAGTTGTCCCACCAACAGCTAAATTATCACAAAGTTCAACACGTTTAACTGATGAGTCGAGTTTGTTGAGCAGTGTTGTATTTTCAGCACAAAATTCTTTGATAATCATTTTTTCTCCTTAATGTTTGTTATTTACTATTATAACATGATTGTTTATAAATATTTTGGATAAAAACCCGTAAAAATCTTTACAAAATTCAGAAAATTGTGATATAATTTATACCATTATACGGAGGTATTTTTATGACAATTTACAATTTCTCTGCAGGTCCTGCAGTGTTACCAAAACCAGTGCTTGAACAAGCACAGCGTGAAATGCTTGACTACCAAGGTAGCGGCATGAGTGTTTTAGAAATGTCCCACCGTTCCAAAGAGTTTGATAATATCATTAAAGAAGCTGAAAAATTATTGCGTGAATTGATGGCAATTCCTGATAATTACAAAGTAATGTTCCTTCAAGGTGGAGCATCTACACAATTCACTATGCTTCCTTTGAACCTAGCTAAGGGACGTAAGGCATATTATCTAGTTGGTGGATCATGGGGTAAAAAAGCTTATGCTGAAGCTGTTAAATTGTCCAAATCCGTTCCTTTTGAACCCTTGCTCCTAGCCTCGTCAGAAGATACTGTATACGATCATATTCCTACGTTTGATCCAAAAGATATTGATCCAGAAGCTGCTTATGTTCATATCACAACAAACAACACTATTGAAGGAACTTCAATCTATGACCTTCCTGACACTAATGGTGTGCCAATCGTTGCTGATATGTCTTCAAATATTTTAGCGGTTCGCTATAATGTTGAAGATTTTGCTTTGATTTATGCTGGTGCTCAAAAGAATATTGGCCCTGCTGGTGTTACAGTTGTTATTGTTCGTGAAGACTTCTTGAACGACGAACCAACGCTTTCTGCTATGCTTGATTATCGTATCCAAGCTGAAGCGGGATCACTTTACAATACACCACCAGCATACAGTATTTATATTGCAAAACTCGTCTTTGAATGGGTGAAAGCATTTGGTGGCGTTGATAAGATGGAAGCTGCTAACCGTGAAAAATCAGGTCTTTTGTATGATTTCATCGACCAATCAGATTTTTATACAAATCCTGTTAAGAATCCGGCAGAACGTTCAGTGGCTAACATTCCATTTGTGACACCAAGTAAAGAACTTGATGCTAAGTTTGTTGCTGAGGCAACACCACTTGGATTCAAGAATATTAAAGGTCACCGTTCAGTTGGTGGTATGCGTGCAAGTCTTTATAACGCATTCCCACGCCAAGGTGTGCTTGATTTGATTGAATTCATGAAAAAATTTGAAGCAGAAAATAAATAAGATTTCTGTAGATTATGTAGGTTAGGGTAATAAACGTGTTTCTTTTATAGCGATATAAGCCATTAAGTCTGAGATTTTATCCCAGACTTTTGGTGTAAAGGGGAAAATATGGTATACAGTGTTAAAACATTTAATAATATTAATCAAGTAGGTCTTAAAGAATTAGGAAATCATTTCCAAATTGATGGTGATTTAGCAGAAAATCCAGATGCTTTCATTCTTCGTAGTCAAAACCTTCATGGGATTGAATTTACGAAAAATCTGAAAGCAATTGCGCGTGCCGGTGCTGGAACAAATAATATTCCAATTGCTGATGCAACAGCTGCAGGGATTGTGGTCTTTAACACACCAGGTGCCAATGCCAATGCAGTTAAAGAAGCAGTACTTGCTTCAATTTTGATGTCAGCACGTGATTATATTGCTGCCAACGCTTGGGTAAATACTCTTTCAGGAGATGATGTTCCAAAACAAGTTGAAGCTGGAAAAAAACAATTTGCTGGTAGCGAAATCTCAGGTAAAACACTTGGTGTTATTGGACTTGGAGCAATCGGTGGTCGTATTGCCAACTATGCACAACGCCTTGGGATGAATGTCTTGGGCTATGACCCATATGTTTCTATTGAAACAGCTTGGAACATTTCTCACCATGTTAAACGTGTAGATGATGTCAAAGAAATTTTTGCTAACTGTGACTACATTACTGTTCACGTACCATTGACAGATGAAACTCGTAATACATTTGATAGTGAAGCTTTTGGATTGATGCAAAAGGGAACTGTCGTTATTAACTTTGCGCGTGGTGAATTGGTTGACAATGCAGCATTATTTGAAGCTATTGAAGCTGGTGTGGTTAAACGCTATATCACTGACTTCGGTACTGAAGAATTGCTCAACAAAGATAAAATCACTGTTTTCCCTCACGTGGGTGGTTCTACAGCAGAAGCTGAGTTGAACTGTGCGATTATGGCTGGTAAAACCATTCGTCAATTTATGGAAACAGGTGAAATCACTAATTCAGTTAATTTCCCTAATGTCCATCAAGCTTTGACAGCACCATATCGTATTACTCTTATTAATAAAAATGTTCCAAATATCGTGGCTAAAATTTCAACAGCGGTATCTGAACTTGGCATTAACATTGATAATATCATCAACCGTTCAAAAGGTGATTATGCTTATACCCTTCTTGATCTTGATGAAACAGATAAAGCCAAAGTTGATCACTTGGTAGCTAACTTTGAAGCGAGCGACAATATCGTACGTGTTCGTTTAATTGCTAAGAAATAATTAAGATGAGCTGAGATTAAATCTCGGCTCTTTTTGTATTTATTTGATATAATGAGGAAAATGATTTAAAGGAGATTTATCATGGAGAAAAAAGAATTAAGAGACTATCAAAAGCAGTTGAAAGAACGATTTTTCAGTATTCAGTTTGATAATAAAAAACAAAATTTAACTTTGCTAGTTGACCGTGAAACTGGGGTTGAGTATCTTGAAGTTATTGGTGGACTTGGTGATCCTTCAGGGATAACACCTTTACTTAATTCTGATGGAACTCCTAAAATCAATGAGCGTTGGAAAGATAATAGCTTATAAGAGGTAGTTAAAATGTCAGGAAAAATTAAGCGAAAGTTTTTTTCGTCACCTATTGGAGATCTTTCGTTGCTAGCTGGTGATGATGGAATTTTAGGTGTTTATTTTGAGGGGCAAAAATACTTTGAGCGTGTCTATGAAACAGAACAAATAATTGAAGAAGGTAATATCTTTTTAGATGAAATAGAAATTTGGCTGGAAGATTATTTTGCAGGAAAAAATCCTGAGCTTAGCCGTTTAACTTTAGTGCCAGAAGGTACTGCTTTTCAAAAGAAAGTTTGGGCAATTTTAGCACAAATTCCCTATGGTCAAACAATGACTTACGGAGAAATTGCTAAACAAATTAACTGTAGTTCGGCGCAAGCCGTTGGCTGTGCTGTTGGTAAAAATCCATTATCTATCATTGTTCCTTGTCACCGTGTTTTAGGTAGTCAAGGGCAGTTAACTGGTTATGCTGGAGGCATCGAGCGAAAACGTTGGCTTTTAGAGCATGAAAATGCTATTTTTAGAAAAGAGGAAGAATAATGTTTACTTTTTACGAATACCCAAAATGTAGCACATGTCGTCGTGCTAAAGCAGAATTGAAAGAATTAGGGGCTGATTTTGAAGCGATTGATATCACGCTCGATACACCAAAGGCTGATCAAATTAAGTCATGGATTGAAAATTCTTCTTTTACAATCAAAAACTTTTTCAACACTAGTGGTCAAGCTTATCGTGCACTTGGCTTGAAAGACAAAGTTGATGGCTTAACGGTTGATGAAGCTGCTGATTTACTTGCTTCTGATGGTATGTTGATTAAGCGTCCTGTTTTAGTTAAAGATGGTAAAGTCTTGCAACTTGGTCACCGTAAGTCATATGCGGAATTATTGAAAAACTAAGAAAGTTTTCCTGAGTTTGCTCAGGATTTTTTTAGTTTTGCATTCCTTAAAAAATCAGAATATTTAATAGTTCTATCTTATTTCATGATATTTTTTGCTATAATAGTTCCATATCACACGATTTGAGGAGTTTTATGGTAAAGGAGTTGAGAGATGTTTAGGATAAGTAAGAAAGTTTGGCTGAGAATATCCTTGCTGATATTTTTAGTGATTGGGGCGTATTATTTTGCTTTTACAAGCCATCACCATTATCTGGGAGTTGAAGCTGATTTTAAGAATGGTAATTGGCGAGTTACAGATATTCACAATGGCGGCTTAGCCAAGGAAACAGAACTTTCTGAAGGAGATTTTCTTTTAAAAATTGATCAGCAAGAGAGCAGCAAAAACGTTTTGCTGAATAAATGGTTGATTGTTGAACAGGCAAAATCAATTCTTGTTGAACATAATCAGCAAGAAAAGCGTATTTCTTTTAAGGAAAAGAAGTCTTTTGATTCTTTATTTGTCATTTTTGAGAGCATAGCTTTGGTTTTACTGATCTGGGCAATACTACCTTTGAAAAAAGATAAGTCGAGTAAGACGAGTAGACGCTATAGTTTGTTTTTAATTGCGACAGCCTTTTTTCTGAGCTCGTTGATTCCTTCAAGTATGGGCAATACTTTGGGACGCTTCTTTGTGGTTTCCTATATTACTTTATTGCCTTTCTTCACTGATGTTTTCTGGCGAGCAAGTGTGTTAAAAGAAGAAGCAACAAAATTATCTGTGTTTTCAAGAATTGTTATTTCATATTCACTGATAACCATGCTGATTTTTGCTTTGGTTGAGCAATTTTCTCTTCCATTGATTGTTGTTAAATACTTATCTAATGGGGTGTTTTACGTTAGCTTTTCGTTTTTACTGATTTTAGCTGCTCTTTCTTTGGTAAAGGATTACTCATCTTTTCTTTTGCAGAAGGTTAATCTTATATTATTAACCATACTTAGTTTAATTCCTTTATTCATTGGCTATATTTTTCCATTACCGTATGACCTTCCTTTCTCATGTACCATTCCTTTGTTATTTCTCCCAATAACTGGGGCTGTCAATCATTTAATCGTCAATCGCTTAACGATGACGAGAACGCCTCTGCCTTTACCTGTGGTATATATTCTGGTAGCTATTGTATCAACTTTTGTCATGGTATCTTTTGCGGTTATGATGCAATTTATGCCAGTATGGTTCGTGGCCATTTATTGTTTTTTATTTCTTCTTTGTTCCCTACCTATCATCAAAGATTTTATGGATATGGCAAAACAATTGAACTATCGCTTGGATAGGCAGACGATTTTTTCTGCTGTTGAGATGGAACGTGAGGACATTGCCATCACTATTCATGACACCATTATTCAAGAAGTTATTTACCATAAGAAACAAATAGAATCTGAAGACAGCATCAATAAAGGTGAAGTCTTAAATACTTTAGACGATGTGGTTTTTGAGTTGCGTGAATTGTGTTCTAACATTTATCCTCTGATGATCAAGGAATTAGGATTAAAAAATGCAATTTTAGAACTTTTGAATAAATTCCAAAAAGAAGAACCTGTTCTGATTGAACATGAACTAGCTTTTGAGCGTTTGCCTTTTGAAAGTCGTGTGAGCAATTTCATTTTGCGATCGATCAAGGAATTAATTACTAATAGTATTATGCATGGTAATGCTAAGCAAATTAAATTATCTCTTTTTGAGACCGCTGAACAGGTTGTGGTTGAAGTAGTAGATGATGGAGAATTTATTGAACGATCTGATGATCATAAAAGTCATTTTGGACTTAATGTGATTGCTGAAAAACTAGTTCTTCTTGGCGGAGAGTTACAGATTGAAAAATCACCAACGAGAGTAAGGATGCTATTGCCGAAAGGAGATAAAAATGATAAGAATAGCAGTGATTGATGACCATGAGTTGGTTTTACAAGGCATTTGCACACAGTTATCTCAAGCAGAAAAGTTTGATATTGTTGGGGCATTTACAGAGGTAGAAGAGTTAAAACTTTGTTTGCTGTGTAAGAAAGTGGATGTTTTAATCATGGATTTGATGTTAAAAGACATTCACGGGTTTGACTTGATTGAACAATTAAAGCAAATGCATATTGAATTTCCAAAGATTATTCTGATTTCAGGTTTTTATGAGCCAATCTTGCATAAGCGCGCCAATGAGCTCGGAGTGAAGGCATTTTTGCCAAAAGAAACGTCATGTACAGACTTAACAAGCACCATTATCAATGTTGCTAACGGTAATTGTGTGATTCCAGATACTTTATTGGAAGGTCAGGAAAATCATTTGTTGACAGAAGTTGAGCTAAAAATTTTGAGCTTGATTGCTGAAGAATATTCTAATGCACAAATTGCTAAGGAATTATTTATTAGCCGTCGAACGGTTGATACCCATGTAACCAACATTTGTACAAAATTAAATGTTACAGGTCGAGTGGGGGCAGTGCGCGAAGCTGTTAAATTAAAATTAGTATAATACGGAACCAAAAAGGTAAACAGATATTCGTAAATTACGGATGTCTGTTTTTTGTTGCTCTTGTATGATGGATACGTAAAGGAAAAATGGAAAAGGAGAAGATGGATGGCAAATGTTGATGCATTGTTAGGTGATCATCGCCAAAGATATTTTGGTGATGGGCACAAGAGAACTCTATATGGTGTAACTAAGATTGATGATAATCTATTTGGTTCAATTAGTCACAGTGGTACTTGGTCAAGTAAGTCACAGCAAGAAGTACAACCGCATTTGAGTACTCTGGATGGTGTTATTTTAGCTAGCTTATTGGCTGAAAAGTATTTGGAATCTATCGGAGAAGATTCAAGTAGTTATTTCTTGACTAAATTTGAAATCAAGTCTGGTATGAAGCCAATTGAGAATTTAAATGAAATTCCCCTCATTTTAAAGAGCTCAGTTACTGAAAATGATTATGCCTTATTTAATGTCTTGATTCTAGACATGAAAGTTAGTGTGACTTTTAAAAATATTGATTCTTCAGGAAAAGTAGCTGGTGCAGGAGAAGATTTTGAAGGATTTATTAGTAATCATTTAAAAAATATTCAACATGATATTTACGATATTAGTTTCCTAGATACGCTTGATACGGCAGATAAATGTTCAATCTTTTGTAAGGCAAATAGAGCAAATAGTCAATTAGTTGATTATAAAGGAATATCGGCTAATTTTTCTCATTGCTATTCTTTATTAGAATTGTTGATTGTATTTTCACAAATGGCTGAGATGTTAGCTTATCACGCTGATAATATTGATAGAGACTGTAGTCAGACATTGTGGATGAAAAATGTGACTGCTGAGTTAGCTCATCCGATTCCTGTCGATGAGATTGAATTATTAGGAAAAATCAGAAAAAACAAGTTAATTGATATGAAAGGCCATAATTGGAAAATTTTTGAAATGTCTGGTGCTGATACAAAAAATCGCATTTGTATTTCAAGTAAAATTGCTCATCAATTACCTGATTTAGGAGAATAACAAATGTACAAAAGGGAAATTAGACTGGTTATTTCGGGAACATATTCAACTGGGAAAACAACAACGGCAACTGCTCTATCGATTGCAACTGGGATACCGTTGATTAATGCCTTATCAGCTCGTGAAATTCTAACCGAAATTTATCCAGGTAGGAGATTTCAAGACATGAATGCAACCGAGCTGATGACTTTGGGATTAAAGAGATTTGAAGAGAGAATACGAGAAGAAGCAATTCTATACAAAGAAAATTCTAGCTTTATTTCAGATGGTTCGGTACTTAATGAGTGGATTTACGGAACGGTACGCTTAAAAATTGGATTGAATCCAGGAGCGAAATTTATTCATAGACTTTCTAAAGCGATTTTAGGAATTCCTGGGAAAAATTTCTATCGCAAATACATGGACGCCTATGGTCAAGTCGCTAAAATGCATTCGAAAATGTGGTACACAGATGTGGTTCATTTACCGGTGGAATTTGCCATGGATCCTGATGGTCATCGACCAGTTTCTGAAAAGTATCGAACACTATCTGATATTGAAATTCAAGAAGGCTTTATGGCAATTGGGAAGAAGCCTGAGCTAGTAACTGGCAGCCAAGAGGAACGCTTGGAAAAAATTATCAAACACTACGACCTGCCAATCGTAGTTCCAATTAAGGAAGCTGTTGCTAAAGCGGAGGAAATCATTGCAAGTAACAGAGAAGCGGTGTCAAAACGCATTATTGAACAATATAAGGAACCATCATTGAAAGAAAAAGTGAAGTTTTTGACAGAATTTTAGGAGAAAAAATGATTACATTTCAAAATATTAGTAAGATTTATCAGGTTGGAGATCAAGAGGTTAAGGCTCTAGATGATGTTTCTTTTTCAATTGAGAAAGGTAAGTTTACCATCATTTTGGGTCCTTCTGGATCTGGAAAAAGTACCATGTTAAATTTACTCGGTGGTATGGATCAAGCGACAAGTGGTAATTTTATGTTTGAGGATACGGATGTGACACGTCTAAATGATAAAGAGTTATCAAAATATCGTAAAGATGTTGTTGGCTTTGTCTTCCAGTTTTATAATCTTGTGCCAAGTTTAACCGCCTTAGAAAACATCAGTATTGCTGCTCAATTGACTAAAAATGCGAAGCAGTCTGAACACTATTTGGAAAAAGTTGGACTTAGTCATCGTAAAAATAATTTCCCTAATCAGTTATCTGGTGGTGAAATGCAGCGCGTGTCCATCGCTAGAGCTTTAGCTAAGAAACCAAAACTTCTCTTGTGTGATGAGCCAACAGGTGCGCTTGATTCGAAGACAGGACAGAAAATTATTGAACTGTTAAAAGAAACATCTGCTGATAAGGACGTTGCCGTCGTTATGGTAACGCACAATGCTGAATTTGAAAAGTATGCAGATAAGGTCATTTATTTAAAAGATGGCAAGATTGATGCTATTGTCGACAAATAAAATGAATAGATTGGAAGAATGATGAAATATCTTAATTTAAAACTCAGAAGGGATATCAGACGTCATTGGCAACAATTCTTTTCAGTGTTTTTGATGTCCTTATTAAGCGTGCTAATTTTTGTGGGGCTGCAAGGAGCTTGGCATGGTTTGGAGAAAAGCTTAGATGATTTTATTTCAAAATCTCATTTGCCAACGGTATGGCTCCAAGCAGATACCATTACCAAAAATCAAATTGAAGACATTAAAGCTTTACCTTCTGTTGATAAAGTTAATGCTAAGACCACTTTATTGACTAAAGTTGATTTTGATGATGATTCGGAAAAATATCTCAATTTAAATACCTTTAATGATTTAGCAGAAAAAATTATTACTGTTGATAAAGGGGAAAAATTTGATGATAACTCAGAAGGCATTTGGTTAGATACAAATTTTGCTAACAAAAATCATTTGAAGCTTGGTGATGAGCTGACGCTTTCTTTAGCTAATCGAACGTTTAAATTTCCGATTAAAGGCTTGGTTGAATCGGCTGATAAGATTTATTTTACGGGAAGCATTGAATATTTAGCGCCAAATTCTAAAAACTATGCTTACGGTTATGTGTCAGAAAAAGCTTTGGCAAAAGTCACTAGCAATCAAAAAGGCTATAATGCTCTTGAGATTTATGCTAAAGAAGATGATATCAGAGATGATCTTGAGGAGATTTTAGGAGAGCATCTGTTATCTTATTATAATCAGGAAACATTAACAGAGGTGTCTGAGGCGACAGGACGTGTCGGACAAATTCGCAATTTATCGTATCTGTTTTCGTTTATTTTTATTCTTCTTGCCGTTCTTGCTATGTTTACTACTATTCGACGTCTTATTGAGAGTCAAACCAAAGAAATTGCAGTCATTAAGGCTTTGGGCTACTCCAACGGACAAATCACTTGGCATTATATTTCATTTGGCTTATTAGTGGGGAGCTTTGGTGCTTTGGTCGGCGCAGCAGTATCTCCTTTGATGTCACTTTTTGTTCTTGAAACACAAAAGACTATGTTTACTTTGCCACATTGGCAAATTGCCTATTCTTGGTCTGCTTTAGCTGTTATTTTCCTTGTTATTTTTATTTGTACGTTGTCAGCTTATTTAGCTTCGCGTCAAGTCATTAAGGGATTACCAGCTATTTTCTTACGTGGAAAGACTAAGAAAGTTCATCATGTTTTTCTTGAGAAAATGCCTGCATTATGGCGTCGAATTTCTGATGAGACTAAGTGGGCAATACGTGACGCTTTCATTAACAGGGTGAGGGTGCTCATGGGAATTGTCGGAGTGGCTGGAAGTATGATGTTGCTCATTGCTGGTGTTGGTATGCCGATTTCAATGAATCATTTGGTGGACAAAGCTTATAACAATGACTTTTCATACGCTAAGCGTCTAACCGTAGCTAACTATAATCTGGCTGAAAAAACATATAAAGGCCAAGGGGTTCAAATTAGTCAAGCGCATTTTTCAAAAGATGATGGTTATAATCGTCTCTTGATTATTGTCAGCGATGGTGATTATGTCAATGCGAAAACAGCAGATGATAAATCGATTGGAAAAGGTGGCATTTATGTGACAAATCGCTTTGCTGAACTAGCAGGCATTAAAAAAGGAGATACCTTAGAAGTAAAACCATATCAAGATGGTAAATCTTATTCATTTAAAGTGAAGGGAATTGTGACTAGTGAGACAAACCAAGGTGCTTATATCAGATCAGAAAGCTTTGAAGAAGCTGGTGGAAGATTTGCTCCACAGACAATGCTAGTTGGCCAAGAAGTCTCAAAAGCAGATATCAAAAATGATGCTAATATTCTATCGGTCATTAATAAATCAGATCAAGAAAAGAATGCTTATGATTTTGTAAATAGTTTGATGAGTGTCTTTTTGATGATTATTGGCTTTGCTTTGTTGCTTGTCATTGTTGTCCTTTACAATTTAGGTTCTTTAAATTTTGTTGAACGTATGCGTGATTATGCTACTTTGCAAGTACTTGGTTTTTCTAAGAAAAATTTGCAATTGATTACCATGATTGAAAACTTGATGACGACTTCGATTGGTTGGTTATTGGGAATTCCAATGGGAATCTGGTTCTTAAGGAGGTATGTAGCGACATTTTCAACTATTCGTATTGAATACACAGCTTATGTGACTTGGCAAGTGCTGCTAATCGCAAGTGTCTTGGTATGGTTGACATCAGCTGTTACAACACTTATTATCAGTCATAAAATTAAAACTATTAACATGGTTGAAGCTCTAAAGGGAGTTGAATAATGAAAAAGTCATCTAAGCTTAATTGAAACTTAGATGACTTTTTTCTATAAATCAATTTCTAAAAGAATTGGTGTGTGGTCTTGGCGTGTACCGGAATCAATCATTTCAGATTTTGTAACTTTATCAGCAATGCGATTTGAAGTGAGCCAGTAGTCAATGCGCCAGCCAGTATTATTGATTTTACTTGTCTTGCTACGTTGTGCCCACCAGCTATAGACATTTGGAATGTCACCATGAATAAAGCGAAAGGTATCTGTGAAACCTTTGGCTAATAAGTTGGTGAAACCAGCACGCTCTTCATCGGTGAATCCAGCAGAGCGACGGTTTGAATTTGGATTGGCAAGGTCAATCTCGTTGTGAGCAACGTTGTAATCACCAGTTGCTAAGACAGGTTTTGTTTGGTCGAGTTCTGCTAAGTAATCAGCGTATTTTTCATCCCAAATTTGTCGTTCAGCTAAGCGTTTTAAACCGTCTCCAGCATTTGGAGTGTAGACTTGCGTGACGTAGAAATTATCAAATTCAAGGGTGATGATGCGCCCTTCACTGTCCATGGTATCCGGAGCACCGATTTCAGGAAATGAAATGCTTGGTGTCAGGTTATTTTTGTAAAGGAACATTGTTCCGGCATAGCCTTTCCTAGCTGGTTCGACAGATGAACGCCAAGAGACTTCGTAATCTGGGAAATACTCTTGAAGGATTTGTAAATGTTTTTTCGTAGGTCCTTTAGCTGATAATTTTGTTTCTTGGATAGCGATGATATCGGCATTTTCAGCTACCAATGTATCGATGACGTCACGTGAGAGAATGGCGCGTGCAGAATCACTAGTGAGTGCAGCGTTAAGAGAATCAATATTCCATGAAATAAGTTTCATAATGAGCTACCAGACTCCTAGCTAAAATCAGGAGTCGCTTCTTTCTAAAATTCTAATCGTTATCATCTATTTTATCAAAAAATGTGTCTACCTGCGATTTTTATGCTTTAAAGTGGCTTTTATTAGGGATTATCCAAAAAAGTGTTACAATCTATTTAGAAAAATGTTTAAATACTATAATGAAGCTTGAAAGGAGTAGATATGGGATTTGCGGAAACTTTCAAAGCTTTATCTCATCCGATTCGACGAGAGATTTTGACCTTATTAAAGGAAAAATCTTTGACAGCTGGTGAAATTGCCAGTCATTTCGATCTTGCTGGGGCAACTATTTCGCATCATCTTAACGTTCTAAAAAAGGCTGGATTGGTTATTGAAAGGCGTGAAAAGAATTTTATTTACTATGAGCTGTGTACTTCTGTTTTAGAAGATATTATGACTTGGTTTGCGGATTTAAAGGAGAGATCAGGAGATGAAAATGAATAAAAAACAACTTATATTAACAAGTTTTGTGATTGTTTTGCCAGCTTTGATTGGGGCATTTTTCTGGAAAGCTTTGCCAGAGCAAATACCAACTCATTTTGGAATTGATGGGCAAGCTGATGGCTATAGTAGCAAGCTTTTTACCCTTGTTGCTTTCCCAATTTTATTTGTGCTTTTTCAAATCATCGCTTTAGCCTCACTTGAAAGGGTGTCTGTGAAAGTAACGGTTCCAGCTAAAATGAGAAAGCTCTATGCGTGGATTATTCCTTGTCTTAGTTTAATTGTCCAATTATCGATTTATGCTAATGCTCTTGGTGTTGTGAAAAGTTCACCAACTTTAGTAACTGCATTTTTAGGGATGCTCTTTATTGTGATTGGTAATTATCTTCCTAAAACAAAACGCAATTATACCATTGGTATTCGTCTTCCATGGACGCTTTCTGATGACCGTAATTGGTTTAAAACACATCGTTTGGCTGGAAAAATTTGGGTTTTAGGTGGTGTTATTGTCTTTCTGGATAGTTTTGTTAAATTTGCTCTACCTTATGTTTTGGGAATTTCTTTGGTGGTTATGATTGTATTACCGATTTTGTATTCATTTTCTCTCAGCCGAAAATTAAAATAATGATTAAGGCACTCAGTATGGGTGCTTTTGATGTATTAATGTCTTGAGCAAACTGTGTTATAATGATAATACAAAAAAATAAAGGAGATATGATAATGAAAAAGACGGTATCATCTTTGCTAATGGCACTATGGTTTATCGTTATGTTGATTGGCTATTGGATTTTTTTACCACCATTAAATCTATTTAGTAGTGCTTTTTGGTTCTTTGTTTTGGGAGGTTTATTGTTGGCTTTTGGAGAAATTTTAATTCTTTCATTAGCTGGAAATGTTCAACATAGAACTTTTAAAATTCCAGGTAGTCGTGTGCGCAAAGTCGTCTCTACCCCAACACCAAAATACGGTAAAACCTTGTCACTTATCGGTGCTGTCATTGTGGGGATTGTTCTATTATTAAGCGTTTCGTCTTTCTTTAACTCACGTTTGTTTAGAGCTAAAAGTTATGCCAATGTGATTAAAGTAAAAGAAGCTGATTTTACGTCTGATTTCCCTGAAACTAATATTTCTCATTTGGCTTTATTGGACCGTTCATCAGCTAAGAAAATTGGTGATACTTATCTTGGAACCATTGATAAAGTCTCACAATTTGGTATTTCAGATGATTATCGTCAGGTGACAATTGGTGAGCAACCTTACCGCGTCTCACCTCTAGAATACAAATCATTCTGGAAATGGTTTACCAACCATAAAGAAGGAATCGGCTATTACGTCAAGGTTAATCAGACAACAGGAAAAGCAGAATTAGTCAAGCTTGATAAAGGCATGAAATATTCTGATTCTGAATATTTCTTTAGCGATACCCTTCGCTATTTGCGTTTGAAATACCCAACGGTGATTTTTGGAGATCCATCTTTTGAAGTAGATGATAAAGGGAATCCTTACTACGTCGCAACGACTTACAAACCTAAGTTTGTGTTGAGTTCAAACGACCCAACAGGTGCTATTTTACTTAATGCAGTGACTGGTGAAACCAAACGTTATGACCTCAAAGATATCCCTGATTGGGTTGATCGTGTCTTCTCTGCTGATAATGTGATTAGTCGTGTTGATGACTATTACACTTATCAAAAAGGTTTTTGGAATACAGTCTTTAGCCAAACAGGCGTGAAAAAGACAACGGATATTTATAACTATATTTCTATTGGTTCTGACATCTATCTTTATACAGGTATTACGTCAGCGACTGCGGATTCTTCAAATCTTGGCTTTATTCTAGTCAATATGAGAACACGTGAAGTGACCAATTATAAATTAGCTTCAGCCACTGAATCAGCTGCACAAGAATCAGCTGAAGGAGAAGTTCAAGAAAAACACTATGAAGCGACAGCTCCAACTTTAGTTAAATTAGATGGCAAAGCTTACTATTTAATATCTCTTAAAGATGCTGCTGGTTTGGTCAAATCTTATGCCATTGTTGATGCTGAGGATTATCAACAAGTAACGGTTGATAATGATATTGAGACCTTGATTGCTAAGTTCACAGATTCTGATACGTCAGCTCTTTCTGGTGTTGCAAGTACTTCTGGCAAGGCAGATAAAAAAGTGAAGGAAATTACAGGTGTTGTTGATAAATTGGCTAGCCAAATGATTTCTGGCTCAACGGTTTATTACATTTCTTCATCAGGAGAGATTTATAAAGTTAAGGCAACAACTGATACCACAGACCAATTGCCTTTTCTTAGTATTGGTGATCACTTCAAAGGTGAGTTGCAAGATGATAATTTCTTAACTAAGTTTGAGATTACTAATGAAAAATAAGAGATAAAGGCTGAGATGAAATTCTCAGCTTTTTCTCGTGTGATTCATCATTTAACCTATAATCAGTTATAAATTTATGTTATAATTAGGTGTTATCAATAAGGGAGTTTCATTAGCTCCTATTTGAAAGGAAAGAAAATGATTAGTAAACAACCATTTTACATTACAACACCAATTTACTACCCATCAGGTAAGCTTCACATTGGTTCAGCTTATACAACAATCGCTTGTGACGTTTTAGCACGTTACAAACGTATGATGAACTATGATGTTTTTTATTTGACAGGGCTTGACGAACATGGTCAAAAAATCCAACAAAAAGCTGAAGAAGCAGGTATCACACCACAAGCTTACGTTGATGGTATGGCTGCTGATGTTAAAAAACTTTGGAAAATGCTTGATATCTCATATGATAAATTCATCCGTACAACTGATGATTACCACGAAAAAGTTGTTGCCGAAGTTTTTGAAAAATTGTTGGCACAAGATGATATTTATTTAGGTGAGTATTCTGGTTGGTACTCAGTTTCAGATGAAGAATTCTTTACAGAAAGCCAATTGGAAGAAGTTTTCCGTGATGAAAATGGTAAAGTCATCGGTGGTATTGCTCCTTCTGGACACGAAGTTGAATGGGTTTCTGAAGAATCTTACTTCCTACGTCTTGGAAAATACGCTGATCGCTTGGTAGAATTCTTCCACGCACACCCAGACTTCATTCAACCTGATGGTCGTATGAACGAAATCATTAAAAACTTCATCGAACCAGGTCTTGAAGATTTGGCTGTCAGCCGTACATCATTTACATGGGGTGTTAAAGTCCCTTCAAATCCTAAACACGTTGTTTACGTATGGATTGATGCTCTTCTTAACTATGCAACAGCTCTTGGTTATGGTCAAGAAGACCACGCAAACTTTGATAAATTCTGGAGTGGAACAGTCTTCCACATGGTTGGTAAAGATATCCTTCGTTTCCACTCAATTTACTGGCCAATTATGTTGATGATGTTAGACTTGAAATTACCTGAACGCTTGATTGCCCACGGTTGGTTTGTCATGAAAGACGGTAAAATGTCTAAATCTAAAGGTAATGTGGTTTACCCAGAAATGTTGGTAGAACGTTTTGGTCTTGATCCACTTCGTTATTACCTCATGCGTTCACTTCCTGTTGGTTCTGATGGAACATTTACACCGGAAGATTATGTTGGACGTATTAACTACGAATTAGCAAATGACCTTGGTAACCTTCTTAACCGTACAGTTGCCATGATTAATAAATACTTTGGTGGTGATGTTCCAGCTTACGTTGAAAACGTCACAGAATTTGATGCTGATTTAGCTGCGCTTGTAGCAGAAAAAATCGCTGAATATCATAAACAAATGAACGCTGTTGACTATCCACGCGCCCTTGATGCTGTATGGAGCATTATTTCACGTACAAACAAATACATCGATGAAACAGCTCCTTGGGTGCTTGCTAAAGATGAAGCGAAACGTGATGAATTGGCAGCAGTAATGGCTCACTTGGCAGCTAGCCTTCGTGTGGTAGCTCACCTTATTCAACCATTTATGATGACAACATCAAATGCAATCATGGAACAACTTGGTCTTGGAAATAACTTCGACCTTGAAAATCTTACATTAGCTGGTTTCCCAGAAGGTGTTAAAGTTGTTGCCAAAGGAACACCAATCTTCCCACGTCTTGATATGGAAGCTGAAATTGATTACATCAAAGCTAACATGGGCGCTGGCGCAGTCGTTGCAGAAGAAAAAGAATGGGATCCAACTGAAGTAGAACTTAAAAACGAAAAGAAAGCTATCAAATTTGATGACTTTGACAAAGTTGAAATTCGTGTTGCTGAAGTCAAAGAAGTTTCTAAAGTTGAAGGTTCTGAAAAACTTCTTAAATTCCGTCTTGATGCTGGTGACGGAGAAGATCGTCAAATCCTTTCAGGAATTGCGAAATTCTATCCAAATGAACAAGAATTAGTTGGTAAAAAATTGCAAATCGTTGCAAACTTGAAACCACGTAAAATGATGGGACTTGTCAGCCAAGGTATGATTCTTTCAGCTGAACATGATGGAAACTTAACTGTCTTAACAGTTGATCCAAGCGTACCAAACGGTAGCCAAATCGGTTAATTGTTGTCAGCATAGATAATAAAAATACTCAGTATCTAAGACTAATTTAGTTTGTAGATACTGGGTATTTATGTTGCTCTTAAATGAAAGGAAAATTGAAAAGATAATGGAAATTCTGAGAATAAATCATTAATTTTCAATTAAGTTTTATTTGATATTTTTGGAGCGTAAAAAATAGAATTTTTTAGAATCGAGATTTAATAAAATGACGTTAAAAATATTATCGAGAGATGATTATCAACAAATCACACTCTCATTTAAAGAACGTTCTTTCATGCAATCAGTCGAAATGGCTGATTTGCTTGAAAAGCGTGGCTTTGATATTACTTTTTTAGGTTTAGAAGCTGATGGAGCCATTCAAGTAGCAGGTGTTTTGTATAGCATGCCAATGACCGGTGGGCTTCATATGGAAATTAATTCTGGACCAGCTTCAACAGACACCGCTTATCTTTCAGAGTTTTATAGAGAATTAAAGGCTTATGCCAAGGTAAATGGTGCTTTTGAACTTATCGTTAAACCTTATGATACTTATCAAAGTTTTGATAGTCATGGAAAGCCAAATGATGATGAAAGACCAGAATTAATTACTTGTCTAACTGAGCTTGGTTATCATTTTGATGGGCTTCAAACAGGTTATCCTGGTGGTGAGCCCGATTGGCATTATGTGAAGGACTTGACAGGACTAGCACCGGAGACTTTGAAAAAATCCTTTAGTAAAAAAGGTCGTCCGCTAGTCAATAAAACCAATTCATTTGGTATTAAAGTGCGACGTTTGAAACGTGATGAGCTTCATATTTTTAAAGCCATTACCGCATCAACATCGGCTAGACGCGAATACACGGATAAACCTTTAGATTATTATGAAGTTTTTTACGATAGTTTTGGTGAGAATTGTGAATTCATGATTGCAACACTTAATTTCCAAGATTATCTTAAAAATCTTCAGGACAGCTATGATAAGATTGCTGCTGAATTAGCTGTTTTAAATCAAAAAATCGCTGAAGGTGTCAACTCAGCCAAAGTCAACAAACAAAAGGCACAATTGGATAAGCAAATTGCGACATTTGATGTTCGTCTAAAAGAAGCCAAAGCCTTGATTGAAAAACACGGTTCAGAGGATGTCGTGTTAGCAGGTAGCCTCTTTGTCTACACACCGCAAGAAGCTGTTTATCTTTTTAGTGGTTCATATACTGAATTTAACAAATTCTATGCTCCTGTTGCACTTCAAGAACACGTGATGACAGAAGCTTTGAAACGAGGAATTAATTTCTATACTTTCCTTGGTATTCAAGGAATTTTTGATGGTAGTGACGGTGTGTTACGTTTCAAACAAAACTTCAATGGTTACATTGTCCGCAAAATGGGAACTTTCCGCTACTATCCACGACCAATGCTGCATAAAATCATTGCAATTGCTAAGAAAATTTTAAGACGATAACCAAACGAGCCTTAGGGCCCGTTTTTTGGTATACTAGTGGTATTAACAATCAAGGAGAGAAAAAATGACTTTTGAAGAAATTTTGCCTGGTTTGAAGGCTAGGAAAAAATATGTACGTACTGGTTGGGGTGGTGCTGAAAATTACGTTCAGCTTTTTGACAGTATCGAGCAAAATGGTGTGGCACTTCCAGTGACACCATACTTCCTTATCAATGTGTCAGGTGAGGGCGAAGGTTTTTCAATGTGGTCACCAACACCTTGCGATGTCCTAGCTACTGATTGGGTCGAAGTAAATGACTAAGGTACTTATCACAGGTGTCAGCTCAGGAATTGGGCTTGCTCAAGCGCGACTTTTTTTGGAAAATGGCTGCGCGGTATACGGTGTTGATAAGTCGCAAGCGCCTGAGATTCACGATGATAACTTTCATTTTCTACAGTTAGATTTGACGACGGATTTAGCTGCGCTCTACGATTTTGTTTCAGACGTGGATATCTTGTGCAATACTGCAGGAATTCTTGACGCTTACAAGCCTTTGCTTGAAGTGTCAGATGATGAATTAGAAGGTGTTTTTCAAACAAATTTTTTTGCGACGGTTAAAATCACTCGTTATTATTTAGCTAAAATGGTTGACAGACAATCAGGTATCATCATTAACATGTGCTCGATTGCTTCATTTATCGCAGGTGGAGGCGGAGCAGCTTACACAGCTAGTAAGCATGCACTTGCAGGTTTCACACGCCAGCTTGCACTTGACTACGCCAAAGATAAGATTCAAGTGTTTGGTATTGCACCAGGTGCGGTTAAGACAGCTATGACAGCTAGCGATTTTGAACCAGGAGGCTTGGCTGACTGGGTCGCCCAAGAAACACCAATTGGACGTTGGAGCAAGCCTGAAGAAATTGCTGACTTGACAGAATTTTTAGCATCAGGAAAAGCCACATCTATGCAAGGGGAAATTGTCAAAATAGACGGCGGCTGGAGTTTGAAATAGAAGCAAAAAGGAGGCTTCAAAATGAAGAGGAGAAAACCATAGTGGAAATTTCTGTCAAACGGATTGTAAGAAGAAGTAAGACAGAAAAGAATAGGAGATAAACATGAATGCACAAGAACTATGGAATGAATACAAGCAAATCAATCCCTCAATTGGTGATGACGTTGATGCTTGGCAATTTGGGGTAGAAGCCGATTTATTAGCTCAATTAGTCTTAGAAGGGACAAAAACAGCTACTGCTTCGGCTTATGATTTGTATGCAGTTGACAATGATCCGCTACCTGAAGTTGGTTCCTATGATGTGGTATTAGACAGCAAAGACCAAGCAGTTTGTATTATTCAGATTAAAAAAGTTTCTGTGGTACCATTTGATGAGGTTTCTGCAGAACACGCATTTAAAGAAGGAGAAGGCGATAAGTCACTTGCTTATTGGCGAGCTGTTCATAAAGATTTTTTCAAGCCTTATTATGACGAATTCGGTTTAACCTTCAGTGGAAAAAGTCCAATTGTTTTAGAAGAATTTGAAGTTGTTTATCCCGCACCATAGTATGAGAATTACTTGTTATAGTATCAGTTAATGAAGTGAAGTTATGCTAAACTTTGCTTAGAAGACCTATAGGAGGAACTCCATGAAATTAGCTATTTTGGGAACAGGAAAAATTGTTGATGAAGTGTTACCTGTTTTAAAGGAAATTAATGGTATTAACTTAGTCGCTATTTTATCGACACCACGTAGCCTTACAAAGGCCCAAGAATTAGCAGAAGTTTATGCTATTAATCAAGCAAGTAGTGATTACGATAGCATTTTGACAAATCCAGAAGTTGACACAGTTTATGTTGCTCTTCCTAATCATTTGCATTATGACTATGCTAAAAAGGCTTTGCTTGCTGGCAAGCACGTTATCTGTGAAAAGCCATTTACGTTAACATTAGCGGAATTTGAAGACTTGGCAAATATTGCAGAGCAAAAAAATCGCATTTTGCTAGAAGCAATCACCAACCAATATCTAGGAAATTTTGCTTCGATTAAGGCGAATCTTGCAAAACTAGGGGATATTAAAATTGTTGAGTGTAACTATTCTCAATATTCTTCACGTTACGATGCCTTTAAACGTGGGGAAATTGCACCAGCTTTTGACCCTAAAAAAGGTGGTGGCGCTCTTCGTGATTTGAACATCTATAACATTCACTTAGTCGTTGGTTTATTTGGCAAACCTGAGAAAGTATTTTATTTACCAAACATAGAACGTGATGTGGATACGTCAGGTGTCTTAGTTATGGATTATGGCAAGTTTAAAGCAGTTTGTATCGGTGCTAAAGATTGTGGTGCAGATATTAAATCAACCATTCAGGGAAATAAAGGCTCAATCGCTGTCTTAGGTGCGACAAATACTCTACCAGAATTAGCCCTTACCTTGAATAATCAAAATATGACAATGATTAATGAAAATTCACTTAACCACCGTATGCATGATGAATTTGTAGCTTTCCAAGCAATCATCGAACATGAAGATATGACTGCGACTAAACTAGCGCTTGATCATAGCCGTTTGGTGATGGAAGTTTTGGACCAAGCTGTCAATAGCTTGTAATCTATAAAAATAAGCCTATTACTTATAATTGTGATATAATGGAGTAGCTTGTGTAAGTTGATGAAAGAGTCTATCTTTGATTAACTTGCAAATCTACTCTATTTTTTTAAGGAATTATAGTCATGTCAAATTATGCAATTATTTTAGCAGCTGGTAAAGGAACACGTATGAAGTCAGACCTTCCTAAGGTTCTTCATAAAGTTTCAGGAATTACAATGTTAGAACATGTTTTCCGTGCTGTATCAGCCTTGAATCCAGAAAAAAATGTGACAGTTATTGGTCATAAAGCCGAAATGGTTCGTGAAGTTTTAGCTGACAAATCAGAATTTGTCATGCAAACAGAACAACTTGGTACTGGTCACGCTGTCATGATGGCAGAAGATGAATTAGCTGGTCTTGAAGGTCAAACACTTGTTATTGCTGGTGATACACCACTTATTACAGGTGAAAGTTTGAAAGAATTGATTGAGTTTCACGTTAGCCACAAAAATGTTGCTACTATTTTAACAGCAACAGCTGAAAATCCATTTGGCTACGGACGTATTATCCGCAACGAAAATGGTGAAGTGCTTAAAATTGTTGAACAAAAAGATGCTTCAGAGTTTGAACGTCAAGTCAAAGAAATCAACACAGGAACTTATGTCTTTGATAACAAACGTCTTTTTGAAGCTCTTAAAAACATCAATACTAATAACGCTCAAGGTGAGTACTATTTGACTGATGTGATTTCAATTTTCCGTAATAGTGGCGAAAAAGTTGGAGCATATGTTCTTCATGATTTTGATGAAAGTCTTGGTGTTAATGATCGTGTGGCACTTTCAACTGCTGAAGATATCATGCGTCGCCGTATCAATAAAAAACACATGGTTAACGGTGTAACTTTCCAAAATCCAGCAGCAACTTACATTGATGTTGATGTTGAGATTGCTCCAGATGTTTTGATTGAAGCTAACGTTACCCTCAAAGGAAATACAAAAATCGGAGCTGGTTCTGTTTTGACAAACGGTAGCTATCTTGTTGATGCAACAGTTGGTGAAAATGTTGTGATTACAAACTCAATGATTGAAAAATCAGAAGTTAAAGATGGTGTTACAATTGGTCCATTTGCTCACGTTCGTCCAGATTCAACACTTGAAGAAAATGTTCACGTTGGTAACTTTGTTGAAGTGAAATCATCTACAGTTGGTAAAGGAACAAAAGCTGGTCACTTGACTTACATTGGAAATACAACAACTGGTCATGATGTTAACTTCGGAGCTGGTACTATCATTGCTAACTACGATGGACAACACAAGTTCAATACAACTATTGGAAATAATGTTTTTGTTGGAAGTAATTCAACAATCATTTCTCCAGTAACTTTGGGTGATAATGCTTTGACAGCAGCAGGTTCAACAATTTATCAAGATGTTGAAAAAGATGCTCTTGCTATCGGACGTGGTCGTCAAGTTAACAAAGCAGGTTACGCACTTAACAAACCACACCACCCAAACAATAAGAAAAAATAATTTTTTGTGCTAAATCAAGGCATGATGAAAAGAGGATTGGACAATTTTTAGTTCACCCTCTTTTTATATTTTTTAGAAAAATTAAGTAGATTTCATAGATATTTCATGACTTTAAGCGTATTGGAATAGCAATTCTGAATACTTTGTAGTAAAATTTAATGTGGAAATATTTTTAGGGAGATTGCTTAGTATGGATTTTGAAGAAAAAACGCTCAAGCGAACTGAGATTTTTGATGGGCATGTTATTAAAGTTGTTGTCGATGATGTTGAATTACCAAATAATCTTGGACAAGCAAAACGTGAATTGATTTTTCACCGTGGAGCGGTAGCTGTTCTAGCTGTAACTGATGATAATAAAATTATTTTGGTGAAGCAATATCGTAAGGCAATTGAAAAAGTTTCTTATGAAATCCCTGCAGGTAAACTCGAAATTGGCGAAAATGGCTCTGAAGAAGATGCCGCTGCGCGTGAATTAGAAGAGGAAACAGGATATTCTGGCGACTTAAAACAAATTCATGAGTTTTATACTGCCATTGGTTTTTGCAATGAAAAAATTAAGCTTTATCAAGCTACTCATTTGCAAAAAGTACCAAATCCACGACCACAAGATGATGATGAAGTTTTAGAGATTCTTGAATTAAGCTACCAAGAATGTATGGATTTGGTTAAATCTGGAGCAATCGAAGATGCTAAAACAATCATAGCCCTTCAATATTATGCTCTGCATTTTGGAGGATAAAAAATGGGTAGACCACTTTTAACAGACGAAATTATCGAACGTGCTAACCGTGGTGAAATCTTTTATGATGATTATTTAGAAGATGATGAAGAAACGAAGGTTATCCAAACTGACCGTTATGATACCTTGAGTACCTATGAATCTTATGATTATGATAATCGTGATGAATCACAAGGTGTGGTGAACAGATGGAGAGACCGTAAAAAAGACGATCAGCATGTTTATAAAAGTCGTCGTATTGAAAATGCGAAGCGCAGTAAATTTCAACGAAAACTTAATCTGATTATGTTTATTGTTGTTGTTTTATTGATTGCACTCTTTTTCGCAGTATTTAATCTATAATAACTAGAAGGAGAAGCAGGAGCGGTAAATCATATGGCTCCTGTATTGTCGAGATGAGAATTGGAATTATTGCAGCAATGGAACAGGAACTGAAACTTCTTGTTGAAAATCTAGATAACAAAGCTGAACATGATGTTTTAGGAAATACTTACTACGAAGGTGACCTAGGAAATCATCAAGTTGTTCTTATTCAATCAGGTATTGGTAAAGTCATGTCAGCAATGTCAGTTGCTATTCTTGCAGATCACTTTGGAGTTGATGCTGTTATTAATACAGGATCAGCTGGTGCAGTAGCACATGACTTAAATATTGGCGATGTGGTGGTTGCAGACAAATTGGTTTACCATGATGTTGATGTAACAGCTTTTGGCTATGATTATGGTCAAATGGCAGGTCAACCACTTTATTTTGAATCAGATAAATCATTCGTTGATACTTTTGATCAAGTGTTAAACGAAGCAAATGTTGCTAGCAAAATTGGTTTGATTGCTACTGGTGATTCATTTATTGCTGGTCAAGATAAAATTGACGCGATTAAAGCAGCTTTTCCAGAAGTTCAAGCTGTTGAAATGGAAGGAGCAGCCATTGCTCAAGCAGCTCACAATCTGCACAAACCATTCATCGTTGTTCGTGCGATGTCTGATACAGCTGCACATGATGCCAACATTACTTTTGATGAATTCATCTTAGAAGCTGGTAAAAAATCAGCTAAGATTTTGATGGAATTTCTTGAAAAATTAGCTTAATAAAAATCCTGAGGCAACATGTCTCAGGATTTTTTGTATGGATGAATTAATCGATTTTTTGAACATAAATTTGTTCAGCGATTCTTTCAGGTATTACCAAGTGTTGTGACTGGTAAGCTAAAGTGTGTGTCTTAGCATAGTCATCAACTTTGACTAAATCAACAGTATCATTGATAGCTAAGCCGTGCTCTTCAAGGTAATTTAGCAAATGAGCTTCATCGTGAGTTCGGCTGATTTGGTAAGTACCAAGTTCTTCAATTTGACTAAGTGTTTGGTTATGAACTTCAATCAACAATTCCCCTTTTTTAGGAATTGTGCCACCGTGAGGACAAAATTCAGGGAAGTTGAGCTTTTCTTCTAAGCGGTCAATGAAGATTGTAGACACAGTGTGTTCAAGTACTTCTGCTTCTTGATGGATTTCATCAGCGTTGTAATGAAGGTGATTAGCTAAGAAGACTTCAATCAAACGGTGTTTACGATAAAGTTGAGAGACTAATAATAGTCCTTTTCTAGTCAGATAGTAGCCAACTTCTTTGTTTTTAACGATAAGGCCTTCAGCAATCATTTTCTTGACCATCTCAGTAACAGCTGGTGCGGATACTTGCATCAAGGCAGCAATTCGTTTATTGGTTATCTTAGTTTTAGTTTCTCCTAATTCATGAATACATTTTAGATAATCTTCTTTATTTGGTGTCATATTATCTCGCTTTCTGTCCTTCTATTATAGCAAAAATCCTTTAACCGTGAGGTGGAAAGCTTGTTATCATAGGATTATTTTTGAAAAAAACAAGCAAAAAATCAAGGCAGGAAATCCTAGCTTGATTTTTAAGGGAATTATTTAAAGTTGTAATCTTTAACAATGTCAATAGTTTTAATAGTGATATCACTAGTTGGTTTATCATTGTTATCGGTATCTACTTTAGAGATAGCATCAACAACATTCATGCCATCAATGACTTGTCCAAAGACAGTATAATTGCCATCTAGACTAGGATTGCCCCCTTTAGTGTAGGCATCGATAATAGCTTTTGGATAATTATCACTTGATAGCTGACTAGACTGATCTGCTGGATTTTGGTTGATGAAGAATTGGCTACCATTTGTATCAGTGCCAGCATTTGCCATAGCAAGAGCACCGCGTACGTTATAAAGATAAGGTGAGATTTCATTAGCAAATCCGTTACCTGAATCGATTTTCTTATCTTTTCCTTTCCAGATAGATTCTCCACCTGTTCCATTTCCTTTAGGATCACCAGACTGAATCATAAAGTCAGAAATCACGCGGTGGAATAAGAGGCCATCATAATAGCCTTTTTTAGCATGAGTTAAGAAATTTTCAACAGCAAGTGGGGCATATTTTGGAAAAAGTTTGATAGTGATGTCGCCCTTAGAGGTGTGCATGATGACTTCAGCTTCGTTTTGAGCAACTTCTGTTGATAATTGTGGAAAAGCTGAGCTGTCGGCTGTTAAGGCCTTTTTCAAATTTTTTTGGTATGCTTTTGATGAAGAAGCGCTGGCGCTAGCTTGTGCGGCAGAAGAACTAGCTGCTGTTTTAGCATCGACATAGTCATTTCCGCGGATAGCACGTGTCATGCTTTCACAACCAGATAAGCTTGCTAGACAGAGTATGGTTAAACCAAGTGACCAAATTTTTTTCATGATACCTCCTCGTTGACTGATAGTGTCGTATTATAGTGACAAAGTGTCAATAAAATTATTGAAGTTATTAGCTATTTCATTTTATCATAAATCTAAGCTAATGACCTAAAAGCTTAAAAAATGATATAATATGTGTATGGCAAAATCAAAAAGTAGAAGAAAAGGTCGTAAAACACGGCGACCGACAAAAGCAGAAATAAAAAGACAGAAGGCACTGGAACGTTTTATTTTAGCAATTGTTATTGCGGTTATTTTTTTCTTTGCGATTGTTCGCTTGGGGATTTTTGGAATAACTGTTTATAACATTGTGAGATTTGCAGTAGGTAGTTTGGCCTATGTGTTAATGTTTGCAGTCCTCATATATTTTCTCGGATTTAAATGGTTCCATAAGCAAACTGGACTTATTGGCGGATTTGTAGTAACCATGATTGGTCTCTTACTAGAATGGCATGCTTATCTATTCTCGTTAGCTAAGTTTCGTGACAAGGAAATCTTCTCGACAACAGCAAGTTTGATTTATAATGATTTGATTAGATTTAAAGTCACAACCTTTGCTGGTGGGGGAATGCTTGGTGCAGTTCTATACAAACCGGTAGCATTTCTTTTCTCAAACGTTGGAACGTTTTTGATTGGGGGACTTTTCATTATCCTTGGACTCTTTTTAATGAGCCCATGGGAAGTCTACGATTTAGTAGATTTCTTTAAAGAAAAATCACAAGAATGGGCTGCTAAAAATGAAATCAGAAAACAAAAACGTTTTGTTAAACGTGAAGAAAAACGCGCACTAGCAGAACAAAAACGTCAAGAAAAAGCTCAAAAAGAGGAAGAAAAACGTCTAGCTCAAATGACTGTTGATGAAGAAACAGGTGAGATTCTTGAAGGTCCGGATGATAATGAGGCTTCTTTATTTGATAATCTTCCGGCAGCAGAAGCTAATGCTGAACCAGAAATTTTAGCTTATGATCATTCATTAGATGGTTTAGAAGTACCTTCGTTTGAAGCTAGTCCTGAACCTGTAATGCCAGATATGACAGTTCCTGAGCAAGAAATGTTAGATGAAGAAGATGATAACGAGCCTTTGGAAGTTGATTTTACAGCTAAGGCAAACCTTCTTTACAAGCTTCCAACGATTGATTTGTTCGCTCCAGACAAACCTAAAAATCAGTCTAAGGAAAAAAATCTGGTTCGAAGAAATATCAAAGTTTTGGAAGATACTTTCAACAGCTTTGGAATTGATGTTAAAGTTGAGCGAGCAGAAATCGGACCATCCGTGACTAAATACGAAGTCAAACCAGCTGTCGGGGTACGAGTCAATCGTATTTCAAACTTAGCTGATGATTTGGCACTTGCTCTTGCAGCAAAAGATGTTCGTATTGAAGCACCAATTCCAGGTAAGTCTTTGGTTGGTATTGAAGTGCCAAACTCAGAGATTGCAACGGTTACTTTCCGTGAACTCTGGGAACAAGCCAATACGGATCCTAACAAGCTGTTAGAAGTACCGCTTGGTAAAGCTGTCAACGGAACGGCTCGTACCTTCGACCTTGCTCGTATGCCTCACTTACTTGTTGCTGGTTCTACGGGTTCTGGTAAATCTGTTGCGGTCAATGGTATCATTGCAAGTATCTTGATGAAAGCTCGTCCAGATCAGGTTAAATTCATGATGATTGATCCTAAGATGGTTGAGTTATCAGTTTATAATGACATTCCTCACCTTTTGATTCCAGTAGTAACCAATCCACGTAAAGCAGCAAGAGCTCTTCAAAAAGTGGTTGATGAGATGGAAAATCGTTATGAACTCTTTAGCCATTTTGGTGTGAGAAACATTGCTGGTTATAATGCCAAGGTAGAAGAATTCAACGCTAAATCAGATCAAAAACAAATTCCACTTCCATTAATTGTTGTTATTGTTGATGAGTTAGCTGACTTGATGATGGTTGCTAGCAAAGAAGTGGAAGATGCGATTATTCGATTGGGACAAAAAGCGCGTGCGGCAGGGATTCACATGATTCTTGCAACGCAACGTCCATCTGTTGATGTTATTAGCGGATTGATTAAGGCTAATGTACCATCTCGTGTTGCCTTTGCAGTATCATCTGGAACGGATAGTCGTACGATTTTGGATGAAAATGGAGCTGAAAAACTTCTTGGGCGAGGAGATATGCTCTTCAAACCAATTGATGAAAATCACCCTGTTCGCCTGCAAGGTTCCTTTATCTCTGATGATGACGTGGAACGTATTGTTGGTTTCATTAAAAATCAAGCTGAAGCTGATTATGATGACAGCTTTGATCCAGGAGAAGTTTCTGAATCAGATTTGAATTCTGGTGGCGGTGGAGGTTCTCAAGAAGGTGATCCACTCTTTGAAGATGCTAAGGCTTTGGTTCTTGAAACACAAAAAGCTAGTGCTTCAATGCTTCAACGTCGTTTATCTGTTGGGTTTAACCGTGCTACTCGATTGATGGATGAACTAGAAGCAGCAGGAGTCATCGGACCAGCCGAGGGAACAAAACCACGTAAAGTTTTAATGACGAACTCAAATCCAGAAGCATAATAAAAAACGTTAACCGTAAGGTTAACGTTTTTACTATGCAATTGTAAAAATTAAAATCAAGACAATGATATAAAAGATAAAGGTTAAAATAAAACCTGAGCGCCAGAAAAACTTACCAAATCGACGGTAAGAAAAGGATTGACTTCGCTTCAAAAAGACAAAAGTTATTATCAGCGATAGTAAGCACAAGCAGATTACGTAGTAAAAGAAAACACTACTATCTAAAAATTTATTTACAACTAAGGCGATTTCAAAAGCAAAGAGCGGAAATGCTAAATCTGTAAACAGAATTCCAAAGCGTTTTAAGTTGAAAAAATTAACTAAAATATAAGCAAAAATTGGTGTTAAGAAGATAAAAGAAAAGGAAAATAATTTGTACATCATCATGTCTTATATTTTATACTGAAAGCTTGAAGAAGTAAATAATTAGAAGATTATTCTTGAAAAATACTTTTGAATTTTTTAAGAGTTAGAGGAGTTTGAATGCTTAGTATTCAAAGATGAAAGTGCTTGAATTCTTAATTAAAGAGGAAAGTTGCTAAATCAAGCTTATTTTAACAAATTATTAAGATAAATTCCTTGCTTTTTCACAAAATTAATGTATAATGTTAAAGTATGCTATTGAGCATATCTGTGGGAGGTAAAAATCTTAATTACCGCCAAAACCACAACAGGAGGATTTTATAAATGGCTAAAAAAGTCGAAAAAGTTGTTAAACTTCAAATTCCTGCTGGTAAAGCTACACCAGCTCCACCGGTTGGACCAGCTCTTGGTCAAGCAGGTATCAACATCATGGGATTCACTAAAGAATTTAACGCTCGTACAGCTGACCAAGCTGGTATGATCATCCCAGTTGTTATCTCAGTATATGAAGATAAATCATTTGATTTCGTAACTAAAACACCACCAGCTTCAGTTCTTTTGAAAAAAGCTGCAGGTGTTGAAAAAGGTTCAGGAACACCTAACACAACTAAAGTTGCAACAGTTACTCGTGCACAAGTACAAGAAATTGCTGAAACTAAAATGCCAGACTTAAACGCTGCAAATGTTGAATCTGCAATGCGTATGATTGAAGGTACTGCTCGTTCTATGGGATTCACTGTTGTTGACTAATCAATAGCAACCCAATTAGTGGATTAATTGAGGTAAACACACTGTACCGTTGAGATTAGTTCACGCTAGACCCGCAAGACTTCATCGTAATTTGATGAGTGACGTGGGAGATTTTAAATCAAATCGATATGACCACATTACAAGGAGAATTTTAAATGGCTAAAAAAAGCAAACAAATGCGTGCTGCACTTGAAAAAATCGACAGCACAAAAGCTTACAGCGTAGAAGAAGCTGTAGCTCTTGCAAAAGAAACTAACTTCGCAAAATTTGATGCATCTGTAGAAGTTGCATACAAACTTAACATTGACGTTCGTAAAGCAGACCAACAAATCCGTGGTGCAATGGTATTGCCAAACGGTACTGGTAAAACACAACGTGTTCTTGTTTTTGCACGTGGTGCTAAAGCTGAAGAAGCTAAAGCTGCTGGTGCAGACTTCGTTGGTGAAGACGATCTTGTTGCTAAAATCAACGACGGTTGGCTTGACTTTGACGTAGTTATCGCTACACCAGACATGATGGCTATCGTTGGACGTCTTGGACGTGTCCTTGGACCTCGTAACCTTATGCCAAACCCTAAAACTGGTACAGTAACTATGGACGTTGCTAAAGCAGTTGAAGAATCTAAAGGTGGTAAAATCACTTACCGTGCTGATAAAGCAGGTAACGTACAAGCTATCATCGGTAAAGTATCATTTGACGCAGACAAATTGGTTGAAAACTTCAAAGCTATCCACGAAGTTATGGTTAAATCAAAACCTGCTACTGCTAAAGGTACTTACATGACTAACTTGTCAATCACTACTACACAAGGTGTAGGTATCAAAGTAGATCCAAGCTCATTCTAATTGATACATTAATGAAGAATCCGTTTCTTTGAAACGGATTTTTTTATGGGCTGTGTGATCTTTCTAATGAAATGAAAAGGGAAATGATTTATCTGTTTGAATCACATAGTTGATCTGTTTTTAATCTTTCAAAATTCAACGAATTTTGCTAGGTAAAATAGGCAAATTATGTTAAAATAATAAAGATAAAAAAAGGAGTAACTTGAAGTGGAACCTAAGTATAAACGTATTTTAATTAAATTATCTGGTGAAGCGTTAGCTGGTGAAAAAGGTGTCGGAATCGACATTGAAACTGTTAAAACTATCGCAAAAGAAATTGCTGAAGTACATAGTTCAGGTGTAGAAATTGCTTTGGTTATTGGTGGTGGAAACCTTTGGCGTGGTGAACCAGCTGCTGCAGCTGGTATGGACCGTGTTCAAGCTGACTACACAGGTATGCTTGGAACAGTTATGAACGCTCTTGTTATGGCTGATAGCCTTCAACAAAATGGTGTTGATACACGTGTTCAAACCTCAATCCCAATGCAAAACGTTGCTGAACCATACATCCGTGGTCGTGCGCTTCGTCACCTTGAAAAAAATCGCATCGTGATTTTTGCTGCTGGTATCGGCTCACCTTACTTCTCAACTGATACAACAGCTGCTCTTCGTGCCGCTGAAATCGACGCTGAAGCTATCTTGATGGCTAAAAATGGTGTTGACGGTGTTTACAACGCCGATCCTAAGAAAGATGCTAATGCTGTCAAATTTGATGAATTGACACACGGTGAAGTGATTAAACGTGGTCTTAAAATCATGGACGCAACTGCATCAACACTTTCAATGGACAACGATATTGACTTGGTTGTCTTTAACATGAACCAAGCTGGTAATATTAAACGTGTTGTCTTTGGTGAAGCTATCGGTACAACCGTTTCAAATAAAGCTGAACACCACGACAAATAATTGTCAGCTCTGCTATTTCCCAAAAAACAAGAAATGAGGACTAATACTATTTATGGCTAATGCTATTATCGAAAAAGCTAAAGAACGCTTTGAACAATCACACAGCTCATTAGCACGCGAATTTGCTTCAATTCGTGCTGGTCGTGCAAATGCATCTCTTTTGGACCGTATCCAAGTTGAATACTACGGTGCAATGACACCACTTAACCAATTGGCTTCTATCACAGTTCCAGAAGCACGTGTTCTTTTGATTTCTCCATTTGATAAATCATCATTGAAAGATATCGAACACGCAATCAACGCTTCAGACCTTGGTATTAACCCTGCTAATGACGGTTCAGTAATCCGTTTGGTTATTCCTGCCCTTACAGAAGAAACTCGTAAAGCACTTGCTAAAGACGTTAAAAAAGTCGGTGAAAATGCTAAAGTTGCTATCCGTAACATCCGTCGTGATGCTATGGACGAAGCTAAAAAACAAGAAAAAGCTAAAGAAATCACTGAAGACGAATTGAAAGTTCTTGAAAAAGACATTCAAAAAGCAACTGATGAAGCTGTTAAACATATCGACACTATGACAGCAAACAAAGAAAAAGAATTGCTTGAAGTCTAATTAATAAGAAAAAAGGTTAGGGGGTGGACTTTCCACCCCCTTTTATAAAGGAAGAATAAATGAATAATTTACTTGCCACTGTCATCACAGGACTTGTGATTGACGAAAATGCGAAAGCGTATTTTGTACAAAAAGATGGCGTGACTTTCATGTTAGACAAGGCTGAGGGTGAGCACAAGATTGGTGACATGGTCAAAGGATTTGTCTACACTGATATGCATCAAAAAGCTCGTATGACAACAGCAGAAGTTGCCACAACTCGTACTAGCTACGGTTGGGGTGTTGTCACAGAAGTTCGCCGCGATTTGGGTGTCTTTTTGGATACAGGACTTGCTGACAAACAATTTGTTGTCTCACTTGATGTCTTGCCTGATATGAAAGAACTTTGGCCTAAAAAAGGTGATAAACTTTATGTTCACCTTGACGTGGATAAAAAAGACCGTATCTGGGCAATTCCAGCGCAACCTGAAGTTTTCCAAAAAATGGCTGGACCAGCTTACAATAACATGCAAAATGAAAAATTGCGTGCCATTGTTTACCGTTTGAAATTATCTGGAACATTTGTTTACTTGCCAGATAACAACATGCTTGGTTTTATTCACCCTAGTGAACGTTATGCAGAACCACGTCTTGGTGAAGAGGTGACAGCACGTGTTATTGGCTTCCGTGAGGTTGACCGTACGCTTAATTTGTCATTAAAACCACGTTCATTTGAAATGCTTGAAAATGACTCACAAATGATTTTGACTTATTTACAATCAAATGGTGGCTTTATGACATTGAACGATAAATCATCTCCAGCTGATATCAAAGCAACGTTTGGTATCTCTAAAGGGCAATTTAAAAAAGCTCTTGGTGGTTTAATGAAAGCTCGCAAAGTCAAACAAGACCAATTTGGTACAGAATTGATTGAAAACGAAGATTAATGGTAAAAAGATTGCGATTTAGTTTTTTAATTAGTCGTAGTCTTTTTCATTTCAGTTTAAAAGTATCCATAGGATAGATTCGCTTTTTAGTTTTTGGGCTCGTGAAAATAATATCCACTGGATATTTTTTTGATATAATAGACTCACTATATTTTGGAGGTTATAGAATGGAACGTGCGATTTTTGCAGGTGGTTGTTTCTGGTGCATGGTACAGCCATTTGAAGAACAAGATGGAATTTTATCAGTTCGTTCTGGTTATACTGGAGGACATGTTGAAAATCCTACCTATGAACAGGTCAAGGCACATGAAACTGGTCATACAGAGGCTGTTGAAATTATTTTTGATGAGAGCAAGATCTCTTATGCTGATTTAGTAGAGATTTATTGGGCACAGACTGATCCAACAGATGCTTTTGGTCAATTTGAGGATTGTGGAGATAACTACCGCCCGGTTATTTTCTATAGTAACGAGTCTCAAAAAGAAATTGCTGAAGCATCTAAAGCTGCTTTGCAGGCTTCTGGACGTTTCAAAGAACCAATTGTAACAGCTATTGAACCGGTGCAGCCATTTTATTTGGCAGAGGATTACCACCAAGGATTCTATAAGAAAAATCCTGAACATTATGCCAAAAGCAGTGCAATTAGACATGTGTTTTTAGAGGAGAATTGGCAATGAGAAAGTCATTTTATACTTGGTTAATGACGCAGCGCAATCCCAAAAGTCATGAGCCGGTCGCAATTTTGGCTGACCTTGTTTTTGAAGATACTATGTTTCCAAAGCATACAGATGATTTTGAAACAATAAGTCGTTATCTAGAAGATGAGGCTGTTTTTGCTTTCAACCTGAGTGAATTTGATAAGATTTGGGAAGATTACCTAGCGTATTAAGATAAGCTAACTTTAAATAAAAACGAAATCACGGTAAGCCGTGATTTTTTGTTTTAAATAAGCTATAATAGGCTTATCAAACACAAAAGAAAGAGGGACTCTATTTGCAAGAGCATTCTGTTGAAATTACTTTAAATCATCCTGATGATGTGCTAGCGCTGTTTGGTTCAAATGAGCGCCATTTGAAATTGATTGAAGACAATCTTGGGGTTATTATTCATGCCCGCACAGAGCGTGTGCAGATTCTAGGAGATGACAAGGAAAGTGTCGAGTTGGCGCGTGTGACCATTCAAGCATTATTAGTTTTGGTTTCTCGTGGGATGTTAGTGAATACTTCTGACGTAGTAACGGCTCTTTCTATGGCACAAAATGGCTCTATTGACAAATTTGTTGCCCTTTATGAAGAAGAAATTATCAAGGATAATTCTGGAAAACCGATTCGTGTTAAAACCCTTGGACAAAAAGTTTATGCTGATAGTGTTAAATCACATGACGTTGTTTTTGGAATTGGTCCTGCAGGTACAGGGAAAACTTTCTTAGCAGTCACTTTAGCTGTGACAGCTTTAAAGCGTGGACAAGTTAAACGTATAATTCTAACACGTCCAGCAGTTGAAGCAGGTGAGAGTCTTGGATTTTTACCAGGTGACTTAAAAGAAAAAGTTGATCCATATCTTCGTCCTGTTTATGATGCACTTTATCAAATTTTAGGAAAAGAGCAAACCGCACGATTAATGGAACGTGATATTATTGAAATTGCACCGCTGGCTTATATGCGTGGTCGAACATTGGATGATGCATTTGTGATTCTGGATGAAGCCCAAAATACGACTATTATGCAAATGAAGATGTTTTTGACTCGTCTTGGGTTTAACTCAAAAATGATTATTAATGGTGATACAAGCCAGATTGATTTGCCTAAGAAGGTTAAATCTGGTTTGATCGATGCTACTGAAAAATTAAAACATATCAAGCAGATTGACTTCGTGCATTTCTCAGCTAGCGATGTGGTTCGACACCCTGTGGTTGCTGAAATTATCAACGCTTATGAGAAAGATGCAGAGAGAAAGCAGGGGCATCAATCATGTGAAAAAATTGTAGAATCAGCTACAGAATCAGGTTTTGCAAGCTATGAAACCATTGGACAACCTGCTGCTGATAAAGATGACAAATAATTGCAAGCTGCACTTAGGTGTGGCTTTTTTTATTTTCATATTTGCGAATGTTAGTTTAGACTGTTTTTTTGAGGTAAAATAAGGTATATTTTTTTTCATGATATTTTCACCGAAAAAGAAAAATTATATTAAATAAGTGTACTAATGGAGGATTTTTATGGATAATCGTGAGGTACTCGATAGCTTAACTGAATTGAGTGTTCAATTAGCAAGTCAAGCAGATCAATTAAATCGTAAGTTAAACATGATAGATAAATTATCATTAAATCTAGAATCTGATTCAGAATCTGATTTTTTTATCAAACTTGGAGAAGAGGCTAAGGATTTAGCATATGATTTTCAATCTTTATTAATACACATGGATTCAAAAGTTAAGGCGTGAAGGTACTAGCCTTATCAACAAGTCAAACGGGTTGAAAAAGTGAAAAATGAGAGTAATTTCCCTTTTTGGACAGAAAATCTATAATGACTAAAAATACTAGTAAAATCTAATTTTTAGGGTAAAATAGATTATGGTAATTGTACTTGGAAGTTTCAAAATATTTTCAGAAATTATATCTGCTATATGTATTACCAACTAGGAGGAGATTTATGTGTGATCGTGATTCACTTAAGAAGTTGACTGAAATGAGTGAGATGTTAACCAGTCAAGCGCAAAGACTTGAAGGAGATCTAAAAGCTTTAGACTCAGATATTGATGCTGACATTTTAAAGAATCTTGGAAATCAGGCAAAGCACTTGGCCAGTGATTTTCAAGATTTGATAGTTCACATTGATGAAGAGATGGTAAGCCAAAAAGACAATCAAGAAAAGTAAGTTGGCCTTTTTAAGGTCGCTTTTTTTTGATAGGAGTTTAAGGGAGAAAAGATGCTAGAAGAACAATTAAAGAAACATAGTGAGTTAAAAACTGAGCGGTTGTTATTGCGACCGGTGACAATGGCTGATACAAAAGCTATGTTTGCTTACACATCTGATGAAGAAAATACAAAATGGGATTTTCCAGCTAATCAGACTATAGAGGAAACTCAAAAAGTGATTAAGGAAATTTATCTCAAAAGTCCTCTTGGTCGTTATGGTATAGAATTGAGAGATACATCTGAGTTTATCGGAACGATTGATCTTATGAATTGGTCAGATGGAAAACAAGCAGAAATTGGCTACATTATTAATAAAAAGTTTTGGGGACGTGGCTTTGCAACTGAAGCGAGTGCTGAGATTTTAAAACTTTGTTTTGATATTTTAGGTTTTGAAGAAATTCATGCTTTTTGTGCTGTCCAAAATCCTGCTTCAGCACGCGTGTTGGAAAAAATTGGAATGGCAGAGGTGGAACGGATTCCTAATGATAAACAATTTAATGGTCAATGGATAAGTAGTCAGCATTTTAAAATGACAAAGGTAAACTATTTAAAATAAAAGGTTTCATGGTATTTTTGTCATTTTTTTGATTAAATTGTCAAAAAATTCCCATTTTTGGTTGCGCTTCCAAAAAAATGTGCTATAATATAGACAAATATGCAACCGATTGCAACAAAAAATTGGAGGTATGCCTATAAGAAAATTATTTGATAACTATACTTTTTAGTCATGCAGGTATATGTTGTTGATTGGACAGGTTTCACGCATAATACTGCTTTATTTTTTGTTTATTTCTGAAAGCGGTTGCGTATTTTAACTTATCTTTATAGGAGATTATTTATGTCACTTCGTAATAAAGTAAATTTGAAAAAGAAAATGAAAAAAGGTTTAGGCTCTCTATTAGTTTTGACAGCAGTCAGTGCCGGTGCTTTTGCACAAGCTAATGCTGTTAAGGCTGATGAACAAGTCTCAATGAAAGAAGGAACAGTACTTCACGCATGGTGCTGGTCTTTCAATACTATTAAAGATAATATGCAAGCAATTAAGGATGCTGGTTACACTAGTGTTCAAACATCACCAATTAACCAAGTTGTTGTTGGAAATGGTGGTAATAAGAGCTTGAAAAATTGGTACTATCAATATCAACCAACATTGCATACTATTGGTAACTACCAACTAGGTACTGAAGAAGAATTTAAAGAAATGAACCGTGTGGCTGATCAATATGGTATTAAAATTATTGTTGATGCTGTTCTTAACCACACAACATCTGATTACAATCAAATCAGCCCAGAAATCAAAAAAATTCCAAATTGGACACATGGTAACAAAGAAATTAAAAACTGGAATGACCGTTATGATGTGACACAAAATGCTCTTCTAGGTTTGTATGATTTGAATACTCAAAATCCACAAATTCAACAATATCTTTTGAATTTCTTGAAAACAGCAGTTGCTGACGGTGCTGATGGTTTCCGTTATGATACTGCTAAACATATTGAGTTACCAGGCGAATATGGTAGTAATTTCTGGAATGTTATTTTGAACAATGGATCTGAATTCCAATATGGTGAAGTTCTTCAAGATAGTATTTCTCACGAAGCAGATTATTCTAAATTGATGAGCGTTACAGCTTCAAACTATGGTAATCAAATTCGTAATGATTTGAAAGATAAACGTGCAGCTGCTGGTAACTTGATGAATTATCAAGCACAAGGTGTTGATCCATCTAACCTTGTCACTTGGGTTGAATCTCATGATACTTATGCTAATGATGACCAAGTATCAACTTGGATGAGTGATGATGATATCCGTTTAGGTTGGTCAATGATTACTGCACGTGCTAAAGGAACTCCATTGTTCTTCTCACGTCCAGTAGGTGGTGGTAATGGTACACGCTTCCCAGGTCAATCACAAATTGGTGATGCTGGTAGTGATCTTTACAAAGACCCAACCGTTAAAGCTGTTAACAAATTCCACAACGCTATGGTTGGCGAATCAGAATACATTCGCAACCCTAATGGCGATGAACAAGTGGCTATGATTGAACGTGGTAATAAAGGTGCTGTTATTGTTAACCTTGGTAATGGCGACAAACAATTGAATTCAGATACAAAATTGGCAGATGGTACTTATACAGACCAAGTTTCTGGACGTCAATTTAACGTTTCAAATGGTCATATCACTGGTAATGTGTCATCTCGCTCATCAGTTGTTTTGTATGATGCTAAACCTGATGGTACTGCACAAGTTTCAATCGATGGTTATAAAGAGGGTGATAACAGTATTTCTGCTGCAACAGAAGTAACGTTGAAAGCTAAAAATGCTGAGTCTGCTACTTACAAACTTGACAATGGTCAAGAAGTAGCTTTCCAAGATGGTGATAAAATCACTGTTGGTGAAGGGCTTGAAGCGGGACAATCAACAAGTGTTATATTGACTGCAACAGGTGCTGATGGTCAAGCAACAACTAAAACGTATACTTTCACAATGAAAGATCCTAGTGCTGAAACAAATATTTACTTCCAAAATCCAGATAACTGGTCAGAAGTATATGCTTACATGTATTCAGCAAAAGATACTAAACTTCTAGGTGCGTGGCCTGGAACTAAGATGACAAAAGACTCAACAGGTCGTTATACAATTTCTGTTCCAGCATCTTATGCTGAAGAAGGCGTTAAAGTGATCTTTACAAATAATCAAGGATCACAATTCCCTCAAAAAGAAGGATTTGATCTTAAAGCTGAAGGTGTCTACTCTAAATCAGGTTTAGTTCCTGCTGTTCCAGCCGGTAAAACACGCGTAACCTTTGACAACCCTGGCGGTTGGGATAATGCCAATGTTTACCTTTACTATGGTAATCCAGTACAAACACCTCTTGGTGCATGGCCTGGAACACAAATGACAAAAGATGATGCTGGTAACTTCTACCTAGATCTCCCAGAAGAATATGCTGATGCAAACGCCAAAATCATCTTCAACCAACCAGGTACAAGTAACCAATTCCCTTACAGCGTTGGATTTGATCTAGTGAAATCTGGTAACTACAATAAAGATGGATTAAAATAGTCATTTATTAACTAACTTTTTACACATTCTGACTCCTTTTCCCAGAAAGAAGTAGCTGTCCCTGGCTACTTCTTTTTTACTTCAAAACGGATTGACCAGAAACTTTCTTAGTGCCTAAAATGGCGCTGTTATCGTTAATATGGTATAATGTCAATGATATAATTAGAGTTGAAAGAAGATTAATATGTACGTTGAAATGATAGATGAAACTGGTCAAGTTTCAGAAGAAATTAAAAAACAAACTTTGGATTTGTTGCAATTTGCAGCTGAAAAGACTGGTAAAGAAAATAAAGAAATGGCTGTAACTTTTGTGACAAACGAACGTAGCCACGAATTGAATTTAGAATATCGTGATACAGATCGTCCAACAGATGTTATCAGTTTGGAGTATAAACCTGAATCAGATTTGACATTCTCAGAAGAAGATTTAGCTGAAAATCCTGAGCTCGCAGAAATGTTAGATGAATTTGACGCATATATTGGTGAGCTCTTTATTTCTGTTGATAAAGCACGCGAACAAGCAGAAGAATATGGTCATTCTTTTGAACGTGAGATGGGATTCCTAGCGGTACATGGTTTCTTACACATTAATGGATATGACCACTATACCCCTGAAGAAGAAAAAGAAATGTTTACTTTACAAGAAGATATTTTGACTGCCTATGGACTTAAGAGACAATAATTCGCCTAAAAAGTGGAAAAATCGCACCTTGGTTTCTAGTATGGAATTTGCCATTACTGGAATTATTACAGCATTCAAGGAAGAAAGAAATATGCGTAAGCACATGGTTTCAGCTATTTTAGCAACTGCAGCAGGTGCTGTCTTTCGTATATCAGCGATGGAATGGCTATTCTTATTTTTAGCTATCTTTTTGGTCATTACTTTGGAAATGATTAATTCAGCTATTGAAAATGTGGTCGACCTTGCTAGTGATTACCACTTTTCAATGCTAGCTAAAAATGCTAAAGATATGGCAGCAGGTGCCGTTTTGGTTGTTTCTGCTTACGCTATTGTGACTGGATTAATTATTTTTGTACCTAAGATTATTGCCATGATTTTAGGGAGTCGATAACACTATATTTATAGAGAAATTGAAAGGAGTAGGGACGTTTAACGTCCTTTATATCTTATGTTTAAATCAGGTTTCGTTGCGATTTTAGGTCGCCCAAACGTTGGTAAATCAACATTTTTGAATCACGTGATGGGGCAAAAAATTGCAATTATGAGTGACAAAGCTCAAACAACTCGTAATAAAATTATGGGTATCTATACAACAGATACTGAACAAATCGTCTTTATTGACACACCAGGTATTCACAAACCAAAAACAGCACTTGGTGATTTCATGGTTGAGTCAGCATACAGCACACTTCGTGAAGTTGAGACAGTTCTTTTTATGGTCCCAGCTGACGAAAAACGTGGTAAAGGTGACGACATGATTATCGAACGCTTGAAAGCAGCTAACATTCCAGTTATTTTGGTTATCAATAAAATCGATAAAGTGCACCCAGACCAACTTTTGGAACAAATTGATGATTTCCGTAGCCAAATGGATTTCAAAGAAATTGTGCCAATTTCAGCCCTTCAAGGAAATAACGTTGAAACACTTCTTAATATCTTAAAAGATAACTTGGAAGAAGGTTTCCAATATTTCCCAGAAGATCAAATCACTGACCACCCAGAACGTTTCTTGGTGTCAGAAATGATTCGAGAAAAAATCCTAAAATTAACTGAACAAGAAGTGCCTCACTCTGTTGCAGTTATCGTTGATTCAATGAAACGTGACCCAGAAACAGACAAAGTTCACATTCGTGCGACAATCATGGTTGAGCGTGATAGTCAAAAAGGAATTATCATTGGTAAAAAAGGTGCTATGCTTAAGAAAATTGGTAAAATGGCACGCCGTGATATTGAAATCATGCTTGGTGATAAAGTTTATCTTGAAACATGGGTTAAAGTTAAGAAAAACTGGCGTGATAAAAAACTTGATCTCGCAGACTTTGGTTACAACGAGAAAGAATATTAGGAAATTTTGTTATGTCAATTTTGGAACTTTTAGGATTCATTTTTATATTAGGGTTGATTTTATTTTTACATTTTTTAGCATATCCTAAACAAGAGGGTGGAGATAGTACATTGATTGGAATTAAACCTATATATCCACTGCAAAAGTTTTTAGAAAATTTATTATTACCTTTTGCTTTAGCAGCTTTAGCATATTTACTTATGGGTAAATGATGATTTTTTCCATTGAATAACTGACTTTGGTTACAACGAGAAAGAATATTAATATTTTGAAAAAAGAAAAAGGAGATGGCCTTTTGGCCTCTCCTATTTTAAAATAATCGGTTTTGTTATTTCGAATAACGTTTAGAAAGGAGAGGGACTAGTTCGTGTTACTTTGAACACGGACAAAAGGCTGTGTAAAATAGATAGGTCATTTCAAAAATCAGGATTTCTGATGACCTTCTAATTTTACTTTGTCTTTTAACGTCCTTTGTATCAGAAAGATGCCGGAATTGCCTGAGGTTGAGACTGTTAGACGTGGTCTTGAAAAGCTAATTGTTGGTCGGAAGATTGTTTCTGTTGATGTTCGTGTGCCTAAGATGATTAAAACGGATTTGTCTGCATTTGAGACAGAAATTTTGGGGCAGACCTTTCAGTCTATTGGAAGACGTGGAAAATATTTGTTGCTGAATCTAGATAAGCAAGTAATTATTTCTCATTTGAGAATGGAAGGAAAGTATTTGCTTTTTAAAGATGAGGTACCTGAAAATAAACACTTCCATACATTTTTTGAACTTGATGATGGGGCGACCTTGGTTTATCAAGATGTCCGTAAATTTGGAACAATGGAATTGATGAGTAAGGGTCAGGTTGATGAGTATTTTCGCCAGAGAAAGTTAGGGCCTGAGCCGACAGAAGAGGATTTTGATTTATCAGCATTTGCTAAGAAATTATCAACTTCTAAAAAGTTGATAAAACCTTATCTTTTGGAGCAGACTTTGGTTGCTGGTCTTGGAAATATTTACGTGGATGAGGTTCTCTGGGCAGCAAAAGTTCATCCTGAGCGTCAGGCTAATAGTCTTCGAGAAGATGAAGTAAAAAGATTACATGATGAAACCATTCGAATCTTACAACTCGGAATTGAAAAGGGTGGCTCAACGATTCGAACTTACCAAAATGCATTAGGTGAAAATGGAAGCATGCAATATTATTTGCAAGTATACGGGAAAACTGGGGAACCTTGCCCACGTTGTGCTACGCCTATTGAAAAAATTAAAGTAGGAGGTCGCGGGACACATCTATGTCCTGCTTGTCAAAAACGATGACGAAAATTATTGGAATAACAGGGGGCATTGCTTCTGGGAAGTCTACCGTTGTTGCTGAAGTTAGAAAACATGGTTATCAGGTCATTGATGCCGATCAAGTGGTTCATGAACTTCAGGCTAAGGGAGGAAAACTCTATCAAGCACTCTGTGACTGGCTTGGTAGTGACATTTTACAGGAAAATGGTGAACTCGATCGAAAGAAATTAGGTCAATTGATTTTTTCAAGTCAAGAGATGTTAACCAAATCTGCTAAGCTTCAAAATGGTATTATCCGAGATGAGCTGGCTCATCGTCGAGATGAGTTGGCTAAGACACAGGATGTTTTTTTCATGGATATTCCACTTCTCATTGAGCATGATTATATGGATTGGTTTGATGATATTTGGCTTGTTCATTTGGATGAACAAACGCAATTAGAACGGTTGGTGATGCGAAATCATTTTTCAAGAGAAGAGGCTCAAAAACGAATTGCTAGTCAAATGTCAACAGAAGCCAAAAAGCCTTATGCTGATAAATTGCTCGATAATAGCGGTAATATTAAGGAGTTGAAGGAGCAGGTAAATCACCTTTTATCTGAATTATAGCTGATTATTTTTCTTATTAGAGTGATTGTTTAACAAGAAAACGCTTTGCGAATCAGGATTCTCTCAATTGAATTAGAATGTGTTATAATAGCAATTGACGTTTTTTTGAAAAGAAGGTGAACAATCATAAGTAACGAAGTTAATTGGAAACAAAATTTACGAATAGCTTGGCTTGGTAACTTTTTTACTGGGGCAAGCTTTTCGCTTGTCATGCCATTTATGGCTTTATATGTGGAAGAACTTGGCGCTCCTAAAAACAAAGTTGAATGGTATGCTGGGTTGGCAGTGTCCCTATCAGCACTTGCTTCAGCATTGATTGCCCCAGTTTGGGGGCGCTTGGCAGACCGCTATGGAAGAAAAACGATGATGGTAAGAGCTAGCCTTGCAATGACTTTTACCATGGGTGGACTAGCTTTTGTTCCTAATGTTTTCTGGTTGCTAGCGCTACGCGTTTTAAATGGTCTGTTTTCAGGTTATGTTCCAAATTCAAATGCCTTAATTGCCAGTCAAGCACCTAAGAGTCGTTCTGGTTACGCGCTTGGGACGCTGGCAACAGGAGTTATTGGAGGTAGCTTAGTTGGTCCATTATTAGGTGGCGTTTTAGCTGAAATCATGGGAATTCGACAAGTTTTTCTACTAGTTGGTTTCATTTTATTAATCTGTAATTTACTAACAGTCTTTTTTATTAAGGAAGAATTTCAGCCAGTTACAAAAGCAAATGCGATGTCAACTCGAGAAGTCTTTTCTTCAATTAAGGACAAACAAATCCTTATTGGGTTATTTGTAACGAGTATGATTATCCAAATTTCTGCACAATCAATTTCCCCAATCCTAACACTGTACATTCGTAATCTCGGACAAACTGAGAATTTGATGTTTGTATCAGGTTTGATTGTGTCTGCTCTTGGGTTTTCAAGTATGTTATCGAGCTCGACTCTTGGTAAAATTGGTGATAAAATAGGTAATCATAGACTACTTTTGATAGCTCTGTTTTATAGCTTTGGTATGTATGTCTTGTCTGCCATGGCCCAAAATTCATTACAGTTGGGAATTGTTCGTTTCTTGTATGGGTTTGGTACGGGTGCCTTGATGCCAAGTGTTAATTCGCTGTTGACTAAAATCACACCAAGAGAAGGTATTTCACGTATTTTCAGCTATAATCAAATGTTTATGAATATTGGACAAGTCTTGGGGCCGTTTGTCGGTTCAGCAGTAGCAACAGGAATGGGATACCGTTCGGTCTTCTACGTGACAAGTCTTATTGTCTTTGTAAACTTCGCATGGAGCTTTATCAATTTTAGAAAATATTTGAAAGTTAAGGAAATCGTGTGAGAGTAAAGATTAATTTAAAATGCAGTAGTTGCGGAAGTAAAAACTATTTGACAAGCAAAAATAAAGCAACTCATCCCGATAAAATTCAGGTTTTGAAATATTGTCCTAAAGAGCGAAAAGTAACCTTACATGTTGAATCTTAAGGATAATTATGATAGAATAATCAAGACCATAGTGTAGGAAAGGAATAGAACCCAGAAGGTTGATGTAGTGGATGATTTTCCGATTTTAAGCCCTTCTGACGCGTTCTTAGTGAAAAATATGTACAATGTACTACTGACAATTTTGCTGGTATTATCTGTTATTATCGTGATTGCCATCTTTTTGCAACCACAGAAAAATCCAAGTAGCAATGTATTTGATAACAGCGGTTCAGAAGCTTTATTTGAACGTACTAAAGCGCGTGGCTTCGAAGCGTTTATGCAACGTTTTACAGCAGTTCTAGTATTCTTTTGGCTAGCAATTGCTTTAGCGCTAGCAATCTTATCAAGTAAATAGATAGCAACTGACGAAAAAGCTGCTTAATAGCTTACGTTGGCTGCGCATCTTGAATTTTGTACGAAAATTCATGGGCTGGTCATTCAGCTCATTTTTTATTATTAAGTAGTGAGGAGTCTGTTCAATAGCCGATTGGAATTTGAGATTCAGTGACTTTTCACAACTTCCATCAAGCTAGAAAACGAGAGGATAGAAATGAAGTAGGGCTTTTTTGTCAAATGGTCTTACTTGTAATCACAATTATGAATGAAAATATTATTGCTTATTTAAAAGAGCATGGAAAAGTAAATATTAATGAATTGGCTAGTGGATTGGATATGGCTGGTGCTGAAAAATTCCCACAGCTTATCAAAGAAATTTCACAGTTAGAAAGTAAGGGAGAGCTCCGTTTTGATGATAACGGGAACCTTGCCCTTCGTAAAAAAGAAGAGAAGAAAAAAGAAATCACTGTCACTGGTGTCTTTCGTGCTAACAAAGCTGGATTTGGTTTCTTAGCTGTCGATGAAGACGAAGATGATATGTTTGTTGGTCGTAATGATGTTGGTCATGCGGTCGATGGAGATACGGTTGAGGCGGTCATTAAAAAGCCAGCCAATCGTCTTAAAGGGACAGCTGCTGAAGTCCGTATCGTAGGAATTGTTGAACGTAGCTTAAAAACAGTTGTTGGTAAATTTATCCTAGACGATGAAAAGCCAAAATACGCTGGCTATATCAAGTCTAAAAATCAAAAAATTCAACAAAAAATCTACATTAAAAAAGAACCTGTTGTCTTAGATGGAACTGAAATTATTAAGGTTGATATTGATAAATACCCAACTCGTGGACATGATTATTTTGTCGGTCATGTGCGTGATATTGTTGGCCATCAAGGCGATGTTGGTATCGATGTTCTTGAAGTCCTTGAATCAATGGACATTAAATCAGAATTTCCAGAAGATGTTATGGCTGAAGCAGAAGCTGTACCAGATGCACCATCTGAGAAAGATTTGATTGGTCGTGTTGATTTGCGTAATGAAATTACCTTTACTATTGATGGAGCTGATGCCAAAGACTTGGATGATGCTGTTCATATCAAATTATTAGATAATGGTAATTTCGAGCTAGGGGTTCACATTGCTGATGTTTCGTACTACGTTACAGAAGGATCTGCTCTTAACCGTGAAGCAGTAGCACGTGGAACATCTGTTTATGTAACAGATCGCGTGGTGCCAATGCTACCAGAGCGTTTGTCAAATGGTATCTGTTCATTGAATCCAAATGTGGATCGTTTGACGCAATCATGTTTGATGGAAATTGACCGCAATGGTCATGTGGTTAATCACCAAATCTGTCAATCAGTCATCAATACAACGTTCCGCATGACTTATAGCGATGTCAATGACATTATCGCAGGTGATGAAGAGTTGATTGAAAAATACCAACCAATCGTTGAATCTATTCATCACATGGCTGCTTTGCATAATATTTTGGAAACAATGCGTGTGAGTCGCGGTGCTTTGAACTTTGATACGAGTGAAGCTAAAATCATCGTCAACGACAAAGGTATGCCAGTTGATATTGTTCTTCATGAACGTGGTATTGCAGAACGCATGATTGAATCATTCATGTTAGCAGCTAACGAAACAGTGGCAGAGCACTTTGCAAAACGCAAATTACCATTTATTTACCGTATCCACGAAGATCCAAAGGCTGAAAAATTACAGAAATTCCTTGATTACGCAAGTATTTTTGGAGTACAAATTCATGGTACAGCTAATAAAATTAGCCAGCAAGCTCTGCAAGATTTCATGGCTAAAGTGGAAGGTAAACCAGGTGCTGAAGTATTGAATATGATGTTGCTACGTTCAATGCAACAAGCGCGTTATTCTGAACATAATCATGGTCACTATGGTTTGGCTGCTGAATACTATACACACTTTACAAGTCCAATTCGTCGTTACCCTGATTTGCTTGTTCACCGTATGATTCGTGAGTACACACAAGTCACAGATGATAAAATCGAACATTTTAGAAATATTATTCCTGAATTGGCAACGTCATCATCAACCCTTGAACGTCGCGCTATTGATGCCGAACGTGTGGTTGAAGCCATGAAAAAAGCTGAATACATGGAAGAGTATGTTGGTCAGGAATTTGATGGTGTAGTAGCTAGTGTTGTGAAATTCGGTATGTTTATCGAATTACCAAATACCATTGAAGGTTTGGTTCACATCACAACTCTTCCAGAATTCTACAACTACAACGAGCGTACATTGACACTTCAAGGTGAGAAATCAGGTAAAGTCTTCCGAGTTGGTCAACAAATTAAGATTAAATTGACGCGTGCTGATAAAGAGACTGGTGACATTGACTTTGAATACATTCCAAGTGATTATGATGTGATTGAAAAAGTTAAAAAATCACGTAAAGATCGTTCAGGAAAGGATAAAGGCCGTCCGAAATCTGATAATCACAAAAATCGTAAAAAAGACCACAAATCAAACAAACAACGTAATCATAAATCTTCAAAATCATCTTCTAAAAAATCAGGTAAGAAACCTTTTTACAAAGAAGTAGCTAAGAAAAAATCACGTAAAGCTAAAAAGTAAAAGGTTGAAACTGCTAACCCAAAATTTGACATAAGAGAGGTAGCTTAATATGCCAAAAGGTGAAGGAAATGTCGTTGCTCAAAATAAAAAAGCACGTCATGACTATAATATTGTTGATACCATCGAAGCTGGAATCGTTTTGACAGGAACAGAAATCAAGAGCGTTCGTGCTGCACGTATTCAGCTCAAAGATGGCTATGCCCAAATCAAAAATGGTGAAGCTTGGCTGATTAATGTCTATATTTCACCTTTTGAACAAGGAAATATTTGGAATCAAGACCCTGAGCGCACTCGTAAATTATTGCTAAAAAAACGCGAAATCGAAAAATTATCAAATGACCTAAAAGGAACAGGGATGACCCTTGTACCACTTAAAGTTTATTTGAAAAATGGTTTCGCTAAAGTTTTGCTTGGTGTGGCAAAAGGGAAACATGATTATGATAAACGTGAGACCGTCAAACGTCGTGAACAAGACCGCGATATCAAACGCCAAATGAAAAATTTTAATGCAAGATAAAAGAGTTTGGATAAATCCAAACTCTTTTTTATTATAATAATTTTTTTAATTCTTCAATCAATATATGATTATCAGTTATCATTTCCTCAATCTTTCCCTGTAAAGCAGGTGTAAATCTTCCTACGCAAGTGTGTAATTCTTGTTCAACATCAGCTTGAAGTGCTTTACCAGTTTGAGTAAGCGAAACGATTAATTGACGCTGATCTTCTTCGGGACGAATCCGTGTTAGATAACCTTTTTCTTCTAAACGTTTAAGAAGCGGTGTCAGTGTATTACTAGCAAGGTCTAATTGCTTTCCTAACTCACGCAAAGGAAGATTATCAGTTTCCCACAATGCAAGTAAAACAATATATTGTGTATAGGTTAAATCAAATTTAGCTAGTTTTTGTTTATAAAATTGATTGAAAACCCTATTAGCATTATAAATCGCAAAACATAATTGATTAGTTAAGGTAGGATGTTGTTCTGTCATAACTTCTCTTTCTTTGTATTTACTTGCTCTTATCATAACATAGAAAAAAATAAATGTAAAAGTTGACAACTTGCTTTTTGAGTAGTAAACTTTAATCAATCGCGCACGATTATTTTTTTGAAAAAGAGGATAATGAATAATGAATACTATTGATATTTTACAAAAAATTGGAAATGGTGTTTTAAGCCAGTCAAATAAACATCAGATGCTTGCTTTGCAATTTGAAGCACAAGGGTTTAAAAAATTAGCTGAAAAATATCAAAGTCATGCTGAAGAAGAACGTGACTTTGCCCAGCAACTTTTTAACCGTATTTTAGATTTAGGTGGCATTCTCTCTTACCAGAGTCAAGAAGCTTTCGAAGTTCCCACAACAGCTCTCGAATGGCTTAGGCAGGATCTAGAGATCTCAAAAAATAGTTTGCAGGATTTACTGCCAATGGTAAAAGCGGTATCTGAAGATTTGGTGACGTATGATTTACTTAAAGATTATTACAAAGATGAAGAGGCTGATTTACAGTGGACGCAACAGCAATTAGATTTAATTAATTTTATTGGTTATCAAAATTGGTTGTTACAACAACTTTAAGGAGACAAAAATGACTTTTGATTATGATATTGTCTTTATTGGTTCAGGGCATGCAAACTGGCATGCCGCAGTGACTTTAGCTAAAGTTGGAAAAAAAGTTGCTATTGTTGAAAAGGATGTTACAGCTGGAACATGTACGAATTATGGCTGTAATGCTAAGTTCTTATTAGATAGTCCATTTGAATTCGTTGATGCCTTATCACGCTATGAAAAAGCTGGCATTACAGGAAATACAGAGGTTAATTGGCAAGAACTTATGGCATTTAAAAAAGCTGAGATTCCAACTTATGCACCTCTTATGGAAGGAATGTTTAAGCAATTAAATATTGATTTACTTAAAGGGTATGGAAAATTGCTTGATGCTCATACGGTTGATGTGGATGATACACAAGTCACTGCCGATTATATCGTCTTAGGAACTGGGCAACGTTCAGCTCGTCTAGCTATTCAAGGACAAGAATTCTTACATGATAGTCGAGAATTTCTTGATTTGGATGTTATGCCAAAACGTATCACATTCATCGGTGCAGGAATTATTTCCATGGAATTTGCGACTATGGCAGCAAAACTGGGTTCAGAAGTACATGTGATTGAATATGCCGATAGAGCCTTGGCTGCTTATCCAGAAAATTACGTTGATACTGTCGTCACTAAAATGGCAGCAGAAGGTGTCCACTTCCATTTCAATCAAGCGGTTCAAAAAGTTGAGAGCATTGATGATGGATTACGTGTGACAACAGCTCAAGAGTTAATCCTTGAAACAGATTATGTCCTTGATGCTACTGGTCGAATCCCAAATGTTGAAAATCTTGGACTCGAAGAGTTAGGGATTGAATACAATCGTTCAGGAATTGTTGTTAATCAGCATTTACAAACTGCCGTGCCAAATATTTTTGCTAGTGGTGATGTTGTTGACAAAACTATTCCACGTTTAACTCCGACAGCAAGCTTTGAATCTGATTATATTGCAGCTTTTATTTTAGGCATGAATACTGAGGCGATTACTTATCCAGCAATTCCAAATCTAGTTTATACCTTCCCACGTATTGCACAAGTCGGGGTGACTATTGATGAGGCTCGTGGTAATGACGATTATCGTGTTGTCGAAGTCCCATTTGGACAACAATTAAAATTCCAGACAAAATTAGAAGATGATGCGCATGTGACTTTGATTATTAACCAAAAGAAAGAATTGGTTGGAGCTAGCTTTTTAGGAAATGAAGCTGGCGAGATGATTAATCTTTTGACATTAATGATTAATCAAAAAGTAACAGCAAGTGATTTAAGCCAAATGATTTTTGCCTTCCCAGGAACAAGTAGTGGTTTAATTAGCGCAGTGAAAATGGCTTTATTGTAATAAAAAACCTTGAACTATTGTTCAAGGTTTTTGTTATTTTAGTCAAGCCAAGTAATGACTTCTTTTCTAGGTTTACGTGAGCGAGGGTGCTTTGGATCTTTAAGACGATAACCAAATGATACCATGCTAGCAATACCTTCTTTTTCTGGATTAATAACACCAGCTTTAGTAAGAATGGCATTAACTTTTTCATAGTTAAAACCTTCGATTGGACAAGAGTCAATACCAATCATACTTGCTGATGTCATCATATTACCAAGGGCAATATAAGTTTGCTTAGCTGTCCAATCAAAGAGAGCGCGTGGGTTGTCAGCTAAAACCATATCGTTTTTCTGGAATGATTCATAAGTGGCTAAGCGACTATTAAGAGCATCACCATCACCAAGACCACGGCGAACCAGACTATCTTTAACAGATTCAGAGTCGTAACGAGCATTCTGTTCAGCAAGAAGAAGAACGAAATGACTAGCTGTATCAAGTTGACTTTGTGCTCCCCAGGCAACGGCCTTTAGCTCATCACGGAGCTTAGCAATTTGTTTACGATCAAGAACAACAAAGCGCCAAGCTTCAAGACCGATTGAAGAAGGGCTTAACCAGGCAGTGTCAAGGATATATTCCATATCATCACGTGAGATTTCTTGGTCATTATAGACACGGACGGAAACTCGATGATCAAAGGCATCGAGGACTTGTTTTTTGATAGCTTCTTTACTCATGCTAGCCTCCTAGTTTTCTTTCTATCATAGCATTTTCATTTATATTTCGCTAGTTTTTAAAAGAAAAAGAATTAAGTAAAGAAAGAGAGGATTTCTTTACTTAATTCTTTTTGTTAAACAATTGATTTGATCAATAATGGTAGCAAGATCATAAGTTTGAGTCGTTTTCATGAGTTCTTGTCGCGTGTCATGAAAAACTTCCCAGATGATAGGGGCAAGTTCTCTTCCTCTATCGGTGATGTAAACACGTTTTGTGCGACCATCACGAGCAATAGTGACAAACTCTCTACTAGCTAGTTTATCAATGATTTTTGTTAGAGAAGGCGGGGCAATACAAAGAATGTTAGCAAGTTCTTTATAACATTTACCATTTTCTTGATTAAGAATAAAAAGGACTAAAGCATAGGAATGTGACATTCCAATTTTTCTAAAAGCTTCTTCTGTGTATTTATCAAGAGCTCGATCAAGTCTCTTGATAGAAAAAAATAGGCACCCCTCCAACGTTTCTTGAATGTTATCGGGCACAATAATCTCCTTAGTAATAAATCTACAAAGAATATCTTAGCACACTTGGATTAAGATGACAAATCCACTTGATAGTATATTCCAAGCCTTTAAAAAAGGCCATGGTGAGTGACCACGACCATATAAACCTATAAGGATAAATTGAGCCAAATGACTCAATCACATACCCAAGATTAGTATCTCTAAAACTTTTATTATTTCAATTGCTCAGTGATTTGGTTTAGTTCAGAAACGAGAGTGTCAGAAAAGCCGTTTTTGACTAAACGATTAAATTCTTTTTGAGTGTCAATATGAGCTTGATGAATATCAGGAATTAATTTTCTACCTTTTTCAGTGATATAAACACGCTTTGTTCGACCTTCACTGATAACTTGAATAAAGCCTTTATTACCAAGTTTTTCAACAATTCTTGTTAAGGTAGGTGCTGTAATACAAAGCATTTTAGCCAAATCTTTTTGAAGCTTACCATTATCATGGTCTAAAATCAGAAGAAGGGTAGAATAAGATGGACTTAAGCCAAGTTTTTGGAAACCCTCTTCCGTGATTTTATCAAGAGCTCGATCTAGTTTTTTAATAGCGAAAAAGAGACAAGAGTCTAAAGATTCTTGAGCAGTTTTGGGCATAGAGTTCTCCTCAAAGTTTTATTTATAGCAAGTATGATAACAAACTTAAAAAAAGATTGCAAATTATTTGCTTAGTGAACTAATAAAAGAATCTTTGATATAAAAAGCGTTTTTACAAGATAAACAAAAGTCAGTTGTCTAAAATATCAACTGACTTTTTCTAATTTTTCTAAAAATATTAGATTTTATAATAATGGCATGATAACTTTGACCCAAAACCAAGATAAAGGCATGACAATGACCATAGCTGGAATCATATCTCCGGTTGGGAACATTTTGACTTTAATCATACGAAAACCAGTTGCCACCATTAAGAAACCACCGCAGGCTTTAAAATCAGCAATCATATCAGGTGTAGTTAAAGGGACAATGATACCTGCTAGCAAGAAAAGTGCGGTAAAAATAATAAATTGTGGAATGGCAATCAAAGAAACTACAAAGCCAAGATTACAAGCAAAGATAGCAGCAGTAAAGAAATCAAGAATAGATTTTGAGATTAAGATGGTTGAATCGCCAGTCATTCCTGAATCAAGGCTCCCATAAATCCCCGTACCACTAGCACAAAAAAGTACGATAACGGTTAGTAGGGTTGCTAGAAATTCATCATTTGAGAGTTTACTGTGCTTTTGAGGTAAGATTTTTGAGACGGCTTTTTGCATCAATGAGCCACCTTTATTAATCCATTCTCCTAGACTAATAGCTAGCCCGATAGCTGTTCCAACAACGATAGCAAAGATGACAGCAGGCATGTATTTCATAAGACCAATAGATGAGATTCCCATTCCCATTGAACAAACCCCAAAAATAAGGTTTAATTGATTTTTAAAATCCTCTGATAAGATATGACCAAAAATTCCACCTAGAATGCCGCCAAAAATGATGGCAAAAGAATTGATAATAACACCAGTTGGCATAAAATTCCTCCTTTTATGATTAAAAATAAGACAAAAAAATAAGCTCACTTCTATAAAGTGACTTAAATGAAAACCTAAGTTCATTAACTAGTGTAACATGATTTAGCTAAAAATCAATTTGCTTTTGGCGATAAGATATTCTAAAATGGAATAAATAGGAGCAAAGCAATGAATCTTCAAAAATTACAAGTATTTTTAACCTTATGTGAAACCCTGAGTTACACTGAAACAGCAGAGCATCTTTATATTAGCCAAGGAAATGTTTCAAAGCAAATTAAGGCACTTGAAAAGGAACTTGGAGTACTGCTTTTTGACCGAAATCGTCGCCATATCAGAATCACTAAAGAAGGAGAAGTGGTTGAAAAATATGCCAAAAAGATTTTGGAAAATTACCAGCAAATGATTGCTGAAGTGGGGCAATTACAAGAAAAAGAAGACCGTAGATTATTGTTGCATGGTATTCCAAGCATGCCTTTTTATGCCATTATTTCAGAAATGGCTAATTTTAAAAAGCACCATCCAACCTTTGAGGTAAACGTCGAAGAAGAAGAGGCGGATGTCTTGCTCGATAATTTATTAAAGCACAAGTGCGATATCATTTTTGCAAGACAGTTCAATGAAACACTTCCAGAGAATGTTGAAAAAATAACCATTGATCAAGATTGTTGGGTAGTGGTTTTGCCAAGCAGTCATCAACTGGCTGATAAGGAAAGCATAAGCATAGAAGAGCTAAAATCAGAAACATTCCTACAACTTAGTGAACAGACACAGCTGCTACAACCTTTTTTAGAGTTATGTCATTTGAATCATTTTGAACCACAGATTACCTATAAGGGAAATCGTATTAATATGATTATTGATTTGATTGAAAATGATTTGGGAATCTCTTTAATGATGGAAAAGATGGTTCGACCTTTTGAAAGAAAAAACATTATTTGGCGGCCACTTGATATTAAGAAAGATTCGATGATGGTCTTGATGAAATTAAAGGAAAATCAATCAGAAGCTGTTCGGCAATTTTGGCAAGAAATGCAAGACAAGTATGAGAAAAAGTGAGTGAGACAGAAATCGGTAATTTCAAAGAAATTCGATTTCGTCGTCTCACCCTCACAAGGTTGAGCAGGATTGTAAAAGCTGGTTTATCAGCGTATTAGACTCCACTCAGCTACTGCGTCTTGTAAAAAATAACATATTAACATATAAACAAAGAAGCTGGGTATTTTTATCCCAGTCTCTTTTGCTCTTTATCTAAGAATTCTAGTAAAAAACTTTCTGCTAGTGAACCATTTTTAATGGCTTTTTTGGCTTCTGAAATGCTAAACCAATCCCAATCGTCAATTTCATGGTTGGGTGTGACTTCCCCAGTTACTGTCACAGCAAAATTAATCATAAGAGAATTGCTACGTTCGTAGTATTGACTAGCATTAAATGTTAACGATTTGACTTGCAATCCCAACTCCTCGTCTATTTCTCGAGCTAGAGTTGTTTCAGCGTTTTCCCCTTGTGATACATAACCAGCCAATAAGATGTGTTCTGTCATTTGATACTGCTTAATCAGGAGAATTTTATCGTGAGTTTCGTTGAATAAAATGGCACTAATTGCAGTGTTAAAGACTGGAAAACGAAAACTATCACATTGGGAACAGTAAGGAATATCCCCCTCATGTTCTAGGAATTTCTTTTCTAAAGGATGTCCACATTCAGGACAATATGTCATTGTTTTATAAAACATAAGAACCTCTTTTGGGATTTCTTAGGCTCATTTTAACAGCAATTGCTTTTTCCTGCAATAAAAAAATTCCCAGAAAGACTGGGAATTTTTGTGTGATTAATTGTTTTATCCTTCGAAGTAAAGCAATTCTTTTGGTGTGTGTGTGAAGACTTCAAAGCCAGATTTTGTGACGTGACCACAATCTTCGATACGAACACCAACTTTGCCAGGAATGTAGATACCAGGTTCAACTGAGAAACACATACCTTCTTGGATTTCCATATCATTACCTTCCATGATTGAAGGGAATTCGTGACATGTCATACCAATACCGTGTCCAAGACGGTGGTTGAAGTATTCACCGTAACCTGCTTTTTCAATGACTTTACGAGCAGCAGCATCCACTTCACTAGCAAGAACACCAGGTTTGATGAACTCTAGAGCTGCCATGTGAGCTTCTAAACATAAGTTGTAAATGTCTTTTTTGAATTGGTCAGGTTTACCAACGGCAACAGTACGAGTCATATCACTAGCGTAACCATGCATATCTGTTCCAAGGTCAAACAAAAGCAAAGCATTGTTTTCGATTTTGTTTGTGCCTGGGATACCGTGTGGGTTAGCGGCATTATTACCAGTCAAGACCATAGTGTCGAAACTCATTTTTTCAACACCTTGTTTTTTCATTTCAAATTCAATCATGGCAATAATGTCAGTTTCAGTGTTGTTAAGTGAGATGTTATCGAAACCAACTTTAACAGCTTTATCAGCGAACTGACCAGCAACCATCATTTTATCGATTTCGTCTTGCGATTTGATGAGGCGCATTTTTTGAACAAATGGTGTTAAGTCTACAAAGCGTCCAGAAAAAACAGTTTGCAAGCCTTGGAATTTTGTGACGTTAAGGTTGTCGAATTCGGCAAAGACTTTGGCACTTTCAGTTGATGGAAGACCATTTTTAATTTTTTCCCAAGGGTTTTCAGAGTCAACGTAACCAAAAACAGGGAAGTTTACGATTTGGCTAGCGCGTGCAACTTCAAGTGCTGGGACAAAAAGGAATGGTTCACGATCGCTATATACAAAAAGGAACATTTGACGTTCGTGTGGTTCGCAGTAGAAGCCTGTTAGATAGTTAACAGTAACTGGATCAGAGAAAACAGCAATATTTGCTTTTTCTTGAGTAAGGTATGAACGGATTTGATCTAATTTTGACATGAGAAACCTTCTTTCTAATTATCCCCATTTTTTCAAAAAAAGACGAAAAAATCAAGAGCTTGATACAAAAAAATTAAAGATACTTAATTTTCATAGAAATAGGCTAAAAGTCTCTGAAAACCCCCTTTTTTTGTTGGACTTATGACAGAAAAATAGCACAAATTGATAGGAAAGCTATCGATTTTATCATTTTTATTTAAAGTTAGGAAAAAAATATGAATTAAACGTTTTCAAAATATGAAAAGTTTTCAAAAATTCTAAGTTTGCACTTGAAAGTGTTTCCAAAAGGTGCTAAAATATTTGTGAAAGCGAAATTTTCAAATAGAAAGGAAGTCCAATAATGAACACTGATGATACGATTACAATTTATGATGTTGCACGAGAAGCAGGCGTCTCAATGGCAACAGTTAGTCGTGTTGTAAATGGCAATAAAAATGTAAAGGAAAACACTCGTAAAAAAGTCCTTGAAGTTATTGACCGTTTAGACTATCGTCCAAATGCAGTTGCTCGTGGTTTGGCAAGTAAAAAAACTACGACAGTTGGTGTTGTTATTCCAAATATCGCTAATAGCTATTTTTCAATCTTAGCGAAAGGTATCGACGATATTGCAGCAATGTACAAATACAATATCGTTCTTGCGTCAAGTGATGAAGATGACGATAAAGAAGTTAATGTTGTTAACACTTTATTTGCAAAACAAGTGGATGGTATTATCTTCATGGGACACCATTTAACTGAAAAAATTCGTGCAGAGTTCTCTCGCTCACGCACACCAGTGGTTCTAGCAGGAACAGTTGATTTAGAACACCAACTTCCAAGTGTTAATATTGATTACAAAGCTGCCGTGGCTGATGTTGTTGATATTTTGGCTAAAAATAACAAAGATATTGCCTTTGTTTCAGGACCACTTATTGATGACATTAACGGAAAAGTTCGTCTTGCAGGTTACAAAGAAGGACTTGGAAAGAACAATCTTTCATTCAAAGAAGGACTTGTTTTTGAAGCCAACTACAACTACAAAGATGGTTACGAATTGGCTCAACGTGTCATGAATTCTGGTGCTACAGCTGCTTATGTAGCTGAAGATGAATTGGCTGCAGGTCTTTTGAACGGTTTGTTTGCAGCAGGAAAAAAAGTTCCTGAAGACTTTGAAATCATTACAAGTAATGATTCACCAATTACATCATACACACGACCAAATCTTAGCTCAATCAGTCAACCAGTTTATGACCTTGGAGCTGTCAGCATGCGTATGTTGACAAAAATCATGAACAAAGAAGAGCTTGAAGAAAAAGAAATCATTCTTAATCATGGTCTTAAATTGCGTGGAACAACACGTCAATAATCCAAAACAGGATAGTATCAGAAAATCAGCCTTGGGGCTGATTTTTTTTAGTCTTAGTGAAAAAAATTACAAAATAAGCTATAATAGAAATTATGAAAGTTTTACTGTATTTGGAAGCCGAAAATTATTTAAGAAAATCAGGAATTGGCCGCGCCATCAAGCACCAAGAGCGTGCTCTTAGCATGGTTGGCCAAGATTATACAACAAATCCAAACGATGACTATGATTTGGTTCATATCAATACTTATGGTTTTAAGAGTTGGAAATTATTGAAAAAATCCAAAAAAGCGGGTAAAAAAGTGTTGATGCATGGTCATTCTACCGAGGAAGATTTTCGCGACTCTTTTATCGGCTCTAATTTAGTATCACCAATTTTTAGATGGTATCTTTGTCATTTTTATAATAATGCGGATGCTATTATTACACCGACTGAATACTCAAAATCATTGATTAGTGGCTATGGGGTTGAAAAACCGATTTATGCCGTTTCAAATGGAATTGATTTGTCACGATATGTTCCAAAACCGGAAAAAGAAGAAGCCTTTAGACGTCATTTTGGAATTAAATCGGATGAAAAAGTTGTGATTTGTGCAGGGCTTTATTTCATGCGAAAAGGTATTGATGACTTTGTTAAAGTAGCAGAGCAAATGCCTGATGTGCGTTTTATTTGGTTCGGTGAGACTAATAAATGGGTTATTCCTCATAAAGTACGAAGCATTGTGACACGTAAGCATCCCGACAATGTGATTTTTGCTGGTTACATTAAAGGGGATGTTTTTGAAGGTGCTATGAGTGGGGCAGATGCATTCTTCTTCCCGAGTCGTGAGGAAACAGAAGGAATTGTCGTTCTTGAAGCACTTGCTAGTCACCAACATGTGGTTTTGCGAGATATTCCTGTTTATCACGGCTGGGTTGACAGTAGCTGTGCGGAGTTAGCACAAGATGTTCCTGGTTTTGTTAAAGCCCTTCGCAAGGTTTTATCAGGAAATAGCGAAAAACAAGAGGCAGGTTATCATATTGCTCAAAGTCGTAGCATTGATAAAGTTGCTCATGAATTAATTGATGTTTATCACAAAGTAATGGAGTTGTAAAATGAGAATTGGTCTTTTTACGGACACATATTTTCCTCAAGTTTCTGGGGTAGCAACGAGTATTTGTACCCTCAAGGAAGAGTTGGAAAAAGAAGGACACGAGGTCTATATTTTTACAACCACAGATAAAGCGGTGAAACGCTATGAAGATCCAACGATTATCCGACTTCCTAGTGTGCCTTTTATTTCATTTACAGATCGCCGCATTGTTTATCGTGGATTGATTTCGTCTTATAAAATTGCCAAACAATATAAACTAGATATTATTCATACCCAAACGGAATTTAGTGTTGGAATGCTTGGAAAAATGATTGCTGCAGCTCTTCGTATCCCAGTAGTCCACACTTATCACACACAATATGAAGACTATGTAGGGTATATTGCTAAAGGAAAAATCATCAAACCAGGTATGGTCAAATACGTCATGCGTGGCTATATGAATGATTTGGATGGTGTTATTTGCCCGTCTCGTATTGTTCTAAATCTTCTTGATGGATATGATATTAAAATTCCAAAACGCGTAATCCCAACAGGTATTCGTGTGGAAGAATACGAACGTAAGGATATCACCAAGGAAGATGCCAATAATCTTCGTACGCAACTTGGCATTGCAGAAGATGAAACAATGCTGCTTAGCTTGTCACGTATTTCTTACGAAAAAAATATTCAAGCAATTGTTCAACAATTTCCAGATGTTTTAGCTCAAAATGACCGTGTAAAACTAGTGATTGTTGGTGACGGACCATTTTTGTCAGACTTGAAAGAAATGGTTCAAGAACTTGATATTGAAGACAATGTGATTTTTACTGGTATGGTGCCACATGATGAAACAGCTATTTATTACAAAGCAGCTGATTTCTTCATCTCAGCTTCAACCAGTGAAACACAAGGTTTGACTTATACGGAAAGTCTTGCTAGTGGAACGCCAGTTATTGCGCACGGAAATCCTTACTTGGATGATATCATTGATCAAAAGATGTTTGGAACTCTCTTTTACCAGGAAGAAGATTTGGCAAATGCTATCTTAGATGCCATTAAAAATACACCAGCTTTGGATGATAAAGCTTATCAAGCTAAAATGTATGCCATCTCTGCTGAACATTTTGGTAAATCAGTTTATGCGTTTTATTTGGATGTTTTGATTTCTGCTAAGAACAAGAAAAAAGAAAAATTTTCATTGACAGTTCGTGGCCAAAAAGAGAAAACTTCTGTTAAATTAGCGCATTCTGCCATTAAATTACCAGCAGAAGCAGCTAAAGCAACGGTTAAGACATCTGCGAAAGTTTTTAAGGCTCCAAAACGCTTGATTAATTCGATTCGAGATTTCCTTGATTAAATTCTTGAAAAATAAAAAATTCGTGTTATAATAACTATCGAAGACAAGTTGAACAGGGTTCAATCTTTAGAGCGAGTGCCGGTTGGTGAGAAGGGCGCAAGATTGGCTGATTCAATACTACTTCCTTTGCTTTTTATGCAAACATAAAACGGTAGCTACGATATAGCTGATTTGAGGTTTACGACTCTTTTTTGTCGTAGATAAATGAAGGTGGAACCACGTTACGACGTCCTTTTGGGATGTCGTTTTTCTTTTATCTCGGGAAAAAATTCTTGTAAACTCATCACATTCCTTTTACCTGGTTCCCAAAAAGGAATGTTCAACAATGTTAATCTTTTAAAGGAGAATAGTATGGTTAAAATTACTTTTCCAGATGGCGCTGTGCGCGAATTTGAATCTGGAGTAACAACTTTTGAAATTGCTCAAAGTATTAGTAATTCACTAGCTAAAAAAGCTTTGGCTGGTAAATTTAACGGAGAATTGATTGATACCACTCGTGCAATCACTGAAGATGGTAGCATTGAAGTCGTAACACCTGATCACGAAGATGCTCTAGATATCTTACGTCACTCAGCAGCTCACCTATTTGCTCAAGCCGCAAAACGTCTTTTCCCAGATCTTTGCCTTGGTGTAGGTCCTGCTATCGAGAATGGTTTCTACTACGATACTGATAACACATCAGGTCAAATCACTGATGAAGACCTTCCTCGTATCGAAGAAGAAATGAAAAAAATCGTTAAGGAAAACCTTCCATGCGTTCGTAAAGAAATTTCTATCGATGAAGCGCGTGAATTGTTCAAAAATGATCCTTACAAACTTGAATTGATCGAAGAACATGGTGAAGATGAAGGCGGACTTACTGTTTATACTCAAGGTGAATTTACTGACCTTTGCCGTGGCCCACACGTACCTTCAACTGGTCGTATCCAAGTCTTCCACCTATTGAACGTAGCTGGTGCTTACTGGCGCGGAAATAGCGATAACGCTATGATGCAACGTGTTTACGGTACTGCTTGGTTCGATAAAAAAGACCTTAAAGCTTACCTTAAACAACGTCAAGAAGCTAAAGAACGTGATCACCGTAAACTTGGTAAAGAACTTGATTTGTTTATGATTTCTCAAGAAGTTGGTCAAGGTCTTCCATTCTGGTTGCCAGATGGTGCTACAATCCGTCGTACTTTGGAACGTTACATCGTTGATAAAGAAGTTGAATCAGGATACCTTCACGTTTACACTCCACCATTGGCTTCAGTTGATCTTTACAAAACTTCAGGTCACTGGGATCACTACCGTGAAGACATGTTCCCAACAATGGACATGGGTGATGGTGAAGAATTCGTTCTTCGTCCAATGAACTGTCCACACCACATTCAAGTTTACAAACACCACGTGCACTCATACCGTGAATTGCCAATCCGTATCGCTGAAATCGGTATGATGCACCGTTACGAAAAATCTGGTGCTTTGTCAGGTCTTCAACGTGTTCGTGAAATGTCACTTAATGATGGTCACTTGTTCGTAACTCCTGAACAAATCCAAGAAGAATTCCAAAAAGCTCTTCAATTGATTATCGATGTTTACGAAGATTTCAACTTGACTGACTACCGTTTCCGTCTATCATTGCGTGACCCTAAAGATACTCACAAATACTATGATGACGATGAAATGTGGGAAAATGCACAATCAATGTTGAAAGCTGCCTTGGATGAAATGGGTGTTGAATACTTTGAAGCAGAAGGTGAAGCAGCCTTCTACGGTCCTAAACTTGATATCCAAGTGAAAACAGCTCTTGGTAATGAAGAAACATTGTCAACAATCCAACTTGACTTCCTTCTTCCAGAACGTTTTGGTTTGACATACATTGGTGCTGATGGTGAAGAACACCGTCCAGTTATGATTCACCGTGGTGTTATCTCAACAATGGAACGCTTTACAGCTATCTTGATTGAAAACTACAAAGGTGCATTCCCAACATGGCTTGCTCCTCACCAAGTAACTGTAATTCCAGTTTCTAACGAAGCTCACGTTGACTACGCTTGGGAAGTAGCTAAAGTTCTTCGTGATAAAGGTGTTCGTGTTGACGTTGATGAACGTAACGAAAAAATGCAACTTAAGATTCGTCAAAGCCAAACTAAGAAAATTCCTTACCAATTGATCGTTGGTGATAAAGAAATGGCTGATAAGACTGTTAACGTTCGTCGCTACGGTAGCAAACAAACTCACACTGAATCAATTGATGAGTTTGTTGAAAATATCCTAGCTGATATCGCTCGTAAATCACGTCCAGATGCTGAATAATTCTTTTGCTTCTAATAAATTCGGTAAAGAAGTCCCGTTTAGGGGCTTCTTTTGTATCTAAAAATAAAAGCGTTTCCATATTTGCAAAAAAAGGGGAAGTCAAGGATAAGGTGATAAAATATAGAAAGCGTTCGCAAAAAGGGGGAGTTAAAGAATGCGAAACTTAAAACAACACCCGTTAATTCTGGTGTTTAGTTTATTGCTGGCTTTATCAGCTATATTGTCCAATTTAGGACCTGTAATTGTTAAAGCCGATTCTGTCTTATCGTGGAATTTTAGTGACCAAAAATTTAAAGATTTGGGCCAAATGACTTCTGAAAAAACAATTGCTGGTTTGACTATCTTAGCAGCTAACGAGTCTTCTATGGCTGTTAAATCAGAAACGGCAAATCTTTCAGGGACAGATTATTCATCAGCTTTGCAATTAAATGCTGAGGGTAATCAGGAAAATGGTTCACTTAAATTCTCAGTATCTGATAAGGATGTTATCACAGTCATTTTGAAAAGTGACTCAGAGACTGAAGTGAGTCATCTTGTTTTAGCTAATGCTCAAGGTCAAGAACTAACCACTATGACTGCGGGCACAGCAGTAAGCGAGGAAAGCTATGTTTACTCTGGTGAAGCTTGTGAGCTCTATTTATATGCTAAAGGTAATAGCCTTGATTTATTTAGTATCCAGGTTGAATCTGCAAGCAATGATGAAGTTACTGAGAGTCAAGAAACTGAGAAAATCAGTAGTTCAAGTGATACTACTGAAGTTGATCTGTCAAATACAGAAAGCTCTGATGAAAGCTTAATCTCCTCTTCATTAGCAGCTTCTAACGCAGTGACAGTATCAACTTATAATGACCTTCGCTCTGCTATTTCAAAGGCGGAAAAAGCTGGTGGAGGTAAGATTTATGTGAAAGGGACAAAAATTGCTTGTGATGGTCAAATTGCCCTTTCAAAAACAAATGCTAATGTCCAAATAATTGGTGTGCAAAATGCGGATGGGTCTTATCCGGAGCTTGATTTTTCAGACTTTATGGCTAAATATGTAGGAAAAGCATCGTCAGATGCTGCTGTAGGTGTTCGTATTTCGGGTTCTAATTACACAGTTCAAAATGTGATTATCGAACACGCACCTGACAACGGCATTCAAATTAAAGGTAAAACTGCAGGCAATAACAGGATTTCTAACTGTATTGTTAGATACAATAATGATGCAGGCTTGCAGGTGACTGCAGGGGCTTATCAAAACACAATTGAGGCAGTTTATAGCTATCGTAATTGTGATGTTTATACTCGTGGTGGTAATGCTGATGGTTTTGCTCCAAAATTAGGTGCAGGTAGTGGTAATACTTTTACTTACTGTTATGCTTGGGATAATTCTGATGATGGATGGGATTCTTTTGATAAAGCAGGGGATGTTACACCTGATATTACTTACACAAATTGTGCCGTTTGGAACAATGGTAATCCCGATGTCTTTACTGGGAAATATGATTTTGATCATAAAAATGCTCTGGATGAAAATCTTCATTTAGTGCAATTAATTAAAGCTCAAGATGCCTCATTTACTTCCAATTTTGCTAATGGTAAATTTGCTTTACCTTCGGGTAATTTCATAAAAACAGATGCTGGTACGATTAGTCTTTCAGCATGGACAGGAAATTCTTTTGATGGTAATCCGAATGGCTTCAAGCTTGGTTCGGTAAATTCAAAATCAAGTGTCACACGTAAGTTATCATATTGTCTTGCTTTTGATGAGGCTAAAAAAGGATTTGATAACAATAATAGTTCTGTCACAGGTTATTTTGATCACTGTGTGGCATTTGATAATGGTTATAACTATTACATTCAACCATTGTCAATCAAAGGTTGGACAGCTGTTCAAGGATTTTCTGGTAAGAGTGGTGATAAATTACCTGCTGGTCGTTCAGTAAGTACACCATCATCATCTAGTCAATCATCTATCTGCAATGCTGTTAACAATACTAGAAATAACATTATTTCTAATTGTAAAGCTAATAAAATTCCTGGAAAAGTCACTTTCAATATTTATTAAGCTAGGAAAAGTAAATGTGAAAATCTAAAAAAATAGCTCCTCAATCGAGGGGCTATTTTAGTGATAAAAACTTTGCTATAAAACTTTACAATAAATGATATTCTTTGAGGAGTTCTTCGATGTATGTTCCGTGAATTTTCTTGAGGCTTTCTTTGAGAACAGCTTTTTCAGTCCAAGGAATATCAATTTCTGCTAATGATTTTTGGTCATTTAGATAGTAGAGGGCATTGAGTAACATGCGAACATCAAAGGCTGAAGCAAAGACTTCAGGTACCCCACGGTCAACGTCAAGTAAGGTATAAACGGCTTCCATAGCAGTTCTTACAGAATATTCGGTTGTAAAGACGGTATCTCTTGGAGTTTCAGCGTAATTACCAATAAAGGCAAGGTTTTTACTGTGTTCTGGAACAACTAGTGGACGGTCATTTAAACCACGTGGCATGAAATAAGTGGTGATGTAAGGCATATGACATGGAATAGTCGAAGCAGATTCAGCTATATCTTTGATATCAGCTTCAGGGACACCTATATGGTAGAGCCATTCTTGGCAGAGTTCTTTACCACTACATTGGTCAGGACGTTTGTCAACAAAATTACCCTTGCGGTCTGTGTAAAGAGGGTAAAGCCAAACAACTAGTTCATTGTCTTTTTGAGTTTTAAAGTGTGGTTGACGGCTGATAGAATAGCCTAAGAGCCAATTAGAATCTTTAATGCTTGTTGGACCACTGGTTACAATGGAACCACTATAAGGGTCCTTGTGGTTGACAGCTTCGATGTATGGAGCAATGCGTTTATCTTTAAAAGTGATAGTAGCTGAAATGGTCCAGTTAGCATCTGGGATATTTTGGCAGAAGACCTCAGGATGACCAAAACTATCATCTTGCGCAGCCAATTTTTTCCAAAGTTCCCAGCTAGCTCCTAGATCGTGTTCAACAGGAGCAGGGTGTTCGTTGTCACCGTATGTAGTACTTTCAGTGATTGAACCATTAGTGACAAAGACAAGGTCATCTGGTGTTAAGAAGAGTTCTTTTGCTTGAGCATCTTTGGTTAATTCGATTTTTGTAGCAACTTTATCTTGTCCTTTACGATTGACTAGAATGTTAGTTACTGTGGTGTTATAGCTAAAGTCAACACCATGTTCTGTCAAGTAATGAACAATCGGTAAAATTAATGATTCGTATTGATTGTATTTTGTGAAACGAAGAGAAGAAAGATTTTTTAGGCAACCAACGTGTTGAATGAAGCGGATGAGGTAACGGCGCATTTCCATGGCACTTGACCATGGTTCAAAGGCAAACATAGTACACCAATAAAGCCAAAAATTAGATTTAAAAAATTCATCTGTAAAGACTTGGTCGATTTGTACATTTGCCAGTTTACTTTCTGGCGTTAAGATTAATGAGATAATTTCCTTGATGGCTTTTTCTGATAGCGTTAGTTGACCATCATCTGGAATAGCTTTCCCTCTGTCGTGGATAACACGTGTTTTAGCATAACAAGGGTCTTCTTTATTTAACCAATAAAATTCATCTAAGATGGAGTTTTCAGGATTTTCAAGTGAAGGAATCGAACGGAATAAATCCCAAAGAACTTCAAAATGAGGTTCCATTTCACGTCCACCACGGATAATATAACCTAAACGGTCATTTTTAATCCCGTCCATACTACCACCAGGTAGTTTCAATTCTTCTAAGATATGAATGTGATCACCAGGCATTTGTGCATCGCGAACAAGAAAAACAGCTGTTGAAAGAGCTGCTAAACCACTACCGACAATATAAGCTGATTTTTGATCGACATTTTCAGGTTTTTTAGGACGAGCAAAAGCTTCGTAATTTCCATTAGAATAATACATAGGTGTCAACTCCTTTTCTATGATTATTTTCATTAAAGCGCTTTTATGATGAAAATGAAATAGACAGGGTGAACACCCTGTCTAAAATTTTGACATATTTGCCAAATTGTCTAGTTAAAGTTTTTCAAGCAAGTGGTAAATTCGATGTGCTAGTTGCTTGGGATTTTCTTGTAAGCCTGAATCAATCCAATCTAAAATAAAACCAACTAAGCCATATTTATAAAAGTGTACTCGAAACTCGACCTCTTCTTGGGTTAAGTCAAGTCCTTTTTCTTCTAAGACTGGTTTGATTAATTCATAAGCACGATCATACAAAAAATGCTCTAAATAATTACGATTAACTGAGTAGTAGGTATTGCAGACAAAAGCTTTATTGTCTTGAATATAATGAAAAATAGCTAGCATCCCTTTTTCCCATGAATCATCAGTTCGATTGTCTCCAATCATTTGTTCACCATCAGAAATGTAGATTTGTTCCAAAAGGTCATATAAGTCATTAAAGTGATAGTAAAAGGTTTGACGGTTGACCTTTAAGCGTTGGACGAGTTCAGTGACAGTGACCTTATCAAAAGATTTTTCAGTCATAATCTCTTTTAAAGCTTGAGCAAAAGCTTGTTCTGTTAACGTCTTCATAAATTCCCCTCTATCTATAGTAATTTTATCATAAGCCACCTTAAAAGAGGTGTTAGCACTGTAATGTGCTATAATTGACCTATGAAAATCGGAGATAAAGACTTTTTCCTATTTTGGAATCAGAGCAAAGCTGTAACTACTAGTAATCAAGCAAAACAAGTATTAAGAGAACTGATGACAATAGCTGATATGCCTTTAGAATTATCAGGAGAAGTTGCTCAGACGCGTCAGTTGATAAATCATTTTTCAGATGACCTAGCTCCTGATCATTCTTTTTGGAGTGAATTAGCAGAGGTGGTACAATTAGCCTTTCCAAGAGAAGATATGGCAGAGGATACCTTATTAGCTCACCAGGTTCATCAATTTCGCTATGTTATTTCTGCCTATCAAGCTCAGTGGGTTCGAGTACATTTCCCTGAGAAAACGGATTGGTTGTCTTTGTTGGCCTATTTAAAAGGTAAAAGAGAGCGTCGTTTTTGGCGAAGACAATTTGATTTTGATTTGACGGAATCAGCTCGTCTTCATAATAAAGCCCCTAAACGAGCGATCTTAGGGTTTGAATTGCCAGTTAATTTTAAAATCTTGATGGCTTTTCACACGGAATTTATCCTTGATAGCAAGGGACGATTTGCTAATGAAATTGACCCTCAAGGTCAGACCCACAATGGTATTATTAATGGTGCTAGTTTTAATTATGCTAATCACAATGATAAAAGGCATTATGAGCTTGACGTAGCAGCTATAAAACGTCATGATCCTCTTTTTCGTAAACACATTTTAGCTAATCAAGGAAATGCTTTTCGTGCTCCACTCTGGATTAAACGTCGTCGTCACGTAGACTGGGAGCGCAGCTATTTTAATAAAAAAGGCCACTACGCTAATCAAGGACGTAGCAGCTATAAAATGGTGAAGGGTTTGATTCAAAGATTTCGAAAAGAGTTACGCAAACATTCGTAAGATGCCGCTTTAATCAGCGAGCATCTTTTTAATAGTTGATCGCCACTTAGAAAGAATGCTTGGGACTTTTTCAAGTAAGAAGGTTAAACTTCTCATCACAGTCACCTCTGCAAGAGCAAAAATAAGGCAAAGCACCATGCTTTCGTTGCTGAATTCATTTAGCATGAATAATGAGCGTAGCGATGGATTGAGGTAGCAAATGATGAAGCCTAAAAAGCAAGCGATAAAAATAGAAAATTTATACTTGTTAAGTGGTTTTGAAACATTTTTTAAAATCAAGAATCCAACAACAGCCAGAAGATAAGTGCTCGCAATCCCAATATCTCCTTGAGGAATATCGAACAATTGACCAAAGACAACCAGACAAGCAATCGCTGAAAATGAAGTCAGCGAAGCAGGCAAAGAAGTCAAAATAGTTTCTTTTAAAAAGTTTTGATTCTTTTTGGCAGTATTTGTTTCCAACGACAATAGGAAAGCTGGAATTCCAATATTAAACATTGAAATGAGAGAGACTTGGGTAGGAGCAAGGGGATAAGTAAAAATCGTAATGATTGAAAAGATAGCTAGCAACATTGAAAAGATATTCTTGTATAAGAATAAGGTTGCTGAACGAGTGATGTTGTTAATAATTTGGCGACCTTGAGAGACAGTATCTTTCATTTTTGAAAAATCTGAATCAAGCAAGACCACTTGGGCTGCTTGATGAGCTGCTTCGCTACCACTTCCCATTGCAATAGAGCAATCAGCTTCTTTCATCGCTAAAATATCATTGACACCGTCTCCAGTCATTGCGACTTTGTATTTGTTCTTTTTGAAGGCAAGCACCAAATCTTTCTTTTGTTCGGGAGTCACTCGTCCAAAAATAGTATGACATAACGCAGCTTTTTCAATGTCTTCCTTAGTTTTTAAAGTACTGGCATCGATGTAGTTTTCTGAATCTAAAATTCCTGCTTGGTTGGCAATTTTTGAAACGGTTATAGGATTATCACCAGAGATGACTTTAATGGCAACGTCGTTTTCATTGAAGAATGAAAAAATTTCTTTAGCGTTTGCTCGGATATCATTTCTGATAGCTACAAATAAAAGTGGTACGGCATTGTCTTTGGTCATTTCAACTAAAGCTAAGATGCGTTTACCGTCTGAGGCATATTGAGTGAGTTTGGATTGATTTATTTCTAGCTTTTCTTGGCTCAGTAAGATATCTGGAGCTCCCAAACGATAAGTGGCATTTTCTGTTTTGATTTGAGAATATTTGACTTTGGATGAGAATGGGGTTGTTTCAGTATTTTTAAAAGTTTCTTTTGAGGTGAAATATTCTCGTAAAGCCAACATTGTAATATTAGAATCAGGGATAGTATTGATGTATTTAGAAAGAATTTCTTGGTTAGCGGTTAAGTCTGTTTGAGTGACATGTTCAGGTAAGATAAGGTCCGTTACGGTTATTTTATTGGCTGTGATGGTTCCTGTCTTATCCACGCATAAGATATCAACACGAGCTAGAGATTCAATACTTTTCATATCGTGTAACAAAACTTTTTTTCTAGCTAATTTCATTGCACTGATAGCAAGAGCAACAGTTACTAATAAATAAAGTCCTTCAGGAATCATACCAATTAGAGCGCCGACTGTTGACACGATACTGTCACTAAATGTTTTGTGATTTAAAAATAGCGATTGGCTAAATAAGGTGATACCAATGGGGATAATGATAATTCCAGCAAATTTGATGATGCCTTCGATAGCACGAATCATATCTGTTTTTTTGTGTTTGACTTCTTTAGCTTTTTGCGTTAGCTTGGCGGCATATGAATCGTTTCCGACTGCGGTTAGTTTTGCGAGGCATTTTCCTGAGATGATAGAGCTACCTGATTTTAAATCACTACCGATTACTTTTTCAATTTCATCTTCTTCACCTGTTAGAAGAGATTCGTTGACAGAGACTTTCCCGTCGACTAAAGTGGCATCGGCAGGAATTTGTCTTCCTTCATCTAGTAAAATGATGTCATCAAGCACCAATTCATCAATAGGGACAGATTGGTATTTACCATCTCTGATAACTTGGTAGGATGATTTTGAAATGACATTCAGCTGGTCTAATACTTTTTTAGAGCGCAGTTGTTGAGCGATTCCGATGATAATGTTAATGATGATAACAGGTAAAAAAGTTAAACTTTTAAAAGAACCAGCGATAATCAATAATAAGCTGATAATGGCAAAGATTAAATTGAAGTAGGTAAAAATATTTTGGCGAATGATAGAGCCTGTTGTTGCTGCATTTTCGTCGACCATTTTATTATTTTGACCATTTTTTAGACGTTCTTCAACCTCTTTGCTTGATAAGCCAGAAATCTTATTTGCTATCATTTTTTCATCCATTTTTGCTATCTCCTGAAATCTAATACTTAAAAAATCTAATAATTCTTACTAGGTCAGGGTAATTCTACTTTACTTTTTTAGGGAAATCAAGGAAAAACGGGGTCTCAAATTGTAAGATTTTTGTGGCAAGTTTAGCTAGCTTTGGAGCTTTTGAGAGGAATTATGGTATGATGAAGGTAAGAAAATAAGCAAGTTGAGGTGTTCTATGGCAAAGGTTTATGTAGCAGATGATGAGAAGAATATTCGTGATTTGATTGCTTCATTTTTGCGTGATCAAGGCTTAGAAGTTGAAGTCTTTGAAACAGGTGACCAGTTGCTTTTGCGTTTTATGGAAGAAGCAGCAGATGTGGTTATTCTTGATGTTATGATGCCAGGAACAAGTGGTATTGATATTGCGGCTATGTTGCGCAAACGCTCTGAGGTGCCGATTATTCTTTTAACCGCGCGTGATAGTGATGATGATTTTGTGAAGGGCTTTTCAGCTGGGGTTGATGATTACTTTACTAAACCATTCTCACCTTTAAAATTGAGCCTGCGCGTTAAAGCAATTTTAGCTCGCCAACCAGCAACAAAAGATGGGGTTAATGAAGAAGCAGAACAATTAACCTATGAAGGTTTGATTCTTTCGGACAAAGACCGCTCTGCTAGTTATCAAGGAAAAAACATCAAGCTAACCAATACAGAATTTGAGCTCTTGAAAGTGTTGATGTCGCATAGTGAGGAAGCCATTTCACGTGATGACCTTTTGCACCAAGTATGGGGCTATGAGAGTGATGTCGAAACACGTGTGACAGATGACACCATTAAACGCTTGCGTAAAAAATTGAGAGGGGTTGAGAGTCATGTCCTTATTGAAACGGTTTGGGGCTATGGGTTCAAACTCATCAAAAAAGATTAAACAGTCAGGTCAGCTTTTGAAGAGGAAAAAGTGGCAGTCACGTTTTCGGACAACCTTGTTTTTACAGCCACTAACAATTTTAATTACTTCTTTTGCAATTATTTTATTAGTATTTAATGGTTTACTAAAGCTGTTTTTAGCTGAAGAGGCGTTCTCCGCTGTTCAAAATCAATATGATATCCTTGATGCTCTTTATGTTGGAGAGGATTTGCCAAAGATTTCTGATGGTAATATTTTTGAGACAACTTATGCCATTGTGGATGATAAATTTGACATCAAATATATTTCAGCATCGACCTATGATTTATCTGAAAAGCAAATTTCTGAGAAGGTGATTGATTATTTTTCAGATAATAAAGATATTGACTGGTTTAATGATGAATTCGATAATAGTACACAGCATTTTAGAAAAGTAAAAGTCTATGATTCAACTTACATGGTTAAGATGCAAGAATATCCAGGTACTTTTTCCGAAAGCTATATTAAACAAGATAGTGATGATAGCCAAGCACAGAATTACTATGTTTTTGTTTTTGCTAATGTTACTCCGATTGCTGATTTTGAAACCTATATCAACTACCTTTTGCTTTCTCTTATGGTGATTGTTGGTTTGATTGCTATCATAACCATTTTCTTGACATCACGTAAATTAGATAAGCATTTTGGGGCGTTGAAGTCTTATATTTTACGAGTTGGTAATCGTGAAAGCAATTTGCAGCCAGAAAATTTTGCTTATCGAGAGTTTAATGAAGTTGGGCAGACGGTTGATAAAATGAATGATATGATTGATGCGAACCAACGTAGTCAGCAACTCTTTTTTCAAAATTCTTCTCACGAATTGCGTACACCGCTCATGTCTATTCAAGGCTATGCAGAAGCTATCAAGGAAGGAGTGGCTGCTGATAATCGGGAAGCTGCCAGTGTCATTTTGGATGAAAGTCGAAAAATGGCAGAGCTGGTAGATGATATTTTAACCTTGTCAAAAATGGAATCTGCTCAGCAGCCTTTGAAATTGGAAAAGTTCAATATGGTTGATTTGCTCTATGATGTTAGCTGGCATTTGAAAGCTAAGGCAGATGCACGTGGATTAGTTTTTAAACACCAATTTGCCTCAGATTGCTTGGACATTGAAGCAGATGAAAAATTAATTGAGCGTGCCGTAACCAACATCCTATCAAATGCAGTTCGTTATGCTAAAACAACGATGTGGGTTTCAAGTAAACGATTAAGTGATCAAGCTCTTGAAATTAGTTTGTCAAACGATGGGGAGTCAATTTCTGATAAGGATCAAGCGCATATCTTCGAACGTTTTTATAAAGGTGAAGGTGGACATTTTGGAATTGGTCTTGCTATCACAAAGGAAATCATTGACCGTCACCATGGCAGCATTCAAGTGACGTCTACTGAGAAGAAAACAACCTTTAGCATTATTCTTCCATTACGTCAGAACTAAAAATTCTTGTCAGATTTTTTCTGGCAAGCATTTTTTCTTTCAAGTTTCTTACGATTCTGTAAGAGGAAAAAATTGAAAATACGATAAACTAAATTTAGGGGAAATTTGCCACACTTTTGCCACAGCTTTTCGAGACTTTCTCCATGCTTTCTCAAGTAATCTTCGTTATAATATGATTACAATATTGAAGCGGGGAAAAGATGAAGAGATTTAAGAAGTATCGATTAGCTCTTATCTTGCTTGGTTTATCAGCTTTGCTATGTTTAGGAGCATATGCCTATAATCAAGTTGGTTATCATCTGACTATTAATGATGTCAGTCAGATTGCTTACCGAAATGCTGGGGTTACAAGTAAGAACGTTCAGTTACAAAAATTTTCAAAAAAGCGTCTTGGTTTAGTGGCTACCTATGAGGTTAAGTTGGAGACAAAGACAAGAAAGTATAGCTATGTCATCAATGCTTCTTCAGGTTCTATCATCGAACGACACTACAAGAAAAAATAAGCCTTGGCTTGGTATTGGTAAAGAATGAAATGAAAGAGGAATTCAATCTTATTGCTGAATTGAATGTAATATCAGAATGAAAAAGAAGATTATGTATATATTGCTATTAATCGTTTTGCCACTTGCTTTGATTAGTTACCTTTTAGAAGTATTTGGGTTAAAACTCATCAGTTGGCGACGATAAGACTACGACAATTAAGGGAGGGGATGCGATGACAGAAACAGGATCACAGAGAAAATACATTCAGATTTTAACTGGAATTGGATTTATTATCTCCATTGCTTTGTTTATTTTCTTCAAACAGCACCCAGCTTACTTCCAAGTTGGCGGGCTTTTCCAAAGTTATTTAGGACATCTTGGCCTCTTTGCACCGCTGATTTTTATGGCTTTGCAAGTGGTTCAGGTGATTTATCCAATTGTTCCTGGTGGGATGACCAGTGTGATTGGTTATATTGCTTTTGGTCCGATTTGGGGATTCGTTTATAACTTCACCGGTATCTTTATTGGTTCTCTTATCGCCTTTGCTTTAGCGAGACGTTACGGAGAAACATTTGTGAAGGCTTTTGTTTCCCAAGAGACTTACGATAAGTATATTGGTTATTTGGATAAGAATAACGGGAAATCTTATGCGATGATTCTTGGAGCTGCTTTTGCTCTACCTGGTTTCCCAGATGACTTTCTTTGCATGGTTTCTGGGCTATCGAAAATGTCGTTTAAGAAATTCGTTACGATTTTCCTGATTACAAAACCTGTCACACTCTATCTCTATACGATTATTGGTTACAAAGGACTTAGCTATTTGCTTACTTTATTCCAATAAAAAAGCTCCAGCTTTAAAGCTGGAGCTTTTTGTTGTTTTATTCGGCTGCTTTTTCCCATTTTTTAGCTAAGCGACGAGAAATCGTTGAAATGCTAAAGTTAATCACAAAGTAAATGGCAGCAATAAGAGCATAAAGGGTAAAGACTTGACTGGCTTCGAAATAGCGTCCCATCAAGATTTGACTTTTACCAAATAATTCTTGGATGGCAATAACAGAATAAAGAAGTGAAGTATCTTTAATAACTGTAACAAATTGTGAAATGATAGCTGGCAACATTTTACGAAAAGCTTGTGGGAAGACAATGTAGATAAAAATCTGGAAGTTTGTCATTCCTTGAGCTAGACCAGCTTCTGTTTGTCCATGGTCAACACCATTTAAACCACCACGAATGATTTCTGCAAGAGCAGCAGAGGTAAAGACAGTGAAGGCTGTGATACCAGCAGGTGTTGACTTCATTTGGAAAACAAGAAAAATAATGAATATCCAAAGCAAGTTTGGTACATTGCGGACAAATTCAATATAGATACTTGAAATCAAATGAAGTACAGGATTTTTTCCATTTCGCATGACGGCAAGCACTGTTCCGATAAGCGTTGAGAGTACAATGGAAATAAATGAAATATAAATGGTTAGCCACAATCCTTGGAGGATGAAGCTAAGGTTGGTCGGTGTTAATACTGACATTTAATTCTCCTCCTAAAGTGAATATGATTTTTTGTTTTCTTCTTCTTTGTGGCGCGCCCAAGTTGCTAGTGGGAAGCACATGATGAAGTAAAGGAGTGCTGCACCAGCAAATGCAGGAACATAGTTGGTTGTTTCGTAAGCCCAAGCTTTGGCTGTGAACATGATATCTGCTCCTGAAATGATAGCAACAGTAGAAGTATTTTTAATCAAGTTAACCACTTGGTTAGTTAGTGGTGGCAAGATAGTACGCACAGCTTGTGGCAGGATAATCAAACTCATGGTCTGACTATAAGTGAATCCTTGTGATAGTGCGGCTTCTGTTTGTCCTTTTGGAACTGCTTCGATACCTGAGCGAATGACTTCGGCGATGTATGCCCCGTGATAAAGTCCAACACAAAGGACTGCTGTAAAGAATGTTGAAATCATGATAAGACCATTAGTCATAATGGCAAGACCATAATAGACGAAAACAAATTGCACCAAAAGTGGTGTGTTTTGAAAGACTTCTACATAAACACGAGCAATAGCTTTCAAGACTTTGCTTTTTGATGATGACATAGCTCCGAAAATAACTCCGAGTACAAAGGCTAAAAGCAAAGCGCAGAAAGACATCCCTAAAGTGTATAGGAAGCCCTTAACAAATTCACCAAAGTTGGCAAAGAAATCTGCCCAACGTGAGAGGGCAAATGGACTCGCTGCTGCGGTTGTTAATAAAAACATGTCAATTCTCCTCTCTTAATTATTCTCTGCTTTTGCAGGTTTTAAATCATATTTATCATAAAGCTTTTGCAGGCTACCGTCAGCTTTCCACTTGGTTAGCAAGTCATTGACATAATCAATGGTTGCTTGGTTAGATTTTTTAGCTGCGATACCGTATTCTTGAGTATTGAAACCTTCATCTATAATGGCAGTTTTTTTGCTGACATAACCAGTCAAGATTGACTTATCAACTGAGAAAGCATCGATACGTTTCGCGTGAAGTGAAATAGCGAGTTCTGGGAAAGAACCAAGTTGAACAAATTTGAATTTTAAGTTATGTGCTTTTCCGTATTCTTCAATTGTCAGTTTAGTTGTTGAACCTTGAGCTACTCCGATAGTTTTACCATAGAGGTCAGAGATTGTTTTTAAACCTTTACCTGTATTAACTAAAAAGCCAATCTCGTCATAATAGTAAGGATTTGAAATAGCATAGGAAGCTTTACGCTCATCAGTAATTGTATAAGTGGCAATCAAAAGATCGATTTGTCCATTATCAAGAAGGGCTTCACGAGTTTGAGTTGTAACAGCTGTGTAAGCAACTTTAACACCAAGTGTCTTAGCGATTTTTTTCGCTAAATCAATTTCCATTCCTTCATATTTGCCGCTCTCAGCTGAATAATAGCCGAAGTTTGGGACGTCTTGTTTGACACCGACTTTAAGAACGCCAGCATCTTGGATTTTTTTAATCTGCTCAGATGTTGTATCAGCAAAAGTTTTTGAAGCAGTGAAAAAGCTCATAAAGAGCAATGAGAGACTAGCTAGAACGGCTAAACAAATTTTTTTCTTCATAAGAGCCTCCTTATTGTTGAGAGACATTATCACTGGTGTGATTAATGACTTTGCTCAAGAATTGCTTAGCACGTGGCTCTGTAGGATTATCAAAGAAACCTTGAACATCGGTTGTATCAACGAGAATTTGTCCTTCAGCCATGAAAATAATACGATCAGCAACTTCACGAGCAAAGCCCATTTCGTGGGTAACAACAACCATATTCATGCCTTCTTTAGCAAGATTTTGCATGACAGCAAGAACATCACCAATAGTTTCAGGGTCAAGAGCTGAGGTTGGTTCGTCAAAGAGTAGAAGTTCTGGCTGCATTGCCAAACCACGGGCGATAGCGACACGTTGCTTTTGACCACCTGATAGCATGCCAGGATATGAATCCTTGCGATCCCACATATTAACGTAAGTTAAGAATTTTTCGGCAATTTGTTCAGCCTCTTCTTTTGATTTTCCTAGGACTTTAATAGGTGCTAAGGTTACATTTTCTAACACAGTTTTATGAGGATAAAGGTTGAAGTGTTGGAAAACCATACCAACTTCTTTACGAAGTTGAACCAAATCTTTAGCAGAAGCGTTAGCTAATTCATGACCATTAACCTTTAAGCTACCTGTTTCGATTGATTCGAGTGCGTTCATTGTTCGGATAAGAGTTGATTTACCAGAACCTGATGGGCCAAGAAGAACTACGACCTGTCCTTTCTCGATTTCTAAGTTAATATTTCTAAGGGCATGATAGTCCCCGTAGTATTTTTCAACGTTTTTAAATTCAATAAGTGCCACACTTGTCTCCTTTTCAAAGATAAGATTTTCTTGTTAGTTTTTCTAACATCTAACAATATAGGTTAGTTTATATTACCACATTGAAATGTTAACTGTCAAATATTTCAGAAAATTTAAATAACTGATTAACTCAAAGAATATTGAATTCTTGCGTCAAATGTTACTTTATGGTTTCAAAAGTGTCCAATGTTTCCAATTAGTATTGAAATTTGATATAATTAGGGGTAGTGGTCATTTTTGTAAATGAAATGACATAGAAATTGTTGTTTGAGAATTTTTATTCTACTGACATAGAATTGAAGAGGTGACATATGAAAAAAATTCTTATTGTTGATGATGAAAAACCAATTTCAGATATTATTAAATTTAATTTAACTAAAGAAGGTTATGAAACTGTAACGGCTTTTGATGGTCGTGAAGCGATTGAAAAATTTGAAGAAGAAAATCCAGACTTGATTATCTTGGATTTGATGTTGCCAGAATTGGATGGACTTGAAGTTGCAAAAGAAGTTCGTAAAACAAGTCATATTCCTATTATCATGTTGTCTGCGAAAGATAGTGAGTTTGATAAAGTTATTGGACTTGAAATCGGTGCTGATGACTATGTAACAAAACCTTTCTCAAATCGTGAATTGCTAGCGCGTGTAAAAGCACACCTTCGTCGTACAGAAAATATTGAATCAGCTGTTGCTGAAGAAAATGCTTCTGCATCAAATTCTGAAATCACCATCGGCGATTTGAAAATTTTACCTGATGCTTTTGTGGCCCAAAAACGAGGTGAAGATATCGAATTAACACACCGTGAATTTGAATTGCTTCATCACTTGGCTACACACATGGGACAAGTAATGACTCGTGAATACTTGTTGGAAACTGTTTGGGGATATGATTACTTTGGTGATGTGCGTACTGTCGATGTAACTATTCGTCGTTTGCGTGAAAAAATTGAAGATACTCCAAGTCGTCCTGAATACATTTTGACACGTCGTGGTGTAGGGTATTACATGAAGTCCTATGAATGATACTTTGATACACAATCCGTATTTTTTTGAACAAGCCATTCTTTTTTTGTTAGCTTTTGTAGCCATTTATTTTATCCATTTGGCCATTAGAGACTATAGAACGTCAGTTAATATTCGTCGTTTAAGCGGTAAGGTTCGAGAGCTGATTACGGGGAAATACACAGAAGATATTATCATTGAGAAAGATAGAGATTTAGCAGAACTTGCTGGTCAACTGAATGATTTGTCGACTGTCTTTCGTTTGGCACAGGAAAATCTTGCCCAAGAAAAAAATCGTTTGGCAAGTATTCTGTCCTATATGACTGATGGTGTCTTGGCAACTGACCGTTCTGGAAACATTACCATGATTAATCAGACCGCTCAGAAACAACTTAATCTTGAGCGTGAAGAAGCACTTGGAATGAATATTGTTGATATTTTAGGTGATGATAGTGATTACACATATCATGATTTGGTATCAAAGACACCAGAAATTGTTCTTAATCGTCGTGACGAGACGGGAGAATTTATTACCTTACGTATTCGTTTTGCTTTAAACCGTCGCGATAGTGGCTTTATTTCTGGGTTGATTGCTGTTTTACATGATACAACTGAGCAAGAAAAAGAAGACCGTGAACGTCGTTTGTTTGTATCTAACGTTAGTCATGAGTTACGTACGCCATTGACATCGGTTAAGTCTTATCTTGAAGCTTTGGATGAAGGGGCTTTGAAAGAAGATATCGCACCAAGTTTTATCAAAGTTTCTTTGGATGAAACCAACCGTATGATTCGCATGATTTCTGATTTGCTTAACTTATCTCGTATTGATAATCAGACAGTGCAATTGGAAGTTGAAATGACTAACTTCACGGCTTTTATGACATCCATTTTAAATCGTTTTGATCAAATTAAGAGTCAACATACGGTTGCTGGTAAGCAGTATGAAATTGTCAGAGATTATCCAATCAAATCAATCTGGGTGGAAATTGATCCTGATAAGATGACGCAAGTTTTGGATAATATCCTTAACAATGCGATTAAGTACTCACCAGATGGTGGAAAAATCACTGTCAGCATGAAAACAACCGAAACACAGTTGATTATTTCGATTTCTGATGAAGGTCTTGGTATTCCTAAGAAAGATTTGCCATTAATCTTCGATCGTTTCTATCGTGTGGACAAGGCGCGAAGTCGTGCTCAAGGTGGTTCTGGACTTGGTCTTGCAATTGCTAAAGAAATTGTCAAACAACATAAAGGTTTTATTTGGGCTCAAAGTACTTATGGAAAGGGCTCAACATTTACAATTGTTCTTCCGTATGAGAAGGATTCTGATATATATGATGAATGGGAGGATGACGAGGACTAGATGTCTGAGAATGCTTTTAAATATAGTGTCTTAGCCTCCGGTTCAACTGGAAATTCATTTTATGTGGAAACTCCACAGAAACGTCTTTTGATAGATGCAGGTTTGACTGGTAAGAAAATTACCAGTCTTCTTGCTGAAATTGACCGAAAACCAGAAGATTTGGATGCTATTTTGATTACACACGAACACTCTGATCATATTAAGGGTGTAGGTGTGCTTGCTCGTAGATACAATCTGGATGTTTATGCTAATGCCAAAACTTGGCAAATGATTGACGATCGAAATATGATTGGAAAACTTGATGTGGCTCAAAAACATGTCTTTGAACGTGGTAAAGTATTGACGTTTGGCGACATTGATATTGAAAGTTTTGGTGTTAGTCACGATGCTGTTGATCCGCAATTCTATCGTTTAATGAAAGATAACAAGTCATTTGTCGTTCTAACGGATACTGGCTATGTTAGTGATCGAATGGCAGGTGTTATTGAGAATGCGGATGGTTATTTGATTGAGTCAAACCATGATGTTGAAATTTTGCGTGCTGGTTCTTATCCATGGAGTTTGAAACAACGTATCTTATCTGACCGTGGACATTTGTCAAATGAAGATGGTGCTGATACCATGATTCGTACCATTGGTAATCGCACAAAGAAAATCTATCTTGGTCACTTAAGTAAAGAAAATAATATCAAAGAATTGGCACATATGACCATGGAAAATAACTTAATGCAAGCTGATTTTGCTGTTGGTCATGACATGACTGTCTTTGATACTTCGCCTGAAGAGGCAACACCGCTGACTGGGATTTAAATGCTAATAAATCAAAAAAGCTATTAGCTGCTGAAAAAAGCAGTTGGTGGCTTTTTTAGTGCTTTAATTGATCATTTAGTTGACACTTTGTCATGTAAATATAATTGTAGGGATTTTTGAGAGAATACCCTTTTTTTGAAACTTTTTGGTATAATAAAATAGTCTATACTAGAAAAAATATTTTAGAATCGCTAAGTGGCTGATTCTAAAGGAAACGCTTTATTGATATAAAATCATAGACTAATTTTTGAAGGGAGATTTATTATGCAAGCTTTAGATACAAAACTTCAGCGAGAATTCGGAATCGTTTTTGAAGATAAAACCTTGCTAGAAACAGCTTTTACTCACACATCTTATGCCAATGAACATCGCCTCCTAAACATTTCACACAACGAACGCTTGGAATTTTTAGGAGACGCGGTTCTTCAACTTTTGATTTCTCAGTATTTGTTTAAAAAATATCCGAAGAAACCAGAGGGTGATTTGTCTAAGATGCGTTCTGTTATTGTTCGTGAAGAATCATTAGCAGGCTTTTCACGTTACTGTGGTTTTGATGAATTCATCAAACTTGGTAATGGTGAAGAAAAATCTGGTGGACGTAACCGTGACACTATCTTAGGTGACTTATTCGAAGCCTTTCTTGGTGCACTTTTGATGGACCAAGGGGTTGAAGCGGTTAATAAATTCTTAAATCAAGTGATGATTCCTCAAGTTGAAAAAGGTAACTTTGAACGTGTTAAAGATTATAAAACAACACTTCAAGAATTATTACAAGGTCATGGTGATGTTACTATTGATTACCGTGTTTCAAATGAATCTGGACCTGCGCATGCTAAAGTCTTTGAAGTGACTGTGTATGTCAATGACGAAGCTAAAAGTAAAGGAATCGGAAAATCTAAGAAATTAGCTGAGCAAGATGCTGCTAAAAATGCGCTTGCCACTCTTCAATAAGACGTTTGAAAGGAATTCGTAAAGGCAAATGTCCAACCTGCCTAGGTCATATGATACGTGTTTGACGTAGCCTAGAAGACGATAAGAAGGTCTGTTAAGCTCTTCTTAGTTGTTAGCTCGGGAAGGTCTTTGCCTTTTCATCTCTCATTTTATGTATTTAAAAGAAATTGAAATGCAGGGCTTTAAGTCCTTTGCAGACAAGACAACAATTGAATTTGATAAGGGAGTTACAGCTGTTGTAGGTCCAAATGGTTCTGGTAAATCTAACATTACCGAAAGTTTACGTTGGGCACTTGGGGAATCTTCTGCCAAGAATTTACGTGGTGGCAAGATGCCAGACGTCATTTTTGCTGGAGCTGAAAACCGCAAACCATTGAACTACGCTCAAGTTGTTGTTAGTTTGGATAATTCAGATGGTTTTATCAAAGATGCTAGAGAGACGATTCGAGTAGAGCGTCATATCTATCGTAACGGTGATAGTGAATATCTGATTGATGGACGTAAGGTTCGTTTACGTGATATTCATGATTTATTCATGGATACTGGGCTTGGACGCGATTCGTTCTCAGTGATTTCACAAGGTCGTGTTGAAGAAATTTTCAATAGTAAACCTGAAGAACGACGTGCTATTTTTGAAGAAGCTGCTGGTGTTTTAAAATATAAGACACGAAAAAAAGAAACACAAACTAAGCTCCATCAAACCCAAGATAATTTGGACCGTTTGGACGATATTATTTACGAATTAGAAGCTCAAGTGAAGCCTTTAGAACGTCAGGCACAAGTTGCTAAGGAATTTATGAGCTTGGAAGAAGAACGTAAACAGCTTCATTTGAATATCTTAGTGGAAGATATCCAAGCTGATAAACTGCGCTTAACTAGCTTGAGAGAAGATTTAGCTGGTATTCAATCAGACTTGTCAGCTTACTATGAACAGCGCCAGCGATTTGAAAAGCAAAATCAATCTTTAAAAGAAAAACGCCATCAATTATCTGAAGAAATGGCAGATAAACAAGCAGGTTTGGTTGATATAACTAAAGTAATTTCTGACCTTGAACGCCAAATGGATTTGATTGCGTTAGAATCAAGCCAAAAAGAAGAGAAAAAACAAGCAGCAAGTACTCAATTAGCTGACTTAAAAGCTAGTCAGGAAAGCTTACGAGAAGAACTAGCTCAAAAAGAAAATCAGTTAGCTCAATTAGATGAGCAGTTGACGCAAACAACAGCAACTATCCAAAAATTACAAGCTGAATTAGATCGCTTCTCAACTGATCCTGATCAAGTCATTGAAAAATTGCGTGAAGAATTTGTTAGCTTGATGCAAAAAGAAGCTGACCTTTCTAACCAATTGACTATGACGATTGCTGATATTGACAATCAAAAACAATTGTCAGAATCAAAATCTGAAGAATTGGCTCAAACACAAGCTAATTTGGCTGAGCTAAAAGCAAGTGCTAAAGAAGCTCTTGAAAACTTTGAAGCGTCACGTGAACAAGTCAAAGAATTGCTTGATGCCTATCAGAAGCTATTTGCTAAAACAAGTCAGCTTGAAAAAGATTATCAAGCAGAACAATCTAAGATGTTTGATCAGTTAGATATCATTAAATCTAAGCAAGCTCGTCAGTCAAGTCTTGAATCTATTCTTAGAAATCATAGTAATTTTTATGCTGGTGTCAAATCAGTCTTACAAGCTTCAGGTCAGCTTGGCGGTATTATTGGTGCGGTTAGTGAACATTTAAGTTTTGATCGTAAGTATCAAACAGCTCTTGAAATTGCGCTAGGTGGTTCAAGTCAACATGTGATTGTTGAAGATGAATCAGCAGCTAAACGTTCAATTGCTTTCTTGAAGAAGAATCGTCAAGGACGTGCAACTTTCTTACCACTGACGACCATCAAACCACGCCATTTGTCACAACAAAATCATGGCATTTTGTCTTCAAGTCAAGGTTTCCTTGGTATGGCTAGTGACTTGGTTTCATTTGATAACCGTTTAGAAAGTATTTTTCAAAATCTTCTTGGTGTAACGGCAGTTTTTGATACGGTTGATAACGCCAATAAAGCTGCGCGAGCACTGCATTACCAAGTCCGCTTAGTAGCTTTGGATGGTACTGAAATTCGACCAGGTGGATCATTCTCTGGTGGTGCTAATCGTCAAAATAACACCACATTTATCAAACCAGAACTAGATAACCTTGTTGCTGAATTAAAAGACCTTCAAGTAAAACAAGTCGAGCAAGAAAAACATGTTCAAGGCCTTCACGAGGCTCTTCTAGCTAACAAAGAAGAATTGGCAAGCTTAAAAGCTCAGGGAGAAGAAGCTCGTTTTGCTGAACAAAAAGCTGAGTTGGAATACCAACAACTTGCTGAACGCTTGAATGATGTTAATCAACTTTGTCAACAACTTCAAGAAAGTGAAACGGACAGCGGTTCAACTGATTTGGAATCTCAAAAAGCTCACTTTGAAGCAGAATTGACAAAAGTGGCTGAACGTAAACAAGAGTTGACAAGCGAGATTGAACAAATCAAAGAAAATAAAAATACTATTACACAAAAAGTTGAAAATCTTCGTCAACAATTATCACAAGCAAAATTGCAAGAACGTGAATTGTTAAGTGAACGTAAGTTTGAATCAGCTAATAAGACACGACTTGACATTAGCTTAGTTGAAAATAAAGCTGAGATAGCAAAATGCGAAGATTTACTCGCCTTTCATGCTAGTGATCAAGAAGTTGAAAACTTGCCGCTTTTGAAAAAACAACATGATGAAGCAGTGGAACGAAAAGCTAGCGAAGAAGAACGTCTAGTGAGCCTTCGATTTGAGTTGGAAGATTGTGAAGCTAATCTTGAAGAGCTTGAAGAGCAAGTCACTAAAGAAAATCAAAAAAATGAAGACTTGATTCGTAAACAGGTACAGGTTGAAGCACAAGTGGCTCAAGTTTCTGAACGTTTACGTGGTTATAACCATGATTTGACTGAAGACTATCATTTGACTCTTGATGAGGCAAGAGAAGCTAGCCAAGTTGTTGAAGATATGGCAGCTGCTCGAGAACGTCTTCAAGACTTACGTCGTCGTATTAAGGCGTTAGGTCCAATTAACTTAGATGCTATTGCCCAGTATGATGAAGTTAATAATCGTTTGACTTTCTTAAACAGTCAAAAAGAGGATTTGGTTCATTCGAAAAATCTTTTGCTTGATACCATTAATGACATGGATGACGAAGTGAAGTCTCGCTTCCAAGTGACTTTCAATGCTATTCGTGATTCATTTAAGCAAACCTTTACTCAAATGTTTGGTGGTGGATCTGCTGATTTATCATTAACAGAAGGTGATTTGTTAACAGCAGGAGTTGAAATTTCGGTTCAGCCTCCAGGTAAGAAAATTCAATCATTGAACTTGATGTCTGGTGGGGAAAAAGCTCTTTCGGCTTTAGCTCTGCTATTTGCCATTATCCGCGTCAAAACTATCCCATTTGTTATTCTGGATGAGGTGGAAGCTGCGCTTGATGAAGCAAATGTGAAACGTTTCGGGGATTATCTCAATCGCTTTGATAAATCAAGTCAGTTCATCGTTGTTACTCACCGTAAGGGAACAATGGCTGCCGCTGACAGTATTTATGGGGTAACTATGCAAGAATCAGGAATTTCACGTATCGTATCCGTTAAATTAAAAGATGCAGAAAATCTTGTAGAATAATTTATAGATAAAAGCCCAACATTTGTTGGGCTTTTTGTGTTTATTCTTCACTTGTTACGTCATTTTGAGCATTTTCTTGACTCTCACTTGCTTGTTCAGCTCTTGTTTCTGTCTCTTGTTCTGGCGTATTTTCAGTGTCTTCTTCTTGTTCAGCTTCTTTTTTGTCATCTTGTGTGACTTTGCTATAGTTATCAGAAATTTTGTAAAAGACGCTATTTACGAATTGTTGTGTTGATTCATAGTCGAAGCGGCTAAGCTGTGCAGCAAAGAGACGATCGCGACCATAATCTGATGGATCGGTATCTGTAATATTGAAATGCCAATTAGGAATTTGATTGCCAGCAGCGTAGTAGTACAAGATAAATCCGCCAGTTAACGAAGTAACTTGCGAAATAGCTTCTCCTTTATCATCATAAGTCAAAGCTGATAAGGTTAATCTTCCATCTTTTGAAACCAATCCTTGTGGAGAAAATTCAAACGTATAACCATTGGCATCTTGCCATGTTCCTGCAAGACTTGAAAAGTCACCTTGAGCTAACGCTGCAAAATCAAATTGGCTAGCTTGTTTGCTAACTTGGCGTGAATTAACGATATTTTTGCCGTCCTTGACTAAATCATCAGTAATCTTTTTTTCATTTGGCAATTGGAATAAATCAAGTCGTTTATCGACCTGTTTTTTCTTAGCAGATTTAGATGCTTTTTTATTAGAACTTGTTTTATGGGTGAGATGGTGATTAGTTTGTGCTTTAGCTTGCTTGTGGTGAGAGTGATTGTTAACAGCTAAAGCAATTCCGCAAGCTGTTAAGACTAATAAGCCTGAAATCCAAAAATAGTGGTTGTTTTTTTTCATTATAGTTTACCCCTTTTATTATTCTTCTTAATAATATATTCGAAAAAATTTTTAAAAAACTGGCTTTTTTTCAAAAAAAATTTAAAAAATATTTTTGCTAGTGATAAGTCGAAAAGAATGGATTATTAGCAGGAAAAAGTTGGCGTTTTTTGCTAGAATAGAATTATGTAATTCATGAGGGAGATAGAAATGATAAAACTTGTTGCGACAGATATGGATGGAACCTTTTTAACTAGTAAAGGTTACTTTGATGGTCATCGTCTCCATAATGTCCTCGAAAAATTTGAAGAAAATAATATGCTTTTTGTAGCAGCTAGTGGGCGTTCTCTATTGGCTTTGGAAAAAATGTTTCAGCATCATGCTGATAAAATGGCTTTTATTGCTGAAAATGGTACTTTGGTTAAAGTTGGAAAAGACATTGTTTTTGAATCTGGCTTAACCAAACCACAATTTTTGGAAATTGTTGATACTTTGATTGAAAGTCCTTATATGCTTGGACACGATTTTCTATTGTCAGGTGAAAACGGCGCTTATTTGCACCCAGATGCTAGTGATGAATACCTTGAGTTTATTAGTCATTACTATGAAAATGTCCAACGTGTTGATGATTTGGCAAATGTGATAGATAATATTTTGAAGGTTACGGCTAATTTCTCTGAAGACACTGTCCGTAAAGGAGAAGCTTGGTTTAATGAACGCATTGATTATGCACAAGCCGTGACTACTGGTTTCAAATCAGTTGACATTGTTCTTCGCGATGTTAATAAAAAGACAGGGCTTCAAGCACTTTGTGCTGCTTATGGCATGAAAGCATCAGAAATTGTAGCTTTTGGTGATAATCTCAATGACTTTGAAATGCTTGAATTTGCGGGAACTGCAGTAGCAACCCAAAATGCTCGTAAAGAAATTAAAGAAATTTCAAGTGAAATCATCGGACACTGTGATGAAGAATCTGTTATGACTTACATGGAAGGATTAGTTGATTAATGGCAGATATCAAGTTATTAGCCTTGGACCTAGATGGCACACTTTTTAATAGTCAAAAAGTTGTAACACGAGAAAATAAATTAGCCCTCAGAGCTGCGCGTGATAAGGGTGTTAAAGTGGTTATCACGACCGGTCGTCCCCTAAAAGCAATTAGTGGGCTCCTTGAAGAGTTGGATTTGATTTCTGATGATGATTACCTCATCACTTTTAATGGTGGTTTGGTACAGAAGACAAATGGAGAAATCCTAGCTAAAAGTGAGTTGACTCGCGATCATCTTCATTTGTTATACAGTCATTTGGAGCCACTTGCTCTCCCATTTGATGTGCTTAGTGATGGCATTGTTTATAGTTTAGCTTGTCGTGGTAATGAATCTCATTATCCGCAAGCTAATCCGACACTTGATTTTGTTAATGTCAATAGCTTTGCTGAAATTCCAGAAAATGTGATTTACAACAAAGTGGTCAGTGTGACAAATCCAGACTTTTTGGATCAACAACTCTTAAAATTGCCAAAAGAACTACATCAACATTTTGAAATTTTTAAATCACGTGATATTATAGTAGAAATGATGCCTAAAGGTGTTCATAAAGCTGCTGGTTTAAATCAATTAGTAGGGCACCTAGGATTAACATCAGAAAATGTTATGGCTATGGGTGATGAAGAAAACGACCTTTCCATGTTAAAATGGGCTGGGTTAGGTGTTGCTATGGCAAATGGTGTTGCAATCGCAAAAGAAACAGCAGATGTTGTGACAAGTCGTACCAATGATGAGTCTGGCGTAGCAGAAGCTGTTAAAAAATACATTTTAGATGCGAAGTAGAAAGGAAAAGAAAACTGACTTGTTTTCTTGGTAATATAATATGGGATTATTTGATCGTTTATTTGGAAAGAAAAAGGATACAAAAGAGCTTGTTGAAGAGCAAGAAACAGCTCAAAACCTTGAAGAAACTGTAGCTGATGAGAAAAACGAAGTAGCAGAAGAAACTGAGGCTGAAACACAAGTTACAGATACAGTAGAAACTGTGGAAGACTCTGAACAAGTTTCTGCAGATGCTGCTAGTCAACCTGAAGAAGTCAAAGAGGAATCAAGCGCAGATTTTTCTAGCGTTATGGCTGATTACTATGCTAAAAAGGAAGCTGTAAAAGAAGCAATTGATCGTGGTGAAACAGTTGAGTTTGAAGCTGTCGATACTCGTCAAGATGAACCAAAAGAAGAAGCTACTTCACAAGCGGTTGAAACAGAGGAAGAAAAATACAATCGCAGCCTTAAGAAAACTCGTACTGGTTTTAGTGCTCGTTTGAATGCTTTCTTGGCTAATTTCCGTCGTGTGGATGAAGATTTCTTTGAAGAGCTTGAAGAAATGCTTATCCTTTCTGATGTCGGTGTTAACGTAGCGACACAATTAACAGAAGACCTTCGTTATGAAGCCAAATTAGAAAATGCTAAGAAAGCGGATGATTTAAAACGTGTCATCATTGAAAAATTGGTTGAAATTTATGAAAAAGATGGCGTTTTTAATGAAAAAATCAATTTTCAAGATGATTTGACAGTGATGCTCTTTGTCGGTGTTAATGGTGTTGGTAAGACAACCTCAATCGGTAAACTTGCTTACAAATACAAAAATGAAGGTAAAAAAGTCATGCTTGTTGCTGCTGATACCTTCCGTGCAGGTGCGGTGGCTCAGCTTGCCGAATGGGGACGCCGTGTGGGTGTTCCAGTCGTGACTGGTCCTGAAAAAGCTGATCCAGCTTCTGTTGTTTTTGATGGAATGGAAAAAGCCGTTGCTGAAAATGTTGATGTTTTGCTGATTGATACTGCTGGTCGTTTGCAAAACAAAGATAATTTGATGGCAGAACTAGAAAAGATTGGTCGTATCATTAAGCGCGTGGTACCAGATGCTCCGCATGAAACACTTCTTGCTTTAGATGCTTCAACAGGTCAAAATGCACTTAGCCAGGCTAAAGAATTCTCTAAAATTACACCATTGACAGGTCTTATCTTAACTAAAATTGATGGAACTGCTAAAGGTGGTGTCGTTCTAGCTATCCGTCAAGAACTTGATATCCCAGTTAAATTCATTGGTTTTGGTGAAAAAATCGATGATATTGGTGAATTTGATTCTGAAGACTTTATCCGTGGTCTCCTAGAAGGGATTATTTAAAGACATGCTTAATTTTGTTAAAGCACATTTATCGACAATCCTTTTAACTTCGTCGACATTGGTTTTAACTCTGATTTATTTAGCAGAAAGTAAGTGGACTATCATGTTAATTTGGGGAGCTTTTACCTTGATTAACATTGCTAGATTAGTTTTTGCTTATAAAAAGCATTCATAAAAAAACACCTTCCAAATTGGAAGGTGTTTTCAATTCTCTAAAAGACACGGTAAACGTAAGGATTATCAGGAGTATCAGTTTCTTTTAGTTTTGAAATATGTAAAACAGGTAAAGTTTGTTCCAAGGTTTTATCGTACTCAAGGCTAATAGTTCCTGTCGCGGTAATCCAAGCATTATTCGGATAATTTGAGGTATTACCTGTTGTTAAAAGTCCATAAACGCCAGAGTCAGCGATGCAGTGGATGATTCCGAAACGGAAGAGAAATTGATAACCCTCATGTCCTGGTTCATTGTAGACAAATCCAGTATAGGTGATATTTCGTCCAGCAAATTCATCTGGGAAGAGATAAATGAGTTCCATGATTTCCATGTAGTTATCTGTGGTAATCGTCACATCACCTGAACCTTGATATTTCTCCATTTCTTTTCTCATCTCTTTGTCGTAAGCAGATGAGGTGAAATAAAGGCTAGTATCGGGTTTTAAATATTGAACACGTGTCCCGTCCTCACTGACAGTCCCGACAGAACCAGCGGCTAGTGGGAAATGATATCCTTTAGCTGAAACCGTTGTTGAATCAAGACTTACTGTAGGTACTAAAAGTCCGATAAAAACAGGAATAACTAGAATCATTGGGCTGGTAATCTTAGCAAATTTTCCATGTAAATGGCTGTGCATTTTCATATCTTTTACCCAGACAATCAGTTGGACAATTGCCAAAATAAATGACAGAACCATAGAAATATAAGCAAGATAAGCATAATGGGTATTGATGTACTGGTTCAATTTTCCTGAGATTTGTAAATACATGGTCAGTTCAAAATAACCAGCTAGAATTAGAAATCGAATCATCCAATCACCCCCACAAGCATACAGTAAATCACAATCATGATGACAGATACACTAATGAACTCAACAATAAAGCGAACTTTAAATGATTTTAGCATCATCATGAGATTTTTGATATCAACCATTGGACCAATCAAAAGAAAGGCAAGAACCGGTGCAGTCCCAAACGTAGAAAGAAGTGAAGCGCCGATAAAGGCATCTGCTTCACTACAAAGTGATAGGATGAAAGCTAGAAGCATCATAATGAGAATAGCTGTTAAAGAGTTGCCACCGATTTTGGTTAAGATATGTGTCGGTAGATAGATTTGCATAGCGGATGCTATCAGAGATCCAAAGACTAAATAACGTCCAGTGTCGAATAACTCATCAATAGCATGTCCAAGAGCAAGAAAAATTTTTCTATGCCACGGCTCGCCTGAGTAATTATGGATATGACAAGGTGCCGCATTTTCTTTTAAAATATTATCGTCAACGACAAATCCAAGCATAATACCAAGTGTCATGGCAACGATGATGGCACCAAGTAGCCTTAATCCAAGAAAGCGCCAGCTATTTCCAAAGGCAGAATAGGTCGCAAATAGCACAATAGGATTGATAATAGGTGCAGTCGCTAGGAAAGGTATTGCAGTATAGCTTGGAACTTTCTTTTCCAGGAAACGTGTGATAATAGGGACAATCCCACATTCACAAGATGGAAAAACAAAGCCGACAAAGGTTCCAAAAACAATTCGTAGGAATTTATTTTTAGGAAGGAAACGTTGAACTAAATCTGGTGTTACGTAGACTTCAATGAAACCAGAAAGAATGTTTCCCAGTAAAACAAAAGGAAGTGCCTCAATGATAATGGAAATAAAAATTGCAAACCATTGTAAGACATTAGCCGGTAATTGATTAAAAATGTCCATAAAACTTAATGAGTCGCTTTCTTCGCTTCTTTATCCTTGCTTTCCTTTTCTTTTTCAGGGTCGCTAGAGACTTTTGGAAAACTTGCAAAACTTGCAAACATTGACTCTAAATCGTCCTGACGTTTATGAGTGATAGCCATTATTGGGCACCTCTTTTCTAAATATAGTCACCAGTTATTATACTATCATTTAAAAAAATCATCAAAAGCTAAGCGGATATTTATAAGAATGAATTTGATAAAATTCGGTAAAACTTAAGTTAAATATCATCAATAAATCAGTAAAAAACACAGATTTAACCGTTTTTTTGTTATAATAGATAAGCTATGAAAAATGAAATTATACAAAAAATTGCTCAAGACTTAAGTATTAAAGAGAACCAAATTGCCAAAGTTCTCGAGTTAACAAACGAAGGAAATACCATTCCTTTTATTGCTCGTTATCGTAAAGAAATGACTGGTAATCTGGATGAAGTTCAAATCAAAGCAATCATTGATTTGGACAAAAGTATGACAGCTTTAGCTGATCGAAAAGCAACAGTTCTTGCAAAAATTGAAGAGCAAGGAAAAATGACAGCTGAACTAAAAAAAGCAATTGAGGCAGCTGAAAAATTAGCTGACGTTGAAGAACTTTACCTTCCTTACAAAGAAAAACGTCGTACTAAAGCAACTATTGCCAGACAAGCAGGGCTATTCCCATTAGCGCGATTAATTTTGCAAAACAAAGCTTCTTTAGAAACAGAAGCCCAAGACTTTATAACAGAAGGATTTGAGACAGCTGATAAAGCTATTGCCGGCGCTTGTGAAATTCTCATTGAATCATTCTCAGAAGATAATCGCCTTCGTTCATGGGTTTACAATGAAATCTGGTCATATAGCTCAATCGTCTCAAGCCTTAAAGACGAATCAGCTGATGATAATAAAACTTTCCAAATTTATTATGATTTCTCAGAGAAAGTTTGTAAAATTCAAGGCTACCGCATTTTAGCTCTTAATCGTGGTGAAAAATTGGGAGTTCTGAAAGTTGGTTTTGAACACAACATCGATAAAATGGTGCGTTTTATGGAATCTCGTTTCAAAAATAAAAATGCCTATATCGAAGATGTCATCGCGAAAACCATTAAGAAAAAAATTGTTCCAGCTATGGAACGTCGTATTCATAGTGAATTAACAGAAAGTGCTGAAGATGGCGCTATCGCACTTTTCTCAGAAAATCTTCGTAACCTTCTTTTGGTTTCGCCTCTAAAAGGTAAAATGGTCTTGGGATTTGACCCAGCCTTTCGTACAGGTGCCAAGCTAGCAGTTGTTGACCAGACAGGAAAATTGATGACAACTCAAGTGATTTATCCTGTTCCACCAGCTAGCCAAGCTAAAATTGAACAATCTAAAAAAGATTTGGCTGAATTAATCCGTAACTATGGCGTTGAAATTATTGCTATTGGAAATGGGACAGCAAGTCGTGAAAGCGAAGCTTTTGTGGCAGAAGTCCTAAAAGGCTTTTCAGACGTTTCTTATGTTATTGTCAATGAAAGCGGAGCTTCTGTTTATTCAGCTTCTGAGTTGGCACGTCATGAGTTCCCAGATTTGACTGTTGAAAAACGTTCAGCTATTTCAATTGCACGTCGTTTGCAAGACCCGCTTGCGGAATTGGTTAAAATCGATCCAAAATCAATTGGGGTTGGACAATATCAACACGATGTCAGCCAGAAAAAATTAGCAGAAAATCTTGATTTCGTCGTTGATACCGTGGTTAACCAAGTTGGGGTTAACATCAATACAGCAAGCCCAGCACTTTTATCACACGTTTCAGGACTTAATAAGACAATCTCAGAAAATATTGTCAAATACCGTGATGAAAATGGCCGTATCACTTCACGTGAAGAAATTAAGAAAGTTCCTCGCTTGGGAGCTAAGGCTTTTGAGCAAGCCGCAGGTTTCTTGCGTATTCCTGGAGCTGAAAATATTCTTGATAATACAGGAGTTCACCCAGAGTCGTATAAAGCTGTTGAACGCTTGTTGAAAGAATTAGGGATTACTGACTTGGATGATTCGGCTAAAGCAAAATTACAAGCTGTTTCTATTGAAGAAATGGCTGAAACTATTAATATCGGACAAGAAACGTTGAAAGATATTATTGCTGATCTTCTAAAACCCGGTCGTGACTTACGTGATGATTTTGAAGCGCCAGTTCTTCGTCAAGATGTGCTTGATATTTCAGACCTTGAAATTGGTCAAAAACTTGAAGGAACTGTCCGAAATGTCGTCGACTTTGGAGCTTTTGTTGATATTGGGCTTCACGATGATGGCTTGATTCACATTTCACAAATGAGTAAATCTTTTGTTAAACACCCTAGCCAAGTTGTTTCAGTTGGGGATGTGGTGACAGTTTGGGTTTCAAAAATTGATAAAGAGCGTGAAAAAATTAATCTTTCATTGGTAGATTTACGTGAATTTAACTGATTACGTCAAAAGAGTATCACTAGAAGATTTTGGCAAAGAATTCCGTCATATAGCTGTTTGGAATAGTCGTTTACGGACAACTGGCGGTCGATTTTTTCCTGCTGATGGTCATCTTGATTTTAATCCCAAGATATTTGAGACATTTGGAAGTGATATTTTCCGAAAAATTGTTCGGCATGAACTATGTCACTATCATCTATACTTTGAAGGAAAAGGCTACAAGCATACTGATGCGGATTTCAAGCAGTTACTGCAAAAAGTAGATGGTCTTCGCTATGCTCCATCAATGACAAGAAATGAGCATTTTCATTATTATAAATGTCAAAAATGTGGACAAAATTATCACAGAAAACGTCGCGTTAATACCCAAAAATACCGCTGTGGCCGTTGTCACGGAAAATTAATCAAAGTAGAAGAGACAAGTTTTTTTGAAAAAAATCCTGCTTCTAAAAATCAGTCGTAAGGCTGATTTTATTTTAGAAGGGATTAGGTATAATAGTTATAGTAAAAGAAGGAAGGGATAATGGTGAAATCAGCTCTTTATAAACAGCGAAAAAATAAACTGGTTTGTGGTGTTTGTGCCGGAATTGCTGATAAGTTTGGCTGGGATTTACCGTTAACACGTGTCCTGGCAGCATTGTTAATGTACTTTTATGGTTTTGGCATTGTGCTTTACATCCTCTTAGCAATTTTTCTTCCTTACAAAGAAGATATTACACGTGATCAATATGGTACTGGTCCGCGTAGAAGAAAGGATGCTGAAGTTGTCGATGATGACGATGACAATGACGGCTGGTTCTGGTAATCACTGACAGATTGAGTTTTTAATGTTGCAGTCAAAAAGACTAGATAAGTATAACAGGAACTTATTGCAGTCTTAAGAAACAAGAAAAGGTTTGGAAATTTCTAAGCCTTTTTTATTATTTCGTGAACGTAGTGGCTAATAATTAATCTTTGAAAACCCTGCGTGAGCGCTTACTTTTTAGCATGATTATGATATAATAATGAAAAAAGAGGAAAAGGATTGAACAGAATTGTTAAATCATTGAAAATGGACTAGTTCCCTATTTTTGATGTTTTCAATTCATTTACATTTTTTGTAAAAAGTTCATGGTATGAGACATGTCAGTTACTGTAAAAATGTTAGTAGACAAGGTAAAACTTGATGTTATCTACGGTGATGATGACTTATTATCAAAAGAGATTACAACGTCAGATATTTCACGTCCAGGTCTTGAAATGACTGGCTATTTTGATTATTATTCACCAGAGCGTTTGCAACTTTTGGGAATGAAAGAGTGGTCTTATCTCACAAAAATGACCTCACATAATCGTCGTCATGTTTTGAGAGAAATGATAAAGCCAGAAACACCAGCCCTTATTGTGGCACGTAATTTGGCCATTCCAGAAGAAATGATTACTGCTGCTAAGGAAAAAGGCATTGCTATTTTACAAAGTCATGTGCCAACTAGTCGCTTATCTGGTGAAATGTCATGGTATCTAGATTCTTGTTTGGCAGAACGTACTAGTGTTCATGGGGTTCTAATGGATATATATGGCATGGGGGTTTTGATCCAAGGTGATTCTGGTATTGGTAAAAGTGAAACTGGTCTTGAGTTAGTTAAACGTGGTCACCGTCTTGTGGCTGATGACCGTGTGGATGTTTTTGCTAAAGATGAAGAAACACTTTGGGGTGAACCTGCTGAGATTCTACGTCATTTGCTAGAAATCCGTGGTGTTGGGATTATTGATGTGATGAGTCTTTACGGTGCGAGTGCTGTTAAGGATTCTTCACAAGTTCAATTGGCTATCTATCTTGAAAACTTTGAATCAGGAAAAGTCTTTGACCGTCTTGGAAATGGTAATGAAGAACTTGAATTGTCAGGTGTTAAAATCCCACGTCTTCGCATCCCAGTTCAAACTGGTCGAAACATGTCTGTTGTTATCGAAGCAGCTGCTATGAACTATCGTGCTAAACAAATGGGATTTGATGCTACTAAGACATTTGAAGAACGTTTGACACAATTAATTACCAAGAATGAGGAAAATTAATGATTAATCCGATTGCGATTCAAATTGGTCCGTTTGCTATTCGTTGGTACGCTCTTTTCATTGTGTCAGGTATGCTTCTTGCTGTTTACTTGGCCATGAAAGAAGCCCCTCGTCGAAAGATTATTCCTGATGATATCTTAGATTTTATCTTGGTTGCTTTTCCTTTAGCTATTATCGGAGCTAGATTGTATTATGTTATCTTTGATTGGCAGTATTACACTAGCCAACCTTGGACAGAGATTTTTGCGATATGGCATGGTGGTTTAGCCATTTATGGTGGATTGATTACTGGAGCGATTGTTCTATTTATCTTTTCTTACTACCATGCGATTAACCCGCTTGACTTTTTGGATATTGCTGCTCCTGGGGTTATGATTGCGCAAGCTATTGGTCGTTGGGGAAACTTTGTCAATCAAGAAGCTTACGGTAAAGCTGTTAAAAGCCTCAATTACTTACCAGATTTTATTAAGAATCAGATGTACATTGATGGTAGTTATCGGGTTCCGACTTTCTTATATGAGTCGCTATGGAACTTACTTGGTTTTATCATTATTATGAGCGTAAGACATCGTCCACACTTCTTAAAACGAGGTGAAGTGACATTCTTTTATTTGATTTGGTATGGTTTTGGACGTTTTGTGATTGAGGGGATGCGAACTGACAGTTTGATGTTCCTTGGCATGCGCGTGTCACAATGGTTGTCAGCGATATTAATCTTGGTTGGTTTAGTGATGATTGTATGGAGAAGAAAGCAAAAAGACATTCCATACTATCAAGAATAGGTGTTTTGTAGATAGGAGATAAGATGTTAGAAGTAGCTCTATTAATTTTAGCCATTGCTTTTGCAGTTTTGGTTGGCGTTTTTGTACCAATTGGTGTTAAACTATATAAAACAGTTGATGTTGTTAATGAGACTATTGAGGAATCAAAACAAACGATTAAAGTGTTGACTAGTGATGTTAATGTATCACTTCACCAAGCTAATGAAATCCTAGCTAAAGCAAATGTTTTAGTAGAAGATGTCAATGGCAAGGTTTCAACAATTGATCCTTTGTTTGTGGCGGTCGCTGATCTTTCAGAGACAGTTTCTGACTTGAATGCTCAAGCTCGACACTTATCTCAAAAAGCTTCTCAAGCGACATCAAATGTTGGTAAAGCTAGTGCAGCTTTTGCTGTTGGTAAAGTTACCTCAAAAATTTTAAAAAAGGAGAAAAAGCATGAGTAAATTATTGAAAAATGTGATTATCGGTGTTGCCTCAGGTGCTGCTGCTGCCTATTTCCTATCTACCGAAAAAGGTAAAGAATTACAGAAAAAAGCAACCAAAGCATATCAAGCTTATAAAGAAAATCCTTCTGAATACCATCAAAAAGCAAAAGATAAGGCAACAGAATATACTGACTTGGCAGTCGATACATTCAATGACTACAAACAAAAATTTGAATCAGGTGAATTAACAACTGATGAATTTCTTGAAGTAGTCAAAGAAAAAGGACAAGCTGCTGCTGATTATGCATCTGAAAAAGTATCAGAATTCACTTCAAAAGTGTCTGATGCTGTTGATGAAGCAGAAGATGTGAAAGAAGATACAGAAGCTGAAGTTGCTGATATTATCATTGACTACACAGCAAAAGATGAAACACCATCTAATGAAACAAAAACTGAATCTGAAAAATCAGAAGAAGATACTAAAGAATAATAGAAAAGGCTGAGCATTTTGTCTCAGCCTTTTTTATTGTCATGATGACAATAATTAAAAAACTCCCAGTAATGGGAGTTTTGTTTATCAATGTCTTAGTGACCAAATAATACTTGAAATAGCTGAAGTAATTGCTAGGCTAATGAGAGAGGCAAATAGGAAAGCCCAGATTGGAGCTAGATTCAAGACTAGTAAAAAGAAAGATACCACAACTGTAGAAACACTAAATAAAGCGATACGGGCAAAGAACATGAGTTCCTTGAGCTTAGCGCTTCTGTGATTAATTTCCTGAAATTCGTAAAATTTAGGGGTATCGTTTTCTTGAAGATGTTGCTCTTCAAGGTCTTTATGTTGCTTTAACGGTGTTGACATAATCCCTCTCCTCTAATTCAACTGATATGATACCACAAATTAATGAATTTGTCACCTTTTTTTAAAAAAGACCTTGACTCTTGCCTAAAAATATGTTTAAAATAGTTGTTCCTCTTTTTTGTTTCAAAATGAGGATTTCTTTTTGAGCCTCTCCTCTCATAAAGTTTTGCTCATTCTGAAGCTTACTTAAAATACTTTAGAAAGCTATAACAATAGGATTCTGAGGAGATCTGTGACGAATTGTTATAGGAGTGGTATAATTAAAACGTTATGGAAAAAATAATTATTACTGCGACAGCTGAGTCTATTGAGCAAGTTAAAGAGCTCTTAGAAGCAGGTGTTGACCGCATTTATGTGGGTGAAAAAAATTATGGTTTGCGTTTACCGCACAATTTCACTTACGATGAACTTCGTGAAATTGCGACATTGGTTCATGATGCTGGTAAAGAATTGAGTGTTGCTTGCAATGCTTTGTTGCACCAAGACATGATTAATGCCGTTCGACCATACCTTGATTTCTTGAAAGAAATCAAAGCAGATTATGTTGTGGCTTGTGATGCTGGTCTTTTCCACATCAACAAACATGAAGGCTACAACTTCAAGATGATTTACGATGCATCAGTTTTCGTGACATCAAGTCGTCAAGTGAATTTCTGGGGTGATCACGGTGCCAGTGAAACAGTTTTAGCTCGCGAAATTCCATCAGAAGAATTATTCAAAATGTCAGAAAACCTTCGTTACCCAGCTGAAGTGCTTGTTTACGGAGCAACTGTTATTCATCATTCAAAACGTCCGTTGTTGCAAAATTATTATAATTTTACACACATCGATGATGAAAAAACACGTGAACGTGGTCTTTTCCTTGCTGAACCAAGTGATAAAGACACTCACTACTCTATTTATGAAGACAAACACGGGACACACATCTTTGATACCGATGACCTTGATATGATGCCAAAATTAACAGAATTGGTAGAGCATAACTACACTCATTGGAAATTAGAAGGGCTTTATTGTCCTGGTCATGATTTTGTTGAAATCGCAAAAATCTTTGTGAAAACAAAAGAATTGATGGAAGCTGGAGAATTTACATCAGATCAAGCCTTCTTGTTTGATGAAGAAATCCGTAAATTACATCCAAAAGGTCGTACGCTTGGAACTGGATTCTACGAATTTGATCCAGAAGAAGTGAAATAAGTTCACGCAAATCGCTGCTTTATCATGATTGAGTTACTATTTCAGGGCATGATAAGCAAAAAAACAAAGTTAAATGGATAAAGCTTAGCTTTTATCAAAAATCATTTTTACTATCTTGAAAATAGGAAGATTATAATGTCAAAAAATACGTTTAAACGTCCAGAGGTTTTAGCACCTGCTGGAACACTTGAAAAATTAAAAGTCGCTGTTGATTATGGAGCAGATGCAGTCTTTGTAGGTGGTCAACAATACGGTCTTCGTAGCCGTGCTGGTAACTTCTCTATGGAAGAATTGCAAGAAGGGATTAATTATGCCCATGCTCGTGGTGCTCGCGTGCACGTCGCAGCCAACATGGTTACTCACGAAGGAAACGAAGTCGGTGCAGGAGAGTGGTTCCGTCAACTTCGTGACATGGGCTTAGATGCTGTTATCGTATCAGACCCAGCCATGATTACTATTTGTTTAACTGAAGCACCAGGTTTAGAAGTCCATGTGTCTACACAAGCTTCTACAACTAACTATGAAGCTTTTGCTTTCTGGGAAGAAATTGGTGTGACACGTGTTGTTTTAGCGCGTGAAGTCGGTGTTGCTGAAATCGCAGAAATCCGCAAACACACATCACTTGAAATTGAAGCTTTCGTTCATGGAGCTATGTGTATAGGTTACTCAGGACGTTGTGTCCTTTCTAACCATATGAGTCACCGTGATGCCAACCGTGGTGGTTGTTCACAATCTTGTCGTTGGAAATATGACCTTTACGATATGCCATTTGGTCAAGAACGCAAGAGCCTTGAAGGTGAAATTCCAGAACCATTTTCAATGTCATCAGTTGACATGTGTATGATTGAACACTTGCCAGATTTGATTGATAATGGTGTTGATAGCTTCAAGATTGAAGGTCGTATGAAATCAATTCACTATGTTTCAACAGTGACAAACTGCTACCGCGCAGCTGTTGATGCTTACCTAGAAAGTCCAGCAAAATTTGAAGCAATCAAAGGTGAATTGCTTGATGAGCTTTGGAAAGTTGCCCAACGTGAATTGGCAACTGGTTTCTACTACCAAACACCAACAGAAAACGAGCAACTCTTTGGCGCTCGTCGTAAAATACCACAATATAAATTTGTCGGAGAAGTTATTGCCTTTGATGAAAACACAATGACAGCAACAATCCGTCAACGTAACGTTATCCTCGAAGGAGATAAGGTCGAATTTTACGGTCCAGGTCTTCGTCACTTTGAAACAACAATCAAAGACTTGCACGATGCTGATGGCAATAAAATTGACCGCGCTCCAAACCCAATGGAATTGTTAACAATCACTGTCCCACAAGCCGTTCAGCCTGGAGATATGATTCGTGCTTGCAAAGAAGGTCTAGTTAACCTTTATAAAAATGATGGCTCAAGCAAAACAGTTCGAGCATAATTAATGCAGTAATAATAAAAAATGAACGACTTAAAAACATTTTTGTTTCGGTCGTTCATTTTTTGTTAAGATTTTGAAGTTGAGATTTTCTAACTGTTGGTGGGACAAGACTCAAGCGTTTAATGTCATCGATAGGAATAATGGTTGAAATATTCTTTTGAAAGTTCTTCAGAATTAATTTGCTATTTTTGGCATCGTATTTAACCAAGTCGCCTGTAAAACTTTCGTCGTCATAGATGGCATGAAGAGCTAAGTGTTTTTCCTGAGCTTCCTTGATAATTGTAATGATTTTGTTAGATTTTAGATTAATCTCTGGTGTTTGTGGTGCACGAAAGTCAATATAGGCTTGTGCTTGCTTTTTAAATTGCTTGATAATATTTTTCATAGTCATTTATCCTAAAAATTGATAAAATGATTATACACCTTTTAAGAAAAAAAATAAATAATCAAAAGTTTAGAGATTTTTTACGAATATATTAAGTAGGAGGATATCATTATGTCAGAATTTAAATTTGAAATCGTTGAACACTTACTTACCCTATCAGAAAGTGATAAAGGTTGGACAAAAGAATTGAACCGTGTTAGCTTTAATGGTGCTGAACCAAAATTTGACATTCGTTCATGGAGCCCAGACCACAGTAAAATGGGTAAAGGCATTACGCTCACAAATGACGAATTCAAAATCATTTTGGATGCTTTCCGCGGCTAATTTAGAAAATAAGGAGTTGGCAGTTGTTGAGAAATGATTGCCAATTTTTATTATTTAGACTAGTCAAATCATTGTTTTTCTTTTATAATAGCCCTTGTAAACGTAATCATAATATTTTTAGGTGAGGAAAAATGGCAAATTTGCAGTATCAGAATTATATTTTTGATTTTTATGGAACGCTAGTCGATATCGTAACTGATGAAGAAGATATGATGCTTTGGCAACAAATGGCTTCTCTTTACGCAGCATATGGTGCGGATTATTCAGCTATAGAGCTAAAAGCTAATTATGATGAACTCATCAAACGTCAAGAAGAAAAGCTTCGCAAACACTATCCTTGGCAACATGTTGAAGTTGATTTGGTTGTTATCTTTATCGAACTCATGCTAGAAGCCCCTCACAAACACGCGACCGACAGTATTATTTTAGATTTAGAAACTTGGGGGAATCTCATTGCTCAAACTTTTAGAATGTTGTCGCGTAAAAAATTGCAAGTCTATAAAAATACTTTAGTCACTTTAAAGGCACTTAAAGAAGCAGGAGCGACAGTTATTTTACTTTCAAACGCTCAGCGAGCATTCACTCAGGCAGAAATTGAAATGACAGGTTGTCGAGATTTTTTAGACAAGATTTATATCTCGTCAGATCATAAAATGAAAAAACCACAAGTTGATTTTATGAATCTAGTTTTAAGTGAAAACAACCTCAATCCAGAAGAAACGGTCATGGTCGGCAACGACTTCACTAGCGATATGGCAATCGCACAAGCAGCAGGCATCGATGGTATCTTGCTTAATACTTTCCCATACACTAAAGATGAAGTTCATACTCTTAACACCATGAACGCCAAAGTGATTGATGATATTAGTGAGTTGAAGGGCTGAGAAGGAATGAAAAAACGTGTAACAGAGATTGTTACACGTTTTTTTGTTTAACTTCAATATCTATTAATAATTTCTGTGCCATATTTTTGAGTAACTCTTTATTTTCCAATTCGAAAATTGCAATCGCGTTACGACAGTATTTTTGAGCCTCATCATATATTTTTGTTTTATCTAAAATATAAGCTTTCATCAACAGAGAATCACCCAATAAATATATTGATTTTTCTTCCAAAATCTCATCAAGAGCTTTTGTAATATGCATCAAAGACTTGTCCAAATCTTCTTCTATGAAATAAGCACGAGAAATACTGTATAGAAAAGTAACTCGATCTCGAAAATCATCGCTAGCTTTATAGTCATTGATAATAGATTCAAAATATTGTAAAGCTACTTCATCCTCATGGTTATCACTATAAATACTTGCAATAGCGGATACTACTTTTAAATAAAGTTGAAGATATTTACCTTTGGTTTGAGGTAAGAGTTTTTTCAATTGTTGAATTGTCTCTGATAACGTATCCTGTTTTGTCATGTAATTAGTAATTGCAAGTAACCAATCATAGTAAAGAGTTTCTTCTACTGTCATATTGAGTCTATTTAATGTTTTTAAGAGATAACTTAAAGTTTCATAGTCTCTCATGTAAAGTAGTTGCTTAACTTTATCAGAATAAACCAAGTTTTGGTGGGATACATTATTTAAGTCAAAAATTTTAGAAACAGTCGATATATCAATATCAAGTCTTTTAACGATTTTAAAAAACAAATCCACAGATGGCGTTGTTTCGCCTTTTTCTATTTTACTGATGACACCCTGCACGCAGATACCGTCAGCTAGTTCTTTTTGAGTTAAACCTTTTTCTTTACGTTTATTTTTTATCAATGTTGCAATATCAGTTATCATAATCTCTCCGTTAAGAAATAGCGTATTCTCTTAGTTTTTGATTTGAAAAATAAAGTAAGCTAACTAAAAGAAATGAAAATGTAAATAATACAAGAAATAGTCGCCATGTCAAAAATTTAGCAATGTAGCCAAAAACTAATGAACCAATCGCAAGAGTTGGAATTGTCACCGTGTAAAAAGCGCTAAAAACTTCTCCAAGGTTTTCAGTTGGAATTTCAGTCTGTAAAATAGGCTTTTGAGCAACATGAGTGACACCTAGGAACAGACATGAAACAAACCAAATCAATAATAACACAAAACGACTATGTACCATTGCTGAGGAACCAATTCCTATACCAAAAATAGCAGTAGCAATCCAAAAAGCTTTACCTAAATTAAGTTTTTTTAATACAAAATTAGCAGCAACCGTTGTTCCTAACAAGGTTCCAACAGCACAAGCAGAAACCAACAGACCATAAAATGTTGAATTCCCAACATCTTTTGCAATTAATAATTGATAAACGTTAAAACCTCCAAAAAGAAAATTGGAAATTGCACCGCCTAACGTAATGGAGAATACGACTTTATTTTTCCAGATAAAATGTAAGCCACTTAACAAGCCTGTTTGTTCACTTGTGTTTTCAATTTTTTCTTTAAAACTTATTTTTCGAAATAGTAAAATCGAACTTAAAAACGTTAAAACATCGATTAATAGCAGTGGAATGTAGCTCAAAATAGAAAGTAAGAAACCACTGATAGCGGTAAAGACATATTCCGTACCATTGTAGGCTACAGACATATACATTTCTGCTTTTGCTAAATCTTTAGTGGAAACAATTTTAGGAACTAAAGCATCTTGGACAGTATAAGTGTTAAGACCAACTGTTGAAGCTAGAAAAACAGCGATAAAGATAATGGCTAAACTAAGATTAGTATTTGTACTTCTTAAAGTGATTCCTAAAATAATTCCTAGAACAGCTAACAATTGAGCAAATTCTAGAAATACTAATAAAGCTTTTTTAGGTGAAGAATCAATTTTTTTACCAAAAATAAAAGAGAAGGTATTTGGAATGAAGATTAAAAAGTTTAATAATCCGACATACCAAGCACTATTGGTTGTTTCTAACACATACCATGATAATACAATGGTGTAAATTGAGTCTCCGCAATTGCTGATAAGACGCCCCAAAAATAAATGATTAAAATCCTTGTATTTTCTTAACATCACAAATCTTCCTTTCGTTGCTATAATTATAGCTTTTTATATTATTTTGTCAATATAAAAAATATTTTAATGATTTTAAAAATAGTATTTTGATTTTAGATAATTGCATTTTGGAAAATAGAAAAGTCCCCATATTTACTATGTGGGACTTTCTATAAAAATAATTTTTCTGTTTTGACGATAATTTCGCTGATTTCTTTTGGGCCTTTTTGAAAATCACTTTCAATCCATGCAGAAATGATTCGCTCAAAAGAGGCACAGAAGGCTTGAATAACTAAATCATCAGAAATTTTAGTTTTTTGCTTGATTCGATTTTTGAGATTCACATTACTAGTAATCAAATCTTCTAGCAATACGCGAACCGTTTTAGAGAATTGCACATGTGGTGCTTGGAAAATCGCTTTAAAGTGCTTGGCATCTGTTTTAATGCATTCAAGGCTTTCAAGGATTTTATCTGGTTTATCAAGGTTTCCTTTGGATAAAATAGTTCTAAATTTTTGAGATGTCTTTTCACCAATTGTAGTGGCAAGGTCGTCTTTATCAAGAAAATGCTGATAAAAGGTTCCTCGGCTAACACCAGCTTTTTTCGCAATGTCAGAAACGTTAATTTCTGAATAATTCTTTTCAAGAAGGAGCTCAATAAGAGCTTCTTTTAAGTTTTCAACACTGTTAGTTTTTCGAATATTAGTCATATTTTTCTTATTTAAACATATTTTTAAGATGTGTAATGGTTAATTGGTTAACAATATTATATGCTATTTTCATGAATTATCAAAGCGTTAAGCGATGATAGTTCAACTTGTTCCTTTACTTATCTTAATGGGGACAAGTTTTCATGATGAAAGGATAGATGTATGTCAAAGATTAGAAAATCTTTTGGTTTTATTGGATTGGTTCTTGCCATGTTTATGGGAGCTTTGGATGCTACCATTGTTAATATTGCTTTGCCAGATATCATGAAGGATTTGGATTCTAGCTTAACGGATACGAGCTGGGTTTCAACGATTTATGTTTTGGCAATGGCTGTTTTCATTATCACAGCTTCAAAGTTAGCTGATTTATATGGTCGCAGATTAGTGATGCTGATTGGTGTTGCTTTATTTGGTGTTTTTTCTTTTGTCTGTATGACAGCAAGTTCTCTAAGTTTGCTAATCGTCTACCGCTTTTTCCAAGGAATTGGTGGGGCTATTTTGACACCGATTGTTTTACCAATGGGGATTGCACTTTTTGGAAAATCAAGTACTAGTAAAGTGACTGCTGTTATGGGAGCCTTCAGTGCTTTAGCTGCAGCTAGCGGTCCCGTAATTGGTGGTTTAATCATCCATTGGACAACGTATCACTGGATTTTTGGAATCAATGTTCCAATCGCCATTCTTGCCTTTTTATTGATCCTTTGGGGAAATGAGGAATCTTACGATTTCAGTATTGCTAAAGAGATTGACTGGTTCGGGATGTTATTTTTAACATGTACTCTAGGTGGTTTAACCTTTGGTCTTTTAGAAGGTAGAGAGTATGGTTGGACATCTACGATTATCCTATCAAGCTTTGCCATTAGCATTATTGGATTCATTTTATTAATTGTTGTAGAAGGAAAAGTAAAATCACCAATTATTGAATTGTCTTTATTTAAGGAAAAGACCTTCACAGCTTCAAGCATCATTTACATGATTTTTGGCTTTGCGATTATTGTTCCGTCATTGATTTTGAATTACTTCCTTCAAAATGTTCGCAACTATAGTGCCCTTCATTCAGCTTATCTTATTGTCCCAGCTTCTTTAGCCATTGTTGTCGGAATGCCACTGGCAACAAAAATGTATCAAAAAATTTCAGCTAAACTCCTTGTTTGCATTGGGATGTTTATTACAGCTGGCGGGCTCTTTATGCTAAGTTTAGTTCATTATGGAACTTCAAAAAGTATTATCATTTGTTGTAATGTTATCATCGGTCTTGGTTTAGGCTTTATGGCCATGGCTTTGACTGCTTCTGTAAAATACCTTCCTGTTACTAAAGCAGGAATTGGTTCTGGGATTGTTAATGCCTCAAGATATATCGGACAAGCGATTGGCATGGCTTTGTTGGTAACTATTTTGAATGCTGATATTAACACCGCCAAAGATAATATCAGACATGATGCCTATGCTCAAATCGATAAACACCAGTTATCTGATTCAGTGAAAAAAGTTGCAAAATCTGAAATCAAACAAACCTTCAAATCAAGTAAAAACACTACTGATGCTTCTAGCAAGCAGCATAAAATGATTAAGAAGATAAAAGCTGTCGCCAAAGAAACAGATAATCTTCCACTTCCTAAAAAAGATAGTGATTACCGTAAGCTCTATGATGCAAATAGTCAATTAGTAGCAGGTACCGAAAAAGTTGTTGCAAATCTTCCACAACAATTAAACTCAGCCTTTTTACCTTTGGCTCAAGGGCAAACGCAACTCGGTCTAGCCATCCAATTACTAGCTCAAAAAGAAGAATTAACCGATACTTTCAACCAAATAAAAGACTCTAAAAATAAAAATCTTAGCCAAGCCTTTGACCAAGTATTTGTTATCGGTTCTCTAATTGTCCTCCTCACAACACCACTAGCCTATTTTGCAGATAAAAAAGTAAAAGAGTGATGGGGAATAGAGTATAACGAAACCACCTACATAACGTAGGTGGTTTTTGATGTAAAAAATCTAATTTTTAGATAATTAGAGTATTGAAAAAGATGATTAGAAGTATTAGAATGGTGAGGTGCTTATAGTATAGTAATTATATTTGCGATAAGCGAACAATTTTGTACGTTTTTAGGAAGATAAAATACAATTAAGAATTATATTATCTGATTTTAGAATTTGACAATTAATGATATTCTGCTGTCGATGGTATTATTTTGAAAAGTATTTCAAAGTTAATAAAGTAAAATAAATTTGACTTAAAAAGAGAGAATAGATGAAGGAAATAGCTAATTTAGAAGCGAAACGAGCATATGACAAAATTAGGGGCGAAAAAGATAAATTTGGAAGTTATCGTAAGACCTTATTTCACGTGCATACTCCAGAATCTCATGATTATAGATTATTTAAAAAATGGGAAAAGTTATCGGAGAGTGAATGGAATGGCTTAACAATTAATGATTATATGGAAGAAGTGAAAAAACGGGAAATATTTCCAGGTGAATTTTTTCAGACATCTAAAGGCGATAGTATTTTGTATGAAAATTATAGCGATGACGGTTTCAAAAATGGAAAAGAGAAAATTTCATTTTTAACAGTTGCTCAGAGTCTTTATAATGAAAATATATCAGTAGTTGTAGTATCAGATCACAACACTACTTTAGGTATAAAAAAAATAAAGAAGGCCATTAAGTTAGTATCTAACTTACCTCAAAATAAAGATAAAGAGTATATTGAGGTAATAAATGGAGTTGAAATTTCTTGTGCGGATAGAGTGCATGTTTTGATAGCTTTTCCAGATAGTAAATTTGAATTCATACAAGGCTGGCTTGGCGATAATTTAATGAGTGTTAAGGAGGAATCTTTTAAGTCAAGTCTAGAAGTATTAGACACATTTATACGTGAAGATTGTCTTGCATACATAGCCCATATTAATAGTTCAGATGTATTTAAAAATAAACATTTTTCAATTGCATATAAGAAACGACTCTTCTCTGCAGCTTATACTAAAATTATTGGTGTATCGAACCCTGAGAAAATAACTAGCGTTAATAGCTATTTTACAGATTTTTTTAAGAAAAGTACTATACTATTTTTTGTTCTTGATAATGACTCTCATTATATTGAAAATCATTCGATAAATTCAATGTGGATAAAATTTAGTAAAAGGACTTATGAACAGCTTCGAGAAGCATTATCTGAATATGATATATCAGTTGAACTAAAGAATCCAGAAAATAACAAGACTAAAACAATACGTGGAATTTATATACCTGCTCTTGAAAATTCTTATTTACAAATGGAAAACTTGGATTTTGTAATAAAATTTTCAGATTCCTTAAATTGCTTAATTGGAGGAAGAGGAACTGGAAAGAGTACCATTTTAGATTTGATTCAATTAGTATTATCACAAAAAGCAGATACGAAACAAAAGTTTGAATTTTTATCTATTCATTCCAGAGTATATATTTTGTATGAGATGTTATCAAAAGAATATATTGTTGAACTTAATTTACCCACTCAGAAAAAAGGAGAAGATATATACGAAGTCTATGGAGTAAAAACAAAAGCTACCTCGAAGTATTGGTATTATGAAAATCGTTTAAAGGAGAAAATTAAGGATAAGTATTTATCAATATATGAGGTTCAAAAAAAATCAAACCTCATTAAACTTAATAAAACTCAAAAATATAAAATAATCGATCAAATGTTTGATAATAGGTATTCGGTAAATCAACTTGTAAATATTGCTAGTGATGATAGAATAAGTGACTATTTATTTGAGGTAATTTCTAAAGATAATAATATAAAAAAATATCAAACTTCTAGCCAAATCTCTTCAATTGATGAAATTTTATCTTTTATGTCAAATGAAGAGAAGCGATTAGAAAAACAGAAAAATGATATATTATCTTGTATAAGTTTATTTAATGATACTCAGTCAGAAAAGTTGAAAATTTCATATACTCAACAGAAAGAATTTAGACAATTCTTTTAAAGGATATCGTTTAACAAATGGAGAAGTTATCGAATATTTTGCGATGATTTTTGAAAGAAACGATTTTAAGACTTTTGTAAATTTATTAAATAATAGAAATCTTGAAGGTGAAAATTCTATTAAAAAATTTGCTAAGGACAGTAGTTTGTCTTATGATGTTGATCTTAAAGAAGTAGATGATACATTGTTGAATGAGATTTTTAAACTTTGGAATGATTTGGATATCAGTTTAGTTCAAAAATATTTGGAAGATGTATATAATGGTTGTGAAAAATTATCTCTAGAATTTAATATCAATTCTAAAGTGACAGATGGAAATGAAAAAGTAATTTTTAAAGAAGTAATGAATCTAAGCTTAGGGCAGAAGGTGGTAGCAATGCTTGATTTTATTCTTGCATATTCAGAATTTACAAACGATAATCGGCCATTACTTATAGACCAGCCAGAAGATAATTTGGATTCACGGTATATTTATAATAATTTAGTACAAGTGTTACGGGATGTGAAGGACAAACGTCAGATTATTATAGCGACTCATAATGCTACAATAGTGACAAATGCAATGTCTGACTTAGTTATTTTGATGGAATCTGATGGTGAACACGGATGGGTTAAAAAATGTGGATATCCGGGTGAAGATACAATAAAAAAACATATTGTAAATTACCTTGAAGGTGGACAGGAATCTTTTGAACATAAAGTGAAAATATATAAACGTGTAATTGATACAAATAAAATTTAAATTGTCTAGATAGTGAAGAAATTCTGAATGATTATTTTTCAGATAGTTTGATACTTGAACATATATTAAAAAACGAATATCTTACCTAGAATGATTTTCTAGGTAAGATATTCGTTTTTTATGCAAGAAGATATCTAACTTCGTTTTTATTGTCGTAAGTTTTGTTCTTTATAAACTAAAAACGTTGATTTATCAACGTTTTTAATCTAAATTATTTCATTGTAGGGAACAACAAGACGTCGCGGATTGTTGTTGTATCTGTAAGGAGCATGACAAGACGGTCGATACCGATACCAAGTCCCCCTGTTGGTGGCATACCGTATTCAAGGGCTTCGATGTAGTCGTAGTCGATACCAGTCGCTTCGTCATCACCAAGTTCTTTAGCTTTAGCTTGAGCTTCGAAACGTGATAATTGGTCAATTGGATCGTTAAGCTCAGTGAAGGCATTACCGTATTCTTTAGTCATGATGAAGAGTTCGAAACGGTCAGTGAAGCGAGGATCTTCTGCGTTTTTCTTAGCAAGTGGAGATACTTCAACTGGGTGTCCGTATACGAATGTTGGTTGAATCAATGTTTCTTCAACAAATTCTTCGAAGAAAGCGTTGATGATGTGACCAACTGAAGTGAAGTGTTTTTCAACTGGAACATTCTTCTCTTTGGCAATAGCTTGAGCTTCTTCAAGAGTCATTTCTTGCCAGAAATTAACACCAGTGACTTCTTTGATAGCATCAACCATGTGAACACGTTTAAATGGTTTGTCAATGGCAATTTCAGTACCTTGGTATGAAATTGGACCATCACCTTTAACAGCTTTTGAAACGTGTTGGATGATACCTTCTGTCAAATCCATGATGTCTTTGAAGTCAGCATAAGCAAGGTAAGCTTCGATAGATGTGAACTCAGGGTTGTGAGTTGCATCCATACCTTCGTTACGGAAGATACGTCCGATTTCGTAAACTTTTTCCATACCACCAACGATAAGACGTTTCAAGTGAAGTTCAGTTGCGATACGAAGAACCATGTCCATATCTTGCGCGTTGTGGTGTGTGACGAATGGACGAGCAGCAGCACCACCAGCTTCGTTGTGAAGAACTGGAGTTTCAACTTCTAAGAAGCCAAGTCCATCAAGGTAACGACGAATTTCTGAGATGATTTTTGAACGAGTCACAAAGCGTTCAAAGCTTTCACGGTTTGAAATCAAGTCAAGGTAACGTTTACGATATTTTGTTTCAACATCTGTAAGTCCATGGAATTTTTCTGGAAGTGGACGAAGCGCTTTAGACAAGTGAGTAAGATGAGTAGCTTTGATTGTCAATTCACCCATGTCTGTACGCATAACTTCACCTTCGATACCGAGGAAGTCACCGAGGTCTGCTTTTTTGAAAATTTGATAGTTTTCGTCACCAACAGCATCTTTGCGGACATAGATTTGGATTTGACCGTCGCGGTCTTGGATATGAGCAAAACCAACTTTACCTTTACCACGCTTAGTCATAAGACGACCAGCTATAGTAGCTGTTTCGTTAATTTCATGTAATTCTTCTTTGGTTTTGTCAGAGTATTTTTCTTTTAATTGACCAGAAGTAGCTGTGCGTTCAAATCGAGTTCCGAAAGGATCGATGCCTTGTTCAGCCAAAGCTGCCATTTTTTCACGACGCACGATTTGTTGGTCGTTTAATTCTTCGATGTGTTCGTTTGACATGTTTTCCTCCAATATATATTCTTTCCTATTGTAACATAAATGGCGCTAGAATTCACTTTATTTTTATTGCCTTAATCAGGCTTTGGAGTAAGAAAGTGTTTTCCGTGCTTTAATTGAAAAGAAAGGCAAAAAATAGTATAATATGTGACGGTAAAAATAACTTAGAGAGAAAAGAGATTCATGATTACTTCAATTGTTTTTGATGTTGACGATACGATTTATGACCAACAGGCACCTTATCGCATTGCCGTTGAGAAATGTTTTCCTGATTTTGATATGAGTAAAATCAATCAAGCTTACATTCGTTTCCGTCATTATTCAGATGTTGGCTTCCCACGTGTTATGGCTGGTGAATGGACAACTGAATATTTCCGTTTCTGGCGTTGTAAAGAAACATTGCTTGAATTTGGTTATCGCGAAATCGATGAAGCAACTGGCGTGCATTTCCAAGAAATCTACGAAGAAGAATTGGAAAACATTACAATGCTTGACGAAATGCGCATGACGCTTGATTTTCTTAAAGAAAAAGGCGTTCCAATGGGAATTATCACAAATGGTCCAACAGAACACCAATTGAAAAAAGTTAAAAAACTTGGTCTTTATGACTACGTTGATCCAAAACGTGTTCTTGTCAGCCAAGCAACTGGGTTCCAAAAACCTGAAAAAGAAATTTTCAACCTTGCTGCTGAGCAATTTGACATGAACCCTGCAACAACACTTTACGTTGGAGATTCTTACGACAACGACGTTGTCGGTGCCTTCAATGGTGGCTGGCATTCAATGTGGTTTAACCACCGTGGACGTAGCTTGAAACCTGGTATCAAACCGGTTTATGACGTTGCTATTGATAACTTTGAACAATTATTTGGTGCTGTTAAAGTTCTCTTTGACCTTCCAGATAACAAATTCATCTTTGACGTTAATGACAAGAAAAACCCAATTCTTGAAATGGGAATTAACAACGGTTTGATGATGGCAGCAGAACGTTTGCTAGAAAGTAACATGAGTATCGATAAAGTTGTTATCCTACTTCGTTTGGACAAACAACAAGAAAAAATTCTTCGTATGAAATACGCAAGACACAGTAAATAATAAAAAGCTCTCCATACGGAGGGCTTTTTGCTATTTAAATCATTTTTCCTTGTAATATGTATCGTTCCATTTAAGACAAGTGTATTGATTGAAATCAAAGGTTTCAAGAACAGTGACACTGCCGTTATCTAAACCACCATTAGAACGTAAAACAGCTGGTTCATAACCAAGTAAGTTACGAATAGAAGCAGTGAAGTTAGCGCCGTGTCCAACTAAAAGGACATGTTGAAATGGGCGACCTTTCATTGAACGAATAAAAGCTTCTACACGTTTTGTTGTCTGATAAAGAGATTCAGCATTGAAAATCTCGTTGTCAAATTTAGCAAGATTATGACGGAACGCATCCATTTGTTTAGGATAAATATCAGTCATAGTTGCGATTTTGCTACCTTCTAATTTTCCAAGATGCCATTCACGAAGTGCAGGTTGAAAACTAATGGCTTTTGGGTAGTTGTTGCGTGACATGATGATTTTGCAGGTGTCACTGGCACGTTTTAAGTCACTAGAGAAAACAGCATCAAATTTAATATCTTGAAGATACTCTCCTAATTTTTCGAGGTCGCGAACAGATTCTTCTAAGAGTGGAGAGTCACCATTTGCACCTTGAAAACGTCCTTCAAGATTCCATTGTGTTTTACCATGTCTTACAAAATATAATTTCATTTTTCTGTCCAATCTAAGCTATCATTGGTGTGAATCATCAATTAAATCAGCAAAACTTGCATCGACAAAATCTGCCAACGTTTGGCTATCGATGCGGATTGAGCGTCCAACTTCACCAGCAGAGACAATCATAGTTCCCATTTCAAGAGCGCGATTATCAATGAAAATTGGGAAATTGTGTTTTTGGTGGATGCCGACAGGATTGTTAGCGCCGTGAATGTAGCCAGTTGTTTTTTGAAGATTCTTTTGTGGAATCATGCTGACTTTTTTATTTCCAGAAACTTTGGCCAATTTCTTTTCGGAAAGGTGTTCGGTGATTTGTACGATTCCGATTAGAGGACCAGTTTTATCACCACTAAGCGCTAAAGTTTTGAAAATATCTGATTTTTCAACGCCTTCAGGTAACTCATCTTTTAAGGCATTGATGGCTAAGCTGTCATGTTCAATTTTTGCTTTATCTAAAATTTGGTCGACTAAAGTCTTTTTTAATTTCGCTTTTTTTGCCATTTTTCCTCTCAATCTTTCTATTTCAGTCTATTCACTCTCTATTTTACTAAAAAAATAAAAAGGTACAAGTTTGCACCTTTAAAGAGTATTATAATACGCTTGGACGAGCTCAACAAAGTCATTAACATCATAATCGCATCCAAAATAGTAATAGCCAGTTTCACTCCAATAATCAGTTGGATCAACGTGGTCTGTTCCACCAAGATATTGGCTAACCATTTCGTGTGTCCAAATACTTCCGCTTCCATTTTCTTGACCAAGTGTTACGGGAAGGTCATATTTTTTTAGCATGTACGCCGTGTAATAAGCAGCATTGGCTAATTGCTTTGCAAAGCCGTCTTGTGAAGTTTCATGTGTTAATTCAAATTGAATGTAGTAAGGATTGGCTTTGGCACCAGCGCCTTGAGCTTCGTAATTTTCATCAGCAATACGAAGAATGGTTGCATCGTCGATGAAAGAATGGACAAAAATGCCTTCTTCATCATAATTTTGAATCATATAGTTCACTTCACTTTGGATAGTTGAATTATCAACGCCAGTATCGTGAATAATGATTCCACGAGGTTTACCATCAGAGGTTTTATAAGCGCTTTGTTCAAAGCTCTTTTCAATACTATCTGTAATCTCGCTGTGTGAATAGGTAAGTGTCCCAGCAATATATTGGTTGATGGCGTTTGTTTGCTGTAGTGAAATATCTTTGGTGTCGATATAGTAAGTTTTACCATTCATGTCAAATTCTGCAAGGGTAACTTCTTTTTCATTGATTTTAGCTTTGTAATAATAAGCATCGATAGATAACTCGGTATCTTTTGGAAGACTGGTGCTTGAGCCATTTTTTGTGTAAATATTAGCTTTAGTGTTTGAGACAGTGGCTGTTTGAGACGTAGTGTAGTTGCTAGCTGATGACAAATCCAAGCCTTGATCAAGCGCGTGTGTAATAATTCCCGAAAAGAATAGTTTAGAAAAAATGATTATAAGTGCAGCAGAGGAAATGACTAAGACAGAAATGTTTAGGTAAACTGATTTTTGATGTCGTTTCCTCCGAGAGAGATGTTTCTTTATTGTCATGTCTAAATTATAGTTTGATTGGCTTAAAGAAAAATAAAAAGACTAGCAAAATCAAAATGCTAGTCCTTTATTTGTTATCAGCTTTTCCGAAAAGTTTTTCGTACGTTTCTTTTCGATCTTTGGTAACGGCGATTTGGTTCAAATCAAGAGCAGAATCAAACCCGCCAAGGTAACCTTGTGATGTATATTGATGAAGATCGTAATCCAAGTCTGTCTGTGGAGCAGCATCGTAGTAACCTGAGTCTGAACCATAAGCAGGAATCCATACAGCATCAAAACCGTCGACAGAAATTTCTTGCTCGGTCATGAAATAAGTACCGATATAGATACCTACTTTCTCAGCTCCAAGTCGTTTTAATTCACTTAAGAATGCCTGTACACCTTTGTTCATGTCTGACATAGTTGCTTCCTCAACGTCAATCCAGTAGAAAGTAGGTTTGTATGGCGAAGCATTTTCATAGAAAGTTCTTGCTTCGTTTTTCATTTCTTTGACGCTTTTGCCGAGGGCGTAACTGTAGACGGCTACAGGCACATCTCGTTTTTGAAATTCTTTGATATGTGTCTTAAACGATTTATCGATACCAGTTGTATAGGCAGCGTTGCTATCTTTACTGATTTGTGACCCTCCATAGACACGTACGATAGCACCAGAAATATTTTGAGATAAAGTATCGTAGTCAATTTCATTTGGTAGTTGCCAACCTGAAACGTCGATAATTGGATTAAGAACAAATTCTTCATCAGTTTCTGAAGTTGATGTAGTGGTAGGTGTCGTGCTTGAGCTACTCATAGTTGGAATAGAAGCTTTAGCCGAAGCCAGTTGTTGCTTTCGTAAGCTATCAGAGTGAACTTTACCAATCACGAGAAATAGCCCACACAGGGCGAAGAAAACTACAACAACAATTGGTTTTAATCGTCTTCTCATTAGTCATATTTTAGCGTAAAAAGAATCAAAAATCAAAACAATGATCATTTTGTAACCAAATTGTCATATTTTTTAACAAACTATCTATGGACATCACGAAAGTCAGTAACGCCAGTAAAGCCGTTGCAATAAGCTTTTCTGGGGTATGTTATTTGAAAAGGCTTTCTAGTTCTGTAACAATTGTTTCAGGTTCTGTTTTTGCAGAAAAGCGTTTGACGACATTTCCATTTTGGTCAATAAGGAATTTCGCAAAGTTCCATTCGATACGTTTGCCAAGTGGACCTTTCTTTTGGTCTTTCAGCCATTTGTATAGGGGATCAGTTTCTTTTCCGTTAACATTGATTTTCGCAAAACGTGGAAATGTTGTGTGATAATTTAAAGTACAAAAAGTGTTGATTTCATCAGCAGTTCCCGGCGCCTGATTCATAAATTGGTTACAAGGAAAATCTAAAATTTCAAATCCTTTATCATGATAATTATCGTAAATCTTTTGCAGGCCCTCGTATTGTGGCGTTAGACCACAACCAGTTGCGGTATTAACCACCAAAAGGACTTTACCTTGGTATTTTGAAAGAGAAATGTCTGATCCATCTTGGGCTTTGACAGTGAAGTTGTATAGATTAGTCATGATTAAGCTCCTCTGTGTATGTAATGATTTGGTCGACGGTATCACTCAAGAATTGGATGGTATCACGAAGTGGTTGAGCGGTTGAGATATCAGCACCGATTAATTTTGCAGTGTCAAGTGGCGTACGTGAACCACCAGATTTCAAGAAATTTAGCCAATCTTTGTCACCGTCTCGATTACGTTTTAGGTTAAGGTAACCTGTAGTTGAAATAACCATACCAGCAGAGTAAGTATAGCTATAAAGTCCCATGTAGTAGTGACTTTGGCGCATCCAAGTAAGTGCAGCGTCATCATCAATATCGATGGCATCACCCCAGAATTGACTTAGGACGTCTTTCATAATGCTGTTAAGTTGTTCGGCACCAAAAGTCTTACCTTCTTCAATTAAGCTGTAAACACGACGTTGGAAGGCTGCTTCTAATAAGTGTGTGATGAAATTGTGGAAGTAAGTGTCTGTTAAGCGGTGAGCAAGTGCAAAACGTTTTTGACGTGGGTTATCAAATTGTTTTTCCAGATAATCACTTAAAAGTAGTTCGTTGAAGGTTGATGGAGCTTCAACGTAGTAAGTTGACATGTGAGTATTGAAGTAACTTTGGTTATTGTCAGAGAAGATAAATTGACCAGAGTGCCCGATTTCGTGAATGAGTGTGTAAACATCAGACATACGACCAGTCCAACTCATTAAGATGTAAGGATGAACTTTGTATGGGTCGGCAGCGTAACCGCCAGAATCTTTGTTGGCATTTGCGGCAAAGTCAACCCAGCGTTCTTTTCTGAAACGTGAGACTTCATTTGCGTATTCTTGACCAAGAGGTGCCACAGATTTCATGACTATATCATAAGCATCATCGATAGTAATTTGTGGATTTAACTCGCCGTCCAAATCAAGTTTCCAATCCGCAAATGTCATTTTCTCAATGCCGTTGACTTTAGCAACGTGTTTCAAATATTTTTGGGCTACTGGAGCAAACTCAGTCATGATAAGGTCTATTTGGCGATTGAACATGTCACAGTCAACTTCTTGTTCAGCCAGGAGATAATCAAAGACTGAATCATAGCCTCGCATGTCAGAAATCAGTTTTTCAGATTTAACTTGTGCGAGATAAGCGCTAGCTGCTGCATTTTGGTGTTTTCGAAGGCCGGCAGAGAAAGAACGAAAGGCTTTTTCACGTACTTCAGCATTTTCATGATTTTGATAGAAGTTTTCATAAGTAACAAAAGAGTTTTTGTAAACTTTACCTTCTACTTCAAAATCATCCATGGCGAAGTCACCAGCTCGCATTTTTGTGTAAATATCTTGCGGAGCGCTAAAAACTTCACCAAGGTTGGTCAGTGTTTTTTCAACTTCTGGAGAGATGAAGTGACTTTTCTTAATTTTTGCTTGGCGGATGGCTGCGCTAAAATGCGGATTAGCTTCCAAAGTATCTAGAATTTCAGAATCTGCAGTAGCAAGAGCAGTGTCAAAGAAACTGAGTTCTACGTTAGCTTTGGTAAAGAAATCTGCACCAGCTTGAGCAATCTGAGCAAATTCTTCGTTGCTAAAATCAGTTGTTTGTGGCATAAAGGCATAGTTGTCGATGTGGCTCATTTCGATGTAGATTTGTTCAACTTCGTAAAGGGCGCGAGTGAAATCATCAACGGTTTTCAAATTATCTAGATAATTCTTTTTAAAAAGTGTGATATCCTCAAGTGTTTTTTCAATACTTCGTAAAAAATCTTCGCGGTCTTGGTAAAGGGCACTTAGATCCCAAAGTTCATTTTCAGGAAATTCTGAACGTTGTTTTAATTCCATGTTCTACCTCTTCTTATAACTTTATTATGACTCAGTATATCAGAAAAAAGTAGTGAAATAAAAAGAGAACTGTTAAAATTTTTTCAAAAAAATTTTTGTGGAATATCAATTTTTTAGTAAAGCGGTGACATTGCCCATCTAACAAGCTTTGTCAGGAAATAATGTGAAGAAGGTTGTTTAAAAAAGTCAGAAAATTATATAAAATAATGTGCAATTTATAGAAATTGGGTTACATTTTCCGTAAAAAGTGGTATGATTAAGTAGTACGCTTGTAATAAAGGATTAAAATCCGAACAAAAAAGGAGTGAAGAGTGTGACAATCCAAAAACTGGAGAACAATGATACCCAGTCGATCATTACCGAGGAAGTCAAAGTTTTAAAAAGCTTGCTCGATGAAACAACCCATCAGATGGTTGGTGATGAGGTATTCGCTAAAATTCAAAACATTGTTGAATTGTCAGCAAGTGATGAATACGTCAAACTTGAAGAATTAGTAGCTCAGTTAACCAACGAAGAGATGGTTGTTGTGTCTCGTTATTTTTCAATTTTGCCACTTTTAATCAACATTTCTGAAGACGTTGACTTTGCTTATGAAATCAACTACCAAAATAATACAAATCAAGATTATCTTGGCAAGCTCTCTATGACAGTTGACATGGTTTCAGAAAGCGAAAACTCTAAAGAAATCCTTGAAAATGTAAATGTTGTACCTGTATTGACTGCCCACCCAACACAAGTTCAACGTAAAACGGTTCTTGAATTAACAAATCATATTCACGACCTTTTGCGTAAATACCGTGATGTGAAAGCAGGAGTTGTTAACCGCGACAAATGGTACACTGACTTACGCCGTTACATTGAAATCATCATGCAAACGGACATCATTCGTGAGAAAAAACTTAAGGTAAAAAATGAAATTACCAATGTAATGGAATATTACAATGGATCCTTAATTCAAGCGATTACTAAATTGACGTCAGAGTACAAACGTTTGGCCGCTGAAAAAGGTATTGACCTTGAAAATCCAAAACCTATCACAATGGGCATGTGGATCGGTGGTGACCGTGATGGTAACCCATACGTAACTGCTGAAACACTTCGTTTGTCAGCTACTGTTCAAAGTGAAGTCATTATCAATTACTACATTGAAAAATTGACAGGCCTTTACCGCACATTCTCACTTTCAACAACGTTGACAAAAATCAGCCCTGAAGTTGAACGTTTGGCTGAGCTATCTAGCGATAAGTCAATTTACCGCGAAAATGAACCATACCGTAAAGCCTTCAATTACATCCAATCAAAATTGATTCAAACATTGATTGAATTGAAAGCTGGTCCAACTATTTCACGTCGTGCACTTGAAAATAGTAAACTTGGTTCAGATGTTTACGCAAGCACTAACAACGCAAGTGTTATTGCTAAATATTTACAAAACAAAGTTAATAAAGTTTCATCAGAACTTCAAGATGAAATTCCAAGTTATAAAACTGCTCAAGAATTTAAAGACGACTTGCTCATCATCAAACAATCATTGCTTGATAACGATGATGATGCCCTCTTGACAGGTGACTTTAGTGAGTTGCTTCAAGCTGTCGATGTCTTTGGATTCTACCTTGCAACAATTGATATGCGTCAAGATTCAAGTGTTAACGAAGCTTGTGTCGCAGAATTGTTGAAATCAGCAAATATTGTTGAAGATTACAGCGCTCTTTCTGAAGAAGAAAAAGTTAAAGTGCTTCTTAAAGTGTTGCAAGAAGATCCACGTACTTTGTCATCAACAAATGCTGAAAAATCTGAACAACTTCAAAAAGAATTGGCTATTTTCCAAACAGCTCGTTACCTTAAAGATAAATTAGGTGATGAAGTCATCAAACAACACATCATTTCACATACTGAAAGTGTTTCTGATATGTTTGAATTGGCTATCATGCTTAAAGAAGTTGGTTTGCTTGATAATCAAAAAGCACGTGTTCAAATCGTACCACTTTTTGAAACAATCGAAGACCTTGAAAACTCACGTGGTATCATGGAAGAATATCTTGACTATGATATTGTTCGTCGTTGGGTTTCAGCTAACAAAGGTTACCAAGAAATCATGCTTGGTTACTCAGATAGTAACAAAGATGGTGGTTACCTATCATCAGTATGGACACTTTACAAAGCTCAAAATGAATTGACTCGTATCGGTTCAGAACGCGATATTAAAGTAACCTTCATTCATGGTCGTGGTGGTACTGTTGGCCGTGGTGGTGGTCCTTCATATGAAGCTATCACATCACAACCGTTTGGTTCTATCAAAGACCGTATCCGTCTTACAGAACAAGGTGAAATCATCGAAAACAAATATGGTAATAAAGACGTTGCTTACTACAATCTTGAAATGTTGCTCTCAGCAACTGTTGACCGTATCGTAACTCGTATGATCACTAATCCAGATGAGATTGATACATTCCGTGAAACAATGGATGGTATTGTCACATATTCAAATGGCGTTTACCGTGATTTGGTATTTGGAAATCCACATTTCTACGATTACTTCTTCGAAGCTACTCCAATTAAAGAAGTATCAAGCTTGAACATTGGTTCACGTCCGGCTGCTCGTAAGACAATCACAGAAATTTCTGGTCTTCGTGCGATTCCTTGGGTATTCTCATGGTCACAAAGTCGTATCATGTTCCCGGGTTGGTATGGTGTTGGTTCAGCCTTCAAACATTTCATCGATGCTGAAGAAGGAAATCTTGAAAAACTTCAACACATGTATGAAAAATGGCCATTCTTCCATTCACTTCTTTCAAACGTAGACATGGTATTGTCTAAATCAAACATGAATATTGCTTTCCAATATTCAAAATTGGCTGAAAGTGAAGAAGTTCGTAATGTTTTCAATATTATTCTTGATGAATGGCAATTGACAAAAGATGTCATCTTGGCAATTGAAAAACATGATAACTTGTTGGAAGAAAATCCATCACTTCGCGCAAGCTTGGATTATCGCATTCCATACTTTAACGTTTTGAATTACATTCAAATTGAGTTAATAAAACGCTTGCGTCATGATGAGTTAGACGAAGATTACGAAAAACTCATTCACACTACAATTAACGGTATTGCCACAGGATTACGTAATTCTGGCTGATATGTTTAACCAAAGTCGAGGTCTGGGATTAAGTTCTCAGACTTTGACTTTTTTTTAGTCCAGAAAGATGATATAATGTCATATGATAAAATCGAAGATATTATAGGTGACTCTATGAAAATTGATAAAAGGCATCTCCTAAATTATTCTATCCTTGTGCCTTATTTAATCCTTTCAGTAATTGGATTAATTGTTGTCTATTCAACAACCAGTGCGACACTGATTCAATACGGTATAAATCCCTTTATGTCAGTACTGAACCAAGGAGTCTTTTGGATAATTAGTCTAGTTGCTATTCTTTTTATATATAAATTAAAATTAAACTTTTTAAAAAACTCTCGTACTTTGACAATGACGATGATGGTAGAAGTAGTGCTCTTGTTGATTGCGCGTTTCTTCACCAAGACTGTCAACGGTGCTCACGGTTGGATTGTTATTGGTCCGATTAGTTTCCAACCAGCTGAATATTTGAAAATCATCATTGTTTGGTTTTTAGCATTTACTTTTGCTAGACGTCAGGAATTAATTTCAACGTATGATTATCAAGCCTTGACAAAACGTAAATGGTGGCCGACTAAGATGAGTGATTTGAAAGACTGGCGTGTGTATTCATTAGTCATGATTCTTTTGGTTGCTGCTCAGCCTGACCTTGGAAATGCAGCTATCATTGTTTTGACTGGATTGATTATGTATTCTATTAGTGGTATTGGTTACCGCTGGTTCTCAGCCATCTTGGCAACAGTAACAGCTCTTTCAACAGTCTTCCTCGGTATGATTGCGATTGTAGGGGTTGATAAGATGGGGAAAGTTCCTGTCTTTGGTTACGTTGCTAAACGTTTCAGTGCTTTCTTTAACCCATTTAATGATTTGTCCGATTCGGGACACCAGTTAGCACATTCTTATTATGCGATGAGTAATGGCGGCTGGTTTGGCCGTGGACTTGGAAATTCTATTGAAAAGGGCGGCTACCTTCCAGAAGCAACGACAGACTTTGTTTTCCCAGTTGTTATGGAAGAGCTTGGTATGATTGGGGCAAGCCTCATCCTAGCTCTGCTATTTTTCCTAATCTTGCGCATCATGCATGTTGGGATTAAGGCTAAGAATCCATTTAACTCTATGATTGCTCTTGGAATCGGTGGGATGATTTTGATGCAAACTTTTGTTAATATCGGAGGAATTTCAGGATTGATTCCGTCAACTGGTGTTACTTTCCCATTTTTGTCACAGGGAGGAAACAGTGTTCTGGTTCTTTCAGTAGCGGTAGGATTTGTTCTAAATATTGATGCCAATGAAAAACGCGAAGAGATTTATCGCGAAGCAGAAGCAGAATTACAAGCCAAGCAACGAGTTACCCAAATTCAAGAAGATAACGTTATTGATTTAGATAGCTTTTATTAATAAATAGAAATCTCCTAAGAAATTAGGAGTTTTTTTGTAACCAATCCATTTTTTTAACGTTATAATAGTGAAAAGAAAAAATTTAGCTAGGTATTTTGATTTTCAAGCGTTATATCAAAAATGAGATTCGAAGGGAAAGGAAGGTGAATAGGATTAAACTGGATGGTTATGAAGTTGAATTATTAAAATTTGCACAAGAAATTGCGTATTATTTACAAAAATCTGGTGCCAGTGCTGAAAGTGCACACGATATTACTCAAGATGTTCTTGTAAAGATGCTAGAAAGTGAGATTATACTTCCTTTCGAGAAAATGAGGGCATGGATGTACCGTGTTGCAGTTAGACTTTATATTGATCGCTATCGACGTGATAAAAAGTATTGGGAAATCCTACAGAAAGAATTTTTTAGAGAAGAGAATCTTATTGTATTCGATTCACCGGATTATGAGCCACTCTATCAAGCTATTTTATTACTAGAAGAAAAGTATCGCATAACAATTGATTTATTTTACTTTCAGAACTTTTCTGTAAAAGAAATTAGTCAGGTGGTAGGAGTTTCTATTAGTAAAGTGAAAATTGATTTGATGAGAGGTCGTCGAAAATTGAAGAAAATATTGGAAAAAGAGGGATACACATATGAAGAATTTAAGTGATTTTGAAAAAATTGCTCGAAAAAGTAAACGTCGAAATAGAATAAAAACAATTTTTATTAGTTCTATAGTAGCCTTATTAAGTTTAGGACTAATTATGAAAATTATGACAGAGGTGACTAGCCATAATGGTAATAAGGTAAAAGAGCATTATTTATTGATGTCAGAAATTGCTTATCCAAATATTTATTATACTAATTGGTATTTTACACCGACATCAAATTACTCTGGACAGTTTCATTCAGATCGTTTTAAAACTATTGATGGCATTGAGGTGCCATATGAAAGTATGAATGCAAATTACTCATTGCGCATCGCTGATTTAGAGGATAGTGCTGTTTGGCAGACTGGTAATAAAACTACTTCTTATACCCATATTAATCGTTACAAAAATCCAATGTTTTTCAATGTTAATCATGATTATAGTAGTGAAGATACATTTCAAGTAACTAAAGATATTAGTATAATTAAAGAAATGAACAAGCAAGCTGTTGAGGTAGCAGTTACTTTTGATAGAGGTTATACTTATCAAGAAATTCAAAATAAGATTCCAGATAATCTATTGATTAATTGGTATTGGATTGGAAGTAGTGGTAAAGGGGATACTGCTACTCTAACACCTGATACACAATATGGTTTAAAAAGTTATGAAGATGGGAAGTTAACAGAAAAAGATTTTTTACAATTCAGTTCAAATTTAAAAACTGCTCTTAATAAAGGTTATATAAGCGATAAGGTAGAAACAACATATCAAAATGGTAAGACAGTAAAAATAGATTCAAAAGAAGAGGTCGAAGATTATTTAAGTAACAGTAAAGATTTTAGAAGTGCCAAATTTTCTGGTGTTATTCTCACAGGGCGTGCTGAAAGCTTTGCACAACTTGAAAATAAAGATTGGATTTACGCTTCGAATATTGGTCAAAGTGTCATAATTCAGCCATATCACACCCTTACGAAATGAAGAAATCTTAAATTAAGTAGTAAAATACTTGCAATTCTTGCATAATTTGTTAAAATAGTAAGGTAAAGTTAGACTGTATTGCCTACTGTCTATCTATAAAATATATTTTATTGGAGGCTTTTACCCAAATGGCAAAAGAAAAATACGATCGTAGTAAACCACACGTTAACATTGGTACAATTGGACACGTTGACCACGGTAAAACTACTTTGACAGCTGCAATTACAACAGTTCTTGCTCGTCGTCTTCCAAGCGCAGTTAACACACCAAAAGACTACGCTTCTATCGATGCTGCTCCTGAAGAACGCGAACGCGGTATCACAATCAACACTGCACACGTTGAATACGAAACTGCTAAACGTCACTACGCTCACATCGACGCTCCAGGACACGCGGACTACGTTAAAAACATGATCACTGGTGCTGCCCAAATGGATGGTGCTATCCTTGTAGTAGCTTCAACAGATGGTCCAATGCCACAAACTCGTGAACACATCCTTCTTTCACGTCAAGTTGGTGTTAAACACCTTATCGTCTTCATGAACAAAATTGACCTTGTTGATGACGAAGAATTGCTTGAATTGGTTGAAATGGAAATCCGTGACCTTCTTTCAGAATACGATTTCCCAGGTGATGAACTTCCAGTTATCCAAGGTTCAGCACTTAAAGCTCTTGAAGGTGACACTCACTACGAAGACATCATCATGGAATTGATGGACACTGTAGATGAATACATTCCAGAACCAGAACGTGATACTGACAAACCATTGCTTCTTCCAGTCGAAGACGTATTCTCAATCACTGGTCGTGGTACTGTAGCATCAGGACGTATCGACCGTGGTACTGTTAAAGTCAACGACGAAGTTGAAATCGTTGGTATCCGTGACGACATCCAAAAAGCTGTTGTTACTGGTGTTGAAATGTTCCGTAAACAACTTGATGAAGGTCTTGCAGGGGATAACGTTGGTGTTCTTCTTCGTGGTATCCAACGTGATGAAATCGAACGTGGTCAAGTTCTTGCTAAACCAGGTTCAATCCACCCACACACTAAATTCAAAGGTGAAGTTTACATCCTTACTAAAGAAGAAGGTGGACGTCACACTCCATTCTTCAACAACTACCGTCCTCAATTCTACTTCCGTACAACTGACGTTACAGGTTCAATCGAACTTCCAGCAGGTACTGAAATGGTAATGCCTGGTGATAACGTTACTATCGACGTTGAATTGATTCACCCAATCGCCGTTGAACAAGGTACTACATTCTCAATCCGTGAAGGTGGACGTACTGTTGGTTCAGGTATCGTTTCAGAAATCGAAGCTTAATTTTAGTTAATTAATTAAGTTCCCAGATAACAATTATTAGTCAGATAGTAATTGTGGAAAGAGTCCCGTAAGGGGCTCTTTTTTTGCAATTTCTTTCATGATTATGTGTAAAAATCCCCTCGAACCTTTAAAAGATGCTGAAAATATGATAGAATAAGGGGGTAAATAAAAATAGAAGAGGTATGTGAAATGTCACGTAAACCATTTATCGCTGGTAACTGGAAAATGAACAAAAATCCAGAAGAAGCTAAAGCATTCGTTGAAGCAGTAGCTTCTAAATTGCCTTCATCAGAACTTGTTGAAGCTGGTATCGCAGCTCCTGCACTTGACCTTTCAACAGTTCTTGCTGCAGCTAAAGGTTCAAACCTTAAAGTTGCTGCTGAAAACTGCTACTTTGAAAACGCTGGTGCTTTCACTGGTGAAAACAGCCCTAAAGTATTGTCTGAAATGGGAACTGACTACGTTGTAATCGGTCACTCAGAACGTCGTGAATACTTCCACGAAACTGACGAAGATATCAACAAAAAAGCTAAAGCAATCTTTGCTAATGGTATGCTTCCAATCATCTGCTGTGGTGAAACTCTTGAAACTTACGAAGCTGGTAAAGCTGCTGAATTCGTAGGTGGACAAGTTTCAGCTGCTCTTGCTGGATTGTCAGAAGAACAAGTTTCTTCACTTGTTATTGCATACGAACCAATCTGGGCTATCGGTACTGGTAAATCAGCTAGCCAAGATGACGCACAAAAAATGTGTAAAGTAGTTCGTGACACAGTTGCAGCTGACTTCGGTCAAGCAGTAGCTGATAAAGTTCGCGTTCAATACGGTGGTTCAGTTAAACCTGAAAACGTTGCAGCTTACATGGCTTGCCCAGACGTTGATGGTGCCCTTGTTGGTGGTGCATCACTTCAACCAGAAAGCTTCCTTGCTCTTCTTGACTTTGTAAAATAATCAAGAATCATTGAAGTTATATTAAAAACTACTTGTCTTAGGACAGGTAGTTTTTTTGTACTAAAAAGGCTTAGAACCTATGTTCCAAGCCTTTGTCTTTTAATAACGTCTAAGAATTTTTTTGAGATTATGGATAAGTTTGTATTTGAGTGGGTGTGGGTAATAACGGAAGGTTCCCATTTTTCGAGTGATGTAGCCGTTATAGTTTTGTTTAAAGCGTAAAACGCCGTCAGAGCCATCGAATTCTCCAGTGATACCTAAGAGGTTATAGGTTGTAATACCACGCTTGATGGCTTCTAGCATAACGTATTCTTGTAAAAGAGCAGGTGCGTAGAATTTATTAAACTCTGGGTAAGAACCTGAGAAGAGATAGACGGCTTCTTGTTTGGTATAAACAAAGAGGCTACCAGCTAAAATAACATTCTGTGAGCCGTATTTTTCAATAAAGACTTTAGCTTCAGCGATACGAGTGTCAAATGTAGCTGATTGACTTGATAGTTCACGCAATTGATTTTGTTTCTTTTCAGAACCGTTGTTATTTTCAATAGCTGAGCGAAGTTTTTCAATTCTTTGGTTAAGTTTTCCTTGATCGCTTTCAAGGTGTTGTAAATAATCTTGGAAATTAAGGGTTGCCACCATAAATTCGCAAGAATCTCCAAAGCTATCATAGAAATCTTGGTAGTAGTCAAGTGACTTGTCTACATAATCTCTGCGGTTAGAAGTAGCAGAAGTAATTTTTTTGAAAAGTGGTAGCTCATCACGATCAAGTTTTCGTAACGTGATACCAAATGTTTTAGCTTTTTTGACAAGTGGGCGACCTTTTTTACTAAATGATTTTAACAAAGTCTTTTCAGTTAGGTCAGTCAAATCTTTGACGTAATGCCAATCAGGTTCACCACCGGGGTAACCTGTCAACAATCCATCGTGATGATAGCCTAGTGATAGGAAATCTTCTAGCAAAGCTGTATTAGCTTGGTCTGTTGGTTCACCATTGGTATCGAAATGTTGATAGGTGTCAAATGGTTTAACCAATAACTCGATAGCGCCGTTTTCTTTAGCATAAACTTGAAGTTCTTGATAGAAAGCTTTCAAATAGATTTGATTGCGAGAAGTAGGACCGGAATTGATTTCCATGTGAAGTCCACCAGCTACTGGCGTGCTATAAAGAACACCAGCGACTTGCAGTTCATCAGCTTCCTTTAATCCAAGATAAGTGACTTGGTAACCACGTTTTTCAAGCAAATCAGCCATTTCGACAGATTGCATGAATGATTTGTAATTGACGGTATTGCAAAAAGTCTCAAAAACTTTTTTATCGATAATCTCAAGAGACATTAATGGCCATTTCTCCTTTGTTTGCGAATGTTATAAGCCAAGTTTGATAGTTTGTAAAGTAAACCATTTACTGGGATGTTAAATTCACCAATAAATTCTTCGATTGTTGGGTTGAAGTTTGATTTGAATTTAGTTAATCCATCATCAAGTGTTCCTTCAACACCACCCATATTTGCCCAGATGATGCCATCAGCATAAGCATCTTCAAATACTTTTGGATAAAGTGAGTATTGTGGGTAGAATTTTTTGAATTCGTCATTCATACCAGCGTAAAGCATTTCCATGACATTACCAAATGATACAGATAAGATACCAGCGATGATGAGTTCATCAGGGTATTTTTCAACGAATTCTTCAAATTCAGCGATGTATTTAGTAACAGAATTTTTTTGTTGTGTTAATTTTGTTAAACGTTTTTTCTGATGTTCAGCTGTTTCTGCCAAGTCTTTTTCGATTTGAGCAAGTTGTTCTTTGTATTCAGCTAAACGTTTTGGAAGATTTACTTTTGCTAAGTGAAGGTAAGCATCATCACCGTATGTTTCCATCATTTTGCGGAAGTAATCTTCGTTACGAAGGGCAACGCCTTTACGGTTTTCAGTAAGTGCTACGACATCAGCAAAGGCTTTTACATCATCTATTGTACCACGGCTAGTGATAACACCTCGGTGAATAGCGTCTTTCATCAAACGTTTTGTGTGTTTAGGGAAAGTTGATGTCATGTCTTCTTGTGTGTAGACGTTAGCTTGGAAGCGAGGTTGAATACTTTCAGCAATTGTTGTTGTGCGTCCAGTCCATTCGCAACCAGCTGCTTTCAAGTTGTCGATTGCAAGAAGTGTATCTTTGTTTTCATCAACTTCTTCACCGATTTTATATTGTTTTAATAACAATGCTGGATCCATCTTGATGAATAGAGCATGTTTTGTTTTACCATATTTTTTAAGTGAGCTAATCACGAAAGCAACGAGTTCTTTATCGCTGTAGTCCATGATTGGTCCACGTGGAATGTAAAGCATAGTAAAGCCAAGTGGCAAAGCTTTGATAAGGACAGAAGCGGAAGCGACTAATTGGTCGTCTTTGTAGAAACCAATACGTTCATTGTCCCAGTTATCCTTGATTTTTGCCCAATTTGAAGATTGTAATAGATTAGTTTGATTACTTGCTTTCGCAAAATTATCGTGTTCTTCAGCTGAGATACCGATTTTATAGCTATACATTATTTTAAGACCCACTCTCTAAGGGCGTGTGCTACGCCACTTTCTTCGTTTGATTTTGTAATATATTTAGCAATTTCTTTAAGCTCAGGTGTACCATTTTCCATAACGACAGGGTTACCAACAGCTTCAAGCATGGCACGGTCGTTTTCAGCATCGCCGATTGCCATAGTTTGGTCAGGAGTAAGCCCCATTTTTTCAGCAAGGTGTTTAATGGCATTTCCTTTGCTTGCGTTTTTATTCATGAATTCTAGATAAAATGGTGTTGATTTAACGATAGTGTATTTATCGAAGAACTCTTGTGGAATTTTTTCGATGGCTGCATCGAGGATTTCAGGTTCGTCGATGAACATCATTTTAATAATTTCTTTATCGCCCATTTCTTCTGGAGTGCGGTAAAAAATTGGTATATTAACCAAACTTGATTCATGAACCGTGTATTTTCCAATGTTGCGGTTAGCAGTGAAAATTCCTTTTTTCGTGATAGCGTGCATGTGAACATCTAATTTACGGCTAAGGAACTCAATATCAAGATAGTCTTCATAGGTCATGGTTTCAGTGATAATATTTTCACCAGTTGACGTGTCTTGGACTAGCCCACCATTGAAGGTAATGACATAATCGCCTTCTTCTCTTAGGTTTAATTCGTTAAGAAGTGGCTGAACACCGGGAATTGGGCGCCCAGTTGCGATAATGACCTTAACACCTTGTTTTTTAGCTTCTTGAACAGCTTCAAAAACCTCAGGCGTGACTTTACGGTCGTTGGTTAAAAGTGTGCCGTCGATGTCGACAGCGACTAATTTAATAGACATAAGGTTAGTTTACCCCTCCTAAAGAATCTCTACCTATATATCTTACTAAAAAGTGGCCTATTTGTCATGGGGGACACAAGGAATTCTAATAGGTACCGTTTTCATTTTAAAAATATAAAAGAAAAGGAGCAGGATATCACTTTGACAAAACGTCTCAAGGTTTATCCTTATCTCCTTAATCATGAGATACAAAATGATCATTTGCGATATAGCTCATAAATTCATTTTTGGTATGTGCGAACAAGTCATCATCACTGAGCATTTCTTTTGGAAAGTAAAAACGTCTATCTCCATAAATGGTACCTGTCAAAGTTTTGACAATTGGTGAGATAGTTGATAATTCAACAACTGAACCATCTTTTTGAATCATGTTAATCTCAGTGCGAGGTTCTTTCTTTTCTGGGCGATAAATATCATAAGGCAGGTCAAAATTAACATGAATACCAGTGTAATAATCTGGATCAAAGCCAACAGATTTGACTAAGTCGACTAAGTAGCTCAATTCTTGACGTGATGCTTCTTCGAAAGTTACGGATTTAAAGACTTTTCGGTTAACAAAACGGCTGGCTAAATCAGCTAAAATGTCATCTTCAGCAGTCATCCATGCTTGAAAATAAGTGTTCATAACACCATCATCCAGTGAAAGATAATCATGCAAGTTGGCATGATTAGCTAAAAATGGCATGAGGTTTGGTGATGTTCTTTCAAAGAACTGGCTATCGATTTGGTAAAGGTATTTGGCACGTTTTAAAAGATTTTGTAGCAGAACTTCCATTGCTCGGCTAGCTGGATGGAAGTAGACTTGCATGTACATTTGAAATCGGCTGACGATATAATCTTCAACAGCGTGCATGCCACTGTATTCAAAAACAATACCATCTTTTGTTGGTCGAATAACTCGTAGAATACGTGTTAAATCAAATTGACCGTAGTTAGCGCCACTATAGTAAGAGTCACGTAAAAGGTAATCCATTCGGTCACAATCGATTTGACTTGAGATGAGTTGCACCACTTGTTTATTGTGATAAGTGTGGTTAATAACGCTAGCGACTTTTTCAGGAAAATCTGGTGAAACACGACGTAAGATAGCATTGACTTCTGTATCAAGGCTAGTGATGATTTCTTGAGTAATAGCTTCGTGATCAGTGTCAAAAAGCTTTTCAAAAGTGTGTGAGTAAGCACCATGCCCAACATCATGTAGAAGCGCAGCTACCATAGTTAAGAGATTTTCATTTGAATCCCAGATATCTGGAAATTTAGCATCAAAAATCTCAGTAACTCGTCTAGCAATCTCATAAACACCTAAGCAGTGTGAAAAACGACTGTGCTCTGCACCATGGAAGGTAAATACAGTTGTCGAGACTTGCTTGACGCGACGTAGGCGTTGAAATTCTTTACTATTAATGAGGTCATAAATGACCGGATGATTGACAGTTATATAATTGTGAACAGGGTCACGAAATACTTTTTCATTCATAGTTTCATTATAACAAAAATGCCAAAAATAATATTGGCTTAACTCTTAAAAGGTTTATGTTTACGAAAGTTAAAAAATTGCTTATAATGGAGCTTATGACAAATGAACTTATTTTACGTTTAATCCAACTTTTTTTGGTATTCCTAATCGTTTGGGTTTTGGGAAATATCTTTTATCATGCCAAAAAAAATAAGATTAATTTAAAGGAAAAATTCTGGACAGGACTATGGATTGGTTACTTGACAGATTTATTAGATACATTAGGAATTGGGACTTTTGCTACAAGCACAGCCCTTTTTAAAGCGACAAAGTTAATTAAGGATGACAAGCAGATACCTGCAACCTTATCGACAGCACACGTTATTCCGGTATTGATTGAGGCGCTTTGCTTTATCACGATTGTTAAGGTAGAGTTGCCAACTTTACTGACAATGGCTACAGCCTCATTTGCAGGAGCTTTTGTTGGTACACGAATCACAAAAAATTGGGATACGCGCCGTGTTCAAAGAGTGCTCGGAACTTTGTTGATTGTTGCTGCCATTATTATGGTTTATCGTATGATTGTTAATCCAGGAGCTGGTATGAGTGATGGTGTTCATGGCCTTCACGGTGTCTGGCTTGTACTTGGAATTGCTTTTAATTTCACGATTGGAATTTTAATGACTATGGGACTTGGCAATTACGCCCCTGAGTTGATTTTCTTTTCAATGCTTGGAATTAATCCGTCGATTGCCCTTCCAGTGATGATGCTTGACGCAGCAGTTATCATGTCAGCAAGTACAACAGATTTTATTAAATCGGGACGTGTGAATTGGCCGGGTGTTCTTGGAATTATTATTGGTGGTTCTTTTGGGGTACTGACTGCGGCGTTTTTCCTCAGTCAGCTTGATATTAATAATTTTAAAGTTCTTATTATTTTCATTGCTATCTTTACAGGAACAAGTTTGCTTCGTTCATCTGCTATTAAGCGTTAAAACAGCGTTATTATTGGCTTTACGAGGAAAGAATTGGTATAATTTTAGAGAAAGGAAGAAGCTTACATTAAATGAAACTTCATATTAAGAATAAAATTGATTTAGATGGACAAGTTGAGTTAGTTGAGCAATCATACCCAGTCAAATTAACAGAAAAAAATGGTCATATTTACCTGACTTATACCAATGAAGAAAAAGAAACGGTTATGCTAAAATGCAATGACCAAGAGTTGATTATGACACGTTTTTCAAAGCCAAAATCAATCATGAGATTTCATCGTGAAAATCCAGCTTTGGTTGCCATTCCTACCCCAGTTGGTTTGCAACATTTACAAACACAAACCAGTGTCTATGAGTTGGATGTTGACCAACAAAATCTTAAAATTCATTATCAATTGAAACAACTTGAAGGCGATAGTGTTTTTGCTAATTATCAGCTAGAAATCAAATGGTTGTAAGCCTAACCAAAGCTTGATATATCAAGCCTTGAGACTCATGTGTTTAGTTGACAAACGATTTGAAAATTGATATGATTACTCTGTATTCAAGGGAGTAGCAGGCGATTTTTACATTTATTTTTGCTTTCTTTATCAGTGCCTTGCTTTGATGGATTTTAGTCCATTCTATAGCTGTAGTACTTAGGATGAGTGAAATTAATGATAAAAGCTCAGCGCGCATTTGCGGCTGAAAAATCGCGTTTATGTCGTCATTACGAAATCACTGATTTCCGGCATAATCTTAAACAGCGAGACTTGTTTTAAAAAAACAGGTCTCTTTTTCTATAGAGGAGACCATAGGAGGAAGCTATTTTGTCTAAAGAACAAAGTAAAGCTCTGTTTTACACACAGAGCAAAGATGAAACATTGGATGCTCTAGAGTCATCACGTGAAGGTTTGTCTACGGCTGAAGCACAAAAACGCTTGGACGAATTTGGTCACAATGAACTTGATGAAGGTGAAAAACGTGGCTTATTTGCCAAATTCATCGATCAATTCAAGGATTTGATGATTATCATCTTGTTGGTTGCAGCGGCTCTATCTGTTATCACAGAAGGAATGCACGGTTTAACAGATGCTTTAATCATTCTTGCAGTTGTTATCTTGAACGCGGCTTTTGGTGTTTACCAAGAAGGTCAAGCAGAAGCAGCTATTGAAGCCCTTAAGGACATGTCAAGTCAAATTGCGCGTGTTCGTCGTGATGGCCATGTGGTGGAAATTGACTCACGCGAATTAGTGCCTGGTGATATTGTCATGCTTGAAGCAGGTGATGTTGTCCCAGCTGATATGCGTCTCTTAGAAGCTGCGTCATTAAAAATTGAAGAAGCAGCTTTGACAGGGGAATCTGTTCCAGTTGAGAAAGATTTGTCTGTTGATGTTCCAGCTGATGCAGGTATCGGTGACCGTGTGAATATGGCTTACCAAAACTCAAACGTTACCTACGGACGTGGTGTTGGTGTGGTTGTTAACACTGGTATGTTTACCGAAGTTGGTAAAATTGCTGATATGCTTGCAAATGCCGATGAAACAGACACACCACTTAAACAAAGCCTTAACCAATTGTCTAAAGTATTGACTTACTTGATCGTTGGGATTGCTGCTGTTACTTTCCTTATCGGTGTTTTTGTCCGCGGCGAAGCTCCGCTTAATGGATTGATGGTTGCCGTTGCTCTTGCTGTTGCTGCTATTCCAGAAGGACTTCCAGCCATCGTAACAATTGTTTTGTCAATGGGAACAACAACCCTTGCTAAACGTAATTCTATCGTTCGTAAATTGCCAGCTGTTGAAACACTTGGTTCTACAGAAATCATTGCCTCAGATAAAACAGGGACATTGACAATGAACCAAATGACAGTTGAAAAAGTTTATACAAATGGTCAATTGCAAAGCGCTGCAAGCGAAATTGCGGCAGACAATAACACACTTCGTGTGATGAACTTTGCAAATGATACAAAAATTGATCCAAATGGTAAATTGATTGGTGACCCTACTGAGACAGCACTTGTTCAATTTGGGCTTGATCATAGTTTTGATATTCGTGAAGTGCTAAAAAATGAACCTCGTGTTGCGGAATTACCATTTGACTCAGACCGTAAATTGATGTCAACTATTCATAAAGAAGCTGATGGTAAATACTTTGTTGCGGTCAAAGGGGCACCAGATCAATTACTTAAACGTGTGACTCGTATCGAAGAAAATGGTCAAGTTCGCGATATTACAGCAGATGAGAAGAAAGCTATTTTGCAAGTCAATAAAGATCTTGCCAAACAAGCTCTTCGTGTCTTGATGATGGCTTACAAGTACGTCTCTGAAGTGCCCACACTTGAATCAGAAATTGTCGAATCTGATTTGATTTTCTCAGGTCTTGTCGGAATGATTGACCCAGAACGTCCAGAAGCAGCTAAAGCTGTTGCTGTCGCTAAAGAAGCTGGTATTCGTCCAATCATGATTACAGGTGACCACCAAGATACAGCAGAAGCTATTGCTAAACGTCTTGGTATCATTGAAGACGATGGTCAAGATCATGTTTTCACTGGTGCTGAACTTAATGAATTGTCAGATGAAGAATTCCAAAAAGTCTTCAAACAATACTCAGTTTATGCACGTGTATCTCCAGAACATAAAGTTCGTATCGTAAAAGCTTGGCAAAATGAAGGTAAGGTTGTTGCCATGACTGGTGACGGTGTTAATGATGCGCCATCACTTAAGACTGCTGATATCGGTATTGGTATGGGGATCACTGGTACTGAAGTTTCTAAAGGCGCTTCAGATATGGTTCTTGCTGATGATAACTTTGCAACTATTATCGTTGCTGTTGAAGAGGGACGTAAGGTCTTCTCTAATATTCAAAAATCAATTCAATACCTTCTTTCAGCTAACATGGCAGAAGTCTTCACAATCTTCTTTGCAACTCTATTTGGTTGGGATGTTCTTCAACCAGTTCACCTTCTTTGGATTAACTTGGTAACTGATACACTACCAGCCATTGCTCTTGGTGTTGAACCAGCTGAGCCTGGTGTGATGACTCACAAACCTCGTGGACGTAAATCAAACTTCTTTGATGGTGGGGTTATGGGAGCTATTATCTATCAAGGTATTTTCCAAACATTGCTTGTCTTGGGTGTTTATGGTTGGGCTTTGATGTTCCCAGAACATGCTTCAAATCGTATGATGCACGAAGATGCTCTAACTATGGCCTTTGCAACACTTGGTTTGATTCAATTGCTTCATGCCTTTAACGTTAAGTCTGTTTACCAATCTATCTTTACAGTTGGTGTCTTTAAAAACAGAACCTTCAACTGGGCAATTCCTGTTGCCTTCCTTCTTTTGATGGTAACTATCGCAGTGCCTGGATTTAACCAATTATTCCACGTTTCACACTTGAGTGTGACACAATGGCTAGCGGTTATTATCGGAAGTCTGTTGATGGTTGTTCTTACAGAAATTGTAAAAGCTGTTCAACGTTTACTTGGACAAGATGAAAAAGCAATTTAGTGTAAATAGATAGGCTAGGACAAAATTCCTCAACCTCTTTATTTACGTAGTTAGAATATGCAAAACGCAGTGGTTAAGTGGGTTCTAATGCGTTGATAAATCAACTTTTACAACCCTACTTAACTTTGCGGGGGTGGGACGACGAAATCGAATTTCTTTGAAATTACCGATTTCTGTCCCACTCCCTTTTTTTACTTTCTGAAAATCTTTGCAACGTTTTATGATAGAATAGTTCGGGGAGGCTTTTATGATTAAAGCAGTTATATTTGATATGGATGGTGTTTTATTTAACACTGAGAATTTTTATTTTGAACGTAGAGAAGCATTTCTAGGAAGTAAAGATATTTCGATTAAACATTTGCCACCAAAATTTTTCGTAGGTGGGCGTATGGATCAATTCTGGGAAAAAATTCTTGGGGACAAGATTTCAGACTACGATACCAAAGCTTTAGAAGCAGAATATACAGCTTATAAGAATGTTCATCGACCAGATTATAGTCAGTTAGTTTTTTCAGATGCTAAAACAGTCCTAGCTGATTTAAAAGCTAAGGGATATGTTTTAGCGCTTGCTTCAAATACAGTGCGAGAAGATGTTGAACGAGCTTTGACAAAATGTGGTTTGATTGAGTTTTTCACTTATATTTTAACAGGTGATGACTTCAAAGAAGGAAAACCAAATCCAGCGATTTACAACGCTGCTTGTGCGAAATTAGGATTCGATAAAGAAAACATTGTTATCATTGAAGATAGTCAAAAAGGAATTCAGGCTGGTGTAGCAGCAGGTGTTAGAGTGATTGCTATCCGTGATAAAGTGTTTGGTATTGATCAGTCTCAGGCAAGTCTTTTAGTTGATAATTTAACAGAAGCATCGTTTGTCATTGAAAAAGAAGCTTAGGGTGATACTGTTAACGTATTGAATCAACAATAGGCTATGAAAGCTATTTGCTACTAATGGTATCGAATAGCAATTTTATAGGCTTTATGTTAAAATAAGAAGGCAGTAGAGAAAATCTATAGAGGCTTAGAAGATGTTAAGTTTAGCCCTTTGTAGATTTAATCAGTGAGTCTTGTAAAATGTGCAATTGCTTTGCTCGTTTAACGAACTTAATATCTTAAATAAAGGAGTTATCTCATGGAAGTGGCTGAAATCCGCCAAAAAATAGTAGAAAATCAAGAGAAGTTGACTAGCTTCAGGAGGTCTCTTTGACTTAGATCGTTTGGAAGAAGACATTGCACTTCTTGAAAACAAAATGACTGAGCCAGATTTTTGGAACGATAATATTGCAGCGCAGAAAACATCTCAAGAACTAAATGGTTTGAAACAAACCTACGAAACATTTAACCAAATGCAAGAACTTTCTGATGAAACAGAGCTTTATTTGGAAATGTTAGATGAAGATGATTCTGTTCAAGCAGATTTAGAAGAAAGTCTTGAAAAACTTGATAAAATCATGACAGGTTATGAAATGACTCTTCTATTATCAGAACCTTATGACCGTAACAACGCCATCTTGGAAATTCACCCAGGATCAGGTGGTACTGAAGCTCAAGACTGGGCTGATATGCTTTTCCGTATGTACACTCGTTATGGAAATGCCAAAGGCTTTAAAGTTGAAACCCTTGACTATCAGGCTGGTGATGAAGCTGGAATTAAATCAGTAACTCTTTCTTTTGAAGGTCCAAATGCTTATGGACTTTTGAAATCTGAAATGGGGGTTCACCGTTTGGTTCGTATTTCACCATTTGATTCAGCTAAACGTCGTCACACATCATTTTCTTCTGTCGAAGTAATGCCAGAATTGGATGATACGATTGAAGTTGAAATTCGTGATGATGATATCAAGATGGATACTTTCCGTTCAGGTGGTGCTGGTGGACAAAACGTCAACAAGGTTTCAACCGGTGTCCGTTTGACTCACATTCCAACAGGTATTGTTGTTGCATCTACAGTTGACCGTACGCAATACGGTAACCGTGATCGCGCAATGAAAATGTTGCAAGCAAAACTTTATCAATTAGAACAAGAGAAAAAAGCGCAAGAAGTGGATGCTCTTAAAGGTGATAAAAAAGAAATTACTTGGGGAAGCCAAATCCGCTCATACGTCTTCACTCCATATACAATGGTTAAAGACCACCGTACAGGATATGAAGTTGCTCAAGTTGATAAAGTCATGGATGGTGACATTGACGGCTTCATCGACGCTTTCTTGAAATGGCGTATTGATTAACTCGAAAGTAAAATTTTAGGATAACAAAATCGTAAAGGAAAATACAAATGGCATTAATTGAAATGAAAGGTGTAACTAAAAAGTATCACCGCTCAACAACTGCTTTGAGAGACATTAATGTGTCTGTCAACCCAGGTGAATTTGTTTATATTGTTGGTCCTTCTGGTGCCGGTAAATCAAGTTTCATTAAATTGCTTTACCGCGAAGAAAAAGTGTCTGCTGGGACACTTAAAGTCGGGGAATTTAACCTTACAAAAATGAAAAAACGTCAAATTCCAATTTTGCGCCGTAGCATTGGGGTTGTCTTCCAAGACTACAAACTTCTTCCTAAAAAGACAGTTTTTGAAAATGTTGCCTATGCAATGCAAGTTATTGGTGAAAAACCACGTGAAATCAAAAAACGTGTTCCAGAAGTTCTTGAATTAGTTGGCCTTAAACATAAAATGCGTTCATTCCCAGATCAACTATCTGGTGGTGAACAACAACGTGTGGCAATTGCGCGTGCAATCGTCAATAATCCAAAGGTTTTGATTGCTGACGAACCAACTGGTAACCTTGACCCAGAAATTTCTTGGGAAATCATGCAATTGTTAGAACGTATTAACCTTCAAGGGACAACAGTTCTAATGGCAACTCACAATAAACAAATCGTTGATAATCTTCGCCATCGCGTTATCGCTATCGAAGAAGGACGTATTGTTCGCGATGAAGAGGAAGGAGAATACGGATATAATGATTAGAAACTTTTTCCGCCACTTATGGGAATCCATTAAAAGTTTGAAACGTAACATTTGGATGACCATTGCTTCAGTTAGTTCAGTTGCGATTACTTTAACTTTGGTTGGTATTTTCGCTACTGTATTGATGAATGTTGAGAAAATTGCTCAAGGTATTGAAAAAAATATCCAAATTAATGTTTACTTGGATGTTAACTCAGCTGATAACTCAGAAACAAAAACAAATGAAGTTGGTGAAACAGTTCAAAACGATGCTTTCCACCAAGTTTATGACCAAATTGATGCTCTTTCTGGTGTTAAATCTGTCAAATTCTCAAGTAAAGATGAGCAATTAGCCAAATTAAAAGAAACTTACGGTGATGATTGGGCAATGTTTGATGGTGACTCAAACCCATTGCAAGATGTCTACGTTGTAGAAGCAACATCAGCTGCTAAAGTTAAAAAAATAGCTAATAAGATTTCTAAAATTGAAGGCGTTGAATCTGTCGATTACGGTGGATCAAACTCGGATCAACTTTTCAAAGTGTCTAAATTTATCCGTACATGGGGATTTGCCGGAACAGTTCTCTTGGTTATCGTAGCTATCTTCTTGATTTCAAATACAATCCGCATGACAATTATGTCTCGTCATCGTGACATTGAAATTATGCGTTTGGTTGGTGCTAAAAATTCTTATATCCGTGGCCCATTCTTCTTTGAAGGTGCTTGGGTAGGATTACTTGGAGCAATTGTACCATCAATTGTTATCTACTTTGCTTACAAAGCTGTTTATGCATCAGTTAATCCACAATTTGAAGTACAAGGTTTAACATTGTACCCTGCTGATTCATTCCTTCCAATGATTATTGGTGGTATGTTCTTAGTTGGTATTCTTATTGGATCTCTTGGTTCAGTTATTTCAATGAGACGTTATCTTAAAATTTAACATAGAAAAACAACTTCTGACTTTCAGAAGTTGTTTTTTAATTAATAAAGCTTGAAATAGCTGTAGCAATTTCTTTTTCTTGTTCTTTTTGAGAAATACTTGCTTTTCCATCTTTTGCTTGGTGACCATAATCTCCAAATTCGCTGTGATTACCTCCAGAGATATTGACGTATTTTGTATCTTGCGGAAGTCTCTTTTTAGCTTTGTTATACTGGTTCCATTTAAGGATTTTATCTTTGCTAGCTGTGATTGAGAGAACTTTTAGCTTGTCTTTTGATAAGTCTGTTTTCTCACTTGGATAGCTTGCAAGAAGAATTAAACCAGTAACGTCTGTTTTGGCTGCATCAGCGTTCATGCAGGCAACAACGCCACCTAGTGAGTGCCCAGCGAGGTAGACATTTTTTAAGTTTTTTTCTTTGATGACGGCTAAAGCTTTTTTACTCGATAGCACAGGTAGATTTAGGGGTGTTTTCAAGATGTAAACATTATATCCTGATTCGGCTAAATCATTTGCTAAATTAGCGTAGGCTTTTTCCTCAACGAGAGCACCTTGGTAAAAGATAATAGTTGCTTTTGCGCTTTCTTTACTTTCAAAGAGTAGATAGTCTTTTGTGATTTCAGCGGATTTAGCAGCTGCCATAGAACTTTGATGCGCTTGGTAGGTTTTATAACGAATAAAACCAAGGCCTAGAACAAGCAGAGTTGTTAAACAAACTAAAAAGTAGAGTAGACATTTTTTAAGTTTTTTCATAGTGTGTTAAAATACGGGTTAAAATTCTTTTCATGTGCAATAGACGTTTCACGACCATGACCAGGGTATACGGTGAAGTGATTTGGAAGACTAAAGAGTTCAGTTTTGATACTATTTAGTAATTGTTCTGCGTTTCCAGTTGGCAAATCAGTTCGCCCAATAGTCTCTCTAAAGAGAGCATCGCCTGTAAGAACCAGTTCATCATCAGGAAAGACTAGAGAAACACTTCCCCAAGAGTGCCCGGGAGTTTGACGAGCTTGAAAACGAAAACCAGCAATGGCATAATCGTCTTGGTATTGGAAATGGTGTTCAGCTGGTTTTAAAATCACATCATCCATATCAGCATGTCGGTCTAAACCTGAAAAGTTATCTTTAGGTGAGTAAAGCCAAGATGCTTCTTTTTCTGAAATGTAGACTGGTGGCTGTCCAAAAGCATCACGAATGACATCAAGTCCCATGATGTGGTCATAATGCGCATGAGTAATCAAGATTGCTGCTACAGGTTTATCAAGGGCGGTAATCTTTTCTTTAATTTTGTCGGTATCACTACCTGGGTCAACAACAATGATAGCTTGATCATTGACCAATAAGTAAGTATTTTCACGTGCAACGTGGTTTAATAGTCTATAAATCTTCATAGAAAAAGTGTATCAAAAAAGTCTTTAAAAGTCATATAATGTCTTTTCTCAAAAGGGATTTTTTCAATATCTTATTTTTGAGATTAGGTGAATGTGTGTCTTAAAAATGGTATAATCTATATGTTATGATGCAAGTTAATTCTCAAAAATATGCTGTTGTGGATTTGGAGGCAACGGGTGCCCACGCAATGGCAGAAATTATTCAGGTTGGCATTGTCATTATTGAAAATAATCAAATTGTGAAGACTTATCAGACGGATGTTAATCCGCATGAAGCTTTGTCTGAACACATTATTCATTTAACAGGAATCACTGATGAGCAATTGGCTAAGGCGCCAGATTTTTCACAAGTTGCTCAAGAGATTTATCACTTGATTTCAGATTGTGTCTTTGTTGCTCACAATGTGAAATTTGATGCCAATCTTTTAGCAGAAAAATTATTCTTAGAAGGCTACGAATTGCGTACGCCGCTTGTTGATACGGTAGAGTTGTCACAAGTTTTTTATCCGACCCTTGAAAAATACACGCTAGGTCATTTAGCAGAAGTTTTACAACTTGATTTGACGGATGCTCACACAGCGATTTCTGATGCTTATGCAACAGCTCAGCTATTGTTAAAGCTAAAAGAAAAAATGGAAAGCTTGCCAAAAGAACTTTTAGAGCAGTTATTACCATTAGCAGATAATCTTTTATTTGAAACAGGAATGTTAGTCAAAGAGAGTTTTAAAAAGGCAAAAGTCATGTCAAAAAAAGATTACCAAGAAGTTGGAGGTCTTATTTTACGACGTGATAAGGCTATTGGTAGTGAGCGTAAGTTATCAGAAGACTTTGACCTTAATATGGCTCTTTTGGGCTTAGATGCCCGTAAGAAACAAAGCCAATTTGCTCAAATGGTTAAAGATGATTTTCAATCATCCAAAGTGTCATTTTTAGAAGCGCAGGCTGGTCTTGGAAAGACTTATGGTTACCTTTTACCTCTTTTGCAGATGGTTCAAGATGAGCAAATCATTGTTTCTGTACCAACTAAGATTTTGCAAGATCAGATTATGGCTAATGAAGCTAAGCAAATTCAAGAGGTCTTTCATATTCCTTGCCAATCTATTAAAGGTCCTGGAAACTATATTAAGCTAGATACTTTTGCAGAAAGCTTGCATAGAGAAGGTGATAATCGTTTGGTGAATCGCTACAAGATGCAGTTGCTTGTTTGGTTGACTGAGACCTTAACAGGGGATTTAGACGAAATTCGACAAAAGCAGCGCTTTGAAGCTTTCTTTGAACAGATCAAGCACGATGGTAATTTGAGTGAAAAATCACTTTATAAAGATGTTGATTTCTGGAAACGTACTTATGAAAATGCTAAGCACAGCAAACTTTTAATCATTAATCATGCCTACTTTTTAGAACGTGTCCAAGATGATAAAGCCTTTGCGGCTAAAAAAGTTTTGGTTTTCGATGAAGCTCAAAAATTAATTCTGAATTTGGAACAATTTTCACGCCGTCGTGTTAACGTGACGCAATTGGTGCAAAAACTTGAAAAACAATTGGACACTGCTTTACCAACGCTTGAAAAACGCTTAATTGAAAGTCTGTCTTTCCAATTAAGTCATCTTGCCACACGTTTTTATCAACATCAAGAAACTTATGTGACAACAGAAGATGCTCATCGTATTGAGCAAGCTGCAAAAGAATTAGTGGCTATTAATCCTGAGTGGCGATACATTTGCTTGGAAGATGTATTAGCTTTATTTGCACAGCCATTTACAGATTTTTGGTTTGAGACAAGTTATGAAAATGAGAAGCGTCAAACGTACCTCAATGCAAGTAGTGATGAGCTTTTGAATTTCAGCGAATTTTTACCGGAAACACGCAAGACTTACATGGTTTCTGCAACATTACATATTAGTCCTCAAGTTAGCTTAGCTGATTTACTAGGATTTGAGCAATATCACTATATGAGCATTGAACGTGATAAGCAAGAGTCACAGCGTATTTGGATTGATGAGGAAATGCCAAATGTTGCTGAGATTTCTGATGAAGAGTACGCTAAAGTAATCGCAGAGCGAATTTATCAGATCAGGCAATTGGATGAACAGATGTTAGTGCTGTTTAATTCTAAAAAAGCTATGCTTGACGTTTCTGATCTTCTAGATGAGATGGAACTTCACCACTTAACACAAGAGAAAAACGGAACAGCTTATAATGTTAAACGTCGTTTTGAACGAGGTGAAAGTCACATTCTTCTTGGAACCGGGGCGTTCTGGGAAGGTGTAGACTTTGTGCAATCAGATAAAATGATTGAGGTGATTACACGTTTGCCATTTGAAAATCCTAAAGATTTATTCGTTCAGAAAATTAGCAATCACCTGCTTGCTCAAGCAAAGTCACCATTTAATGATTATTCCCTACCTTTAGCGATTTTGAAACTAAAACAGGCTATTGGAAGGACTATGAGACGCGAAAATCAACGTTCGGCTGTGCTTTTACTAGACTCAAGAATTTTAACAAAATCGTACGGAAAAATAATTAGTGATGCTTTAGCTGAAGAATTTTACATTTCTCATCAAAAATTTTCAAAGAGTCTCACTGAAATAAAGAATTTTCTGCTATAATAAAAGGGATAAACAAAAAGGGAGAAGTAAATGAAAAAATTAACTCCAGTAAAACAATATTTACTTGGTTTTAGCTTGATTTTATTAGTTCTCTTGATTTCTGCTGCATCTGTTTTGGATTTGGCGATACAGCCAAGACAGAGAGCAGAAAAATTGGTGACCCAAGTAGCCATTGAAAAAGCTGACTTAGTTAAAACGTCTTCTGTTGACCTTTACAACGGTTCTAAGACATACTATAGTGTTTTTGGAACGACAGCATCAGGCGAACAGAAGATTGTCGCTGTCGGTGAAGACAATGGTAAGGTATTTGTTTATTCTGTAAATGATGGGATTAGTCGTAAACAAGCTGAGCAAGTAGCAGCAGCAAATGGAGCGACTGGTATTTCAAAAGTCGTTTACGGAATTGATGGTAAGACCCCTATTTGGGAAGTTACAGCTACTGATGGTTATTATCTTGTGAATTTTGAAACAAGTGAGCTCGTGAAGAAGGAGGGCATATGACAAACTTATCAAATCGCGTGTTGAACATGAAAGAAAGTGTGACTTTAGCAGCAAGTGCGCGTGCCAAAGCCTTGAAAGCACAAGGTCGTGATATTCTATCACTAACTTTGGGAGAACCTGATTTTGTAACTCCTAAGAATATCCAAGATGCTGCAATTGAAGCTATTCAAAATGGTAAAGCTAGCTTTTATACTGTTGCTTCTGGACTTCCAGAATTGAAGGATGCTATTAATACCTACATGGAAAATTTCTACGGTTATTCAGTTAATCGTAATCAAGTCGTTGTAGCGACAGGTGCAAAATACATTCTTTATACTTTCTTTACAACTGTTCTTAATCCAGGCGATGAAGTTATTATCCCAACACCATGTTGGGTGTCTTATGTCGATCAAGTTAAAATGGTTGATGGTGTTCCAGTGACAGTTGCAACAACCGAAGCAAATGATTTTAAAGCTACTGTAGAACAACTTGAAGCTGCTCGTACAGATAAAACAAAAGTTCTTTTGTTGAATTCACCATCTAATCCAACTGGCATGATTTATAGCCGTGAAGAATTAGAAGCAATTGGTAATTGGGCTGTTGAACACAATGTTTTAATCTTAGCTGACGATATTTATGGTCGTTTGGTATATAATGGAAATGAGTTCACACCAATTTCATCAATTTCTGAAGCAATCAGAAATCAAACAGTTGTTGTAAATGGTACATCAAAAACTTATGCTATGACTGGTTGGCGTGTTGGTTTTGCGGTTGGTAATGAAGAAATTATCTCTGGAATGTCAAAAGTTATCAGCCAAACAACATCTAACTTGACTGCTGTTTCACAATATGCAGCAATTGAAGCTCTTACAGGACCACAAGATTCTATTGAAGACATGCGTCAAGCATTCGAAGAACGTCTTAATACAATCTACCCATTGCTTTGTGAAGTTCCTGGGTTTGAGGTTATCAAACCTCAAGGTGCTTTCTACCTTTTCCCTAACGTGAAAAAAGCAATGGAAATGAAAGGTTACACTGACGTCACTGCCTTTACAACTGCTATTCTTGAAGAAGCAGAAGTTGCTCTTGTTACTGGTGCTGGGTTTGGTGCTCCTGAAAATGTTCGTTTGAGCTATGCAACTGATTTGGATACTTTAAAAGAAGCCGTAAGACGCTTGAAAGCCTTTATGGAAAAATAAGATGTCCAAAAAGCGAAAACTTATTATTGCATTAGTTGCTTTTTCAGGAATCGTTGCAGTTGGACTTGGCATTCATTTTAAACCAAATTCTCCAGAATTAACCAAACTGGGGGATTACTCAATTACTTCTAAAGGCATGCGTTTTGAAATTGACTTGGCTAGCAATAGTACGACTGGTTATACTTGGACTGCTAGTGGCGTGGATAAGAATAACTGTAGTTTAGATGACATTTTTTATCAATCTTATCCAAGTAAAGATAATCGACTAGGTTCTTCTGGCTACAGTCGTGTTACAGGAAGAGTTAAAAAAGCTGGTCAGCAAGAATTTGATTTAACGTATTGTCAAAATTGGGACGGAGGTAAGAAGGAGATGACTTACCACGTTACTATCAGTAGCTCTAAAACTAAAATTAATAAGATTAAACTGACAAAAGTGTCAGAGTAATATTTGAAAAGAGGAATTATGTCTAAAGATTACGTATCAATTATTGATGTTAAAGATCATGTTGGTGAAGAAGTCACAATTGGGGCTTGGGTAGCTAACAAATCAGGAAAAGGAAAAATTGCTTTCTTACAACTTCGTGACGGGACAGCATTCTTCCAAGCAGTTGCTTTCAAACCAAACTTTATTGAAAAATATGGTGAAGAAGAAGGAACTGAAAAATTCAACACAATTAAACACCTTAGCCAAGAAACTTCTATCCTTATCACTGGTATCGTTAAAGAAGATTCACGTTCAAAATTTGGTTACGAACTTGATGTGACAGATCTTAAAATTGTAGGTCACTCAGAAGATTACCCAATCACTCCAAAAGAACACGGTACTGACTTCCTTATGGATCACCGTCACTTGTGGTTGCGTTCTCGTAAACAAATGGCTATCATGCAAATCCGTAACGCTATCATCTACGCTACATATGAATTCTTTGATAAAAATGGTTTCATTAAATTTGATAGCCCAATCTTGTCTGGAAACGCTGCTGAAGATTCAACAGAATTGTTTGAAACAGACTACTTCGGTACACCTGCTTACTTGAGTCAATCAGGTCAATTGTACCTTGAAGCTGGAGCTATGGCTCTTGGTCGTGTCTTTGACTTTGGTCCTGTATTCCGTGCTGAAAAATCAAAAACTCGTCGTCACTTGACCGAGTTCTGGATGATGGATGCTGAATATTCATTCCTTTCACATGAAGAATCTCTTGATCTTCAAGAAGCTTATGTTAAAGCTCTTATCCAAGGTGTTCTTGACCGTGCTCCACAAGCCCTTGAAATCTTGGAACGTGACGTTGATTTGCTTAAAAAATACATTGCAGAACCATTCAAACGTGTTTCTTACGATGATGCTATCGATCTTCTTCAAGAACACGAAAATGATGAAGATGCTGATTATGAACACCTAGAACACGGTGATGACTTCGGTTCACCACATGAAACTTGGATTTCAAACTACTTTGGTGTACCAACATTTGTTATCAACTACCCAGCAAGCTTCAAAGCCTTCTACATGAAACCAGTTCCTGGTAACCCAGAACGCGTCTTGTGTGCTGACCTTCTTGCACCAGAAGGTTACGGTGAAATCATCGGTGGATCTGTTCGTGAAGATGACTACGATACACTCGTTGCTAAAATGGACGCTCTTGGTATGGATAAATCAGAATATGAATTCTATCTTGACCTTCGTAAATATGGTTCAGTACCACACGCTGGATTTGGTATTGGTATCGAACGTATGGTAACATTCGTAGCTGGGACTAAACACATCCGTGAAGCTATTCCATTCCCACGTATGCTACACCGCATTAAACCTTAGAAATAAAAAATACAAAAAGCCTGAACGTTTTAAGTTTAGGCTTTTTAAGTTTATTTAAGAAAGCTTTGCTAAAATCCTCCTTAGGAGAGGTGGTTAACATGATAACTTATATCGCGAAAATTACCTTTTTTGATAAGACATTTTGTATTACACTAGACCTAAAAAAAGTCTCACATTCACTCTTAGAACAAATTAAACGACAAGTAGGTTTAGTTAAGCATGATTTAGATGCTTGGCAAGAAGCTTTTTCTGATACGGTTGACAGACTATCAGGCGAGATATTTTTCTGTAACACGTTTTTTATCAGAATTTTGCAGGAGCATTTTTCGGATTTGGGAAAGCACGAAGCAATTGCTTCAATTACTTGCCAGACTTTAAAATAAGATAAAAAGACCAGCTTGTTAAAAGCTGGTCTTTATGTGTCTTTACCCTTTAGCAGCCACAAGGTTTGGTGCAAAGGTTTTAAGAGATTTGATAATGGCAAATACTAGGATAAGGCTGATAAGGCGATCAGCGTAGTCAGTAATGGCTTGTACTAAGACGAGGCTTGCTGTCATATCAATGCCAAGACCATGTAGAACTTGTGCTAAGATTCCTGAGCCACTTGAGGTGATACCATGGAAAAGAATCACTGTGATACTTGATGATACAATGGTTCCAGGAAGTGAGACAAGAAGACTTTTCCAGATTAAATCTCTTGATTTACTTGTTTCTTTAACAAGGAAACCAGTGATAAAAGCAGCAACAATGGCAACAGGTGCGAAGTAGATAGCAAAGATATCAGTTGTCATCCAACTAATTAGTGCGCTAATAATAGCAGCACCAGCACCTAACCATGGTCCAAGGACCACAGCAACCAATAAAGTTCCAATCATGTCAAGGTAGATTGGTAAGCGCAGAAAGAGTGCAATGTTTGCACCAATGTAGTTAATAGCAATGGCGATTGCCATAAATGAAATAAGTCGAGTAGATGATTGTTTCATAATTTAACTTTCTAACTGTAGATTTTTAAGATCATTTTGAATGATGTCTTTTTGTGCATCTAAAAGTACGGTTAGAAAATCTTGCCAGAATAAAGTTGGGGTTACTTGCGTTAGGATTGTGCTATTTTTAGGCTTGTGGTAAAAATCATATTGGTCTACGACTGTTTGGCCCATAGCGATACCATCTGTTACAACGTCAGTGTAAGCATCGAATCCAGAACAAACGTCGCTATTAACGAAATATGCTAAGGCCAGTGGGTCATTAATGACACAACCGATAATATGTTCGTATTCCCAGTGAAAATCAAAGTAAAAGCGGGTAATGTTAGTGATGAATGATGTCATTTCAGCGTTAATACGACTCATATATTCTAAGTGGTTTGGGGTTAATACAATGTGACGAGTAACATCAAGACCGACCATTTCCACTTTACGTCCTAAGCGTTCAAAAGTGATTTGTGCGGCATGAGGGTCACACCAGTAATTATATTCAGCGACTGGTGAACAGTTGCCGTGTGATTTGAAATTGCCCCCCATGCTGACAAAACGATGGCAGTTTTTGCCGAGTTCTGGATTAATCTCAAGTGCTTTAGCGATATTAGTCAAAGGACCAAGCGCGATGATAGAAGTGTTTTGAGGTTTTTTAAAGTAATCTGCTAAAAACTGTTCTGCTGATTTTTCTTGAACGCAAGGCGTATGCTTGAGCTCAAAATCATTTTCCCCTAGGCCATCCATACCATGTGTGTCTTGGGCAGAAATATAGTCGCGTTTTAGAGGGGTATCAGCACCTTTGTAGACTGGGATGTCTAGACGATTGAGAAGCTCTAAACTTGTAAAAGTATTTTTAATACCAAGATCAGTTGGGCAATTTCCTGCAACAATGGTAATCGCTATAACTTCTAAATTAGGATGTTTTAAAGCATAAAGTAGTGCTAGAGTATCGTCGATACCTGGATCACAATCGATAATAATTTTTTGTTTGGTCATTTTGTCCTCCTTTCCCAAGAAATTTTTATAGAAAATAAAAAATAGCCTTGTTTTATAAAAAACAAAGCCACTCAAAAAGACGCTCTATAAGAGCTTGTCAATTGATAGATAGCTAGTTTTTTATTCTGGGAGTTTTCGAACCAGTCCAAAAGTAGTACTTTTGATTATGCACGCCTTCTATTATATAAACAAATCGCCTTTTTGTAAATATTTGAAAATAAATGCATTTTTATTTATCAATATGTTTCAATTTTCAGAATATTTTGTTATAATAATCCTAATCTATTTGAGAGAAGGTGAAAATTTATGGCGAAAACAATTCATACGGACAAAGCGCCAGCAGCAATTGGTCCTTACGTTCAAGGAAAAGTTGTTGGTAACTTCCTTTTTGCTTCAGGACAAGTTCCTTTGTCACCTGAAACAGGTGAAGTTATTGGTACAAGCATTCAAGAACAAACCAAACAAGTCCTTAAAAATATTTCTGCTATCTTAGCAGAAGCAGGTACTGATTTTGACCATGTGGTTAAAACAACATGTTTCTTAAGCGACATGGATGACTTTGTTCCATTTAATGAAGTGTACGCTACGGCCTTTAAAGCTGATTTCCCAGCGCGCTCTGCTGTTGAAGTTGCTCGTTTGCCAAAAGACGTCAAGGTAGAAATTGAAGTCATCGCTTATCTCGACTAGATGTTCTCTTAATATTATTTGACACGAAAAAAGTTCGCTACTCTCTCGGCGAACTTTTTTCATTTTTTATTTATTTAGAATTGGCTAAAGAAGCTTTTTGCATCTTTTTAGCTGTTGTCATCATCAAGCGAATACGATTCAATTGGTTAACTTCAGATGAGCCTGGGTCGTAATCGATTGGTGAGATATTAGCCCCTTTGAATTGTCGGCGAAGTTCTTTTAACATGCCTTTACCAACAATGTGATTTGGAAGACATCCAAATGGTTGCAAACAAACGATATTTTTAACACCGTTGTTAAGCAATTCAATCATTTCACCCGTCAAGAACCAGCCTTCACCGGTGTGATTACCGATTGAAACGACTTTTGCAGCACCTTTTGCAATATCGTAAATGGATTCAATACCTTCAAAGCGCTCAGATTTTTCAAGGGCTTTGTTCATTGGTTTTTCAAGAAGATTGATAGCATCGATACCAAGCTTAGCTAAGCGTTTTGATTTTTGGCTCATGTTGAGTTCGTCAGCTTTCCAGATTTGGTTAAAAAGTGAGTAATTCATAAAGCCAATCAAGTCAGGAACAACAGCTTCGCCACCTTCATTTTCAATGATAGCAACAATGTCGTTATTAGCTGTTGGAGCGTATTTGACTAAAATTTCTCCGACCACACCAACTCGTGGTTTTTGTCCAAAATCAATGGTTTCAAGTGTGTCAAACTCTTTGATGATACGTTTCATATTGTGATTGAACTCGAAGTATGAGCCTGATTTGACATTTTTACGGGCAATTTCTAACCATTTTTCATACAGAGCATTGGCAGAACCTGGAACGGCTTCATATGGACGAACACGATAAAGCACACGTTCAAAGAGGTCACCATAAAGCACACTGATAAGTAGACGTTTTACAAATGGTAAAGTAATATTCCAACCAGGTGTTTCTTCGGTACCTTGATTTCCCATAGAAACAGAAACAACAGGAATCTGAGGATATCCAGCATCTTTTAAGGCTTTTCGTAAGAGTGGAATATAGTTTGTTGCACGGCAGCCACCACCTGTTTGTGTCATCATAACACTGGTATTATCGAGGTCGTATTTACCGCTTTGAAGAGCTTCAATTAATTGACCAATGGTAATGATGGCAGGGTAGCAGGCATCGTTATGAACAAATTTTAGACCAACATCAACGGCTTTACGGTCCATAGCTGGTAGAATGACAACATTATAACCGGCTTGTTTGAAGGCTTCTTCAATAAGACCGTTTTGGTGAATTGGTGAAAGCATTGGCATAAGAAGAGTGTGGCGTTTTTTCATGTCTTTAGTAAAGACAGGTTCTTTGATTTCTTCTTCAGTTGCAGCATTGAATTGAGGAGCTTGGTTGAAAATGTGATTGAGATTGGCTTTTTTAGCTTTCTTATCACGTTCTTCAACGGCTGCTTTGAGGGAACGAAGACGAATACGGATAGCACCGAGGTTGCTTCCTTCATCGATTTTTAGCACAGTGTAAAGTTTGTTGTGAGCTCGCATGATTTCTTCGACTTGGTCCGTTGTTACAGCATCAAGTCCGCAACCAAAACTATTTAATTGGACTAATTCAAGATTAGGATTTTTAGAGACCACTTTAGCGGCAGCGTATAGGCGTGAGTGGTAAACCCATTGATTAACCACGCGCAGACCAGCTACCTCTTCTAAGCCTGATACCATATCTTCAGTTAAAACGTGGAAACCTTCTTGCGTAATAATATTAGCAATCCCGTGATTGATTTCAGGGTCAAGGTGATATGGGCGTCCAGAAAGAACAATTGCTTTTTCATTGTTAAGAGCTAGTCGACTAAGAAGTTCATCAGCTTTGTCTTGTAAATCTTTTTTGAAGTCAGCTAATACCTGGTAACCATGTTCAACGGCATTTCGAATATCATCGATAGTAATATCATCATAATCTGCAAAGCTCTTGGCAAGTGATTTGACAACTGATTCGTGGTCAGCAAGATTCACAAATGGGTGGAAATAGTTTACGTCGCCATTACGAATCGGATCCATATTTTTTTCAATGACTTCTGGATAACTTTGAACGATTGGACAGTTGTAGTGGTTAGGTGCTTTGCTATTTTCAATTTGCTCGTAGATGACACTAGGATAGAAAATGGCATCAACTTTACGGTCAATTAAACTTTGAATGTGACCATGAACCATTTTGGCAGGATAACAAACGGTGTCACTTGGAATGGTTTCAATTCCTTTTTCAAATAAACGTTTGTCTGATTTTGGTGAAATTTGAACACGGAATCCTAAGTCAGTAAGGACAGTATGCCAAAGTGGGTAATTTTCATACATGTTTAGCACACGAGGGATCCCGACGATACCATGGACAGCATCGCGTTTTGACAAAGCTTTGAATTTGAAGAGTTTTTTGTATTTGTAATCGACCAGATTTTCTTTTTGGTTGCTACGGTCGAATTTGATTTTAGTGACTTTTTCAGCTCCGCGTTCACAACGGTTACCAGTAACAAATTTTGAACCGTCATTAAAAATGGTAACAGTTAAAGCACAGTTATTTTCACACATGCCGCAACGTGTGAATTCTTTTTGAGTGGTAAATTGATCGAGTTCTTCAAGCCCCATCAAAGATGATTTGTTGCGATTGGCTGTCAATAATGTTTCAGTCATGCTTTCCCTCCTTTACTGAACCGCACTAACTTCAAGAGTAGCTTCTTGGTTGGCTAGTTCATCTTCGTATTTTTCTTTAGCGATAATAGCGCAGCCATAAGCTCCCATAAGTCCAGCAATGCTTGGTCGAACGACTTCGCGTTCGCTGACGAGTTCAAAGGCACGAAGAACAGCTTCATTGTAGAAAGTTCCACCTTGAACAACGATTTTCTCACCCAAATCTTCGGGACGTTTTAATTTGATAACTTTGTAAAGGGCGTTTTTGATGACAGAGTATGAAAGCCCTGCTGAAATATCAGCAACCGTAGCCCCTTCTTTTTGAACTTGTTTTACCTTAGAGTTCATAAAGACTGTGCAGCGTGAGCCGAGGTCAACGGGGTGCTTAGCAAGAAGAGCAACTTTGGCAAAATCTTTGACATCATATTCGAGGGATTTGGCAAAAGTTTCGATAAATGACCCACAGCCAGAAGAACAAGCTTCATTTAATTGAATGCTTGATAGAGCACCATCACGGACACTCATGGCTTTCATATCTTGTCCACCAATGTCAAGGATAAAATCAACACCAGGATTGAAGTAGTTAGCTGCTTTAAAGTGGGCTACCGTTTCGACTTCACCGTAATCAACGTGAAGAGCAGCTTTGATGAGGTTTTCACCATATCCTGTAACACAAGAGCGGGCAATAAAAGCGTCTTGTGGCAATTGGTGATAGAGTTCTTTTAGGATAGAAATAACATTTTCAAGAGGCTGACCTTGGTTATTACCATAGTGCTGGAAGAGAATTGCTCCGTCAGGATCAGTAAGGACAACTTTTGAAGTGGTTGACCCAGCATCGATTCCAAGGAAAAGAGGACCTGAAGCAGTCGCCATATCCTTGTATTCAACACTTGCTTCATCATGACGAGCACGCCAAGCATCTAATTCAGCTTGATCTTTAAAAAGAACGTCGAGAGTATTTTTAGGAACTAAAGATTTTGACGTATTGTTTTCGAGGTTATGAATAATTTCTGACAAAGCAATTTGAGCTTGGTCTTGATCTAAAGCAGCTCCCATAGCTACGAAGAGTTGTGGATTTTCAGGGAAAATAACGTGCTCTGGTGTAATATTAAGGGTTTCAATGAAACGCTTGCGAAGTTCACTCATAAAAAAGAGTGGTCCACCAAGAAAGGCGATGTTTCCAGTGATTTTACGACCAGAAGCTAGTCCAGCGATGGTTTGGTTAACAACAGCTTGGAAGATAGAAGCAGCAATATCTTCTTTTCGAGCACCTTCGTTAATCAATGGTTGCACGTCAGTTTTAGCAAATACTCCACAGCGGCTTGCAATTGGATATATGGTTTCATAGCCCTTTGCGAGTTCGTTAACCCCGTTAGCATCTGTTTTTAGGAGGCCAGCCATTTGGTCAATGAAGGCACCAGTACCACCGGCACATGTTCCGTTCATGCGTTGTTCGAGGGTATCACCAAAGAAAGTCATTTTGGCATCTTCACCACCAAGTTCAATCACAACATCAGTTTCTGGGATGAATTTTTCAACGGTAGTTGTTGCAGCAATAACTTCTTGGACAAATGGAATTTTAGCTATATCAGCTAAGCCCATACCTCCAGAACCAGTTATAGCAATACTGACTGTTTGGTCACCAATTTCAGCAATGGCTTCGCTTAAAACTTTGATAGTTGCTGTTTTGACGTCAGAAAAGTGACGCTCATAACGTGAAAATAGTAATTGATAATTATCGTCGAAGATGACTACTTTAACAGTGGTCGACCCGACATCTATACCTGCTTTAAACATTAATAAAAAACCTAAAAGTGTTAGAAGGTAGTAGATAAATATCATTCCTAAAAATGACTCATTATCTAGCAACGAATAATGTAGTTACGTCGACAGTTCTTTAACACTATTTCAATCCTTTCTTACCTTATCTAACACACTGTTAATGTCACAACAAGCTGTTGCTTATTCAACAGAGTGTTTGTTATAATAGTATTATAGAACACTCATTGTCAATTGCAATCGCTAATTTTTTAACTTGTGTTGCTTAAACAACACATTCCCGACAATCTGTTGTTTATCTCGGAGGAATAGCTCATGAAACTTACTGATATTCGTTATTTGAGAACTGAAAAACTGATTTTTGACGCTTTTGCTAAACTGCTCAGTGAAAAGCCATATGAGAAAATTACTGTGCAAGATATTGCTGATGAAGCCATGATTAATCGGGCAACTTTTTATGCGCATTACGCTGACAAAGATGATCTTCAAAAAGGTATTCAGCAACAAGTTCTTGAACAAATGTCAGATATGATTGATGCGGCTCAGATTACAAATGGTGAGAGGGTAAAAGTTAAGCGAGCTGAGAAGCTTTTGACAGAGTTTTATCACGGATTAGAAAAGAATGCCGCAATTGCTAAAATTGTTCTGAAAAGCATTTCGCAAGAAGTCATGCAAGAAGAATTTGGAAGTTTGGTTCATGAAAAATACGATCATTTATTAGCTAAGTTGAACGTTACAGAATCTGGTGAACAAGTTCCGACTGATTTTATTGTGGCTTACTTAACGAGTATTTTTACAGGTACTTTGATGTGGTGGATTAAGTCAGATTTTTCAATGCCTGCTAAAGATTTGGCACGTCTTGTTTTGACTTTAGTTAGTAATGGCCACCTTACTGTTATGGGAGTTATTATTGATCGAGAAGATTAGTATAAAAGAGCTGAGAAGTCAGCTTTTTTATTTTATTTTTGATATAATGGAACAGACAGAAAGAAGGATCTTATGAGCCAAAAACAGCTAATGCAAGATAGCATTGATCACCACTATTATCCAGAAGAAGAAGGTGTTTTAATCAATTCTCTGGACATTAGATTACAAGAGATTATCAAAAAGCAACATCCTGATGTTAACGAAGATGCCTTTATTAGCCATAAGAATCTGACTTATTATCGCCTTCTCTTTTTAGAAGAGATTATTGATAAAGCCAATCGTAAAAATGACTATGTTCGTGAAGCTGTTTATGATGCGACTAAGCATAAAGGTTACACAGCTTTAGATGTTCAAGATCAATTAGATAGAAAGATTACTTTTGGTCAGCGGATTGCAGATGATGTCGCTCGTTTTGGTGGGTCATGGACTTTTATCATTACATTTATCTGCTTTATGGGAGTTTGGATGGCTTTCAATGTTGTGAAGCCTTTTGGAATTGTATTTGACAAATATCCTTTTATTTTGTTAAATCTTGCATTATCAACTTTAGCAGCTGTTCAAGCGCCATTAATTATGATGAGTCAAAATCGAGCTTCTGACTACGATCGCTTGCAAGCTAAGAATGATTACAATGTTAATAAGGTATCAGAGGAAGGCATCCGCTTATTGCACACCAAATTGGATCACTTGGTTCAGCAAGATCAGTCAGATTTATTGGAAATTCAAAAATTACAAACGGAAATGCTAGCTTCTCTGACAAAACAATTGGTGAGTATGCAGGAAGAACAGGCGCGTTTAGTGGGTCAAATTGAAAAAATGAGAGGGAGCGAAGAAAATGTCTGATAAAGAGATTAACTTAGTTATTGTAACTGGGATGAGTGGTGCTGGTAAGACAGTGGCCATTCAATCCTTTGAAGATTTAGGGTATTTTACTATTGATAATATGCCACCGACTTTGGTGCCAAAATTTATTGAATTAGTTGAAAAAACAAGTGACAATAATCGTGTTGCTCTTGTGGTGGACATGCGTAGTCGTCTTTTCTTCAACGAAATTACTTCTGTTTTAGATAAAATTGATTCAAATCCAAAAATTGACTTCAAGATTCTTTTCTTGGATGCAACAGATGGTGAACTTGTGGCGCGCTACAAAGAAACACGCCGTAGCCACCCGCTAGCAGCAGATGGTCGTATTTTAGACGGGATTAAGTTGGAGCGTGAATTGTTAGCCCCATTGAAAAACTTGAGTCAAAATGTGGTTGATACGACAGAATTAACACCGCGTCAATTGCGTAAAACCATTTCTGAACAATTTTCAAGTGATGAAAATCAAGCTTCATTTCGTATTGAAGTCATGAGTTTTGGTTTCAAATATGGCTTGCCACTCGATGCAGACTTGGTATTTGACGTACGTTTCTTGCCAAATCCATACTACAAACCAGAACTTCGCAATCAAACAGGTCTTGAAAAAGAAGTCTATGATTATGTGATGAATCACGAAGAATCTGAGGATTTTTACCAACATTTGATTGGTCTTATCAAACCTATCTTGCCTGGTTACCAAAAAGAAGGAAAGTCTATTTTAACGATTGCTGTTGGTTGTACAGGTGGACAACACCGTAGTGTTGCTTTTGCTCATCGCTTAGCTGAAGAGCTCAAAGCGGATTGGGTAGTCAATGAAACCCACCGTGATAAAAATCGTCGCAAGGAGACTGTGAACCGTTCATGAGAAAACCTAAAATTACCGTTATTGGTGGTGGGACAGGTATTCCTGTTATTTTAAATAGTTTAAGACATGAAGACGTTGATATTACAGCCATCGTAACGGTTGCTGATGATGGAGGTAGCTCAGGTGCTTTACGTTCGGTCATGCAGCTGACACCACCAGGAGATCTTAGAAATGTCCTTGTTGCCATGAGTGATATGCCTAAGTTTTATGAAAAAGTCTTTCAGTATCGCTTTGCTGAAGGCGATGGGCCATTGGCAGGACACCCACTTGGTAACCTCATTATTTCAGGGATTGCTGAGATGGAAGGCTCAACTTATAGTGCCATGCAGATTTTGACAAAATTTTTCCACGTTACAGGAAAAATTTACCCAGCAAGTGAGAATCCTTTGACTTTGCATGCTGTGTTTAAAGATGGTCATGAAGTAACTGGTGAGAGTCATATTGCTGATTATCAAGGGATGATTGACCATGTTTATGTCACAAATACATATAATGACGATGAACCGTCGGCTAGTCGAAAAGTGGTCGATGCCATCATGGATAGTGATATGATTGTGCTTGGTCCTGGATCTTTATTTACATCTATTTTGCCAAACTTGGTTATTCCTGAAATTAAGCAGGCTCTTCTTGATACGACAGCTGAGGTAGCTTATGTTTGTAATATCATGACTCAGTATGGTGAGACAGAGCATTTTACAGATGCTAACCACGTTGAGGTGCTCAATCGTCACCTTGGAAAAGACGTCATTGACACGGTCTTAGTTAACATCGAAAAAGTACCGCAAGATTATATGGATCACAATAAATTTGATGAATATTTGGTTCAAGTTGAGCATGATTTTGCAGGGCTTCGTAAACAAGTCAAACGTGTTATTTCATCTGATTTCTTACGTTTAGAAAATGGCGGAGCTTTTCATAATGGCGACTATGTTGTTGAAGAATTAATGAACCTTGTGAGGGTGAAGAAGCGATGAGTTTTACAGTAAAAGTTAAAGAAGAATTGTTGAATTTGTCGCGATTCGATAAGAGTGAATTATCAGCCATTATTAAGATGTCTGGTAGCCTTGGCTTGACGGGTGCAGGATTGACCTTGTCTATCACGACAGAAAACGCAAAAGTTGCTCGTCATATCTATGAATTGATTGAGACGATTTATCATGTTCAGCCAGAGATTAAGTATCATCAAAAGACGAATCTACGCAAAAATCGTGTTTACAATGTTTTTGTGGCGACAAATGTCAGAGAGATTTTAACAGATTTGCAATTGGCGGATTCTTTCTTTGGTATTGAGATGGGCATTAATCCTAATATCCTTGAAGATGATGACAAGGGACGCGCTTATTTACGTGGGGCTTTCTTGGCAACGGGTACTATTCGTGATCCAGAGTCTGGAAAATACCAACTGGAAATCTTTTCGGTTTACCAAGATCACGCTGAAGACTTGGCAAACTTGATGCGAAAATTTATCCTTGATGCCAAAGTTATTGAACACAAAAATGGTGCAGTGACTTACTTACAAAAAGCCGAAGATATTATGGATTTTCTTCTAGTCATTGGTGCCTTAGAGTGTAAGGATATTTTTGAAGAAGTTAAGATTATGCGTGAGACACGTAATGATGTTAACCGTGCTAATAATGCAGAGACGGCAAATATTGCTAAAACCGTCACAGCAAGCATGAAGACCATCAATAATATCATCAAAATCATGGATACCGTTGGCCTTGAAACGTTGCCAATCGAACTTCAACAAGTGGCCAAAATTCGCGTTGAAAATCCTGATTACTCGATTCAACAAATTGCGGATCATTTGGAAGGTACCTTAACCAAAAGCGGTGTCAACCATAGATTACGTAAAATCAATAAAATTGCTAATGAATTATAAGAAAGAGGAGAGTTTACTATGAGTTGTACTACAATTCTTGTCGGTAAAAAAGCGTCATATGATGGTTCAACCATCATTGCTCGAACTGAAGATTCACAAAGTGGTGATTTCACACCGAAACAATTTATCGTGGTAAATCCTGAAGATCAACCACGTCACTACAAATCAGTTTTATCATCATTTGAAATGGATTTACCTGATAATCCAATGCGCTACACTTCAGTACCAGATGCTTTACGCAAAGATGGTATCTGGGGAGAAGCAGGTATTAATGAAGCCAATGTTGCAATGAGTGAGACAGAAACAATCACAACAAATGCGCGTGTTCTAGGAGCAGATCCATTGGTTGAATCTGGTATTGGTGAAGAAGATATGCTAACTTTGGTGCTTCCTTATGTTCGTACAGCGCGCGAAGGTGTGGAACGTCTAGGTGCTATCCTAGAAGAGTACGGTACTTATGAATCAAATGGTGTTGCTATCTCTGACCTTGATGAGATTTGGTGGCTAGAAACTGTTGGTGGACACCACTGGATTGCTCGACGAGTGCCAGATGATTGTTACGTCACAAATCCAAATCAACTTGGTATTGATCATTTTGAATTTAACAATCCAGATGATTACATGTACTCAAGTGACTTGCGTGATTTCATCGAGGATAATAATCTAGATTTGACTTACTCAAATGAGCACTTTAATCCTCGTTACGCTTTTGGTAGCCAACGTGATAAAGACCGTCATTACAATACACCACGTGCTTGGGCAATGCAACGTTTCTTGAATCCTGAAATTGAGCAAGATCCACGTAGCTTCTTTATTCCATGGGCTCAAAAACCTTATCGTAAAATCACTATTGAAGATGTCAAATATGTTTTGAGTAATCACTACCAAGATACAGAATTTGATCCATATGGTCCAGAAGGTAACGCTGTGACACAACGTACTTTCCGTACAATCGGTATCAACCGCACAAGCCAAACTGCTATTCTTCAATTGCGTCCAGATCAACCACATGATACAACAGGTATTCAATGGTTGGCTTATGGTTCAATGCCATTTGGAACAATGGTGCCATTCTTCACTCAGATTTCAACAACACCAGATTATTTTGTAAATACTGCTGAAAATGTCTCAACTGATTCATTCTATTGGGCTAATCGCTTAATTGCAGCGATTGCAGATCCACATTTCCACCAACACGAAGGCGATATTGAAGCTTATGTTGAGAAAACAATGGCAGCAGGACATGCGCGTATCAAACGTGTTGACGAAGCTTTAGCTAAAGGTGAGACTGTTGATTTTGATGCTGAAAACCAAGCTATGAGTGATTACATCCAAGAAGAAACACAAAAACTTTTGAATAAAATTCTTTTTGATGCAAGTAATTTAATGACAAATCGCTTCTCAGTAAGTGACTAATAACGAATCCTCTGAATATCTTTCAGAGGATTTTTTTGAAAGTGGAAAAATTTACAAAAAATGCTTGCAAAAAGTTGAAAGTTCGGATATACTTTACTGGTAAACCATTAACTAGTTAAGAAAAGAGGCCGTCATGAAGAAGAGATTTCTTTTATTGATAAATGTACTTGCACTTTTGCTTGTTTGGCAAGTTAGCCATATTAAGCAGGTTGCAGCGGATGACAAGATTAAAGTTGTGACAACTTTTTATCCTGTCTATGAATTCACTAAGGCTGTTTCAGGAGATACAGCTGATGTTACCATGTTGATTAAGGCAGGAACAGAACCACATGATTTTGAACCTTCAACTAAAAATGTAGCCACTATCTCAGATGCTGATATGTTTGTTTACATGGATGATAGCATGGAAACGTGGGTTAAAAAAGTTCAAAAGTCTGTTAAATCAAAAGATTTAACCGTTGTTAGAGCAAGTGGAGATATGCTTCTCATGGCTGGAACAGCTGAAGAAGAAGGGGAAGAGCATGAAGGTGAAGGCCACAGCCACCAATACGATCCACACGTATGGTTGTCACCAAAACGTGCTGTCACTTTAGTTGAAAATATCCGTGATGCTTTTGTTGCAAAATACCCTGAAAAGGCAGATACTTTCAAGGCTAATGCAGCGGCTTACATTGATAAACTGAATACTCTTGATGAGGAGTATACAGATGGCTTGTCAGATGCTAAACAAAAAAGCTTTGTTACACAACACGCTGCTTTTGGTTATTTAGCACTTGATTATGGTTTGAACCAAATCTCAATTGCTGGCATTTCACCAGAAGTAGAACCATCAGCTAAACGTATTGCACGCCTTGCAAAATACGTTAAAAAATATGATATCAAGTATATTTACTTTGAAGAAAATGCTTCAAGTAAAGTCGCTTCAACTTTGGCAGACGAAGCTGATGTAAAAACAAAAGTTTTGAATCCACTAGAAAGCTTGACAAATAAACAAATCAAAGCTGGTGAAGATTATTTCTCAGTAATGCGAGAAAACTTGAAAGCACTGCAATTGACAACAGACGTCAAAGGTAAAGAAATTAAAGCTGAAACAGATGATACAAAAACTGTTCAACATGGTTATTTCAAAGATAAAGATGTTACTGACCGTAAATTAAGTGATTGGACAGGAAAATGGCAATCAGTTTATCCATACTTGCTTGACGGAACGCTTGACCCAGTCTGGGATTATAAAGCAAAAGCTTCAAAAAGCCAACAAACAGCTCAAGAAGTTAAAGATTATTACACAACAGGATATAAGACAGACGTTGAACAAATCATCATTGATGGTAAGAAAAATACTGTTACATTTGTTCAAAATGGTGAAAAACATACCTTTAAGTACAAATATGTTGGTCACAAAATCTTGAAATACAAGAAAGGGAACCGCGGTGTTCGTTACCTGTTTGAAACAGATGACAAAGACGCTGGCGAGTTCAAATACATTCAATTTAGTGATCATAATATCACGTCAACAGATGTTGAACACTTCCATCTCTTCTGGGGAAACAGCAGCCAAGATGAAATCCTAAAAGAAATGGATAACTGGCCAACTTATTTCCCAGCAAAAAAATCAGGTCAAGAAATTGCTCAAGACCTTGTTGCTCATTAAGATAGATTAAGGTTTGAATCATTGGTTCAAACCTTTTTTCTTTGATATCAAAGGCAGCCTTATGAACGATTTGACTTGCGTTGCCAGCTTATAAAATCTTTGCTATAATGATTTAAGATAGCACTTACATTTTAGGAGGTCCCGTGAAAGAAAAACAAGTTACAAAATTTTTTTTAGCTTGTTCGACCTTAGTTACTTGTATTACTTTGGGGATTAATCTCACTTTCAGGCATGCAGCTCATGCTGTTATAGCTGAATCAGGTCAAGTTTCCCCTACAGCTACGGCTGATTTTATTGCAAGTATCGGCGAAACAGCTCGACAAATTGGTCAAGATCGAAATCTTTACGCCTCGGTTATGATTGCTCAAGCAGTTTTGGAATCAAGCAGTGGCCAATCAGCACTTAGCCAAGAACCATATTATAATTTTTTTGGGATTAAAGGAGCGTATAACGGTAATTCTGTAATCATGCAGACTTGGGAAGATGATGGTAGCGGGAATACTTATGAAGTGGACCAAGCTTTTCGTTCTTATAGTAGCTTAGCTGATTCACTAAATGATTATGCTAATTTATTAAGTTGGAGTCTTTATTCAGATACTTGGAAGTCAAATACTTCATCCTATCAAGATGCTACAGCTGCACTTACTGGCCGCTACGCTACAGATACTTTGTATGCTGATAAGTTAAACGCTTTGATTGAGCAATATGGTTTAACTGCTTATGATGAACCGGTTGTGGCTGAGCAAGTTCAAACAAGCCCTGAAGAAGTACAAGAGGACCAAAATAGCCAAGAAACACCTCAAACAGCTGATCCAAATCATGTTTGGAATAAATATAGAGGTTCTTATACAAGCTCAGATATCTTAGCAGAAGATGAAGCCTGGATTGCCTTTATTCACTAAGTTAGAAGCCTTAATCAGGCAAGATTTGGGATTTTTTATTAATAGTAAAAAAACGTTAGCTAGATATAGCTAACGTTTTAATTTTCGAAAATCGAGGGCAAAAACAAATGAATACAATGCCAGTTGCAACACGAAAGCAATGGAGACTTTTGTGCCCTCGCTGTAATTATATCAAAAATCCTTTTAGATTTAAATAAAAAACCATTCCGATTTCTCGAAAATGGTTTTTCTGTAGTAAATGCGGTTTCTTATTTGAGACCGTATTTTCCAAACATTATATAAAATATTAGCAAATACCTTTTAAAATAAGGCTTTAACGGATTTTAATTTTAAAAATTTATATATATATTAAGTATTTATAAACGTATACGGTACTAAAAAGGTACCAAAAATATTAAGTTTCGGAGCTTATAAAACAATGAAATTTCACTCAATTATGTTGAGCGTTTTTTATTTTATAAAAATACTATTATGATAAAAGGCCCCTTGAAAAAGGAGCCTTTTTAAGGAGCTAAGAACCCAATCGGGGATTTACCTGAGCAAGGGCAGGAGGCAGCACCTCTACCTAGTACTCATGAAGAGTACTCTTTGAATGAGTTGTTACCAACTCAAACTCAGTCTTAGCTCATTATCAATATATCATTTCAAATTCTTTTTAGTCAATTTTTTTATATAATTAATTCGCTCAATTGGAAGCATGGTCTTTTCAGATTTAATGAGTCTGTGATATATTCCAAAACGAGTATCATCATTTGAAATATCTTCAATGAATTTCAAATAACCTCTGACATAGTTTTCTTCGTCCGTAGGTGCAATTCCAATTAGCATTTTTCCTTTATGTTCTTCAGATGTTTCGTATCCAAATTCTGCATTATATCTTTCTAATTCTTTATCAGTAGCGTAAGCAAAATGGATATTATAATTTTTTAGTTCCTGTTTTATGCAACGAAGTTGTAATTCACTTTCATAAAAATCTTTAAATTCTTTTGTTTCCCTAACAGCTTTAGTGACATCATCTTGAACATCAGATTCAATATCAACATAATTACTATAATCTGTGTGAATAAAAGTCCACCATAATAAATTTAAGAGATTTTTCCCAGTGTATATTGGCTCAATTCCTCCTTTATCCTTTTTTGATAAGTCATGATGAAAGTAATAAAAGGCTTTTTCTGTCATTTTCTTTGCTCCTTGATTTTTTTAATTTATTCCATGGTCTACTTGACAGCAAGTAACCCATGCTATTTTTTTCTAATTTGTCGGTTGTCAGCTCTTTAGTCTGACAACTCGTCAAATTTAGTCTAAATCGCATGGCTTGCTATCAAGTAGCTTTCACGGCATAAAAGTGATACTAGCTATTTTTGTCGACAAGATTTTTAACTTGTCTAACAACTGTCTTGGCTAACCCTATTGGACTTAAGCTATTGACAAGTGAAAGTGTGTTTTGGAAAACTGGCTTTGGCATAAATTCTTTTGCTTTCTCTCTCCAAATAGCCACTTTTTTGTTTAATAGCGTTACTTGACTATCTAAAGTTTTGACTTTGTCTTTTAACTGCCGATTTTCCTGTTTTAATATTAAGTTCTCATCACTTGTCTTACGATAAGACAATAAGTTTCGTGATAGTTGATTGTTTTCTGATTGGAGTTTATTTAATTCTTGTTTTAATTTAGTGTTATTTGATATATTCTTCTTTGCGGTATGATAGAGTTTTTCGAATGTTTCTTTATCCATTTTTAATTTACCGTCAAATGTTCGTTTGATTAGATTATTTTTTTGTAGATTATCAATGTTAAAGTTATCAAGTTCAGTTAAGTCTATTTTTAAATCTGAAAGTTCCTTGATTTCTTTTTCGTATTTTTCAATAGTTCCGACGGTTTCCCATTCTTTGTTTTCAAGTTCTGAAAGAACTTGTTTTTTATTATCAATATCATTTTGTAGGTTATTTAATTGACTTTTAGCATTGTCAATTTCGCTGTTTTTCTTATCAATGGCTTTGTCAGCCATTTTTAGTATTTTTTGTTTTTCTTTAAATTCTTCCGTTTTTAGATGCTTTTTCTTACTATCTGCCTCACCTCGTTGTAAATTGTACCCCTGTTTATTAAGGTATTTGGGTAGTTCATCTTGAATTTCCCTTAATTTTTCTCGGTTTCCAAAAAGTGCTTTGGAGCTTAATTTACCATCTTTCATTGGTACAACTCCCAAATGCATGTGTGGTGTACTTTCATCAAGATGTACACTAGCATAGGCAATGTTAGCTTCTCCATATTTTTCAGCAAAGTAGTTTTTAGCACTCTCAAAGAATTCTTTAGTTTGTTCTTGATCTAGCGACTCAAAAAATGTTTTATCTGATGTAATAACCCATTCGTTACATAGTACAGCATCTTTGCGAATTCCACGACTAGATATGCGATTTTCATTAATATGCTCCTTTATTTGTTTATGGTAAGTTTGATTTTTATTGCGATTGGTTAGTTCATAGTTAAGGTGAGAACGACTTGGATCTATATCTTTGTTAGAGTGATTTTTAAAAACACGTTCATTATGATTATAAATACCACTTAATTGACTAGATTTGTATTTTTCCATTCTAGCTACAATATAACTCATATTTCAAAGCTCCTTTCTCGGCTCAAAAGGTCGCCGAGGTGGTGGCGGAAATTACCACCACGAATAAGCAACCACACAATTAGTTTCCTCTTAAGAGGTCGGTACTACTTCCATGTAAAGTGTAACGCACTACGCTTTACTTCGTAAAAGTGCGTTCTCCGAAGGGTCTTGCAGACGGCTGGTCGCTCCAAAAGTAGTAGCGACATCGGAACAACTCTCGAGCCACAAGAGGAGTTCCGACTATACTCGCCGAAGCGAGTAGGGCACTTAGTCAGTGCCAAAGGTCGGACAGCTTCGCATTGTCCGACAAGTTTCCTTAAAAAAGAGTAAAGCCAATCACTATTAGAAAGCTAAGTACTATCGTAATGATAATAATAAGTAAGATAGTCTTCTGTCGTTCTAAACTCCTAATGTAATCTAGTAAATCGTATCTTTCTTGAATAAGGTTATTACGAATTTCAAGTGATGAAGTTAATTTATTAGCTAACTTATCTATCCTAATTTGCATATCTTGTTTTTCTTCTCTATTCGTTTTCTTGAGTTTGTTTAATTCATGCTCTAATTTTATGACATCATTTTCAAATGCATAATCATCTAGTATTTTAATGCCTATTAAATCAAGGTTTTCAACCTTTTGGTTGTCTCTGTATAAATGACCATTTAATCTGTTTTTATATTTAGGCGATCGTATCTTCTTATATACGGATTGAGTAGTTACTCCCTGACTTTCTGCATAGTCTTTTATTTTCATTTTTAACCTCTCAAAGTGCTGTTATTAATGCATTTTCAACCTTTTGGTTGAAAGTAATTTTAAGGTGTTTGACCACCAAAATAAGCTAATTCTTTTTTTAGTCTTGGGCGTTCATGTTTAAGCAATTCTTTCATGAGTTCTAAATAGTCTATTTCAGATGTTTTATAACTTTCCAGAATTTTTTTATATTTGGTTCTGGTGTTTCTATGTAGCTTTTTCCAGATATTTTTATTACGAGTATAAGCTACAAGATAAATCTGTGTTTCAACTGGTAGATCAGTAAAATTAAATGGTTTAAAAATAATAGTATTAATAACGTCAAATATTTCTTCAACAGAACGATTGCGAAGTTGAAATTCTAAACGCCACCAGTTGGAAAATTGGTTGGCAAATTCTTTTTCAGCAGGTGTTCCATTTTTTAGTCGCTCAAGTTTTTTATTATATAGCCTAATTTGCTTTTCTGAGCTAGGAGCGCCAAGGTATTTTGTTTCAAGTTTTCCTAGATTGGACCTAAATTCTCTTGTTGCAGTTGCTCTGCCTTTTTTCTCTAAAATAAATTCACTACAATCTACCTCAAATAAGTCAAATGCCAAGTCAGCACGAGATATTGAAATATCTTCAAGGTATGGTATAATGATGTCAATAATTTTTTTATCAATTAAGCGGAGTTTATTAGGATTGAACTCTAAGCGGAAAGGGCGAGCATGAAAGTCTTGCCCTTTTCTTTTATCGTAATCAATTTTTAGGATAACATGGCCTTCAGTCTTGGTATAAGCATTAAATAAATCAGTCATAGCTGTAGTTACAATGATTGCAATGTGGTTTTCAACCAACTTTTTTAGTGATTTTAACTTGTTTGATTTGACATAGGCTGTCATCGTAATATTATCCAAGTTAACTTTTATATCCAAAAAGAACTCCTTTCTTTGACGGTCGCCTATCGGCGCCGATTTTTTTGTCTACGCAAAGGCTTACGTAAAATGACGTTCTCGGGGGAGCAACCCCGAGCCGACTTCGTCGAACCATTTTCATTTTTCTCCAGCCAAACTTGCCAAAAAATGGGTGTAGTGGATGCACATCAGATGTGCACATAGCGGGCTGTTAGAGGGCGCCCTGTTATAAAATTTTCGGACCCTCCAAAAATTTGACCCCAAAAATTCATTTTCATAATATTTTTATAGCTGTTTTCATAAAATTTTAGACTAGAAATTTTGTAAATCTGAGACAGTTTTTGTGAAAAAATCTTCTGGTTCAACCATTAAAATTTTAGCTGCTTTTTCGATTTGATCTTGAGGTGGAATTTTTAAATTTCGTTTATAAGTGAAGAATTTATCTTTAGCCTTTTTGACTTCTCCTAAGTCATCAGAAGTATCCGAAAACATCAATTGGTTAAACTCAAACCAACGTAGGCCAGATTGTTCACGAAAGATTTTCAGGTTTCTCCAGAATCGACGTTCATTATCTAGTTGATCTAGCTGATGATAAAGTTGAATTCTTTCTGTTTTACGATATTCTGCGGGAAGAAATATCGTTACCTCACCAGGTGTTAGACCAGGAAGAATCTCTGTATCTGTAATAACTAGAGGAAATTTAAGTGAATTATCGATATCAGTTAGTATTTTCAATACAAACTGATTAAATGTTAGTTTACTGTCAAGTTTGTACCTCATTAATCTAGGCTGTAGAAATTCAAACATATCTGAAGAGTTGGTAAACCAATTCAGTAGTGTTTGATAATCAATGTCTTTGCTAGAATATTCTTCGTAGTCAATTTTGAAACTTTCTAAGCGCTTTTTAACAAGTAAGTTGTTTTCTTCGTCATTGCCAAAATAGATTTTCATCATCTCACACCTCGTTAATGTAAGTTCTATAAGGGAGACTATATCCATAAAAAACATCTTCCCTTTCACGTTCAATTAGATTGAATTCTTCTAAACGTCTCATGATTTTTATCATTGTTTCTTTACTGCAAGAAAACATTTTTGCGAGTTCTTTCATGGTATAACTTAGATAAACACTACCATCAGTATCTATCCAACCTTTTTCAGTAGCTTCAATCTGCTTATCTTTTAAGACTGAGTACACAAAAATGTCATTGAATGACAATTCACTATAAAATTCATCTTGGAAGAGAATTTTAGGAATTAAAAAGTTTTCACTATCGTAGTCCATAATATTCTTACCTCTCGAATTGTTGTAACCATTGAGCAACTTTACGTTTGTCGTATAAAGTTACTCCGTCAATAACCATATAGGGCATACCTTCTTTTTGCCATTTTGCAATAGTAGTCGTTGAAACATCTAGCCAACGACTTAAACCAGACATACGAACCAATGGTTTATAAAGTTCCTTGTCTTCAAGGGCTTTTTCAATGGCGGTTTGTAGCATGTTATCGTAGCGAGCTAATAGCTCTTTTTCTTTTCGCTTAGGTAATTGTAAAATGAATTCTTCAGACATCTTCTTTTTCCTTTCATTGTTTTATAAGCTCTGAATTAAATTACAAATATTTTGTAATTTACAGTTATTATATTACAAAATATTTGTAAAATCAATTGTTTTTACAATTTTTTTGTAAAAATGGTGTATATATGATAAAATATAGCCCAAGTGGAGGTGTTTTATTGGATAATAGAGTGAATGAATTACGAAAACAATTTGGAAAGACAATGAAGGAATTATCTGCAGAGACGGGTATCGGATTATCAACTATTTCAAACTATGAAAATGGTTATTCAACACCTAAAAAGAAAAATGCCCAAATACTTGCTGACTACTTTGGAGTATCTGTTCCGTATTTGCTTGGTTTGGATGATAATCCAGTCTTAAAAAATCCTAGTGAGGATAGTTTTGTTAAATCATTTATTAAGTTTTTAAAAGACGGATCTGTTACAAGTAAAAAAATTGATGATTTGACCCCTTTTAAAGATGATGTTGCCGGTTTACTAGCTGATATTAGTGGGACAGGAATTTTAGAAAGCTATATTGATTTTTTGATAAAAGAAAAAGGGTATCACCCAATTATTGTGAAAGCCTATAAGCAATTTTTAAAAGAGCAATCTGAAACAATATTTCCGTATTTGCTAAATAAGAGTAGTGATAAAAACTCACCTTATCATTATGTTTGGGAAGAATGGGAAAAGTCTGAAGAGTATAAAGATATGCAGAAAGACCAACTAAAGAAAGACTAACATGTAATTTCATTGTTTTATAAGCTCCGAAACCTTAGAAACGGAGAAATTACAATGTCTATTATTAAGTACAAGGCTAAAAAGTCTAAAACAGGCTATCTTTACAAAGTTAGAATTTACCGAGTTATTGACGGGAAACGTCATGATTATTTTAAAAGTGGTTTTAAGACGCGTAGAGAAGCCAAAGAGCATGAAGCTATAATTTATCATAAAAAACTAACAGGAGAGCTCACAGAGCTTTTAAAAGCTTCTGAGAGGACTTTTGAGGAAGTTTTTGAAGAATGGTTCAAAACATATCAAGATACTGTAGAGAGGACGACAAGTGTCCGTACTGATGATATGTTTCGGTTACACATCTTACCAACACTAGGAAATTTTAAAATTTCAAAAATAACTCCTTGGCAATGCCAGGAGTTTATTACAGAAAAGGGAAAAACATTTAGAAATATTAAGCAAGTAAAGTCTTATGCTAATCAAGTTTTCAATTTTGCGGTTAAGATGAAATTGATTGCTGAAAATCCTATGAGAGATATAACTTTACCAAAACGGGATCATAAGCAATCGGATAATTTCTTTAATGTTGACGAGTTGCATGAATTTTTAGCTATTGTAAAAGCAGAAGAGTCCTACAAAGATTATGCTTTATTTAGATTGCTAGCTTATAGCGGTTTAAGGAAAGGTGAGCTTTATTCTTTGAAGTGGTCTGATATTGATTTTGATAAACAAATACTATCTATCACCAAAAATTTAGGGCGAATTAGAGGAAAAGCTGTTGAGAAAAGAACGAAGAACAGGTTCTCAGTACGACAAATTCCTTTAGATGATGAGACTATTTCTATCTTGAGAGAATGGAAAGTACGTAGTAAAAAAGAAAAAGGGCAACTTTCAGTTGCCCCATTAATTGATAATGATTACATGTTTACGTTTGTTGATAGAGACGGAAAAATACAACCATTGTATCAAGATTATATAAATTATAACCTAAAACGTATTATTGATAAACATAATCTAAAGAAAATATCGCCACATGGTTTTAGACATACTCATGCAACATTGATGATTGAGATTGGTGTAGATCCAGTAAATGCTGCTAGACGGTTAGGGCATGCAAGTAGCCAAATGACACTAGATACCTATAGTCATGTAACCGAAGCTGGTGGAGAAAGAACGATTAAAAAGTTTGCTGATTATCTCAAAAAGTCAAATAACTAATTTTCCAAGACGGTACCAAAAACGGTACTAAAAACAAAAAAAGCCAATTTCGACTTCCCGAAAAAGGCTTAAAATCAACAATAATTGATAAATGCGATTTCTTATTTTGTGAAACCGTATTTTTTGTTGAAGCGATCCACACGACCATCTGCTTGAGTGAATTTTTGGCGACCAGTGTAGAATGGGTGAGAATCTGATGAGATTTCCACACGTACAAGTGGGTAAGTAGCGCCTTCAAATTCTACAGTTTCGTCAGAAGCTTTTGTAGAACCGCTAAGGAATTTGTAACCAGTAGTTGTGTCCATGAATACTACTGGACGGTATTCTGGGTGGATGTTTTGTTTCATTGTTAAAAGATTTCCTTTCTGCCATGGCACTTTTTCAGCACCATAGTTATTTAACTTCTATAGTTTATCAAATAATGCAATTTTTGACAAGACTTTTGTGTAAATTAATTGAATTGAAATATAAATGTTAAAAAGCGTGATATAACAGGGCTGAGGCTAGTTTTTCGAACGGAGTAACTCTTGGATTTCTTGGTAGATTAGTTCATTTTCTTCAAGGCTATATGAATTTGCTCCACTAGCAAGTGGATGACCTCCACCGTCATGGCGTTTAGCAATTCCATTAATGACATGAGTTTTACTGCGTAAGCGAACACGATAGTTACCATCAGCTTGTTCAACAAAAATAGCCCATGATTCGACGCAATCAATTCGACCTGGAGCACCAACAATAGCAGAAGTTTCAGCTTCAGTGACATTATATTTTTTCATTGTTTCTTGGGTTAGCACAACTCGTGCAGCTCCATTTTCATCAACTTGGAGGTTATCATAGACAAAGCCTTGGAGTTTAGCAATTTTAAATGAAATAGAATCCATTTGTCGAGCTAGGCCAGAAAAATCAAAATCATAGTCACGAAGTTTACTTGCAATCAAAAATGTTTTGCTACTTGTGGCAGGGTATAGAAAGCGTCCAGTGTCTCCGACAATACCTGAATAAAGGAGACGGGCAGCTTCAGATGAAATTTTTAAACCTGTTGAGAAAGCAAAATCTGAGATGATTTCACTGGCACTTGAAGCTTCAGTATTAACATAAAGCAAATCCCCATAAACGTCATCATTAGGGTGATGGTCAATTTTAATGAGACAGTCACCTTTTGTATAACGGTCATCATCGATACGAGGCGTGTTGGCTGTGTCCGTTACAATAACCAAAGCTTCCTCATAATCGCTATCATTGACTTGGTCCATGCTTGTCATCCAAGTAAGGGTTGGTTCGTCAAATCCTGTTGCCAAAACTTTTTTATTTGGAAAATTATGCTTAATCAATTCACGTAAACCAGCCTGACTTCCAAGTGCATCTGGGTCAGGTCTTTGGTGACGGTGAATAATAATGGTATCATAAGCTCTAATTTTTTCTAAAATTTCTTCAAATGTATTCATATCTAATTCCTTTGTAAGCAAGATTTTACCCTATTATAGCATGAAAAGACTGAGAGGTGTTAATGGGGCTTTTGAGAATGTGGTAAAGTTATTAAGTCTTCCTTTTCAGTTCATGTTTTATTTTTTGTTTTTAGGATCAAAGTGGTAAAATATCTATGTAAACGTTTTCTAAAAATCTTAGAGAGGATATGCTTATGTCAGTGTTTTATGTTCCATCAGTAAACCTTATTGGACGTGGTGTTGTCAAAGAGATTGGTAGTTATATCAAAAGATTAGGTTATCACAAAGCCCTTTTGGTAACCGACCATTTTATTGCTGGAAGCGACATTCTACCACAGGTGACAGCTCCGCTTGATGCTGAAAACATCGACTATATTATTTATAGCGATGTTGATCCAAATCCGACTGTTAAAAATGTTGAAGAGGGGTTGGCGGTTTTAAAAGAAAATGGCTGTGATTTTATTATTTCACTTGGCGGAGGTTCTCCACAAGATGCTGCAAGCAGTATTTCTATCTTGGCTACAAATGGAGGGCGCCCACAAGATTACGAAGGGGTTCATAAATCAAAAGAACAAGGTCTTCCTGTTGTAGCTATTAATACGACAGCAGGGACTTCAGCTGAAATTACAATCAATTATGTCATCACAGATGAAGAACGTAAAGTTAAAATGGTTATGGTTGATAAAAATAGCTTAGCCTTGATGTCAGTTAATGACCCCGAACTTATGGTTTCAATGCCAAAATCGTTAACAGCAGCAACTGGTATGGATGCTTTGACTCACGCAATTGAAGCTTTAGTTACTCCAGGCGCTTATGGTGCTACTAAAAAACTTTCTATTGGAGCTATTGAGTTAATCAAAGAATTTCTACCTCGTGCCGTTGAAAACGGTGAAGATTTGGAAGCGCGTGAAGCTATGGTCAATGCTATCTTCCTTGGAGGGATGGCATTTAACAATGCAGGACTTGGTTACGTGCATGCGATGGCTCATCAACTTGGCGCTGTTTACCATTTGCCACACGGTGTCTGCTGTGCCATGATTTTACCAATCGTTGAACGTGAAAATGCTAAACACGTTCCAGCTGCTTTCCGTGACGTTGCTAAAGGACTAGGTCTTCATACTGAAGATAAAAGCGATCAAGAATGTGCAGATTATGCTATTTCAGTCATTGAAAGTTTGTCAGCTACCGTTGGTATTCCTAAGAAATTAACAGAATTGGGGATTAAGGAAGAAGAATTTGACTTTGAATTTCTTTCTAAAAATGCTATGGTGGATGCTTGTGCACCTGGTAATCCATTCATGCCAACCCTTGAAGAAACAATCGCACTTTATAAACAATTATTTTAAGTCTTAATGGAGAAAGTAAAGAGATAAACCATGAAAATATTCTGGTTTATCTTTTTTTGGTAAAATTTCTTTGCAAAGTAAAAAGAATATGTTAAGATAGTAGCTAAAAAAATTTAATTAGGGAGGCTAACTTGGATACAACAACATTAAAAGACTTGGCAAAAACAGAACTTCATTGTCACTTGGACGGTTCTATCTCACTAGAGACAATTCGTCAATTAGCAGATATGGCAGATATTGCTGTTCCAGCAGCAGATGAAGATTTGAAAGACTTAGTTACCGCACCGGCTGAAGCGGAAAGTTTGATGGACTATTTAAAAGCATTTGATTTTGTTCGTCCGCTTTTACAGACGAAAGAAGCTCTTCATTTGGCTGCTTATGATGTTGCTAGACAAGCTGCGCAGGAAAACGTGATTTATACTGAAATTCGCTTTGCACCTGAATTTTCAATGGACCAAGGTTTAACAGCTTCTGAAACTGTTGAAGCAGTACTTTCAGGTCTTAAACAGGCAGAAGCAGATTTTGGCATTGTGGCTAAGGTTCTCGTCTGTGGCATGAAACAATCACCTGCACATGTGACACGTGATATTTTTGACCATGTCGTCCAGTTAGCTGACCAAGGATTAGCTGGTTTTGACTTTGCAGGAAATGAACTAGATTTTCCACCTGCAGAATTAGAAACCATTATCAAGCACACTCAGGAGTTAGGACTTCCTTTGACATTTCACGCTGGTGAATGTGGCTGCGCTCATTACATTGTGGATACCATTGCTCTTGATATCAAGCGTATCGGACATACCACAGCCATTTATGACCAACCTGAATTGATTCAAGAATTTGTCAAAAAAGGAGTGACAGCTGAGTTATGCTTGACAAGCAATCTCCAAACCAAAGCTGCGAAATCTTTAGCTGAGTTTCCTTTTCTTACTTTGAAAAATGCTGGTGCTAAGATTACCATTAACACCGATAACCGTACGGTTTCTGATACTAACCTAACTAAAGAATATTCCCTTTTTGTGAAACATTTCGGTGCTGGCGTTAATGATTTTCTAACATTTAATAAAAATGCTATTCGTGCATCGTTTACGACAGAAGCTCAAAAAGCTGATTTATTATCTAAAATTGACAATTTATATAAAACATTTCTGTAAAAATATGCTACAATAGTGGTAATTTATGTTTGGAGGGAACTATGGCTTTAGTTAAGATTGTCTATGCCAGCATGACAGGAAATACTGAAGAAATTGCTGACATCGTAGGAAATAAATTTGAAGAACTTGGACACACTGTCGAAGTTGATGAATGTACAACAGTAGATGCAGCTGATTTTGAAGATGCTGATGTTGCTATCGTTGCATCGTATACATATGGTGATGGTGAATTGCCAGATGAAATCGTTGATTTTTATGAAGATCTTGCAGATGTTGATTTGTCAGATAAAATCTTTGGTGTTGTTGGATCTGGTGATACTTTCTATGATTACTTCTGTAAAGCAGTTGACGAATTTGAAGCTCAATTTGCATTGACTGGTGCCACAAAAGGTGCTGATTCAGTTAAAGTTGACTTGGCTGCAGAAGACGAAGATATTGCAAATCTAGAAGCTTTCGCAGAAACTATTTCTGAAAAAGTGAACTAAATAGCTAACTGAGATTGGAGTGTGCTCCAATCTCTTTTTTTCTCCATTTCATAAAGAATGTTATATAAAGTGAGGTGGTCAGATGGCCAAAAATAGAGATTACGATTATGGTTTTCACGATGAACTTACCCCAACTTATTCAACAGGCAAGGGCTTAACTGAGGAAATTGTACGTCAGATATCAGCATACAAGCATGAACCACAGTGGATGCTTGATTATCGCTTGAGGAGCTTGGAGTTGTTTTATAAATTGCCAATGCCAGACTTTGGACCAGACTTGTCAGGAATTGATTTTGATGATGTGATTTATTTTCAAAAGCTATCTGATAAAAAAGTCAATGATTGGGATGATGTTCCTGATAAGATTAAGGAAACGTTTGAACGGCTTGGAATCCCACAAGCAGAGCGTGATTATTTATCTGGTGCTGTTGCGCAATACGAATCTGAAGTGGTTTATCACAACATGAAAGAAGAGTTCCAAAAACAAGGGATAATTTTCACCGATACCGATACAGCCCTTCAAGAATATCCCGAACTGTTTAAAGAATATTTTGGAAAAATTGTTTCAAATAGTGAACACAAGTTTGCCGCTTTAAATGGTGCCGTTTGGTCAGGTGGAACTTTTATTTATGTTCCAAAAGGTGTTCAGTGTGATATTCCAGTACAGACTTATTTTCGTATTAATGGGGAAAATGCGGGGCAATTTGAACGCAGCTTAATTATTGTGGATGAAGGAGCCTCTATTCAATATATTGAAGGGTGTACAGCTCCCAATTACACGACAAATAGCCTACATGCTGCAACTGTAGAAATTGTTGTCAAACGCGATGCAAGCTTTCGTTATACAACCATGCAAAATTGGTCTGACAATGTCTATAACCTTGTTACTGAACGTGGAAGAGTTGAAGAAAATGGTATGTTAGAATGGATTGATGGTAACCTCGGCAGCAAGGTTAATATGAAGTACCCTTGTTCTATTTTAAATGGTCCATATGCTAAAACTTCAGTTCTTTCTATGGCATTTGCCAATTATGGGCAACATTTGGATGCAGGGTGTAAAGTCTATCACAACGCTCCTCATACTTCGTCAACTTTAATTTCAAAATCAGTGGCTAAAGATGGTGGTAAGACTGATTATCGCGGTTCGGTCTATTTTGGAAAAAATAGCAGTGGCTCAAAATCTCATATTGAATGCGATACAATTTTGATGGATGAAGAATCTAGTTCTGATACGATACCTTTTAATGAAATTCATAATTCAAACGTTTCTTTAGAACACGAAGCTAAAGTTTCAAAAGTTTCAGAAGAACAACTTTATTATATGATGAGCCGAGGAATTTCAGAAGAAGAAGCAACAGCTATGATTGTTAATGGTTTTATGGAGCCAATTACTAAAGAACTTCCTATGGAATATGCTGTTGAAATGAACAGTCTCATTACCATGAGTATGGAAGGTTCTGTTGGATAAACTATCTTTTTTCAGAAGAAGGCATTATCTTTAAAGTTTTCTTGTCAAGCTATAAACTTTTCTTTATAATGGAAGCGATATGAAAAAACACAAGTACAGATATAGTCAACTGTGCAAATTCTTAGTGATTTTTAGTTTGCTTAGTGTGGCCTGCTATTTTATCATTTATGTCGTAAGACATTGGCAACTCATTACTACCTTTTGGCAATCGAGCTCCAAGACGGCTTTAACTGAGTTTTTTATGCAGCTGCGGACAAAAAATCTTTTGAATATCTCTGTTCTGTTATTTTTTACAGCTTTGACAGCAGCAATTCCATTTATGTCAAATGCTATTTTTGCTGTCTTTAATGGCTTGATTTACGGTCCAGTGATTGGCTTTTTGATGAATTTAACGGCAAATGTCTTGGGCAATTTTGTTTTTGTTAAAATTCTAGAAATGATTGACTTGAAAGAAAATGATACAAAGCTAAAAAACATTTTGCTAGTTTAAAAAATGTCATTGATGCTGTTGAAAATCAGGAACTTGGAATTATGATAGGTTATATGATTCCTGTGATTCCAACGATTTTAATTAATTATCATGTGGCAAAAATCAAATTGCCTTGGCGCAGGTGGTTTTTCTATGTTACGGTCGGTGTTGCTCCTAGTAGTTTATTATATGCTCTAGGTGGAGATGCTGTCGTTGCAGGAAATATAAAACGTATCATTGTACTTTTTGTTGTGTTTGTTTCAATCACTTTGTTGGGAAGTTATTTCAAACGAAAAAAGAAAAAGTAACTTTATAGTAGAAATTGGAAAGATAAGGTTAGAGGGACATGTCAGTAAAAGAATTGGATGTAATCCGTCAAGAAATTGACCAGGTGGATCAAGAATTGGTGGCTCTTCTTGAAAAACGTATGACTTTGGTGAATCAAGTGGCAGCATACAAAAAAGCTACTGGAAAACCTATTTTAGATACGAGCCGTGAAGAAGTCATCTTAAATAAAGTGGCTAGCCGTGTTCAAAATAAAGATTTTGAAACAACGCTTGTCAATACTTTTGCAGATATTATGAAAAATTCACGCGCTTATCAAGCAAAACAATTGAGTGACGATTTGGCCTAAGAGGTGCTAATAATGGTTAAAAAGCTAAAAGATAATCAAGACTATTCTTATGGAGCCCTTTTAAAGGTAATTGGTGCTAGTTTTATTATTGGTATCCTGGTAGGCTGTGTTGACACTGTTTTTGGACGTGTTTTACTACTGCTTAGTGCCTTTAGAGTGGGACATTTTAACTATCTGATTCCATTTTTAGGGTTAGTTGGACTTATGATTGTCTTTTTTTATCAAAAAGCCGATGTACGAGCTAGCAAAGGAATGGGATTAGTTTTTGAAGTTGGTCAGGGGAAAGAAAAAGAAATTCCCTTAGTTATGTTGCCGTTAGTGACTGTGGCAACATGGTTAACTCATCTTTTTGGAGGTAGTGCTGGTCGAGAAGGAGTAGGCGTTCAACTTGGTGCAACCATTTCACATGCTTTTAGTAAGTTTTTCTCATTTGAAAATAGCTCTCGCATCTTTTTAGTGACTGGTATGGCTGCTGGTTTTGCTGGTTTATTTCAAACACCTTTAGCTGCAGTTTTCTTCGCACTTGAAATCTTAGTTCTTGGCAAGTTACAATTGCCAGCTCTTGTTCCGATGACAATTGCTTCATTTGTCGCAAGCGCAACATCACACGCCTTGGGACTAGAAAAATTCTCTCATTTTGTGAATGTTTCTTTGCCTCTTAATGCATCAGTCTTTTGTCGTTTAGCTTTATTAGGAATTATTTTTGGGATAGTGGGAAATGTTTTTGCAGCATTTTTGACTTATGCTAAACAAAAAGCTAAAGAAGTTATGGATAATCCTTATTATCGTATTTTATTTGGTGGTATTCTATTAAGTCTTATTTTCTTAATGCTTTATCATGGACGTTATTCTGGACTTGGAACAAATCTGATTGAGGCAAGCTTTTCTGGAAAAGACATTTACTTTTATGATTGGCTTTTGAAGCTCTTGTTAACAGTGGCCACTTTAGCGGTTGGCTTTCAAGGTGGAGAAGTAACACCGCTCTTTGCTATTGGAGCATCACTTGGTGTGGTTTTGGCTAATATTTTTGGATTGCCAATTGAATTTGTTGCTGCAGCAGGTTATATTAGTGTTTTTGGAAGTGCGACAAATACTTTTTTGGCACCGATTTTTATTGGCGGAGAAGTTTTTGGTTTTGTTAATCTTCCTTACTTTGCCTTGGTTATGATTTTCGCTTATAGCTTTAATCGTAAGCATTCTATCTACACTGGGCAAGAAGTTCTTACTTTCTAGTAAAAACACTCAAAAAATCACTCATTTCGCTTTACAGCTATGGTGTTTTTTGGTAAAATACGTAGAGTGTGTAATGGACGCACTAAAATACGGCTAATCCGCTGGGACAAGCACCTAATGATTAGTAAGATAGGAGAATAAATAAATGAATCCATTAATTCAAAGCTTGACTGAAGGTCAACTACGTACTGACATCCCTGCATTCCAACCTGGTGATACTGTTCGTGTTCACGCAAAAGTTGTTGAAGGAAGCCGCGAACGTATCCAAATTTTCGAAGGTGTGGTAATTTCACGTAAAGGTCAAGGGATCTCAGAAATGTACACAGTTCGTAAAATTTCAAGTGGTATCGGTGTTGAACGTACATTCCCAGTTCACACTCCACGTGTAGAAAAAATCGAAGTTGTTCGTCACGGTAAAGTACGTCGTGCTAAACTTTACTACTTGCGTGCATTGCAAGGTAAAGCTGCTCGTATTAAAGAAATCCGTCGTTAATTTTGACGATAAATATTCGATGATAAAAATCTGTCCTAGCGACAGATTTTTTCATAGCTCCCCTTAGTTCAATGGATATAACAACTCCCTCCTAAGGAGTAGTTGCTGGTTCGATTCCGGCAGGGGAGATATAAGCTAGTTAGAAGCTCTTGGTTTCAAGGGCTTTTTATGTATTACAAAATGAGACAGCCCGAAATTTGTCCTGAAAAAACTTGAGTATTTTATCAGAATTATGCTTAGTTGCTAGCCTTGTTTTTCCTGAAAATACCTATAAAAATACTTGAAAAAACTTGATTAATTTTTTCTGAAAAATTCTCCTATTTTCACTAGTATTTTTCCTCTATTCTAAATAAAAAATGATATAATATTTTTTGACTAGAAACGAAGGAAGTAAAATGGCAAGAAAAAAATATTCTATTGATAGTCGTATTGACTATTCTGTAATTTTACCTGTTTTTTTTCTTTTGCTAATTGGTTTGGTGGCTGTCTATATTGCAACTTCAAATGACTACCCTGGAACAATTACAAAAGTAATGACACAACAAGGCGTTTGGATTTTCTTAGGATGCGTAGTTGCCTTTGTTGTCATGCTCTTTAGTACCGAATTTTTATGGAAAGTCACCCCTTATTTGTATGTATTGGGATTGGCTTTAATGGTTTTACCATTAATTTTTTACAGTCCAGAATTAGTAGAGTCAACCGGGGCAAAAAACTGGGTAACCATTGGGTCTGTGACCTTATTTCAACCTTCTGAATTCATGAAGGTTTCCTATATTTTGATGCTCGCTAGAGCATCGATTTGGTTCCGACATAAGGTTCCAGAAGATAACTTAAAAAATGATTGGAAGTTACTAGGAATCTTTGCGTTGATTACCTTGCCAGTGATGATTCTTCTTGGTTTACAAAAAGACCTGGGAACAGCTATGGTCTTCTCGGCTATTTTAGCTGGCTTGATTTTGTTGTCTGGAATTTCTTGGTGGATTATCTTACCTGTTGTTATTGCTGTAACGGTAATCATTGGTGGATTTTTAGCACTTTTTCTATCAACACATGGCAAAGATATTTTCTATGGATTGGGGATGGATACTTATCAAATCAACCGTATTTCGGCTTGGTTAGATCCTTTTTCATACGCTAAGTCAATCGCTTATCAACAAACACAAGGTATGATTTCGATTGGTAGTGGAGGACTTGGTGGTAAAGGTTTTAACGTGATTGATCTTTCAGTCCCAGTTCGTGAAAGTGATATGATTTTTACAGTTATTGCTGAGGATTTTGGTTTCATTGGCTGTGCGGTTGTCATGACCTTGTATCTTGTTTTGATTTATCGAATGCTTCGTGTGACTTTTGAATCAAATAATCGATTCTACACTTACATCTCAACAGGATTTATCATGATGATTTTGTTCCATATTTTCGAAAATATTGGCGCAGCTATTGGTATTCTACCTTTGACTGGTATTCCTTTGCCATTCATTTCACAAGGTGGTTCATCATTGATTTCTAATTTGATTTGTGTTGGTTTGATTTTATCGATGAGTTACCAAAATAATTTGCATCATGAGCAAGAAATTGAAGAACATTTCAGAAGAAGTGCACGTTACTAAGTTGGTTTGGGACATTTCCCAAACCTTTTTTAGTGCCAGAAATTGATTAGGTAGAGACTATAAAAAAATGTAAAAATGTGATATAATATTGGTTATGAATTACCATGATTATATCTGGGATTTGGGTGGCACTTTACTCGATAATTATGAAATGTCCACTCAGGCTTTTGTGAAAACTTTGGCGGATTTTGGATGTCAAGCATCACATGATGATGTCTATGAAAAGCTAAAAGAATCAACAGATGCCGCTGTTAAGAAATTTATCCCAAACCAACCACAATTTTTGAAAGCATATAAAGCATTAGAAGCTGATTATTTGAAAACACCGGTTCTTTTTACGGGCGCCAGCGAAGTTTTGCAGGCAATTGTGGCAAGCGGTGGGAGAAATTTCTTGGTTTCTCATCGAAATAAACAAGTCCTTGATATTTTAGAAAAAACAAAGGTACTCCCTTATTTCACAGAAGTCGTTACCTCAGAAAGCGGCTTTGCTCGTAAACCTAACCCAGAATCAATGTTATACCTTAAGAAAAAGTATAAGATTGATAATGCTTTAGTTATTGGAGATCGTGAAATTGATAAAGAAGCTGGTCAGGCTGCTGGCTTTGATACCTTGTTAGTTGATGGAAAAAAATCCTTATTGGAGATAGTGAAGTAAATGACGGAAGAAAATAAAAATTTAGCAGAATTAGCGAAAGAGTACGATGCCAGTCAGATTCAGGTCTTAGAAGGACTTGAAGCTGTACGTATGCGCCCAGGTATGTATATCGGTTCAACTTCAAAAGAAGGTTTGCACCACTTAGTCTGGGAAATCGTTGATAACTCAATCGATGAAGCCTTAGCAGGATTTGCGACACACATTGAGGTTTTCATTGAGAAAGATAATTCAATTACAGTTGTCGATGATGGACGTGGTATTCCGGTAGATATTCAAGAAAAAACTGGTCGTCCAGCCGTTGAAACAGTCTTTACAGTCTTGCACGCCGGAGGTAAATTTGGCGGAGGCGGTTATAAAGTATCAGGTGGTCTTCACGGGGTAGGTTCATCTGTTGTTAACGCCCTTTCAACACAATTGGATGTTTCTGTTTACCGTGATGGAAAAATCCATTATCAAGAATACCGTCGTGGTCACGTTGTTGATGATTTGAAAGTTATTGGAGATACAGATCGTCATGGAACAACAGTTCACTTTACTCCAGACGGTGAAATTTTCACAGAAACAACAGTATTTGATTTTGATAAATTAGCTAAACGTATTCAAGAACTTGCTTTCTTGAATCGCGGTTTACGTATTTCAATTACTGATAAACGTGAAGGTATCGAACAAGAACAGCATTATCACTACGAAGGTGGTATCTCAAGTTACGTTGAATTTATTAACGAAAATAAAGATGTCATCTTTGATACACCAATTTATACTGACGGTGAAATGGACGGTATCTCAGTTGAAGTTGCTATGCAATACACAACTGGCTATCATGAGACAGTGATGAGTTTTGCGAATAACATTCACACGCATGAAGGTGGTACTCACGAGCAAGGTTTCCGTACAGCCTTGACACGTGTGATTAACGATTATGCTCGTCAAAACAAACTGTTGAAAGAAAAAGACGATAATTTAACAGGTGATGATGTCCGCGAAGGTTTAACAGCTGTTATTTCTGTTAAACACCCTAATCCACAATTTGAAGGACAAACCAAAACAAAACTTGGTAACTCAGAAGTTGTTAAGATTACGAACCGTTTGTTTAGCGATGCTTTTGGACGTTTCTTGTTAGAAAATCCTCAAATTGCTAAGAAAATCGTTGAAAAAGGTATTCTTGCTTCTAAAGCGCGTATCGCTGCTAAACGTGCGCGTGAAGTAACACGTAAGAAATCAGGACTTGAAATTTCAAACCTTCCTGGTAAATTGGCTGACTGTTCTTCAAACGACGCAACAATGAATGAATTGTTTATCGTCGAAGGGGACTCTGCGGGTGGTTCTGCAAAATCAGGACGTGACCGCGAGCACCAAGCAATTCTACCAATTCGAGGTAAAATCTTGAACGTTGAAAAAGCAAGTATGGATAAAATTCTTGCTAACGAAGAAATCCGTAGTTTGTTTACTGCTATGGGAACTGGTTTCGGAGCTGATTTTGACGTTACTAAGGCACGCTACCACAAACTTGTTATCATGACCGATGCCGATGTCGATGGTGCTCACATTCGCACGTTGCTTTTGACATTGATTTATCGTTTCATGCGTCCTGTATTGGAGGCAGGTTATGTTTACATCGCGCAACCACCAATTTATGGTGTTAAAGTTGGTAGCGAAATTAAAGAATATATCCAACCTGGAGCTAACCAAGAAGTTGAACTACAAGCAGCGATTGAACGTTATAGCAATGGTCGTTCAAAACCATCTGTTCAACGATACAAAGGTCTTGGAGAAATGGATGATCACCAACTCTGGGCAACCACAATGGATCCAGAAAATCGATTAATGGCGCGTGTCTCTGTTGATGACGCTGCCGAAGCAGATAAGATTTTTGATATGCTTATGGGAGATAAGGTTGAACCACGTCGTGAGTTCATCGAAGAAAATGCGGTTTATAGTACGCTTGATATTTAATCGAATATTAACATAAAAATACTGCACACAATCTCTAAGTATGTTATAATCGTAATGTTATAGCTATTTTTTACGATAAAAAAGACAATTTATAAGGAGTTTTAAATGTCGAGCGGAATTATTTTACTGCTTGTAGCAATAGTTGTTTTAGTCATTATTGCTTATTTAGTTGGCGTCATTGTACGCAAACGAAATGATTCATTGATTGCAAGTTTAGAAGAAAGAAAGCAATCGTTATTTGGATTACCAGTCAATGAAGAAGTAGAAGCTGTCAAAAACCTTCATCTTATCGGGCAAAGTCAAACAACATTTCGTGAATGGAACCAAAAATGGGTTGACCTTTCATTAAATTCATTTTCAGATATTGAAAACCATATTTTTGAAGCAGAAGACCTTAATGATAGTTTCAAATTTATCAGTGCTAAACATGAAATTGACAACGTTGAAAGCCAATTGAACTTGGTTGAAGAAGATATTAATGCTATTCGAGAAGCACTTGCTGTTTTGAAAGAACAAGAAGAAAAGAACAGTGCTCGAGTTAAACATGCTTTGGACTTGTATGAAACACTTCAAGCGTCTATTTCAGAAAAAGAAGACAATTTTGGTTCAACAATGTCTGAAGTTGAGAAACAATTGAAGAACATTGAAACTGAGTTCTCTCAATTTGTGACACTTAACTCAACTGGTGACCCGGTTGAAGCGTCAGAAGTGCTTGATCGTGCTGAAGAACACACTATTGCACTTGGTCAAATTTCAGAGCAAATTCCAGCAATTGTTGCTAAATTGGAAGATGATTTTCCAGATCAACTTGATGATTTGGAACAAGGTTACCGTCGTCTGCTTGAACAAAATTATCACTTTGCTGAAAGAGACATCGAATCTCGTTTCCAAGAAGTTCGTGATGCCATTCGTGCAAATTCTTCTGAACTTGTAACTTTGGACTTGGATCGTGCGCGTGATGAAAATGAACACATTCAAGAAAAAATTGATTCATTGTATGAATTGTTTGAACGTGAAATTGCTGCTCACAAGGCTGCGCTTAAGGACAGTAAAATTATTCCAGATTATTTGGCACATGCTAAATCCAATAATGAAAAATTGGAACACGAAATCAAACGTTTGTCTCACAAATACATCTTGAATGACAATGAAAATCTTAGCCTTCGTTCATTCACTAAGAACTTGGATGAAATTGAACAAGAAACCTTGCCAATCGTTGAAGTATTTGATAATCAAGATAAACCATTCTCAGAACTTCAATTGATTTTTGATCGCACATTGAAAACTCTTGATGCGGTTGAAGAAGGCCAAATGCAAGTCTTTGAACAAGTTAAGAACATTGAACAGATTGAAAGTGTTGCTCGTCAAAGCTTGGATCAATACATTAATCGTTTGCATTCAATCAAACGTTACATGGAAAAACGTAACTTGCCAGGAATTCCTCAAGATTTCTTGAGTGCATTCTTCACAACAAGTAAACAGTTAGAAGTATTGATTGATGAACTTAGTCGTGGACGTATTGATATTGAAGCAGTGTCTCGTTTGACAGACGTTGCTACTGCGGCAATTGCTAATCTTGAAGAAGCAACTTACCAAGTTGTTCAAAATGCAACATTGACTGAACAATTGTTACAATACTCAAACCGTTACCGTAGCTTTGAACCAAGCGTTCAAAGTAGTTTCGAACATGCTTTGCATCTTTTTGAAGTAGACAACGATTATCAAGCATCATTTGATGAAATCTCATATGCTCTTGAAACAGTTGAACCAGGTGTTACTGATCGTTTTGTATCATCATATGAAAAGACACGTGAACAAATTCGTTTCTAAATAAAGTTAAAAAGACAATCCTTGGATTGTCTTTTTTTTTATACATAATTTATTGGTATTTATACAATATTTACAGGAATTTAAATAAATATAAAAAATCCGAAAATATGGCTTGCTATTTTCAGAATTTTCTTGTAAAATAACTTTAATATAAAAAAGCGACGATAGAAAAAGCCTGAGACAACAGACAGAGAGTGCTTGGTGGTGAGAAAAGCGTGCAATCCTTGGGCGACACATTCTTGAGTGCGTGTGCGAATGCTGCTTTTATCAGTTAGTAGTGCACGACGGGTGATTCCACGTTACGGAATAGAAGTCACGTACTTCATGAGAACAGTCTAGGCGACTGGCTGTTGAATCAGAGGTGGAACCACGTTTTTAACGTCCTTGCAAAGTTTTTTTGCGAGGGCGTCTTTTTTATATCAGAAAATAGAAAGGAACATATTATGACAACTATAAAAGGATTGAGAGAGATTGAACCTTATGTTGCCGGAAGTCAACCAAGCGGTGAAAATTTAATTAAATTAAATACAAACGAAAATGCTTACGGACCAAGTCCAAAAGTAGCAGAAGTTTTTGCGCATTTTGACGTCCATCAATTGCGAAAATATTCAACATTAGATCAAAAATCATTGCGTATTGCACTCGCTAAGCAACATGGTCTTGATCCAGATCAAATTATTGTTGGTAATGGTTCTGATGATATTTTATCAATGGCATTCTTAGCATTTTTCAATAGCGATGAGCCAGTTCTATTTCCTGATTTGACTTATGGATTTTACAAGGTATGGGCAGATTTATATCACGTCAATTATCATGAAATTCCGTTAACTAGTGATTTTGAAATTAATTCAAGTGATTATATTGCTGATAATGGCGGAGTTATCATTACTAATCCAAATGCACCTACTGGAATTTATAAATCGCTTGATGACTTGGAAAAGATTATTCGTGCTAATCAAGATGTCGTCGTCATCATCGATGAAGCTTATATCAATTTCGGTGGTGAAACAGCTCTGCCATTGCTTAAAAAATATGAGAATGTGTTTATCACGCGTACATTTTCAAAAGATGCCTCTCTTGCCGGTCTTCGTGTGGGTTATGGTATGGGAAGTCCTAAACTAATGGCAGTTATCAATACTGTTAAAAACTCAGTGAATCCTTATAATGTTGATCTGATTGCTGAGAAATTAGCTCTTGCAGCCGTTGAATCCTGGGATTATTACGAAGAAACTTGTCAGAAAATCATGACAACCAGGGATTGGTTTACTGATGAATTAAGATTTCTAGATTTTACAGTTTTAGAATCCAAAACTAATTTTATTTTAGCGAAATGTCCTAAAAATAGCGCAGGTGAGCTATTTAACTACTTGCAAGCGAAAAATATTTATGTCCGTTATTTCCCAAAAGTTGAACGTATTAAAAATCATTTGCGTATTTCAATTGGTAGACAAGATGAAATGGAAGAAGTGCTTAAGGCAATTAAGGATTTTTTAGCACTTTAATGTGAAATGATTTGAGGAGTGATTGAATGAAGAAGACAACATTACCAGTAGGAATGCACGATAAATTATTCAAACGAGCACGTGTGACCTACAAAATTGAACGAGATATTAGTGACTTTTTGATGAGTCAAGGTTTTAATCGCATTGAAACACCTACCTTGGAACATTTCGAAGTCTTTAGTGATACCATTACTAAAAATAATTACAATTTTTTTGATAAAAGCGGTGAACTGCTGACACTTCGTCCAGATATTACCAGTCAAATTGGTCGTGTCATTGCTTCGACGCAAGTTGAAACACCAATCAAGTTTTCATATTCTGGCAAAGTTTTTAAATACAATGAAGAAATGCGTGGATTGATGAACGAACACACGCAAGCTGGGATTGAAATTGTTGGTTATCCTGCTAAAGAAGCGGTTTACGAGGCAATTGCTTCAGCCAAAGCATCGCTTGATAAAGCGGATATTCCCTCTTATCAATTTGAATTTTCACATGCAGGAATTTTACAAACGATTTTTGAAGATTTGAATTTGCCAGTTGCGGCCGAAAAAGAATTGGACGTAGCCATTAAAGATAAAAATATCACACAGCTAAATGAGTTGACTAAGAAGTATCCAAGTGAGTTTGATGACTTTTTGAAAAATTTACCATACCTTTTTGGTGAAAGTCATCAAGTCCTCAACGAAGCTCGTAAGCTTGTTAAAAATGAGGCAATCTTGGCAGCGTTGACAGATTTGGAAGAACTTCTTGAACAAGTTTCTGATATTTTACCAGAAAGTAATATTGATTTGGCGCAAATTCCATCAATGCCATATTACACTGGTGTCATGTTTAAGGTTTTTGGTGATAAGGTTCCAGATGCCTTTGCTTCAGGTGGTCGTTACGATAAACTTTTTGAACGATTTGAAGCTAAAAAATTAACAGCTGTTGGTTGGGCAGTAGATATCGATGCTATTTACCAAGCTGTACATGATAGTTTAGAAGGAGGTGCCTAAATGGAAAATCAAATTACCATTGCTTTAACCAAAGGGCGTATTGAAAAAGATACTGTAAAACTTTTGGAAAAAGCAGGGTTTGACATGTCATTTATGGCAGACAAGGGCCGCAATTTAATTTTTGAAAGTCCAGATAAGAAATTCCGCTTTTTACTTGTCAAGGCACCAGATGTCACAACTTATGTGCGCCATGGCGTTGCTGATCTTGGTGTAGTTGGTAAAGATTTGTTAATTGAACATCCGATTGGCTATCTTGAAATGTTAGATTTGAATTTTGGTTTGTGTAAATTCTCAGTAGCTTCAACAGATGACTACAAACCACATGACCATAAGCGTAAACGTATTGCCACAAAATACCCAACAATTGCCACAGACTATTTTAATAAAAAAGGAGAAGACGTCGAAATTATCTCTATCCAAGGTAGTGTCGAGATTGCTCCTGTTATTGGCTTAGCGGATGCCATTGTTGATATTGTTGAAACAGGAAATACTTTAGTGGCAAATGGTCTTAAAGTTTACGAAGATATTTGCCGTATCTCTGCTCGCTTGATTGTGAACAAAGCGGCTTTGAAAAATAATCCTGAAATTATGCCATTTATCCAAAAATTGGAAAGTATCGTCGGAAATGAGGAGGTAGCTTTTAAATGAAACGTTTAACAGGAACGACAGAAGAAATTTCAAAAATTCTCTACCAAGAACAACTTGAATTAAGTAAAGAAAATCTTGATGTTGATGATGCGGTTCGCCAAATTTTGGAAGATGTCAAAGAAAATGGAGATAAAGCTCTCAAAGCTTACTCAGAAAAATTTGATAAGATTACCTTGGATGATTTTGAAGTTGGTCAAGATTTGATTGATCAAGCTTTTGAGGAAATCGACGCTGAAGTTTTAGAAGCGTTAAAAAATGCAAAAGCTAACATTGAAAGTTATCACAAGCAACAATTAGAATCTGGTTTTGAAGATCAACCTACAGACGGTGTCCTACGTGGTCAATTGATTCGTCCAATTGAACGTGCTGGTGTTTATGTCCCAGGAGGAACAGCTGCTTATCCATCGTCAGTTTTGATGAATGTGATTCCAGCGAAAATTGCTGGCGTTAAAGAAATCATTATGATTACACCACCTCAAAAGCATTTCGAACCAGCTATTTTGGTAGCTGCATCGCTTGCTGGTGTTGATAAGATTTACCAAGTTGGCGGTGCTCAAGGTGTTGCTGCATTGGCATATGGTACAGAAACGATTCCTCGAGTAGATAAGATTACTGGACCAGGAAACATCTTTGTTGCGACAGCTAAGAAGATGGTTTATGGCTTGGTAGGAATTGATATGATTGCGGGACCTTCTGAAATTGGAGTGATTGCAGACAGCTCAGCTAATCCTAAATACGTTGCTGCAGATTTGCTTTCTCAAGCTGAACATGACGTGCGTGCTCGTGCAATTTTGGTGACTGATTCAGCTAGATTAGCTGATGCTGTTGAAAAAGAGATTGATGAACAGCTTAAAGCTTTGCCACGTGAAGAAATTGCGCGTGCGTCAGTTGTAAATAATGGTCGTATTATTATTGCTGATTCTGTTGAAGCTATGTTTGATTTGATGAACCAGGTCGCTCCAGAGCATTTGGAATTAGCAATGGACAATGCTTACGATTACCTTGATAAAGTTCAAAACGCTGGTTCAGTTTTTTTAGGTCATTTTACAAGTGAGCCTATTGGAGATTACTATGCTGGTGCTAACCACGTCTTGCCGACAACAAGCACTAGTCGCTTTTCATCAGCACTAGGAGTGCATGATTTTGTGAAACGAATTCAATACATGCAATACTCTAAGGATGCTGTCAATGCTGCTAGTCACGATATAACAACGCTTGCTTATGCAGAAGGTTTGCAAGCTCACGCTAAAGCAATCGAGGTGCGTCATGACTAAAGTAAATGGTTTATTGGTAATGGATGTGGACTCAACCCTCATTCAAGAAGAAGGCATTGATTTATTAGGTGAAGAAGCAGGTGTTGGTGCAAAAATTGCTGATATCACTGCACGTGCCATGAATGGTGAGTTAGATTTCAAACAAGCTTTAGATGAACGTGTTGGTTTGCTAAAAGGCTTGCCTGAAAGTATCTTTGACAAAGTACTTGCTCGTATGCATTTTACAAATGGTGCTGAAAAATTGGTAGCTGAGCTTCATCGTCGTGGTTACAAGGTGGCTGTTGTGTCAGGTGGTTTCCATGAAACTGTAGATGTTTTAGCAAAGCGCATCGGTCTCGATTATGTCAAAGCTAATCGCTTAGAAGTCAAAGATGGCCTTTTGACAGGAAAAGTTCTTGGTGACGTGGTTACAAAAGACGTTAAGAAAGCAAGTCTTATTAAATGGGCAGCTGAAAATGATTTGGAATTACGTCAAACCATTGCAATGGGTGATGGTGCTAATGATTTGCCAATGATTAAAACAGCTGGCATTGGGGTTGCTTTTTGTGCTAAGCCAATTGTTCGAAAAGAAGCACCTTACCAAATTAATGAAGCAGATTTATACAAGGTTATTGATATTTTAGATAATCAAGATAAGTAAAGTAACTCATTATAAACAATCAAAGGAAAAGGAGTTATTATGAGACAAGCAGAAATTGAACGTAATACCTTTGAAACTAAAATCAAATTGAGCCTTAACTTGGATGCTCAAGAACCAGTTGATATCAATACTGGAGTTGGTTTCTTTGACCACATGCTAACCCTTTTTGCAAGGCACAGTCGTATTTCTCTTGTGGTTAAAGCTGATGGAGATCTTTATGTCGATAGTCACCACACTGTTGAAGATGTGGGAATTGTTTTAGGGCAAGCATTGAAAGAAGCTTTGGGAGATAAAGCTGGTATCAATCGATATGGAACATCATTTGTTCCTATGGATGAAACATTGGGAATGGCTAGTCTTGATTTGTCGGGACGTAGCTACCTTGTGTTTGATTGTGAATTTGATAATCCAAAACTTGGCAATTTTGATACAGAACTTGTTGAGGAATTTTTCCAAGCTTTTGCTTTCAATGTTCAAATGAATTTGCACTTGAAGATTTTGCATGGTAAAAATAACCACCATAAATCAGAAAGTTTGTTCAAAGCGACTGGTCGTGCACTTCGCGAAGCTATTACGATTAACCCAGAAATTCATGGTGTTAATTCTACAAAAGGTTCACTTTAATAGAAAATAGAAAGGAAAATCAGCCAAAACGCCTTTACTTAGTGGTGTTTACAAGGTTTGATAACTTAGCTAATGATTATTGTGATTGATTATGATGCAGGAAATACTGCTAATGTTTTAAGAGCTTTGAAAAAAATTGGTGTTGAGGCTGAATTATCCAGCAATCCGACTAAAATTTTGGCTGCCAGTGGTTTGATTTTACCAGGTGTTGGTGCTTATCCGGCAGCTATGGCTGAGCTAACTAAACGTGGCTTGGTTCCAGTGATTAAGGAAGCTGTTGCTAAAGGGACACCTTTATTAGGAATTTGTCTTGGCATGCAAGTTTTAACTGAGGTTGGTTTAGAACACCAAGAAACAGCTGGTCTTGGTTTTATTCCAGGCGTTTGTCGTGAAATACAAGCAACTAAAGCTAAGCCTGTACCACATATGGGCTGGAATAATTTGATAGTTAAACACACTAGCCCATTAACAGAAGGACTAGAAAATCAGTCTGTCTATTTTGTGCACAGTTACTTTACAGATGTTCCGAAAGAATACATTGATGTGACAGCTGATTATGGCATTGATGTGCCAGCTATGATTCACAAAGATAATGTCTATGGAGCACAGTTTCACCCTGAAAAATCTGGCGATGTTGGTTTGGGTATACTTAAAAAGTTTATTGCTCTATGTGAAAAATAAATCAGCTATTGAGATTTAAAAGTATCTTTTAGGTATAGTGTTAAAAAAGAAAAGGAGTTTAATGATGCAGATTCTTCCAGCTATTGATATTAAAGAAGGGCAGGCGGTTCGTCTTTTTAAAGGTGATTTTAATCAAAAGACTATTGTTAACCCTGATGTACTTGGGCAAGCTAAAATTTTCGCTCAAGCTGGCATTGAATTTATTCATGTTGTGGATTTAGATGGTGCTCTTGATGGTAGAGCTACTAATCGTGATTTGATTGCCAAATTAAAAAAAGAATCTGGCCTTGGCGTTGAAGTCGGTGGTGGCATTCGTACGCTTGAACAGATTGAAGATTATTTGGCTGTGGGTATTGACCGTGTGATTATCGGATCAATGGCAGTGAAGAATCCAGATTTTGTTAAAGCAGCTTTAGAAAAGTTTGGTAGCGATAAAATTGTTGTCGGTATTGATGCCAAAAATGGTTACGTAGCCACTGAAGGTTGGTTAGAAACAAGTAATGTTGACTACATTAGTTTAGCTAAAGCTATGGAAAAAATTGGAGTGACTCTCTTTGTTTACACCGATGTAGATCGAGATGGGACACTAACAGGACCTAATTTTGAACATTATGAGCGCTTGGTTGCTGAATTAACAACGGCTAAAGTCATTGCTTCAGGTGGTATTGCTGAGAAGGGTGATTTAGTGAAATTACAAGAAATTGGTGTTGCTGGGACAATCGTTGGTAAAGCTTACTATAATGGCAATATTAGTCTTGAAGAATTGAAAGCTTTTGGAGGATAGTCTATGCTGAAAAAACGCATTATTCCTTGTCTTGATGTAAAAGATGGGCGTGTGGTTAAAGGAGTTAATTTTGTTAATTTAACCGATGTTGGAGATCCTGTTGATGCCGCGCGTGCCTACTATGAAGCTGGTTGTGATGAATTGGTTTTCTTAGACATTACAGCGACACACGAAAAACGTGATACGACGGTTGATATGGTGAGACGCGTTGCTGACCAAGTTTTTATTCCATTTACAGTTGGTGGAGGTATTCGCTCTGTCGAGGATATGAATAAAATGCTTAAAGCTGGTGCTGATAAAGTGGCGGTTAACTCATCAGCGGTAGCTAATCCGCAATTGATTAAAGATTGTGCTGAAAAGTTTGGTAATCAGTGTGTTGTTTCAGCTATTGATGCTCGAAAAGAAGAAGATGGCACTTGGCATGTCTATGTTGCTGGTGGTCGTAAGGATACAGGCATTGATTTGATTGAATGGGCAAAAAAAGTTGTTAGTCTTGGTGCTGGTGAAATTCTTCTCACTAGTATGGATAAAGATGGTACTAAATCAGGGTTTGATTTAGATATGTTAAATGCAGTTGCTGATGTGGTCAATGTTCCTATTATTGCTTCTGGGGGAGCTGGAAATATTGAGCACATGGTAGAAGTATTTGAAAAGACAACAGCTACAGGTGCTTTAGCTGCATCGATTTTCCACTATGGAGAAGTATCGATTGCTGACACCAAATCAGCCATGACCAAAGCTGGAATCGAGGTGAGACAATGAGTGATATTAAACTTGATTTTGCTAAACAAGGCGGTCTTCTTCCTGTAATTGTTACTGATTATCAGACTGGGCAAGTGTTAATGCTTGCTTACATGAATGAAGAAGCTTACCGTTTAACATTAGAGACAAAACAAATGCATTATTGGAGTCGCTCACGAAATGAACTTTGGCATAAAGGAGCAACAAGTGGTCATTACCAGTATGTTAAGTCAATTAAGACGGATTGTGATTGTGACACGCTACTTGTGGCTGTAAAACAAGAAGGAGCAGCTTGTCACACAGGTGCTTACAGCTGTTTCTTCAATGATATTTTATAGAAAGGAAAACTATGTTAGAAACACTTTATAAAGAAGCCTTAGATCGTAAAGAAAATCCTAAAGAAGGTTCTTACACTAATTACCTTTTTGACAAAGGCTTGGATAAGATTTTGAAAAAAGTTGGTGAGGAAGCAACTGAAGTTGTTATCGCTGCTAAAAATGCTGACAAAGATGAAATCGCTAATGAAACAGCAGATGTTTTATATCATTTGGCAGTTATGCTAGTTGAAACTGGTGTTACTACTGATGATGTCGAAGCTGTTTTAGAGGCTCGTCAAGGCAAAAAGAGCAATGTTCACGACCGACCAGAAATTACAAATTATTAAGTTAAAAAAAGGGTAGAAAAAGTTCTACCCTTTTTATTGTGTCCAAAAGCAATCGATTGCACTCTGTTTTTCTTAGTGTCTAATTATTTACCATAAAAACTATTTTTAAATATAATATTTATTTTACGAAAACGCTTGCGTAAATATAAAGTATTTTGTATACTGAAAGCATAAAATACTACTAATTTAAGACGGAGGTCTTCAATGAAAAAAATAAGTCGACTTTCTTTCCCAGAAAAGCGAGAGTGCTTTGGGATTCGTAAGCTAAAAGTTGGTGTCGCTTCGGTTGCAATTGCGACTGCACTTTTTTGGGGCGCTGGGATAACAAGCGTTTCTGCAGATCAGGTAAATGCCCAGCTAGCAGCTGAAGAGGAAATGAGTGATAACTTGCTTTCTGTGACTGAGCAGCAAAAAACTTCTGAGTTTACTGAGGTAGTTAATCAGACCTTAAACACAGAAACTAACGTGCCAACTAACTCGGTTGATGAGACTGAGTCTCAGCCAACAGTTGCTGCAGAACAAGAAGTTGAACAAGATTTACAAACTTCAGAAGCTAATTCAAAAAGTCAAGGTAATCAAGCTGTTAATGAGCTAAGTAATTCAGAAACAGTAGGTCCAGAGTCTTCTACTAGTGAAACCACTACTGAGACTGCTAATCAGATTAATCTTCTAAATTCTCCTCAATCTGACAGTCAAGTATCAAATCCTCCGATTGCTGAAAATACGATTCGAGTCCACTACCAAGCAGTAACAGATGATAATTATGCGCAGTATGGCTTGTGGACTTGGGGTGCTGTAGCTGAACCTTCTGATGGTAATAATTGGCCTGCAGCAGCAACGCCATTTTCTGCTAATCAGAAAGATGAATTTGGTTACTACATTGACCTTAAGCAAGCGGCAAGTCACGGTGACATTGGCTACCTTTTACTAAAAAATGGTGAGAAGACTAGTGATTCAGACCAAAGCATTAAACCTTTATCAAAAGATGCTAATGAAGTTTGGGTTACTTCAGATTTTACGACTTATAGCTATAAGCCTTTAGCTGATGACCGTATTATTCGTATTAACTACAAGCGCGATGACGGTAATTATGATGGCTGGGGCCTGTGGGCTTGGGGAGATGTGGCTTCGCAATTTGGCACATGGCCAACAGATGCTCTTGATTTCACACAAGAAGGAGCTTACGGTCGTTATATTGATCTACCTCTGTCAAAATTGTTAGATTCTAATATTGGTTTCTTGTTAGTTAATCAAAATGATCCTGACAAGTCTGGTAATAAAACTCTTGATATGGCCTTTTCTGATCGAGAGATTCATAGTCAGATTTTCTTACATAATGACGATGCCACAGTCTATACGAATCCTTATTATGTAGCTACGGTTACAGGACAGGACTTTTCAAAAGCTACCCCTGGAGTACACAATGTTTCAGTAGCAGCAAGTAGTTACCGTCCGTTTAATTATAATGAAACCGATTTGATTGATGTGACAGTTACTAATCCGGAAAATGTTGACATCACGCGCATGCAAGTTGATACGACTCAAATCGGTGGTGGTATTATTGAAATGTCACCTGAGCTCAATCGTGTAACGATTACGGCAACTTCAGATACTCAACCCGGAAATTATAGTCTTCCTGTTCGAGTCTTTGATAAAGATAATGGTTATTATGATACGACGGTTTCGGTCACTGTAACCAAGCGAGTTAAACAGGCTAATGAAGTCGACTGGGATGAACAAGTGATTTACTTCATGTTGACTGACCGTTTTTACAATGGTGATCCAAGTAATGATGATCCTTATCATCAAGACTACGCTAAAGCTGTCAATCAGGCAGGTGTGTACAAAGGTGGTGATTTTAAAGGGGTTACCGCTAAACTTGATTACCTCAAACAATTAGGCGTAACAAGTATCTGGGTAACACCAATTGTTGAAAATGTCCCACAAAATGTTAGCACTGAAGCTGGTAAAGAGTATTATGCTTATCATGGCTATTGGGCTGATGATTTTGAAAAACTTAATCCACATCTTGGGACACTTGATGATTTCCATGAATTGATTGATCAGGCAGCAGAGCGTGGTATTAATATTATTGTTGATGTGGTACTAAATCACTCAGGTTATGGTACAGAAGATAAATTTGCTGGTATGGTACGTACACCAGAAGAAGATAAAGGCGATGATATTCAAGGGTCACAATCTGGCCTACCTGATTTTAAAACAGAAGAGAAAGCTGTGCGAGAGCAATTAGTTGCTTGGCAAACAGCATGGCTTGAAAAATCTACAACAGCAAAAGGAAATAGTATCTACGCTTTTCGTGTCGACACTGTTAAACACGTTGATGATACGACATGGCAATATTTTAAAAATGAGCTAGCGCTAAAAGATGCTGATTTCCACTTGGTTGGAGAAAGTTGGGGAGCTAATTACAAAGATACCAAAGGTGATTTAGGAACTGGTAGCATGGATAGTTTGCTTGACTTTGGATTCAAAGATATTGCTAAATTATTAGTCAATGGTCGCTTAAAAGAAGCAAATGATGAATTAATTGCTAGAAATGATGCGCTTACTAGTGCTTATACCTTGGCACAATTTCTAGGTAGCCATGATGAAGATGGTTTCTTGTATAGCATTGGTGGTGATTTAAATAAACTCAAATTAGCAGCAACGCTTTTGTTAACTGCTAAAGGGCAACCAGTCATTTATTATGGTGAGGAGCTAGGGCAATCTGGTGCTAATAACTGGCCTTACTATGACAATCGTTATGAATTTGATTGGAATGATGTAACTGATAATGAAGTTTTAGAGCACTATCAAAAATTATTAGCCTTCCGTCGTGATAACAGTGAATTGTTAGCGCGTGGTAGTCACAGTACTGTAGCTGTAAATGACAGTCAAGGATGGCTACTTGCAAAACGAGCTAATGACTCAGATGCGGCTTACATTCTCTACAATCTCAAAGACCAATCGCAAAAACTTCATTTGCTTTTGACTGAGGCAGCAACGGTGACTGATTATTACACAGGAGCAACTTATCAAGCTCTCCTTGGACAAGATGGTCAGTATTATCTTGATATTGAAGCGCCAGCCATTTCAAAAGGTGGTACCATGTTGCTAAAAGTGTCTGCAGGTGCTATTACACAGGCTTTTATCGCTCAGACAGAAGAAGAGCCAATTGCTGAAAATACGCTGCGCGTTCATTTTAAGACTTTGCCATCAGATGATTTAGCTAGCCTTGGTTTATGGACTTGGGAAGATGTTGAACACCCATCAGAATCTTGGCCAAACGGAGCTCTTAATTTTTCAAATGCTAAACGTGATGCTTATGGTTATTATCTTGATGTGAAATTGGTAAATGCTAATCGTCACAAGGTTGGACTGTTAATCAATAATAGCAAGGGTGATAATGTTTCAGGTGATAAATTGGTTAATCTCATTAGCCAGGACATGAATGAAGTTTGGTTTGATGAAAATTACAATGCTAATTACTATGCTCCACTTGAAAAAGGAAAAATTCGGATTAATTATTACCGTAGCGATGGTAATTACAAGAATTTAGCGATTTGGCTATGGGGTAGTGCAGACGGTTCAATCACTTCTCGTATGGGGGCTTGGCCTGATGGCGTTGATTTTGAAAATTTTGGCAAATATGGTGCCTATATTGATGTTCCTTTAGCTGATTTCAATGAACTTGGTTTCTTGCTTCTTGATGAATCTAAAGAAGGGGATGCAGCTAAAATTCAGCCAGATAATTACACGTTTAAAGATTTAGCTAATCAAACACAAATTTTCTTGAAAGATGAGGATAAGACTATTTATACGAATCCATATTTTGTAAGCACTGTTCGCTTAACATCAGCACAACAAATTAGTCAAACAGAACTTTCAGCAATTATCAGCAACTTAGCAGATGCTGATAAAGATAACCTTTTAGAAAATCTTAAAGTAAGCGATAAAGATGGTAATCCTGTTGCGATTACAGCTATTAGTCTAGATGCTGCAAGCAATAAAGTAACCATTACAGGTGATTTTTCAGCAGCAACAACTTATACTGTAAGTTATGCTGAAGATCACTATCAAGCCAAAAGAAGTTGGCAATACATGGATTCACAATACGCTTATGACGGTGAATTGGGAGCGCGTGTTTCTGAAGAAGGAGCGCGTGTTGATTTGACTGTTTGGTCTCCAAGTGCTGACAGTGTTTCACTTGTACTTTATGATAAAAATGACCAAACAAAAGTTCTTGGTAAAGTTGCCATGGCAAAAGGTGATAAGGGCGATTGGTCTGTGACATTGACACCAAGTCTTGGTTTAGGAATTACTGATTATCGTGGTTATTATTACCATTATGAAATCACTCGTGGTGAGGATACTGTTTTAGCACTTGATCCTTATGCTAAGTCACTAGCTGAATGGAATAGTGACTTAATAGGAGCAGATCCATCATATAAGGTTGCTAAAGCAGCTATTGTCGATACAAGTGCTATTGGTAATCAAGACATGACTTATGCAGATATTAAAGGTTACACAGCTCGTGAAGATGCCATTATTTATGAAGCACATGTCCGTGACTTTACATCTGACACAGCGATTTCAGAAGAGCTTCGTAATCAATTTGGGACATTTGCGGCATTTGCTGAAAAATTAGATTATCTCCAAAGTCTAGGTGTCACTCATATTCAATTGTTACCAGTGATGAGTTATTACTATGTTAATGAAGCAATTAATAGTCAACGATTAACTGATTATGCTTCAAGTAATACAAACTATAATTGGGGCTACGACCCACAAAGCTATTTTGCTTTGACAGGGATGTATTCTGAAAATCCATCAGATCCAGCTAAACGTATTGCTGAATTTAAGAATCTCATCAATGAAATTCACAACCATGGCATGGGCATTATCCTGGATGTTGTTTATAATCACACAGCAGATCTTGCTATTCTTGAAGATTTAGAGCCAAATTATTATCACTTCATGGAAGCAGATGGCAAAGCTAAGACAAGCTTTGGCGGTGGTCGTCCAGGAACAACTCACTACATGACTCGACGTATGGTCTTGGATTCTATTGCCTATTGGACAAAAGAATTCAAAGTAGATGGTTTCCGTTTTGATATGATGGGAGATTTGGATGCCCAAACTGTTCAGATGGCTTATGATATAGCAAAAGCCTTGAATCCAAATGTTATTATGCTTGGTGAAGGTTGGATAACTTATGCAGGTGATGCTAATGATAGTCGTCAACCAGCTGACCAAACTTGGATGGCACACACAGATAGTGTCGCTTCTTTCTCTGATGATATTCGTAATCTCCTTAAATCAGGTTATCCAAGTGAAGGTTTACCATGTTTTATCACTGGTGGGGTAAAAGATTTACAAGAACTCTTTAACACTATCAAAGCTCAGCCAAATAATTTCACAGCGGATGATCCAGGTGATGTAATTCAATACATTGCGGCTCACGATAATTTAACGCTTCACGATATTATTGCCAAATCAATCCATAAAGATCCATCAGTTGCTGAAAATGAATCTGAGATTCTACGTCGTCAACGTTTGGGAAATCTTATTATCTTAACTTCTCAAGGAACAGCCTTTATTCATTCAGGTCAAGAATATGGCCGCACCAAACAATTCCGTGACGAAGCCTATAAGACTCCTGTTTCTGCTGATAAAGTACCAGAAAAATCAGATTTACTAACCAACTTAGATGGCACACCATTTGACTATCCATATTTCATCAGTGATTCTTATGACTCAACTGATGCGATTAATCATTTTGATTGGACGAAGGCGACAGATAAAACAGCTTATCCAGAACATGCGAAAACACAAGTTTATACAAAAGGTTTGATTGCTCTACGTCGCTCAACTGACGCCTTTACCCTTAAGACTAAGGAAGAAGTTGATAGCAAAGTTAAACTAATCACTGTACCAAATGAAAATGGTGTAGGTCAAGAAGATTTGATTATTGCCTATCAAACACAAGCAAGTAACGGAGATATTTATGCTGTCTTTATCAACGCTGATAGTAAAGCGCGTGATATTGTTTTATCAGATGCCTATAAAGCTTTATTGAATGCTGAAGTAGTTGCAGATAGTGAACAAGCTGGTTCAAGTGCGATTTTAAATCCAAAAGGTGTGTCATTTACAGAAAATAGTGTGACACTTGATCCCTTAACAGCAACAATTTTACGTTTGAGAAAACCTAGTGCTGAAACTGAGCGAACTCTTTATGACCAAGCGAGTGGTGTTAGTGTTGTTTTAGCGCCAGGTGAGCGTGAAGATATCAAAAAAATTGAAGTAAGTCATCAAGAAACTAACGATGCTAAAACACCAGAAATTTTAACTGGTGACGATTATGATTTGTTTGATATTCAACCAACAGATGATGCAGGTCATGTGTTGGATATCACCAAAACAGCTCGTGTCATTTTACCGGTTGATGCTGGTAAAACAATTTCAGAAGTTTTTTATCTGCCAGTTAATGGTCAGCCTCAATCTCTTACATTCCAACTAATGAATAGAGTTATTGATGGTCACCTTGTAACATTTGCAGTCTTTGATGTAGACCACTTTAGCCAGTATGGTATTGTTTATCAAGATAAAATCGCAGAAAATGAAGTGTCTACTGATTCTAATCAAGCGTCACAAGCCTTAGAAACTGCACAAAATCAAAATAAAGCTGTATTTGATGCTCTTAATAATCTTGAAACTGCTAAGGTAGTTGAAAATAGCACAGGTGCTTTGCCAGAAACAGGTCAAAGAAATAGCAATGTTTTAAGCTTTGTAGGTCTTCTAAGCTTGGCAAGTTTAGCAGTGTTAGAAGTAAAAAGACATAAGAAGAATGGCTAAACTATGATTATGTACTCTGACTAAAATTCATTACAATCCCCTTTCTTGTATGAAAGGGGATTTTTGTATAGCTTCATGTTTTTGTAACCTCTTTTGTTAAAAAAAATTATATAATAGTAGTAAGAAGTGTAAGGGGGAGTTGGTACTATGCACATATTAATCGCACCTGATTCATTTAAAGAAAGTTTATCGGCACTCGAAGTTGCAAAAGCTATTCAAAAAGGGTTTAGAAAAGCTTTGCCTAACGCTACCTTTGATTTAATGCCAGTTGGTGATGGCGGTGAAGGCACATTGGAAGCATTGACTGATGGTCTCCATTTAAAACGTGAAAACTATACCGTTACAGGAGCTCTCGGTCAACCCGTTGAAGCTCATTATGCAACTAATGGTCGTTTAGCTGTTTTTGAAATGGCTGATATTTGTGGTCTAGAAAAAGTACCGACTGATCAGCGTAGCCCATTAACCCTTACAACAAGAGGCGTCGGTGAAATGATTGGTCACCTTGTTGAACTAGGTGTCGAAGAAATTATGATTGGCGTTGGTGGTAGTTCAACCAATGATGGTGGTCTTGGTATGGCCGGTGGTTTAGGTTACCGGTTCTTTGATAAAACTGGTCATGAAGTAGAGGCTATTGGTGAGCATCTTGGAGAGATTACAATGGTTTCTTACGAAAGTTGTCATTGGGATTTGTCGCAAACTAAGATAACAGTCATCACTGATGTAACCAATCCTTTGTGTGGTCCAAATGGAGCAACCTATATTTTTGGAGGACAAAAAGGGCTTGCAAAAGATGACTTTGCAAGCGTTGATAAAGATATGGAAAGATTTTACCAAACTTTCTTCCCAGCTGTTTTGGATTTGGCTGGAGCAGGAGCAGGTGGTGGAATGGCAGCTGGTTTATCGGCCTTTGCTGGTGGGCAAATTATTTCAGGTATCGATGCTGTTCTTGATATGCTTGATTTTGATCGACGTGTTGAAAAAGCTGATGTTGTTATAGTCGGTGAAGGACGTATGGATAAGCAAAGCTTGTCAGGAAAAGCACCAGTTGGACTCGCTCAACGAACACCACGCGGAAAATTAGTGATTGCTATCTGTGGCAGTCTCAAAGATGATTTGCCAAGTTTCCCAATTTCAAATATTCAGGCTGCTTTCCCGATCATTGCTGATGTCGATACTTTGGAAAATACTCTTGATAAAGCTAGGCAAAACTTGGAACGCACCGCACAAAACGTTGGAAATTTACTAAGCTTTACTAGATTTTAATTTTTGTGGAAAAGTTTTGACCAGAAGCCCTTTTTAGGGGCTTCTTTTGGTTCATTATGGCTAATAGGAAATTGATCAGATAGCAGAGGATTTGCTACATTTTCAGCTTGGTTTGAGTGAACAATGATACCATAAGGGGATTGGGCATTTTTTTCATCAACAATTGTTGCTTGAATGTGTAATTCCTGAGCAGTTTTCATGTAAACCATTTGGTTTGAAACGGATAATTTTGGCGAAATTTTAACTAATAAAGTGTCGTATTTTTTATTTAATTGTCCTAAAATATCACTAAAACGATTTTGAACATCTTCTAATCGACTTTCTTCAAGAGGAATAGACAAGACGACACGTTCTGCAAAAGTTCCAAAATAAAGACGTTGTTCATCAGGATTTAAGCGTTTTTCTCCTGTTGCAGCTTGCAAAACTTTGTTTTCTAAATCAGTCATAGTAAGGGCCTCCGTATGTTGTTACAACCATTATAAGTTAAATTTACTAAACTGTCAGTTTTGAGCTGTCTGGTTATTGAAAACTGTGAAAAGTTATGAAAGTTGGTAGCGATTTTCAAAATTTCTCGTTTTTATTTGCTTAAGCGCCGATATTATGGTATTATTTTAGTGTAAAAATATTAAAAACTCATAAGGAGAGTAACATAATGTCAATTATTACTGATGTTTACGCTCGCGAAGTCCTTGACTCACGCGGTAACCCAACACTTGAAGTAGAAGTTTACACAGAATCAGGCGCATTTGGTCGTGGTATGGTTCCTTCAGGAGCTTCTACTGGTGAACACGAAGCAGTTGAACTTCGTGACGGAGACAAATCTCGTTACAACGGTCTTGGTACTCAAAAAGCTGTTGACAACGTTAACAACATCATTGCTGAAGCAATCATCGGTTTCGATGTTCGTGATCAACAAGCTATCGACCGTGCTATGATCGCTCTTGACGGTACTCCAAACAAAGGTAAACTCGGTGCAAATGCTATCCTTGGTGTTTCTATTGCCGTAGCTCGCGCAGCAGCTGACTACCTTGAAGTTCCACTTTACAGCTACCTTGGTGGTTTCAACACTAAAGTTCTTCCAACTCCAATGATGAACATCATCAATGGTGGTTCTCACTCAGATGCTCCAATCGCTTTCCAAGAATTCATGATCGTACCTGCTGGTGCACCTACTTTCAAAGAAGCTCTTCGTTGGGGTGCTGAAATCTTCCACACACTTAAGAAAATCCTTAAAGAACGTGGTCTTGAAACAGCTGTTGGTGACGAAGGTGGTTTCGCTCCTAAATTTGAAGGAACTGAAGACGCTGTAGAAACAATCATCAAAGCTATCGAAACTGCTGGTTACAAACCAGGTGAAGATGTATTCCTTGGATTTGATTGTGCTTCATCAGAATTCTACGATAACGGAGTCTATGACTACACTAAATTCGAAGGTGAAGGTGCTGCTAAACGTACTGCTGCAGAACAAATCGACTACATTGAAGAATTGGTTAACAAATACCCAATCATCACTATCGAAGATGCAATGGACGAAAACGACTGGGACGGATGGAAAGAACTTACTAAACGTCTTGGTAAACGTGTTCAATTGGTTGGTGATGACTTCTTTGTAACAAACACTTCATACCTTGCACGTGGTATCAAAGAAGAAGCTGCTAACTCAATCCTTATCAAAGTTAACCAAATCGGTACTTTGACTGAAACATTCGAAGCTATCGAAATGGCTAAAGAAGCTGGTTACACTGCAGTTGTATCACACCGTTCAGGTGAAACTGAAGATTCAACAATCGCTGACATCGCAGTTGCAACTAACGCTGGTCAAATTAAAACTGGTTCACTTTCACGTACTGACCGTATCGCCAAATACAACCAATTGCTTCGTATCGAAGACCAACTTGGTGAAGTAGCTGAATACCGTGGATTGAAATCATTCTACAACCTTAAAAAATAATCTCTGATTATATAAGGTAAAAAACCTTAGCTTAGGCTAAGGTTTTTTTGTGTTTAAAATGATAAATAGTATTGAAGGTAAATTTCTCATGATTTTATGAGTAAAGAAAATGGGCCAATTGAAGAGTGAGAAAAAACGTCTGAAGAATTGTCTTCAGGCGCTTTTTAGTATGCTATTTTTCAAATTCGGCTTTACTTTTAGTATCAGCATATTCTTCGGCAACTTCTTTTGAAAGAATGTCGTCATAGCTTGGTAGTGTAATACTAGAGCCGTATTTGTTCTTCAAAGCAGTGGTTACAAGTCGGTAAGCTAAGTTAGCGTTACGTGATAGAATTGGTCCGTGGAAGTAGCTACCATAGACATTTTTGTAATGAACACCTTCTGTACCGTCTTCTTTGTTATTACCATTTCCGTAAACACAAGTACCAAGTGGTTTTTCATCGTCAGAGAGGAAAGTACGACCTTGATGATTTTCAAAACCGTAGTAAGTTTCGTTGAATTCGTCATTATGAATTTTGATATCACCGATGAAACGGTTATTTTTTTGGTTAAGGGTGTAGTGTCCCATTACACCGATACCGTTAATTTTTTCGCCGTTGGCTTGGACGTAGTATTGACCTAATAATTGGAAACCACCGCAGATAGCAAGAATGACTTTATCTTTGTTGATGAAATCAGCGATACCTTCTTTTTTACTTGGAAGATCTTTGGCAACAATAGATTGTTCGTAATCTTGTCCCCCTCCGAAGAAGACCATATCATAATAATCGCTATCAAATGAATCCCCTAATGAAACGATATCAAAGGTCATTTTAGCACCAAGCTTTTCACCGACATATTTCATCATAAGGATGTTACCATTGTCACCGTAGGTATTCATTAGATTTCCGTAAAGATGAGCAACGTTTAATTCGTATTGGTAATCTTTAGTGTTAGGAGATTGTAGTGAAGTATATGTCATCTTAGCTCATCTCCTTTCCAACAGCATGTCGACTAGCTAATATTTCTCGGAATTGTAGCATAGCAGTATAGGTAGCGAGGATATAAGCATGGTCAGTTGGTTGAGCTTCAATCAATGCCATAATATCTTCTAAACTTTCTGCTTCAGTGATTTTGTCTTCATCATAACCGGTTACACGTAAGCGACGTGCAATTTCGGAATGACGAACTCCACCAGCAAAGGCTTGTGGAATATCCATATCTAGGATAGATTCAAAGTTAGCATCCCAAATCCAGCTAGTATCAATTCCATCAGCATAGTTAGCATTCAGTAGGACTGATAAGGTAAATGGATATGGCGCAAGTTTAATCATATCAAGGGCTTGGCTGGCACCAACTGGGTTTTTGATGAGAACCAAAGTACATGATTTATCACCGATTTTGAAGGTTTCTTGACGGCCAAATACAGCGCGACTCTTGTCAAAGCCAGCCTTGATTTTTTCAGGCTCAACCCCGAAGAATTCAGCAACGGAAACAGCAGCAAGTGCGTTGTAAATGTTGTAAAGACCGCCAACGTTGATTTTGTAACCTTGTCCATCAATGACAAATTCAGAAGTTGTGTTTGTGATTTTTGTCAATTCTGTTAAGGCATAATCGAGTTTTGGACGGTGGAAACCACAATTTTCACAAACATAATCACCAAGGTTGGCATAAGTGTTAAGTTTGTATTTTAAGATGCTTTGGCACTGCGGACACAAAATACCTTCAGTGTTGTAGTGAGCCAACTCAGGATCATGTTTTTCAGTATCAAATCCGTAGTATTTTACTGGATTGACCACAGTTGTTGAATTAAAGAGTGGACTGTCACCATTTGCCAAGATTGTAGCATTAGGAGCTTTGGCAGCGCCATCCAAAATCATTTGATAAGTTGTGTAGATTTCACCATAGCGGTCCATTTGGTCACGGAAAATATTCGTGAAAACAAATAGACTTGGTGTGATGTACTCAGTGATTTTTGGAAGGCTAGCTTCATCGATTTCTAGCACAGCAATTTTTTTGCCAGATTTCGCTCTTTTAGCTGTTAAGAAAGTTGACGTGATTCCGGTAATCATGTTAGCACCGCTTGGATTTGTCACAATTTCACCGAAAGCCTCGCGTAAAATTCCAACTGTCAAGGCAGTTGTGAGAGTTTTACCGTTTGTTCCTGTCACGACAACAATCTCGTAATCTTTTGCAATCGTATCTAGAATATCTTTGTCGAATTTGAGGGCAATTTTTCCAGGCAAGGTTGAGCCACGTCCCATTTTTGAAAGAATGGCGTGAGCTGCTTTACCAGCCGTAATTCCCATTAATGTGTTTACTTTCATAGGAATATTGTACCACAAAAAGGTATTTTCGAATAAAGAAAATCTGTTTTAAAAGTGGTATAATAGAGGGGTAGTTTTAATTAGTTAGAGAAAAGAGATGTATGTATGAGTAATTTAGCGGCTATTGATGCTAAATTTTGGGCAACTTTAGTTGAAAATCCATGGACTATTGTTGTTCATTTATTAGATATTTTAATCGTAGCATATTTTATTTATCGTTTAATAAAAGCCTTAGCGGGCACGAAGATTATGTCCTTGATTCAAGGTGTTGTCTTCTTTATCTTATTGAAATTTATCGCTGAATGGATTGGGTTTACGACCATTTCTTATTTGATGAATCAAGTTATCACATATGGTGTGATAGCGTGTGTTGTGATTTTTGCGCCTGAGATTCGTTCAGGACTTGAAAAATTTGGTCGTTCAACACAAGTTTTTTCGCAAACACAACAAATCAGTGATGAAGAAAAATTAGTTGAAGCTTTGGTCAAATCTGTAGCTTACATGAGTCCACGTAAAATTGGAGCTTTGATTTCTATCGAACGTACACAAACTTTGCAAGAATATATTTCTACAGGGATTCCTTTGGATGCTGATATTTCAAGTCAATTATTGATTAATATCTTCATTCCAAATACTCCTTTGCATGATGGAGCTGTTATTATTAGTGGCAATAAAATTGCAACAGCATGTTCATATCTTCCTTTATCTGAGTCAATGGCAATTTCAAAGGAATTTGGAACACGTCACCGTGCGGCTATTGGACTTTCAGAAAACTCTGATGCTCTTACAATTGTTGTGTCAGAAGAGACTGGTGGTATTTCAATTACGTCAAAAGGCGAATTTTTACATGATTTGACAAAAGAAAATTTTGAGGCCATTCTTCGCACCCACTTAATTACAAAAGTTGAGGAAGAAGAGCATTGGTACCAAAAAATTTGGAGGAAGAAAAAATGAAAAAGTTTTTCAATAGTCAATTTTGGTTGGTTATTGTATCGATTATCTTTTCCATTCTTCTATTTTTGACTGCCACAACGAGTAATTATAAGAACGTTGGGTCACAGGTGTCTGGGGCAACGGAGACCTTTACGCACACTTTGACCAACGTTCCTATCGATATCAAATATGATAGCGATAAGTATTTTATTAGTGGTTACTCTTATGAAACAGAAGTTTATTTAACATCAATTAACCGTGTTAAATTAGATTCAGAGATTAATAATGATACGAGAAGTTTTAAGGTTGTTGCAGATTTGACTGGATTAGGTGAAGGTACTCAAACCGTACCGCTTAAGGTAACTAATTTACCTTCAGGTGTTACAGCAACAGCTTCACCAAATAATATTTCAGTGACAATTGGTAAAAAGAAAACCAAAACTTTTGAGGTTCAAGGTGTCATTGACGATAACCAAATTGCCAAAGGCTATGAATTGAAGAAGGTATCAACTGACATTTCAGAAGTTGAAGTGACTAGTTCAGAGTCAATCATTGATCAAATTGATCATGTAGTTGCCAAGTTGCCAGAAAATGAAGTTTTAAATAGCAACTATAATGGACGAGTTGCCTTGCAAGCAGTAGCCGCCGATGGAACAATCCTTGCAAGTGCTATCAACCCTTCAAAAGCAAGACTTGAAGTTAACATCAAAAAGTTGACTAAAACTGTGCCTGTTACTGTTAAGATGACCGGCAAAATGAATGACAAACTATCAAAAATTTCTTACAATCTTAGTCAAGATCAGGTGACGATTTCTGGTAGTCAAGATGCTCTTAATGCTGTCAATGAAGTTGTTGCAAATGTCGATGTGTCGAACGTAACAAAAGATACGAATTTAAGTGTTAATTTAACAGCTGATAATGTAGCTGTTGAGCCTTCAGTAGTGACGGTACAGTTGACAGTGACAAAAAAATAGTTCATAATAGCTAGGACTATATATTAAAGAATAGTGGACAAGTTAATTTCTTGCCCTTAGGAAATGAATATTAGTAATGGAGGAAGCGAATTTTTCGCTAAAAAAAATAATGGGAAAATATTTTGGAACAGATGGTGTTCGTGGAGAAGCAAATGTTGAGCTGACCCCTGAGTTAGCATTCAAATTGGGACGCTTTGGTGGCTATGTTCTTAGCCAGCATGAAACAGGACGTCCAAAAGTATTTGTTGCACGCGATACTCGTATTTCTGGTGAAATGCTTGAATCAGCATTGGTTGCTGGTCTTCTTTCAGTTGGTATTGAAGTTTATAAACTTGGCGTTTTAGCAACTCCAGGTGTTTCATACCTTGTACGTACTGAAAAAGCTAGTGCTGGTGTTATGATTTCTGCTAGTCACAACCCTGCACAAGATAACGGAATTAAATTCTTTGGTGGTGACGGCTTTAAATTGGCTGATGATCAAGAGTTGGAAATTGAAGCTCTTCTTGATGCACCTGAAGATACTCTTCCTCGTCCTTCAGCAGACGGCTTGGGAACACTTGTTGATTATCCAGAAGGACTTCGTAAATACGAAAAATTCCTTGTTTCTACAGGTGTGAGCCTTGAAGGAATGAAAGTCGCTCTTGATACTGCTAATGGTTCAGCCTCAGTATCAGCACGTGATGTTTTCCTTGATTTGGATGCTGATATTACTGTTATTGGTGAAAATCCAGATGGTCTTAACATCAATGATGGTGTTGGTTCAACCCACCCAGAACAATTACAAGAACTTGTTAAAGAATCAGGTTCAGCAGTTGGTTTAGCTTTTGATGGTGATAGTGACCGTTTGATTGCCGTTGATGAAAACGGAGAAATCGTTGATGGTGACAAAGTAATGTACATCATCGGTAAATATCTATCAGAACGTGGACAATTGGCTCACAATACTATCGTAACAACTGTTATGTCAAACCTTGGTTTCCACAAAGCACTTGACCGTGAAGGAATTAACAAAGCTATCACAGCAGTTGGTGACCGTTACGTTGTTGAAGAAATGCGTAAATCTGGTTACAACCTTGGTGGTGAACAATCAGGTCATGTTATCATCATGGATTACAACACAACTGGTGATGGTCAATTGACTGGTATCCAATTGGTTAAAGTGATGAAAGAAACTGGTAAAACACTTTCTGAATTGGCTGCTGAAGTGACTATCTACCCACAAAAATTGGTTAACGTTCGTGTTGAAAACAGCATGAAGAGCAAAGCTATGGAAGTTCCAGCTATTGCAGAAATCATCAGTAAAATGGAAGAAGAAATGAATGGTAATGGTCGTATCTTGGTTCGTCCAAGTGGTACTGAACCACTTCTTCGTGTCATGGCTGAAGCACCAACTGATGCCGAAGTTAGCTACTATGTAGATACGATTGCGGATGTTGTTCGTAAAGAAATCGGAATTGATTAATTGAATAATTAAAAAAGGTTAGAGCAGCAATGCTCTACTTTTTTTGCTAGTTTAGAGAGTTTTATTGTGTTTATTTCATTGGTTATCTTTCTTAAAAATGTTATAATAGCGTCATGCTAACAAAACCAACATCAGCTTATGTACATATTCCTTTTTGTACGCAGATTTGTTATTATTGTGATTTTTCAAAGGTTTTTATCAAGAATCAGCCTGTCGATGAGTATTTGCAGGCTCTTATTCGTGAGTTTGAGTCTTATGATATTAAGAAATTGCGTACTTTATATATTGGTGGTGGAACACCAACCTCAATTACTGCAGAACAACTGGAGTACTTGTTGACGAATTTGACTAAGCACTTGGATTTGAGTGCTTTAGAAGAATTCACTATTGAAGCTAACCCAGGTGATTTAACAGAAGATAAGATTGAAGTGCTCAAGCGCTCAGCCGTGAATCGTGTGTCACTTGGCGTTCAGACTTTCAATGACAAACATTTGAAACAAATCGGTCGTAGTCACAATGAAGCACAGATTTATTCAACCATTTCAAATTTGAAAAAAGCTGGTTTTCATAATATTTCCATTGATTTGATTTATGCTCTTCCTGGTCAAACTATGGAAGATGTTAAGGAAAATGTGGCTAAGGCTATTGCTCTTGATATTCCGCACTTGAGTCTTTATAGCTTAATTTTGGAGCATCATACGGTTTTCATGAATAAGATGCGTCGCGGTAAATTACAATTACCTAAAGAAGACTTGGAGGCGGAGATGTTTGAATACATTATTTCTGAGTTAGAAGCTAATGGCTTTGAGCACTATGAAATTTCAAACTTCACCAAACCAGGTTTTGAAAGCCGTCATAATTTGGTGTATTGGGATAATGCAGAGTATTTTGGTGTGGGAGCAGGGGCTTCTGGTTATTTAAATGGTGTCCGCTATCGTAATCGTGGACCAATTCAGCATTATCTTAAAGCAGTTGCTCAAGGTAATGCCAGATTATCAGAAGAAAAATTGACAAAAGATGAGATGATGGAAGAAGAATTGTTCTTAGGATTACGTAAAAAATCAGGTGTTTCTATCGCCAGATTTGAAGAAAAATTCGGCTTGTCTTTTGAAGAACGTTATGGTCAAATTGTGAGAGACCTTTGTCAGCAGGGCTTATTAGTCCCAGATGATAAGGTGATACGCATGACCAAAAAAGGACTGTTTTTGGGAGACACAGTCGCAGAGAGATTTATATTGGAGTAAAAAAGATGGGATTAAGTTATCAAGAAAAATATCAAGTACCTTTTTATGAAAGTGATATTAATCAAAATATGAAATTATCACAACTCTTATCGCTTGTTTTGCAGGTTTCTGGCAAGCAATCGTTAAGTCTTGGAATGAGTGACGAGTATGTTTTTCAAACTTATAATCTTGTCTGGATTATCACAGAATATGCTATTGAGATTGACCGCTTGCCTAAATACACTGAAAACATTGTGATTGAGACGGTCCCAACAGCTTATAACAAGCTCTTTTGTTACCGTGATTTTAATGTCTATGGTCAAGATGGTGAGAAGATTTTGACCATTCACTCAACCTTTGTTTTGATGGATTATGACACTCGAAAAGTACATCCTGTCGTTGATGACATTGTGGATGTTTACCAAGTGGAAAAAGTTAAGAAAATCTATCGTGGTCCTCGCTATGAAGGTTTGGAAAATCCAGAAGAAACTCTTTATCATGTGCGTTTCTTTGATCTTGATTTAAATGGTCATGTTAATAATAGTAAATACCTTGAATGGATGTATGATGTTTTAGATGTCAACTTTTTAGAAAAATACATTCCTCATCATATTAATTTAAAATATGTTAAAGAGGTTCAATATGGTCATGACATCAAGTCACGTGTTGAACGTGATGGATTGACAACCAAGCATGAAATTGTCACTCAAGGTGTGGTGCGAGCTCAAGCACGCATTGAATGGAAAGAAAAATAAGCGCTCTGCTATTTTTAAATAATTAAGGAAAGAAGTAAGACTTAATGACCTTTTAACTTACCTGAAAGGTCATTTACTATATATTGGAGGAAAGAATGACTTATAAAGGCTATTTGATTGATTTAGACGGAACAATTTATAAAGGAAAAGAACGTATTCCTGCCGGGGAACGCTTTATCCAACGTCTACAAGAACGACAAATTCCTTATGTATTGGTAACGAACAACTCAACACGTACTCCTGAAAAAGTACAAGAAATGTTGGCAACACAATTTAATGTTCACACGCCCCTTAATACGATTTATACGGCAACAATGGCAACGATTGATTACATGAATGATTTAAATCGTGGCAAAACTGTTTATGTGATTGGGGAAACAGGTTTGAAAACTGCTATTGCAGAAGCCGGTTATGTCGAAGATACTGAAAATCCGGCCTATGTCGTTGTGGGACTCGATACTGATTTGACTTATGAAAAATTGTCAGTAGCAACATTAGCTATCCAAAAAGGTGCTGTCTTTATCGGAACAAATCCAGACTTGAATATTCCAACAGAACGTGGTTTGATGCCAGGAGCTGGTGCCATTAACAATCTATTAGAAGTTGCAACACGTGTTAAACCAGTTTATATCGGAAAACCGAATGCTATTATCATGAACAAAGCCTTGGACGTTCTTGGGGTCAAACGTGAAGAAGCTATCATGGTTGGAGATAACTACCTCACAGATATCATGGCAGGAATTCAAAATGATATTGCTACTTTACTTGTGACAACAGGATTTACCAAACCTGAAGAAGTGCCAACACTTCCAGTAAAACCTGACCACGTACTAGCTAGCCTTGACGAATGGAATTTTGATGAAAAATAGAATTTGGACCTTTAGCACTTGGTTATGGCTTCTATCTTTAGCAGTGCTAGTAGCTATTTATGGCGCGTGGTTAATCTATCCTTTAGAGGTGGATTGGCTCAAGCTTACCCTCCAAGTGACTATAACAAAAGCTGACCTCTTAAAAAACTTCAATGTCTTGATGACATATCTGACAAATCCCTTATCTCACACCTTAGCTATGCCTGATTTTCCCTCATCAGCTAGTGGGCTTAAGCATTTTGGCGACGTGAAGCATCTATTTCATTTAGCACAAGCAGTGTTCATCTTACTGGTTTATCCATCTTGGCGTTTTTGGAAAAATAGCAGAGCTGACAAATCCCTTTTTCTACATCAAAAAACATTTGCTTTTGCAGCTATTTTACCGATTCTGATTGCAGTGGTGGGAATTTTGATTGGTTTTGACCAATTTTTTACCCTTTTTCATGAAATGCTATTTCCAGGGGATTCTAGCTGGCTCTTTAACCCAGCAACAGATCCTATCATCTGGGTGCTGCCAGAAGAGTACTTCATGCACTGCTTTATCATCTTCTTTGTAACTTATGAAGCACTCATGCTAAGCTTACTTGTCATAGCAAGGAAACAATTAGCAGAGCGTCTAGCACATCATGGTAAAGAGAAAGGATAAGCAAAATGTTTCTTGAATGGTATTACTGGCTTTTATTTGCCGTATCGTGGCTTTTTGCCATTACTTTTTGGGTAAAATCAGCTGATATTTCTCAAAAATGGCTACGCATCACCTTCGTTATCGCAGGTATCATCGCCTTTCTCCTCCCCTTTTTCTGGGGCTGGCTGGTGAGTTAGGGAAAATCAGTTACTTAATTAAGGGTGTTTATGATGTTAAAAGCTTATCCTGCAATTTTTCAAAAAGAAATCAAAGGATATTGGGTTGAATTTCCGGAGTTTGCAGGAGGTACTCAAGATGGGAACTTTGAAGAAGTGATGATGAATGCTCAAGAATTTTTACAAGCTATCTTGGAAACTCACCAAAAAGATGGAATCACTTGGCCAAATCCAAGTGATATGGAGTAAAAATCTTGTACAGATAGTTCTGCTAATCTAGTTAAGGTTGAAGTTCATGAAAATCAACTAAAACTTTAGTGAAAATGTCTTTCAACGTTTTTCAAAAATTTTCTTTTATGGTAAAATTGAAAGTGAATTTATTTTAGTTAGATAGGTTGGATTGTTTACATGGAAAAAACTTTCTTTATGATTAAACCAGATGGTGTGAAACGCGGACTTGTTGGTGAAGTATTACACCGTATCGAACGTCGTGGTTTCAAAATTGAAAAATTGGAAATGCGTATGGCAACTCCAGAATTGCTAGAAAAACACTACGAAGACTTAGTTGACCGTCCATTTTTCCCATTAATTGTAGACTTTATGACAAGTGGTCCAGTGATTGCTGGTGTTATGTCAGGTGAAGAAGTGATTTCTTCTTGGCGTACAATGATGGGAGCAACAAACCCTAAAGAAGCTCTTCCTGGAACAATCCGCGGTGACTATGCACAAGCACCCGCAGAAGGAGCAGCAACATTTAACATCGTTCACGGTTCAGATTCACCAGAATCAGTAGAACGTGAAATCGCTCTTTGGTTTGGGAAATAAAAGGCAATAATTTGTACAGTAAAAGTAAAGGCAAGCGCTTGAAAGCGCTTGTTTTTTATTTTGCAAAGGAGTAAAATGAAAGGTATAAATAAAAGTCAAAGAGTAAAGGATTTATTATGACAAATGGAAAAATTTTAGGCTTGGATATTGGTGTAGCTTCCGTTGGTGTTGGTATTATTGATGCAAAAACAGGAAATGTAATACACGCCAATTCGCGTTTATTTTCTGCTGCAAATGCTGAAAATAATGCTGAAAGAAGAGGTTTTCGCGGTGCAAGACGTTTAACCCGTCGTAAAAAACATCGTGTAAAACGTGTTCGTGATTTATTTGAAAAATATGATATTTCAACTGATTTTAGAAATCTAAATTTAAATCCGTACGAACTTCGTGTTAAAGGGTTAACGGAACAATTAACAAATGAAGAATTGTTTGCTGCTTTGCGTACAATTGCAAAAAGACGAGGCATTTCATATCTTGATGATGCAGAAGATGATTCAACAGGTAGTTCAGATTATGCAAAATCTATTGATGAGAATCGTCGTTTGTTGAAAACTAAAACTCCAGGTCAAATTCAATTAGAACGATTGGAAAAACATGGTCAATTACGAGGAAACTTCACAGTGTATGATGAAAATGGTGAAGCTCATAGACTAATTAACGTTTTCTCTACTTCTGATTATAAGAATGAAGCACGTAAAATTTTAGAAACTCAATCAAACTATAATAAACAAATTACAGATGAGTTTATTGAAGACTATATTGAAATCCTAACTCAAAAAAGAAAATATTACCATGGGCCAGGTAACGAAAAATCTCGTACAGATTACGGACGTTTTCGTACAGATGGAACAACCTTGGAGAATATCTTTGGAATTTTGATTGGAAAATGTAGTTTTTATCCTGAAGAATATCGTGCTTCTAAAGCTTCATATACTGCGCAAGAGTTTAACTTTTTAAATGATTTAAATAATTTAAAAGTTCCTACTGAAACTGGTAAATTGTCTACTGAGCAGAAAGAGTATTTAGTAGATTTTGCTAAGAAATCAAAAGCACTCGGTGCTTCTAAATTATTAAAAGAAATTGCGAAGATGGTAGATTGTAGTGTAGATGATATTAAGGGCTATCGAGTAGATAATAAAGATAAGCCAGATTTGCATACTTTTGAGCCTTATCGTAAGTTAAAATTTAATTTAAGTTCAATTGATATTGATGAACTATCAAGAGAAACATTAGATAAATTGGCAGATATTTTAACACTTAATACAGAACGTGAAGGTATTGAAGATGCTATCAAACGCAATCTTCCAAGTCAATTTACCGAAGAACAAATTTCTGAAATTGTTCAAATTAGGAAAAATCAAAGTTCAGCATTCAATAAAGGTTGGCATAGCTTTTCAGCTAAATTGATGAATGAACTAATCCCTGAACTGTATGCAACATCTGAAGAACAGATGACAATCTTGACAAGACTAGAAAAATTCAAGGTTAATAAAAAATCGTCAAAAAATACAAAAACAATTGATGAAAAAGAAATAACAGATGAAATTTATAATCCTGTTGTAGCAAAATCAGTTCGACAAACAATTAAAATCATTAATGCAGCTGTTAAGAAATATGGCGATTTTGATAAGATTGTTATCGAGATGCCACGAGATAAGAATGCTGAAGATGAGAAGAAATTTATTGATAAAAAGCAAAAAGAAAATAAAAAAGAAAAAGATGATTCTTTAAAACGAGCAGCTTTTCTTTATAATGGTACTGATAACTTACCTGATGGCGTTTTTCATGGCAATAAAGAGTTAAAAACTAAAATTCGCCTTTGGTATCAACAAGGTGAGCGTTGTTTATATTCTGGTAAGCCAATTTCTATTCATGATTTAGTGCATAATTCAAATAACTATGAGATTGATCATATTTTGCCTCTATCACTTTCTTTTGATGATAGTTTAGCTAATAAGGTTTTAGTGTATGCTTGGACTAACCAAGAGAAGGGACAAAAAACTCCTTATCAAGTTATTGATTCTATGGATGCGGCATGGTCATTTAGAGAAATGAAAGATTATGTCTTAAAACAAAAAGGGCTTGGTAAGAAAAAACGTGAATATCTTTTAACAACAGAAAATATTGATAAAATCGAAGTAAAAAAGAAATTTATCGAACGTAATCTTGTGGACACTCGTTATGCTTCACGAGTAGTTTTGAATAGCCTTCAAACGGCATTAAAAGAGTTGGGGAAAGATACTAAAGTCTCAGTTGTCAGAGGTCAATTTACATCACAACTACGTCGAAAATGGAAAATTGATAAATCACGCGAAACTTATCATCACCATGCTGTTGATGCTTTGATTATTGCTGCTTCAAGTCAATTGAAGTTGTGGCAAAAACAAGAAAATCCGATGTTTGAGAGCTATGGTGAAAATCAAGTGGTGAATAAAGAGACTGGTGAAATTTTAAGTATCTCTGATGATGAATATAAAGAATTAGTCTTCCAACCACCTTATCAAGGATTTGTAAATACGATTTCAAGTAAAGGATTTGAAGATGAAATTTTATTCTCTTATCAAGTTGATTCAAAATTTAATCGTAAAGTCTCTGATGCCACTATTTATTCAACACGAAAAGCTAAACTTGGAAAAGATAAAAAAGATGAAACTTATGTTTTAGGAAAGATAAAAGATATCTACAGTCAAGATGGTTTTGATACTTTTATTAAAAGATATAAAAAAGATAAAACACAATTCTTGATATACCAAAAAGACCCAATGACTTGGACAAATGTTATTGAAGTTATTCTCAGAGATTATCCAAGTGAAAAACTTTCCGAAGATGGTAAAAAAACTGTAAAATGCAATCCTTTTGAAGAGTATCGTAGAGAAAATGGCTTAATCTGTAAATACAGTAAAAAAGGAAATGGAACACCAATTAAGTCTCTTAAGTATTATGATAAAAAATTAGGAAATTATATTGATATAACACCTGAAAAATCTAAAAATAGTGTTGTATTGAGACAAATTTCTCCTTGGCGAGCTGATATTTACTTTAATCCAGAGACTTTAAAATATGAACTGATGGGATTGAAATATTCTGATTTAAGTTTTGAAAAAGGAACTGGTAAGTATCATATCTCACAAGAAAAATATGATGCGATAAGGGAAAAAGAAGGTGTCAGTAAAGACTCTGAGTTTAAGTTTACTCTTTACCGAAATGATTTGATTTTAATCAAAGATACTCTAAATAATTGTGAAAGGATGTTAAGATTCGGCTCAAAAAATGATACATCTAAGCACTATGTGGAATTAAAACCATTAGAAAAAGGAACTTTTGATTCTGAGGAAGAAATTTTACCAGTTTTGGGAAAAGTTGCAAAAAGTGGACAGTTTATTAAAGGTTTAAATAAACCTAACATATCAATCTATAAAGTTCGAACAGATGTTCTTGGTAATAAATTCTTTATTAAAAAAGAAGGCGATAAACCTAAGTTAGATTTTAAAAATAATAAAAAATAATTGAAATTTGGGGTTGCAATTTTTATGTAAACGCTATATAATAGTTTTTGCAAGGGACGCCTTGCACGGTTACTTAAATCTTGCAGAGCCTACAAAGATAAGGCTTCATGCCGAATTCAAGCACCCCATGTTAAACATGGGGTGCTTTTCGTTGTGTAAAAAGGAGAGTATTATGACTTGGAGAGTTGTGTATGTCAATCAAAGTGAAAAAATGCACTTAAAATTGGATAATATTGTTATAAAAAAGATGGGAGAGGAATACACTATCCCACTTAGTGATATCTCAATCATTGTTGCTGAAGGTGGTGATACTGTAGTTACTCTTAGACTTTTAAGTGCATTAAGCAAATACAATATTGCATTAATTGTTTGTGACAACGAACATTTACCAACTGGAGTTTATCATGCACCGAATGGACATTCTAGGGCTTATAAGAGATTGCAAAAGCAGTTAGAGTGGAGTCAGGAGCAAAAAGATAAGCTTTGGCAAATTGTAACCTATTTTAAAATTAATAACCAACAAGACGTATTATCTCTATTTGAAAGAGATATCGATGCAATCCAATTGTTAGCTGACTATAAAGATCACATTGAGCTAGGGGATAAGACTAATCGTGAAGGACATGCGGCTAAAGTTTATTTTAATGAGCTTTTTGGTAAAAAGTTTACGCGCGTGACACAGCAGGAAGCTGATGTGATTAATGCTGGACTAAATTATGGATATGCAATTTTAAGAGCACAGATGGCTAGGATTGTTGAGGGATACGGTCTAAATCCTTTAGTTGGTATCTTTCATAAAAATGAATATAATCAATTTAACTTAGTAGATGATTTAATGGAGCCATTTAGACAAATAGTTGATGTTTGGGTTTATCAAAATTTGCGAGATAAAGAATATTTAAAATATGAATATCGCTTGGCTTTAACAAATTTATTGAATACTAAGATTAAATACGGTAATGAGAATTGTACGGTGACTGGAGCTATGGATAAATATGTTCAAGGTTTTATAAAATGTATTGACAAGAAAGATACTAGTAAGTTTTTCTGTCCGGTGGTTTCTAGTCTAGAATTGGAGTCTTAAGATGAGGTATGCTGCAATGAGATTATTATGTTTTTTTGATTTACCGATGGAAACTGCACACGAAAAAAGAACTTATCGAAATTTTAGAAAAGAGTTAATTGCTAATGGTTTTGAAATGTTACAGTTCTCTGTTTATTATCGTACATGCCCAAATCGGAGTTTTGCTAATAAGTTTTATAAAAGATTGCAACAAAGCAATCTACCAGCTGGTAATGTACGCCTTTTGGCTGTAACTGAAAAACAGTTTTCGGAAATGACTTTGATTGTTGGAGGTAAAACGAAACAAGAAGAAGTTGTTAGTGATAATAAATTGGTGGTTATATGAGATTACATTTTACGCATCCTTTTAAAGATAATCTTGATATTCATTTTGGACAATTTACACAAATTATTGGTCAAAATCAGCAATTAAAATATTATATGTGGCAATTATTTATATGGTATTTTGACGGCAAAAAATATTCAGAAGAAGATTTATCGTTGTTTAACCAAGAAGAACCAGAAATCTTGTGTGAAGGAAAAAGTTTAAAAAGAAATGATTTTAGTATTATTTCAATTTCTGATATTAAAGATTTACTTGAACAGATGTCTTATAAAAAAGGTACAGTGGCCTTTGATTTTATGAAGATAAATCTAGATACAGTTGATGTTATGGAAGAAATCGATGAAATCAATGATAAATTAGAAAAAGTTTCTTTGACTGTTAATCAAGCTCTAGACTTATCGATTAAAGATGTAACTTATCATACAGAGAGTTGTATGGTTACGGCTGAACACTTATTGAGTAAGTATTTTCAACCATATTTTAAATATCAAGACAAAAATATTGCTTTTGAATTTGTTGATAACGAGATTAAGGTAATGTTTTTACTCAAAATGTTAAGTGAAAAATTATCCAATGATACTAGTAACATTCTTCTGATTTTTAAGAATATGGATGATTACCTTGATTATGCCTCATTTATAAGAATTTGTCAGGTTATCACAAGAATGACTGAGGAGTTTCCAAATTTTTATTGTACGATTTTTCCGTCAAACGAAAGCTACTTGTATGTGACTAAAGAAACAATAGAAAATATTACCATTGTTTCAGATTATATTGAATCTTTGTTTGATCTTAATTTTATGTATGAAAGATTTGTTGGAAGATATCCATCCAACAATGTACCAACAAAAAAAGAATTTTTAATTCTTTTACAGAAGAATGCAAGTTATTTATTTAGTGAGCAAATTTCATATGTGAGTTTAGGAATTTCGGATATGGTAGCTATCAAGATACTAAATAGTTTATATCACTATGATAAGTCAGTTAAATATCCAATTTCAGAGATAAATCAGCTTGAAATAAGCTTTCTTAAGGATAAAGATTGACTTTTAGGCTCAATGAAATTATAATTCTTGTAGAGTATAAAGACCAAAAATGACGATTTGAGGTTTTTGTACTCTCAAGATTTAAGTAACCGTAAAACGGTCTACTAAACCAGCGACTGTCACAGCAGGTTTTTGTACTCTCAAGATTTAAGTAACCGTAAAACCTGTTAGTAGCATGGCTAGCAAGCTAGGCTGTTTTTGTACTCTCAAGATTTAAGTAACCGTAAAACATATGAGTTTATTAGATATTGCAAAAGGACGTTTTTGTACTCTCAAGATTTAAGTAACCGTAAAACATATGAGTTTATTAGATATTGCAAAAGGACGTTTTTGTACTCTCAAGATTTAAGTAACCGTAAAACCTCGTCAAGTGATTTCTCAATATGAGCTTGGTTTTTGTACTCTCAAGATTTAAGTAACCGTAAAACGAGTTCTTCAATATCAAAGATTGGAAACTTGTTTTTGTACTCTCAAGATTTAAGTAACCGTAAAACGTGACAGTAGGCAGCGACATCTACACAGCGGTTTTTGTACTCTCAAGATTTAAGTAACCGTAAAACAATACGACGAAGCAGACGGCTATATCGACCGTTTTTGTACTCTCAAGATTTAAGTAACCGTAAAACGGACGCGTTATGTTGTCTCTGGAACTATCAGTTTTTGTACTCTCAAGATTTAAGTAACCGTAAAACCACATACAAGCGTATTGTCATTAACATCTAGTTTTTGTACTCTCAAGATTTAAGTAACCGTAAAACTTTAGTACTCTAAAATCGTCTGTAGTCAACGTTTTTGTACTCTCAAGATTTAAGTAACCGTAAAACTTAAGGCTTACGATGTTAAGAATATTTCTAGTTTTTGTACTCTCAAGATTTAAGTAACCGTAAAACCAATGTTTATGATCAACAAACAACTTGCTAGTTTTTGTACTCTCAAGATTTAAGTAACCGTAAAACTCATCTGGTTAATTATCAGCGCAGCCGAAAGTTTTTGTACTCTCAAGATTTAAGTAACCGTAAAACCTTTTTTTAGTTTTGTGGTTATAACGACAGTTTTTGTACTCTCAAGATTTAAGTAACCGTAAAACGGTTTACAAATTGGACCGTCTAAGCCGTAGGTTTTTGTACTCTCAAGATTTAAGTAACCGTAAAACTTTATGAGAAGCATTGAAGTAGTACTCGATGTTTTTGTACTCTCAAGATTTAAGTAACCGTAAAACTGGTCTACTAAACCAACAACTGTCACAGCAGTTTTTGTACTCTCAAGATTTAAGTAACCGTAAAACAAGACATTTCAACAGTAACACCAACTGGCTGTTTTTGTACTCTCAAGATTAAAAAACACTGAAACACCAAAACCACCTAGAAATTTCCAGGTGGTTTTTCCTATATGGGTCATAGGTTTGCTAGGTTAGATTGGCTTAGTCATTCAGATGGTCGATGGCATACTGAGCTTCTTCGGTGGTGAATTTTGCGCCGTGCTCAGAAGTGAGTTGTTCGTAGATTTCATCTGATGACAAGTCTAGTGTTTTCTTATAACTTTTTGCTTTTTCCAAGGCAGCTTTCTTATAGTCTAATTTGGCATGGTCGATAGCGTACTGAGCTTGTTCAGCAGTGAATTTATCGCCATTTTCGTTAGACAATTGGTCGTAGATGCCTTGTTTTGACATGTGCATAATCTTGTAATAGCTCTTTGCTCTCTTAAGCGCAGCTTTTTTGTAATTAGCTTTCAAATGGTCAACGGCATATTGAGCATCTTCGGCAGAATATTTTTCAACATCTGATGTCAATTGGTCGTAAATGCCTAATTTTGACATGTTCATGAGCTTGTAGTACTTTTCAGCCTTGCTTAGAGCTTTTTTCTGGCTACTAGTCGCTGCAGCATAGACGATATGAGGGTGCGAGACAAGTGGTGGACTTGTTATGAAAAAACTAGACAATCCTAATAGTGCCAAAGCACAGGCAATAATCATTGTTCTCTTTTTCATGATGTTCTCCTTATCAACGGTTAAGTGTGTGAGATAGGATAATACAGTTTAAAATGAAGTGTGGAAGTAAGTTATTTGTCTAATTTTCACTTAAATGATAGCGTTTTATTTACAAAATGTAAAGAAATTTGAGGCTCTTTTTAATAAGTGATTTTCTTTGCTTTTATCGCTTGTTACAAACTTTTTATAGCACCCAAGGTGTTTATTTGATATAATAGGAATAGTGATTAATTGTATAGGATTATAGGATAGATGGATATTCAAGAATTAAAAAAACGACAAGAAAAGATTCGCAATTTCTCTATTATTGCGCATATTGACCACGGAAAGTCAACTTTGGCTGACCGTATTTTGGAAAAGACTGAAACAGTTTCTAGTCGTGAAATGCAAGCTCAACTCTTGGATAGCATGGATTTGGAGCGTGAACGTGGTATCACAATCAAATTGAATGCGATTGAGTTGAATTACACAGCTAAAGACGGTGAAACTTACATTTTCCACTTGATTGACACACCGGGGCACGTTGACTTTTCATATGAAGTGTCACGTTCTCTAGCAGCCTGCGAAGGGGCTATTTTGGTTGTCGATGCGGCACAAGGTATCGAAGCTCAAACTCTTGCTAACGTGTATTTGGCACTTGATAATGATTTGGAAATCTTGCCAGTTATTAATAAGATTGACTTGCCAGCTGCTGACCCTGAACGTGTGCGTCAAGAAATCGAAGATGTTATCGGACTTGATGCGTCAGAAGCAGTACTTGCCTCAGCAAAAGCTGGTATCGGGATTGAAGAAATCCTCGAACAAATCGTTGAGTACGTGCCAGCGCCAGCAGGAGATGTTGAAGCACCACTTCAAGCACTTATCTTTGACTCTGTTTACGATGCTTATCGTGGAGTTATTTTGCAAGTGCGAATCGTCAATGGTATGGTAAAACCTGGTGATACCATTCAATTGATGTCAAATGGTAAAACATTTGATGTTACTGAAGTTGGTATCTTCACACCAAAAGCAGTTGGACGTGATTTCTTAGCAACAGGTGATGTTGGTTATATCGCGGCGTCAATCAAGACAGTTGCTGATACACGTGTAGGTGATACGGTTACTCTTGCGGATAACCCAGCAGAAGCACCACTTCACGGTTACAAACAAATGAACCCAATGGTGTTTGCTGGTCTTTACCCAATCGAATCAAATAAATACAATGACCTTCGTGAAGCACTTGAAAAACTTCAATTGAACGATGCTAGTCTTCAATTCGAACCAGAAACGTCACAAGCTCTTGGTTTTGGTTTCCGTTGTGGTTTCTTGGGACTTCTTCACATGGACGTTATCCAAGAACGTTTGGAACGTGAGTTTAACATTGACTTGATTATGACAGCACCATCTGTTGTTTACCATGTCAATACGACTGATGGCGAAATGCTAGAAGTGTCAAATCCATCTGAGTTCCCAGACCCAACTAAGGTGGCAAGTATCGAAGAACCATATGTTAAAGCACAAATCATGGTTCCGCAAGAATTTGTTGGAGCGGTTATGGAACTTGCGCAACGCAAACGTGGTGATTTTGTGACAATGGATTACATCGATGAAAATCGTGTTAATGTCATTTACCAAATTCCACTAGCTGAAATCGTTTTTGATTTCTTTGATAAATTGAAATCATCAACACGTGGTTATGCAAGCTTTGATTACGAAATCTCAGAATACCGCAAATCTAAATTGGTTAAGATGGATATTCTCCTTAACGGTGATAAGGTCGATGCGCTTAGCTTCATCGTTCACAATGAATTTGCCTATGAACGTGGTAAAATGATTGTTGAAAAATTGAAGAAAATCATTCCTCGTCAACAATTCGAAGTGCCAATTCAAGCGGCTATCGGTCAAAAAATTGTTGCTCGATCTGACATCAAAGCTCTTCGTAAAAACGTTTTGGCGAAATGTTATGGTGGTGACGTTTCTCGTAAACGTAAATTGCTTGAAAAACAAAAAGCTGGTAAGAAACGTATGAAAGCTATCGGTTCTGTTGAAGTGCCACAAGAAGCCTTCTTGTCAGTTCTTTCAATGGATGACGAAAGCAGCAAAAAATAAAACATAAACAGCTGAAAGAATTTCTTTCAGTTGTTTTTCTTGTAAATTTTGTACAGAAAACATCATAAAAAGAGAATTGTTAGAGAGTTGTGCAAATTTTCAGTATTTTTATGGTACAATAGAATTAAAACTAAACCGTGGGAGAGTTGTATGAAATTATTGACAAATGTGTCACAATTACAAGGAACGTTACGTGTTCCTGGAGATAAATCAATCAGTCACCGTTCAATCATGTTCGGAAGTCTTGCTAAGGGGAAAACGACTGTTCGCGATATTTTACGTGGCGAAGATGTTTTGTCAACCATGCAAGTTTTTCGTGATTTAGGGGTTGATATTCAAGATGATGGAGACCTTGTAACCATTACAGGTGTTGGTTTTGATGGTCTTAAAGCCCCTCAAAATAAACTTGATATGGGAAATTCAGGAACATCAATTCGTTTGATTTCTGGTGTTTTGGCTGGACAAGATTTTACGGTTGAGATGTTTGGAGATGACAGTTTGTCAAAACGTCCAATGGATCGTGTGACAATTCCACTTCGTCAAATGGGTGTAGAAGTTTCTGGTCAGACAGACCGTGATTTGCCACCACTTACCATGCATGGAAGTAAAAATCTAAAGCCTATTCATTACCAACTTCCTGTGGCATCAGCTCAAGTGAAATCTGCTTTGATTTTTGCTGCTTTGCAAGCAGATGGGGAATCAGTCATTATCGAAAAAGAAAAGACGCGTAATCACACAGAAGATATGATTGTTCAATTTGGCGGTGCAATTGATGTGAATGGCAAAGAAATTCGCATCAAAGGTGGTCAAGAATTTACTGGTCAAGATGTGGTTGTACCGGGAGATATTTCATCAGCAGCCTTTTGGTTAGTTGCAGGGCTTATTGTTCCAAATGCTAAAGTAACACTTGAAAACGTTGGTATCAATGAAACTCGTACAGGTATTCTTGATGTCATTGAAGCAATGGGTGGTAAAATGACAATTTCAGATGTTGATGAAGTTGCCAAATCAGCAACGATTACCGTTGAAACTTCAGAGCTTTCTGGTACTGAAATCGGTGGTGAAATCATTCCACGTTTGATTGATGAATTGCCAATTATTGCTCTTCTTGCTACACAAGCTAATGGCACAACAGTCATTCGTGATGCTGAAGAATTGAAAGTCAAAGAAACAGACCGTATCCAAGTTGTAGCCGATGCTTTGAATGCCATGGGTGCTGACATTACACCGACTGACGATGGCATGATTATCAAAGGAAAAACACCACTTCATGGTGCTAAAATCAATACCTTTGGTGACCACCGAATCGGAATGATGACAGCTATTGCTGCGCTTTTGGTATCAGATGGTGACGTTGAATTAGAACGAGCAGAAGCAATCAATACAAGTTACCCAAGCTTCTTTAGTGATTTGGAGGTCTTGTCACATGGCTAGAATTATTATTGGATTTATGGGATCTGGAAAATCAACCATTTCATCACTTTTAGATAAAGATTATATTGATATGGATGCTTTGATTACAGAGCGTATTGGCATGTCAATTGCGGATTTTTTTGAAAAAGAAGGCGAAGCAAAATTCCGTGAGATTGAATCACAGGTCTTAGCTGAACTGGCAAATTCTGACCATGTTATCTCAACTGGTGGTGGTGTGGTTATCAACCCAATTAACCGAGATATTTTGGCAAAAAATCCTGAAACGATTTACTTGAAAGCTGATTTTGACACGCTTTATGATCGTATTAAAAATGATACAAAGAATGTCCGTCCTTTATTTGTTAATAATAGTAAAGAAGATTTCAAAGCTATCTTTGATGGACGTCAAGAGATGTATGAGGCTGCAGCCAATCGTATTATCGAAGTTGCTGGAAAAACACCGGAAGAAATTATTGAGGAAATTGGATGAAAGTTGGCTATTTAGGACCGAATGGTTCTTTTACGCACAATGTTGCTGTTAAGGCATTCCCAGAAGCTGAACGAGTGCCTTTTGCAAATATCACTGAAGTAATCAAGTCTTACGAAGAAGGAATGGTGGATTATGCCATTATTCCAGTTGAAAATTCGATTGAAGGGTCAGTTCACGAAACTCTGGACTACCTTTTTCATCAAGCTAAAATTGAAGCGGTTGCGGAAATGATTCAACCCATTAAGCAACAACTTTTAGCGACTTCGAAAGATAAGAAAATCGAAAAGATTTTCTCACATCCGCAGGCTATTGCTCAAGGGAAAAAATACATCAAAGCGCATTATCCGAATGCACAAATAGAGATGACAGCAAGCACGGCTTACGCTGCACGTTTTATTGCTGAAAATCCCGATGAGCCTTTTGCAGCAATTGCACCAGTTGCAGCAGCAAAAGAGTATGATTTGGAAATTATTGCTAAAGATATCCAAGAAATGGATGAGAATTTCACGCGTTTTTGGGTATTGGGGCGCAAGAAGTGTTCATTTGATTTGACTAAGTGTCAACAAAAAATCTCATTAGCTTTAACGCTCCCAGATAATCTTCCAGGTGCGCTTTATAAAGGTTTAGCGGTCTTTGCTTGGCGTGGGATTAATTTGACTAAAATTGAAAGTCGTCCCTTAAAAACTGCGCTTGGAGAGTATTTTTTCATCGTTGATATTGACAATACCAATGAAGCGCTTGTCTCTTTTGCCTTAGAAGAATTGCGCCAACTTGGCATTGGTTATAAAATGCTTGGAAAATACGACGTTTACAAGTTATAATTTCTTTCCTGATGTCTTTTTTAGTATAATGATAGTATAGTCGTTTCGTTAAACTTGTACTGACTTTAGTATAGATTGATTGAAAGAGTGGTATGAGATATGGCAGAAAATAAATTAAGTCGGCATGAAGAATTAAGATATGAATACCTTTTGGGAAATTTAGAGTACCTAAATCCGCAACAAAAGGAAGAGTTTGGTTATCTCTATCAAAAAAAGCAGATGAGTATGCAAGAGATGTCATCTGGATACTCTTCGTCTGTCAATAAAGAGCCTCATTATGAACGCTATGATGATTATGGCGATTATTATGATTATTATGATTACTACGATGACGACTATGATGATGATTATGACGCTTATGTGACTTATGATGAGTACGATGATTACGATACATCTGACAATCAATTAACGTCACAAGGTTTACCAAAATATCCTCAAACCAAGAAGTCACATCGTTCAAAACGAAAGAAAAAAGAAAAAAATCCCGCTTCTTCCTATTTGGACTATTACGAAGGGATTGCACACGATGAACCCAAAGCTCCAAAGGCAAAGAAGCCTAAAAAGAAGCATCACAAAAAACGCTTTAAACATTTTCTACAATTTTGTAGCTTATTAGTCATTTTGATTATGGCTGGTATGGTTTATATGTTCTATCGTGGTGTCGATGAGGTATCAAGTGGTGAAACGAATTATTCTGCTGCAGTAGTAGAACCTTTTAACGGTCAAGATAGTCATGACGGGACTAATATTCTGATTCTTGGTAGTGATAAGCGGATTTCGCAGGGCTCATCTGATGCTAGAACAGATACCATCATGGTGATGAATATTGGTAACAAAGAAGGTAAAGTTAAACTAGTTAGCTTTATGCGTGACACCTTGGTTAATATTAACGGTGTTAGCTATAATGATTACGCAAACGACCAAAAGCTTAATGTTGCTTTCAATATTGGTGAACAAGATGATCGTCAAGGTGCAGAACTTATGCGTAAAACCTTGAAAAATAATTTTGACATTGATATTAAGTATTATGTCATGGTTGACTTTGAAACCTTTGCAGAAGCTATCGATACACTATTTCCAAAGGGTGTTGAAATAGATGCCAAATTCGGTACTGTTGATGGACAAGAAGTTTCTTCTGTTGAAGTTCCAGATGATTTGAACATGCAAGCTGATGGAACAGTGCCAAATCAAACGATTGAAGTTGGCAATCAAAGGATGGATGGACGTACCTTGCTTAACTATGCTCGATTCCGTAAAGATGATGACGGTGACTATGGACGCACTCAACGTCAACAACAAGTGATTTCTGCTATCGTCAACCAGATCAAAGATCCTTCAAAACTCTTTACAGGATCTGCAGCCATCGGAAAAATCTATGCCCTTACCTCAACAAATGTGTCTTACTCATTTCTTCTTAAAGAAGGTTTGGGTGTGATTACTAGTGGTCAAAAAGGTATTGAGCAAAAGACGGTCCCAGCGGAAGGAGACTGGACTGATGATTATGACATGTACGGCGGACTCGGTATCGCAATTGATTTTAATAAATACCAAGAAGAGTTGAAGGAGCTTGGGCTACGTTAATAATATGATATAATAGAGAGGCAGTTATGCTTCTCTTTTTTTGAGAAAAGTAACCGAACGAGAATTGATTAAATAGAAGCTTGAATTTACAGGCTTGTTGAAAGGAAAATATGTTAGAAAAAAATAGCATTGTTGAGGTTGAAATCACAGATTTATCACATGAAGGAGCTGGTGTTGCAAAGGTTGATGGCTTTGTTTTCTTTGTTGAAAATGCTCTTCCAGGTGAAAAAATCAAGATGCGTGTCTTGAAAGTGAAGAAAAATATAGGATTCGGTAAGGTTGAGGAATACTTGACGATTTCAGAGCACCGCAATCAAGATTTGAATGTGGATTATTTGCGTACAGGAATCGCTGATTTTGGGCACCTTGCCTATGCTGAGCAGCTAAAATTTAAACGCAAACAAGTAGCTGATAACCTTTATAAGACAGCTGGTATTTCAGATGTTGAAGTAGCTGAAACTCTAGGTATGGAACATCCATATGCTTATCGTAACAAGGCTCAAGTGTCAGTTCGTCGTGTAAATGGTCAACTAGAAACTGGTTTTTTCCGCAAACATTCACATGACTTGATGCCAATTTCTGATTTTTACATTCAAAATAAAGAAATTGACCGTTTAATCAATTTCACACGTGATTTGCTTCGTCGTTTTGACCTTAAACCATACGATGAAAAAGAACAAACTGGTTTGATTCGTAACTTGGTCGTTCGTCGTGGACACTATTCTGGTGAAATGATGCTTGTCTTTGTCACAACACGTCCGAAAATTTTCCGCATCGAGCAAATCATCGAAAAAATCGTTGCTGAATTCCCAGCCGTAAAATCAATCGTCCAAAATATCAACGATAAAAATACCAATGCGATTTTTGGTAATGACTTTAGAACACTTTATGGAAAAGATACGATTGTTGATAGTATGCTTGGCAATCAATATGAAATTTCAGCGCGTTCATTCTACCAAGTGAACACTGAAATGGCTGAAAAACTTTACCAAACTGCTATTGATTTCTCAGATTTGACACCAAATGATATTGTTATTGATGCTTATTCTGGTATCGGAACAATTGGTCTTTCATTTGCTAAAAATGTGAAGGCAGTTTACGGTGTTGAAGTGATTGAAGATGCTGTTGAAGATGCTAAACGAAATGCTGCGCTAAACGGTATTACCAATGCACACTATGTGGCTGACTCAGCAGAACATGCTATGGCAACATGGAGCAAAGATGGTATCAAACCAAGTGTGATTCTGGTTGACCCACCTCGTAAAGGGTTGACAGAAAACTTCATCAAAGCAAGTGTAGCGATGCAGCCAGAAAAAGTTACTTACATCTCATGTAACCCAGCAACTATGGCGCGTGACATCAAACTCTACCAAGAACTCGGCTACAAACTCCAAAAAGTACAGCCGGTGGATTTGTTCCCGAATACGCACCACATTGAGGCAGTATCACTGCTTGTACGAGCTGCTGAAACAGCGAAGTAGAAGTGGATGTTCTGCCCATGCGATATAGGATAATCCTTGTTGCTTTAGCAACTTAGGAGTATGCTACGCACAGTTACTCCAAGAAAGCGAGGTTACGAAGCTTGATTGGTTAGTAACCACTGCGCCTGTCGTAGAATGAGGACTTAGCGACGAAATGAAACGGTAACGGCGAACCGCTGAATGTGTAAGCTTACTAGTTAAAAACGCAGAATAAGAATTTAGCTTATTTTTCTAAAAGGAGGCCAAGGTATGGCAAATGCGATAACATGTATTCGAATAATTTGTAGCATCGTGTTATTGTTTTGTCCTGCTTTTTCGGTCTCTTTTTATGTGCTTTATATCTTAGCTGGGATTACAGATGTTCTTGATGGTATGGTGGCTAGACGACTTGAGTATGTCAGTGAATTTGGTTCAAGACTTGATACAATTGCTGATTTTATCTTTTGTCTAGTATGTTTTATCAAATTAATTCCAGTATTAAAATTTGCAAATTGGATGCTTATCTGGATTTTTGTGATAGCCATCATCAAGCTAATTAATCTTATTTCTGCTTATGTTGTGCAGAAGAAGTTTGTGGCTATTCATTCAAATCTCAATAAATTAACGGGGCTTTTGTTGTTTTTCTTGCCAATATCGTTAAAGGTAATTGACCTGAGTTACAGTATGCTGGTGATTGGGATTGTGGCAACTTTAGCTGCTATTCAAGAAGGCCACCTGATTAGAACAGGAAATAGTGAATCGTCTAATAAAAGGAGGTAGGCATGAAGTTTGTTGAAGTTGGTCAAGAAAATCAAGACGTTATCGTGTTACTTCATGGTGGCGGTTTGTCCTGGTGGCAGTATCAATCTCAGATGGAGCTGCTATGTAAAAATTATCATGTGGTTGTGCCGATTCTCGATGGGCATGCTGGAAGTGATAGAGATTTTACAAGTATTGAAGAAAATGCTGCTAGCTTGATTGATTTCATCAATCTTGAGTATGGCGGTTCGATTTTGCTAATTGCTGGTCTGTCGCTTGGCGGTCAGATTCTTTTAGAAATGCTTGCTAAGCAACCGACTATTTGTAAACAGGCGATTATTGAGAGTGCTGCTATCATTCCAGATAAATTGACAGCAAGTGTGGTTGCTCCGCTATTTTCAGCCACTTATGGCTTGATCAAACAAAAGTGGTTTGCAAAGTTGCAGTTTCACTATCTTGGCATGAGAGATGATTTATTCGAGCACTATTATGAGGACACAGTGAAACTTTCTAAGCAAAATTTGATTGCTTTTACAAAAGCAAGTAGCTTGTATCAAGTAAAAGATAATTTGAGAAATTGCTCTGCCTCTGTGAGAATTATTGTTGGAGATAAAGAGCCAAAAAGAGTAATCCGCTCAGCAAATCAGCTAAATCACCTTTTACCAGACAGTCGCTTGGAAATCAAAGTTGGTCTGGCTCACGGTCAGTATTCTATTAATTATCCAGAATTATATGTCAAAGAACTTCTGGAGGGAATTCAAAGAAGTGAATGTAAGCATACAAGGAGTGAATGATATGGCTTCAAGCAAAGAGTATTTAACAGTTATTTTAAATCAATTGTCTGAGACAAAAGAGGTCTCTTGGCGAGCGATGATGGGCGAGTATATTATATATTGTCAAGGCAAGGTCATTGGTGGTATTTATGATAATCGTTTCCTCGTTAAACCAACAAAATCAGCGCTAGATATGCTACCAGAGGCTAAGATGGCATTACCTTATGAAGGTGCCAAGAAGATGCTTCTGGTTGATAAGCTTGATGATAAAGCATTTTTGGCACAATTATTGCAGGCAATAGCTGAGGAATTACCTGCCCCTAAGAAAAAAAGAAACTAACCATTTAAAGGTTGGTTTTTCTTTTCAAAATTGAAAATAAGTTAAGAGTTAGTATATCTATTAATTGAATGATATACTTATTACAGCAATTGTTGATAAAATATGAATTGAGAAATTTTTGTATTTCAAGATTTCAAGTTTTCAGAAGGAAACTTGTTCTGAACTTTTTCTGAAATGTTGTTGCTATCCTTTTAAAGTCTTGATTATAGCGAAGAAGCAACTGATGGTCAATTTTGGGTGAATGTATAGGAGATAGGATGTATAAAATTTTAGTTGTAGATGATGATTTTGAAATTTTAAAGTTAATGCGTACGATTTTGGAGATGAAAAATTATGATGTCACAACTTATCAAGGAATAACTTTACCGCTGAATAGCATGGATTTTCAAGGATATGATTTGATTTTGCTTGATGTCATGATGCCTGATATTGATGGTTTGCAAGTTTGTAAACAAATCCGCGATAAAGTGAGTGCGCCAATTATTTTTGTTAGTGCAAAAGACGAAGAAGATGATATCGTTACTGGATTAAATCTTGGTGGTGACGATTACATTACAAAACCATTTAGTGTTAAACAGTTGGTTGCGAAAGTTGCTGCGCATTTGAAACGCGAAGAACGTTTTAGAAAAGCTGAATCAGATGGGAAAGTTGTTCGAGAATTGCTACCGATTACTTTTTATTTACAAGAAAAAACGGTATGTGTTAATGGCAAGGTTGTTCCATTGACAAGTAGAGAATACGATTTGTTAGAACTACTGTCAGCTAATCGCAATAAAGTTTTCACGCGAGAAGATATTTACAGCCATATTTATGATGAAGAAGCTGATGCTTTATTTCGTTCGGTATCAGAGTATGTCTATCAGATAAGAGTGAAATTCTCGTCTTATGGCATCAATCCGATTAAGACTGTGAGAGGAATGGGATATAAGTGGTATGACTAGACATTACTCAATCAAAAGAAGGGTGTTGCGGAGCATTTCTGAAATATTACTGGGAACCGTGATTAATGTCTTAGTGTTATTTTTCCTCACTTATCTTTTAGTGATAACAGGGCAGTTGAATAGCTATGGCTCAGAGTTTAAGGTTAAGATAAAAGATAATGCTTCAGCTAAGATGATTGCAAAGCAGTTAAATCAAACGACTTTTGACTATGTTGTATTTGAAAAATCTTCTGGAAAAATCAGTACCAGTAGGTATCAAAGTGAGGATTATAAGCATTATAAAGATGCTTTTGATCATGGAAGAACTGAAGAAGTTGGGACAATTCGTTATGCAAAGTTCAGTAATTCAAAATACGTGCTCATTCTCAGATGCCCAACCTTGCCTGAATTTGTCAATCCTAGATTAAGACAGATTTCATTTAACAGTTTTTCATACCTCTTTTTCTTGATATTAGAGCTCGCTTTGATTATCTGGTCAATTTCAAGGCTTTTACAAGAATTTACTAAGAATTTTCGATTGATTCAAGAGATTTCTTTGAACATGGGAAAACCTGAGATGACTGTCAAACATTCTCAGACGGAAATGATAGAGTTTAACGATATTTTATCGATGCTTTATCAAAAAGACGCTGAACTAGTTACCCTGTTGGAGGCAGAGCGAAAAGCAAAAAAAGATTTATCTTTTCAAGTGGCAGCCTTAGCTCATGATATCAAAACACCTTTGACAGTTTTAAAAGGAAATTTGGAGTTGCTTGATATGACAGAATTGACGAATCAACAATCAGACTTTCTCAATTCAGCTGATAACAGTATCAAAGTTTTTGAAAAATATTTTAATGATATGATTCAGTATTCTCGCTTACTAGTGGAAGAAAAGGACTATCAAGAAGAGATTTCTTTGCCAGAATTTTTAGAAGAACTCGTTACAGAAGCAAGGGCAATTATGGATACACATGAGGTTGAGTTTAATGTGATTAAGCGCGTTAACTTGGAATTTTTCAAAGGAAACCAACTTAATTTAAGCCGAGCTCTGATTAACATTTTGTCAAATGCTGCGAGATATAGTTCTGGTCATAAAAAAGTAACACTTTCAGTGATTGAGGAAGAAGAGTTTCTAGTTTTTCATATATGGAATAATGGACCTGCTTTTACAAAAGAAGCTTTGGAAAGCGCAGATAATCTTTTTTACACTGAAAATAAAGGAAGAAATAGCAAACATTATGGTATAGGTTTATCATTTGCTCAGGTAGTTGCTAAAAATCACCACGGAAAGCTTGTTTTACAAAATCCTCCCACAGGTGGAGCAGTAGTCAGTTTATCTATCAAGAAATAGCATCTTTTAGGTGCTATTTTTCTTTTTTTCTGAACAAACGCTGAAATTCCTTCGATATAGTTAATAGGTAAAAAGGAGGAAGACTTATGGTTGTGCAGGTTAAAAATTTGAAAAAGTCTTTTAAAGATAAAGAGATATTAAAAGGTGTTTCATTTGATATTGAAAAAGGTAATGTCTGTGGTTTGCTTGGCGTTAATGGTGCCGGTAAGTCAACCATTATGAAAATTATTTTTGGCTTGGAAGAAGCTGATAGCGGTGCTGTTGTTTTTAATGGTGAGCAAATTAGTGAAAAATCTAGTGCAGATTTTAATATTGGTGCTCTTATCGAATCACCAGCAATTTATATGAATTTGTCAGCTTTTGATAATTTAAAAACACGCGCACTCTTATATGACATTTCAGATGAGAGAATCAATGAAGTGCTAAAGTTGATTGGATTATCTCATACAGGTAAGAAAAAAGCAGGACATTTTTCATTAGGGATGAAACAACGCTTGGGCTTAGGAATGGCGATGATAACTAATCCTGACTTATTGATTTTGGATGAGCCAACAAATGGTTTAGATCCAGATGGTATTAAAGAATTGTTAGATTTAATAACGAATTTAAAAAAATCTGGTATGACCATTCTTTTATCAAGTCATCAACTCCACGAAGTTAGTAAAGTTGCAGACCATATTGTTATTTTACATAATGGTGAAATCTTCTATGATGAAGATAATACTCATGATGATGATTTAGAAAGATTATTCTTTGAAATCGTTCACGGAGGTGCTTAGGATGAAAAAAATATTGAAGTCAGAATGGTTGAAACAAAAGTCGAGCTCAGATAAGAAATTATTATTCTTTGTCCCATTTTTAACGATTTTTATCGCAGTATTGCTTTCAGGTTATAGCCTTTTAGAGAGCTTTTCAGTGTACTGGTGGGAATCAATCTTTTTGTACACTTTAATTGGTTTGTTATTTCTCTATGACTATAAAGCCGAAGAAAAAGCAGGTCACTTTCAAAATATTCATCTAGGAAAAGAGACTTTTAACATTTATCTAGCTAAGATGCTATTAAAGGTGAAAGATATTTTTGTAGCAACAGTAATCTTTACGGTGATATTCTATCTTGTATCACTGTTGTTTTCAGGAGTAATGTCTGTAGATATGAGTAGAGATTTCCTTTGTTTGCTTTTGATTATGTTAGCCTCTATTTGGAATTTACCTTTCTTATATTTTTTATCACGATGGTTGAGTCCCTATCTTTTATTGGCAGTAAATGCTTTGGTCTGCCTGCTGGTAGCGCCATTTTTAGCCCAGACATCTTTTTGGTATATTTTTCCTTATACTTATCACTATAAAATTGCTTATGGCATGATGCAGTTAAAACCATCGGGAGATTTAGACGTTGCTGGTGTAATGGATATTCAACTGATTATTACAGCACTGATACTATCTCTTTTGATGTGCTTGCTGTGCGTATTTTTACTGAAATGGAGGCTGAATAATGATGAATTATCTAAAAAGTGAGTTGGTAAAATGGAAAAATTCCTATGCTTTTTACTTGATTCTAATCTTGTCATTCTTGCAATTAGTCACCATTCTGCCTTATGTCTTGATTGTTAATAATCCGACTATCTTACAAAACATTGTTTTCTTATACATGTTAGGTTATTGTATCGTGATGAGTATCGTATCAATTTTGTTACATGAGCAAGAGATGGATGCTAATCATTTTCAAAACATCAGAAGTGAAAAGCATAAACTGAGAATTTGGTCAATGAAGCTTTTGGCGACTGATGTGATACTGCTTATTCCTACAGTTATACTTTGGCTGGGAGTAGGAGCTGAGGTCAATGAACTCACTCATTTTCTTTACATTGGACTTGTTGTTTGGCTATTGTTGATAATGTTGAACCATTTTCACATGTTTTTGAGCCTTTTTATAGGAAAAGGGGGGAATTTACTCCTATCCTTTGTAGAATGTTTATTTATTATCTTTGCGACAAATAAAGCTTTTCTTAACGTTCTCTGGATGCCAATTGCACTTCCTGTTAACCTGATTTTTACTTATTCAGCGACAAGTTTGCTAGCCTTAGTGGCTAATATCATTCTATTTTACCTTGTAAACTTGGTAATGTTAGTAGGATGAAGTTTACTCTGTAGAAGGAAAATCAGAACAGGCAGCAGTTGCTGTTGAAATTAATAATAGCTATCGCTTTGCTTATCCTATTATATTGAATAATTAAACCAACCAGATAATGTCTTTTTTGTCTGGTTTTTCTTTTGTCAGAATACCTTGATTTTGCTACAATGAAAGCAAAGAGTGATAACGTTTTCTTGGGCGATGAGGAGGTATCGGTTATGGAATACATCCAAGTGACAAAGGAAAATTTGGAAAAAGAGCATATTTGTTGTGCCATCTCTAACAACAAAGATGTTCAGGTATCATCTAAAAAAGCTTGGCTGTTGGAGCGCTTTGATGATGGATTAGTTTTCCTAAAAAGTGTTGAACGTGGCAAGTGTTTTATCGAGTATCTTCCTGCTGAAAATGCTTGGAATCCCATTGAAGCAGATGATTATATGTACATTGATTGCTTGTGGGTATCAGGAGCATTTAAGGGACATGGGTATTCGACGGATTTATTAGAAGCTTGTATTACTGATAGTAAGGCTAAAGGAAAGAAAGGGCTGTGCATTCTAGCAGCGGCTAAGAAGAAACCATTTCTGGCAGACCCTAAGTATTTAACTTACAAGGGGTTTAAGGTGGCTGATGAAGCTGACAATGGTATTCAACTTTGGTATTTGCCATTTTCTGATGATGACAAATGTCCAAAATTCAAAGCTTGTGCCAAACATCCTCATATCGATAAATCAGGTTACATTTTGTATTACACCAGTCAATGTCCTTTTAATGCCAAGTATGTTCCAATCCTTGCAGAAACAGCTCAGCAAGAAGGGATTCCTTTTGAAGCTATTCAGATTACGGATAAAAAAACAGCACAATCAGTGCCAACCCCAATAACGACCTATGCTCTTTTTTATAACGGAGATTATGTGACAAATGAGCAGATGAATGCTAAGAAGTTTTTAAAACTCGTCTCGAAAGTTGAAGGATAATTTTTCGATGAAGAGGTATGTATGATTGAGTTAAAACCACTTGTTTCAAGTGATCGTGAACAATTTATTAAAGATAATCAAGAAGCTTTCAATTATGGGGCTTTAGAGGAATTTGGTTTGAGAGATGACCATTTTGAAGAAGATGGTCAAATCATCTCTCTAGAGACAATTGAAGAATCCATAGATAGTGGAGAAGCCTACCGTATCCTTGATGATGGAAAGGTTGTCGGTGGTGTTGTTGTGCGTGTTGATGGAGATAAGGGAGACTTAGATTTGCTCTTTATTTCTCCTAAGTGTCATAGCAAAGGAATCGGCTACGCCGCTTGGTGTCAGATTGAAAAAATGTTTCCTCAAGTGAAAGTTTGGGAAACTGTGACACCATATTTTGAAAAGCGTAATATCCATTTTTATGTCAATCGTTGTGGGTTTAAGATTGTTGAATTCTTTAACAGTCACCACAAAGATCCAAATGATGATGAAGCTTCAGAAATGTTTCGATTTGAAAAACGCCTATAGTTTCACTATTTAGGAGGAGAAGATTATGAATAAAGAAAACGGAATTGCAATGGGAATCAGTCTTGGAGTATTATTTGGGGCAGGAATCGGCGTTTTGACGCATAGTATTGGTTTATGGGTGTCGCTAGGTATTTCCATTGGTCTTATTATTGGGCTTCTTCTTGTAAAAGATGGCGATGGTGATAATAATCAAATGGAGTAATAGTCAACAGATAACTGCCGTTTTAATGTGATGGTAGTTTTTTATTTACTTTATTTTCTAATCAGAGTGCTTGATGAGTTTAAAAGAGATAGTCAAAAAATATTGTTAAATGACATTTTTATCAGAAACTGGCACAAAAAAGTCTAAAATCTGATAGGGAATTAGCTGAAAAACTGTTGTTCGTTGTAACGACAGTTTTTTTATGATAGAATTCAGATATTATAATATTCTGATAATTACAAAGGAGGTTTTTGGATGAAAACAGTACTTGTAACGGGTGGAACAGTTTTTGTGAGCAAGTATGCGGCAGCTTACTTTCTTAAACAAGGTTATGATGTCTATGTGCTTAATCGAAGTACCAAGACGCAAGTTGAAGGCGTGACTTTGATTCAAGCTGATCGACACAACTTGGAAAATCGACTGAAGGGTTTGCATTTTGACCTTGTTTTGGATGTAACAGCCTACAAGGCTAGTGATATTACTTGCCTTGTAGAAGCGCTTGACTCATTTGACACCTATATCATGATTAGTTCAAGTTCTGTCTATCCGGAAAATGGACCTCAACCATTTTTAGAAACTTCCCAAGTCGGTGAAAATAAATTCTGGGGCCAGTATGGTCTAGATAAGATTGCAGCAGAAAAACGTTTGCTTGAGCTGGTTCCAGAAGCTTATATTTTACGCCCACCATATCTCTACGGATCGATGAATAATGTTTATCGCGAAGCTTTTGTCTTTGATTGTGCTAAGGATGATTTGCCATTTTATCTGCCACGCCACGGTGAATTAAAATTACAATTCTTTTATATTAAGGATTTGTGCCGCATGATGGAAGCTATTATTGAAAAGCGGCCAGCAGAACACCTCTATAACGTAGGAAATACTGAAGTTATAAGTACTCGCCAGTGGGTGAAGCTCTGCTATGCCTGCAGTAATAAAATTCCAGAATTCATCGAAGTCTTTGATGAGGTCGATCAGCGCAATTACTTTAGTTTTTACGACTATGAGTTCTTTTTAGATGTCAAAAGGCAAGAGAAATTATTACCAGAGCTAACACCTCTAGAAATTGGCTTAAAAGAATCCTACACATGGTGTGAAAACCACGTCTTCGACGTCAAAAAGAAACCATTTTTTGATTATATTGAAAAACATTTGAAGTAAAGGAGGGGTGTATGAATCAAGAATTTTTAGAAGTCAGTGAATATGTTGATTATCTTCATCCTGAAATTCAAAAACGTGCTCACCAATTAAAAAATGAGAGCATAGATGAAATAGATTTGGTCAAAAATACTTTCCATTTTGTGCGAGATAAAATTTCACATTCTTGGGATGTGAAAGATCATCGCGTAACAGTTTCAGCTAGTGACTGTCTTAGAGAAGGTGTCGGGATTTGTTGGGCAAAATCAAATCTTTTGGCCGCACTTTTTAGAGCAAATGGCATTCCTTCTGGCTTTTCCTATCAACGATTGATACTTGGTTCTACACCTGACACAGGTTATTGTATTCATGCTCTTAATACTGTTTATCTTGATTCTTTAGGAAAATGGCTACGCTTAGATGCTAGAGGAAATAAAAAGAATGTTCAAGCAGAGTTTTCGCTAGATGAGGAACGATTAGCTTTTTATCCAGATGCAGAAGGTGAGGTAGATTATCACGATAATCATGCAAAACCAGATCAAGGCTTGATGACGGTACTAGAAAAGAGCACAGACGCTATTGATATGTATTTGCATCATTTACCCGATAGATTAACTTGCGAAGTGAAGTAAGGGAACGATATGTTATTTAAAAAAGCTAGTATTTCTGATATAGATATGTTGGTGTCAGCATGAATTGAAGTGCTACGGGCGGCAAATCAATTAGAGCATTCCGTAGATTTAAGTCATTTGGCTAAAAGTTCAAAAGAGTATTATCAAGAAGCTTTGTCAAATGGCAATCACACAGCATTTTTGGTTTATGATGCTGACAAGGTGGTGGCAACAGGGGCAATTTCTTACTATCGTGTTATGCCAACCTATCATAATCCGTCAGGGAAAAAAGCTTATATTATGAACATGTATGTGGCTCCAGAATATCGTAGACGCGGGATTGCGAGCAATTTATTGGATTTGTTGATTGCTGATTCAAGAGAACGTGGTATTGACTTCATCACGCTTGAAGCGACTCAAATGGGAAGAAAACTTTATGAAAATTACGGCTTTTGTCAAATGAATGATGAAATGCAATTTATTATTCAAAATAAAGCGCGTGAGTAAGATAAGCGTACTTGTACGAAGAAACGAGGTTATCAGATGGCGGAAGATATTGATTATAAATCTATTCAAAATTTTAAATGTAGCGACTTAGAGCGTTTATTTCTTTCAGTAGAATGGTCCTCAGGTCATTTCCCTGAAAAGTTAGTCCTTGCCATGCAGAATTTTAAAACTGTCTATTCAGCTTGGGATGGAGAGAAGCTGGTAGGTATGATTTGTGTTATGGATGATGGCATCATGAATGCCTATATTCATTATTTGCTCGTTGATCCTGACTATCAAGGGCATACTATCGGAAGAAAACTGATTCAGATGGTAAAAGAAAAATACAAGTCTTTCATGCGAATTGCTGTGATTGGCTATAATAAGGAAATTGACTTTTATGAGAATTGTGGCTTTGTTAAAAGTGAAAATTGCTCACCACTTTTCATTACATCGCTATGGACTTAGTTTTGAGGATTAATCGATGAGAAGGAAAAGCAGCGATTAGAAAAGCCAGAAAAGAAGATATTTCACGAATAGCAGAAATTCTTATCTTTGTAAAAAGACTAAAATTTTATCCGATTTTTCAATAGGAAGGAGTGATTTTGATGTCAAATGAATCATTAGAAATTTATATGCAAAAGGCTATTGAAGAAACTTATGATGGAATTCATAAGGGAGATGGTGGTCCTTTTGGTTCAGTTGTTGTGAAAGACGGCGAAATCATTGGTAGTGGTCATAATATGGTAATCAGAAAAAATGATCCAACTGCCCATGGAGAATTGTTGGCAATTCGTGAAGCTAGTCAAAAGTTGAATAACTTTGACTTATCTGGATGTATTTTGGTGTCAACAGGTGAACCAAGCTTACTTAGTTTGGCAGCGTGTCTTTGGGCAAATATTGATAAGATTTATTATGGCTGTTCAAATGATGATATTCAAAAATCGGTTTTCGTAATGAAAAGTTGGATGATATTGTCAACAATCTGTCACATCTTCCTAAAAACTATTTAACTCAAATTTGTCACGAAGAGTGTCTAAAGCTATTTGATGATTATCAAAAAATGAATCATGATCTTTATTAGATTGAAGGATTCAAGTTATTATTAGCTGTAGCAAATATGCTACAGTTTTTTGTTAATAAAATGATATAATGACTGAGGTATTTTTATGGCAGGATTGGTTAGTAAAAAATCATTATTTTGCCAGTGTTATTCTGATTTTGTAACGCCATTAGCAACTCAAATTGCTCCCGCTCAGACGGAGGTTCACATTTTTTATGCAGAAAAATGGGGAAGAAATACTTGAAATGTTATCAAAAACATTTTAAAAATCCAATCATTCACCTGAAGGTTGAAAATAATCTGAAAATTTACTTTTGAATTTTTGTGGATTTTCAAAAAACGCGGCTAAAACAGCGTATAGCGCTTACAATTTTAAATCAGAATGATTTTTGATTCAAAATCCAAAATCTGTAAACTAGCGGAGCTAAAAACTAGCAAATAAAGCTAGTTTTTCCCTTGATATACCTAGAATTCTCACTTTTGGTGTGATAAAATGGTAATGTGAGTTCTCGTAAGCGTCTGAGAACAAATAAAAGTAGGAGGAAAAGATGGACGCTTTTAAGTATATTAAGCCAAAACTGTTCAGTACTCTTAAAAATTATTCGGGTGCGCAGTTTGCAAAAGACCTTGTTGCAGGGATTATTGTGGCAATCATTGCCCTACCATTGTCAATTGCCTTAGCGATTGCATCAGGTGTTAATCCAGAACAAGGTCTTTATACTGCAGTTGTGGCAGGTTTTTTTATTTCATTTTTAGGTGGTAGTCGTGTTCAAATCGGTGGACCGACTGCAGCATTCGTAGTCATCATCTACGGTATTATTGCACAATATGGTATGGCTGGTCTTACCATTGCAACATTCTTAGCTGGTATTATGATGATTGTGATGGGACTTCTTCGCTTTGGAGATTTGATTAAATTCATTCCTAAAACAATCACAGTTGGGTTCACATTAGGTATTGCTGTCGGAATCTTTGTTGGACAAATCAAAGATTTCTTAGGACTTGATATGGGTGCCGTTCCAGCTGAATTCGTTGAAAAAATGGTAGCCTATGCTCAACATTTAAATACAATTAACTGGCCAACACTATTGATTGGTATGATTGCTTTGTTAATCCAAATCTTCTGGCCACGTGTTTCTCAAAAAATCCCTGGTTCTCTCGTTGCTATTATTGTGACAACAGCACTTGTTGGATTTGGTCACATGTCTGTTAAAACAATTGGTGACTTGTACACAATCAAAGCTGGTTTACCTTCATTCACAATGCCAAGCCTTTCGTTTGCTTTAGTTCGTCAAATGATTTCACCAGCCTTCACCATTGCTATCCTTGCCTCGATTGAATCACTTCTTTCATGTGTGGTTTCTGATGGTATGATTGGTAGCCACCATCGTTCAAATGCTGAATTGGTCGGACAAGGTGTTGGTAATATGATGTCTGCCTTATTTGGTGGCATTCCTGCAACTGGAGCTATTGCTCGTACAGCAGCCAATGTTAAAAATGGTGGACGTACACCGATTGCTGGTATGACACACGCAGTAACTCTTCTTTTAATCCTATTGTTCTTGATGCCATATGCTTCACTTATTCCAATGAGCTGTTTAGCATCAATCTTGATTATGGTTGCATACAATATGAGTGGATGGCGTACATTTGTACACATGCTTAAAAAAGCACCTAAGAGTGATATTGCTGTTTTGGTTATTACACTTGTATTGACAGTCTTCTTTGACCTTGTAGTAGCTATTGAATTCGGTATGGTTTTGGCTGCCTTCTTATTCCTTAAACGCATGTCAGACGTTGCAGCAGTTCGTCAATGGGTTGATAAAGATAGTCTTGATGATGCTGAACTTTCTGAGAATACTGATTTGAAACATGTTCCAAATAACACAGTTGTTTACGAAATCTTTGGATCATTATTCTTTGGTGCAGCTAATGATTTCCTTAACTTTACCCACGAAGAAGGAAAAAATGTCTTGATTCTTCGTATGCGTAATGTTCCTGCAATGGATATTTCAGGACTTGAAGCACTTGAAGAAACACTTGAAATCTGCCAAAAACGTGGTATGACATTGATTCTTTCTCATGTTAATAAACAACCATATCGTGTGATGGAAAAAGCTGGCTTTATCGAAAAAGTTGGTCAAGAAAATCTTTGTGAAAATATTGATGCCTCACTTAAACGTGCAGCAAGTCTTGCATAATAGTGGTTATAGATAAATAAATCCTGCAGAAAAATCTGTGGGATTTTTTGTTATTATGTTAGTTTTCCTAACTGATTTTTGGCTAAAAAGTGACAAGTAGCGGTAGCAATATTTTTTAATTTTCCACAAAAATGAAAAAGTAAGCAAGGCAGGAGAATAAATAGTTGCCATAAAAGTAGCTAAAAGTCACAAATTTTCAAGCAATTTCCCCATTTTTCAGCCATAAACAACACTTTATTATCATAATTCAGTTTTTTTAAAATTGTATTAATTTTGAAATTTTCTGTATTTTTAGAAAATAGTGTGTTATAATACCAGACATACCGAAAGAAAGTTTATGGTAGGAGGAATTTTTTATGGAAAACAAATCAACTTGGAAACGTGTTGGTCTGGGAGCGGTTAGTTTGGCTTCTGTCGCTCTACTAGCAGCATGTGGTGGCGGTAGCAAATCAGCTACTAATAAAGATGAAATCAATTGGTACACACCGACTGAAATCTTGTCACTTGATATTTCAAAAAATACTGACCAATATTCAGCACTAGCTATTGGGAACTCATCAAGTAACCTTCTGCGTGTTGATAAAAATGGTAATCCAAAACCAGACTTGGCTAAAAGTGTTGAAGTGTCTGAGGATGGTTTGACTTACACAGCAACTTTGCGTGATGGACTTAAATGGTCAGATGGAAGTGCTTTGACTGCAGATGATTTTGTTTATACTTGGCAACGAATGGTTGATCCAAAAACAGCATCAGAATATTCTTATCTAGCTGTTGAATCTCATTTGGAAAATGCGGATAAAATTAATTCTGGTGAAATCACTGACCTTAACCAACTTGGTGTAAAAGCTGATGGTAATAAAGTGACTTTCACATTGACAAGTCCATGTCCTCAATTCAAATATTACCTTGCTTTTTCTAACTTCATGCCACAGAAAAAAGCATTTGTTGAAAAAGAAGGCGATAAATACGCAACAACTTCAAAAAATCAACTATACTCAGGCCCATATACAATAAAAGGTTGGAACGGTAGCGATGGTAGCTTCACTTTAGTTAAAAATAAATACTATTGGGATGCTAAACACGTTAAGACTAAAAAAGTTAACCTTCAAGCTATCAAAAAAGCTGATACAGCCGTTCAAATGTACAAAAATGGTGAGCTAGATACAGCTAATATTTCTGCAACCTCATCTATCTACAAAGCGAATAAAGCTAATAAAGATGCAGTAGCAGTATCAGAAGCTCGTATGTCTTATATTGTTTACAATGAAACTGGTTCAGTAGCTCCTCTTGCCAATGAAAAAATCCGTCAAGCTCTTAACTTAGCTACAGACCGTAAAGGTATTGTCGAAGCAGCAATTGATACAGGTTCAAAACCTGCCACAGCTCTTGTTACACCAGGTCTTGCAAAATTGACTGACGGAACTGATCTTTCAAAATATGTTGAACCAGGTTACAAGTATGATGAAAAAGAAGCAGCTAAATTATTCAAAGAAGGGTTGTCAGAACTTGGAACAAACTCAGTTAAATTGACTGTTACCGCTGACTCTGATGATGCTGTAACTAAAGCAGCAGTCGACTACATCAAACAAAGTTGGGAAGAAGCTCTTCCAGGATTGAAGATTGAAGAAAAATTTGTTACCTTTAAACAACGTCTTGAAGATACTAAGAACCAAAACTTTGAAGTTGCTCTTGTAGCATGGGGTGGTGACTATCCAGAAGGTTCAACATTCTATGGTTTGTTCTCATCTAATTCAGCATACAACTATGGTAAAGTGTCAAGCCCTGAGTTTGACGCAGCCTATAACAAAGCTTTAACAACTGATGCTTTGGATACTGATGCGGCTGCTGAAGATTATAAAGCAGCTGAAAAAGCTCTTTATGATGGAGCACACTATAACCCAATCTACTTCCGTAGTACTAAATGGCTTCAAAATCCAGACATTAAAGGACTTGTTCGAAATTCAACAGGTTTAACTGTCGATTTCACTTATGCTCACAAATAATTAATAACCTCTCTAAAAAAAACAAAACAAGGTTGATCTTAGTTGGCCTTGTTTTTGTATAATTATTTTTAAATATCACATAAAAGGTTGTTTTTAGTTATGATTTATACAAAAAAAGATAAAATATTCATTTTTGATGTTAGCTTTTATAGACATTGATTGTTGGGAAAAAGAGGGATAGTTGGAAATATGAAACCTTTAATGTTTTATAAAAATGAAAAGCTTTCAATACAAAAAAATGTCTATATTAGTTTATTTTATGCGTTTTTTCGATATAATTTGTTGTTTTTATCATGAAATGATTGAAAAATAAGTGAAAAATGAGCGTAAGCAATCTTTTTGAAATTTTAATTAATTTTCAAATTTTCTGTATTTTTAGAAAATATTGTGTTATAATACTTAACATACCGAAAGAAAGTTATATGGTAGGAGGATCCATTATGGAGATTAAAACTTTAAAACGTGTCAGTCTTGGAGCTGTCGCATTGTTGTCTGTTGCTACACTAGCAGCATGTGGTGGAAATAAATCAACATCAAAATCTGCTAGCAAAGATATCAATTGGTTCGTACCAACTGAAATCAGCACGCTTGATATTTCAAAAGTAACTGATACTTACTCATCAATTGCTATTGGTAACTCAGGAAGTAACCTTCTTCGAGTTGATAAAAATGGTAAATTGCAACCAGATTTGGCTAAAAGTGTTGAAGTATCAGAAGATGGTTTAACTTATACAGCTACTCTTCGTGATAACCTTAAATGGTCAGACGGAAGCAAATTGACTGCTGAAGACTTTGTTTATACTTGGCAACGACTTGTTGATCCAAAAACTGCATCAGAATATTCATACCTTGCATCAGATGCTCATGTTTTGAATGCTGAAGATATTATCGCAGGTAAAAAATCTGTTGAAGAACTTGGTGTAAAAGCTGATGGAAACAAAGTTATCTTTACTTTGTCAAACCCTTCTCCACAATTTGAGAGCCTTCTATCATTTGCAAACTTCATGCCTCAAAGTAAAGCATTTGTTGAAAAAGCAGGCGACCAATATGGTACAACTTCAGATAAAGCATTGTATTCTGGACCATACACTGTTAAAAAATGGAACGGTACAAATGGTAACTTCACACTTGTGAAAAACAAATACTATTGGGATGCAAAAGACGTTAAAACTAAGAAAGTAAACGTTCAAACAATCAAGAAACCTGATACAGCTGTTCAAATGTACAAAGACGGTGACCTTGATACAGCAAACATCTCAAATACAGAAGCTACATTTAAAGCTAATAAAAACCGTGAAGATGTTGTTCCAGTTCCAGAAGCAACGACAGCTTACATGGTTTACAACCAAACTGGTACAGTGACTGCTTTGAACAACACTAAAATCCGTCAAGCCCTTAATTTGGCAACAGACCGTGAAGGAATTGTAAAAGCTGCTATCGATACTGGTTCAAAAGCTGCTACAGCTCTAGCACCAACAGGTCTTGAAAAACTTCCTGATGGAACTGACTTAGCTAAATACGTATCACCAGGTTACAGCTACAATAAGAAAGAAGCTACAAAACTCTTCAAAGAAGGTCTTGCAGAACTTGGTACTGATTCAGTTAAATTAACTATCACAGCTGACTCAGACGCACCAGTTGCTAAAGCATCAGTTGACTATATCAAACAAACTTGGGAAGAAGCTCTTCCAGGATTGAAAGTTGAAGAAAAATTTGTTACTTTCAAACAACGTCTTGAAGATACTAAGAACCAAAACTTTGATGTTGCCCTTGTTCTTTGGGGTGGTGACTATCCAGAAGGTTCAACATTCTACGGACTCTTCACTACTGGTTCATCATATAACTATGGTAAATTCTCAAATGCAGATTACGATGCTGCCTACCAAAAAGCTATTACTACAGATGCTCTAGATCCTAAAGCTGCTGCTGATGATTATAAAGCTGCTGAAAAAGCACTTTATGACAACGCACTTTACAACCCAATCTACTTCCGTAGTACAAAATCACTTCAAAATCCAGACCTTAAAGGTCTCGTCCGTAACTCAACAGGTTTGTCTGTAGACTTCACATACGCATACAAAAAATAAATCTTGAAGTGATGATTAAACAAGGTTCGAGCTTGCTCGACCTTGTTTTTTTATGCTCTGAAAAATGGTACAATGAGTGTATCATATTCAGATAAAGGAATACTATGCGTTTAGATAAATTTTTAGTAGAAGCCGGAATCGGTTCGCGAACTGAGGTCAAACAATTACTTAAGAAAAAACAAGTAACTGTTAATGGTGAAATTAAAACCTCTCCAAAGACTCAAATTGATGAAAAGGCTGATCAAATTGTCTGTCAGGGAGAAAATCTTTCCTATGAAAAATATGTCTATTACCTGCTAAATAAACCAAAAGGTGTAATTTCAGCAACAGAAGATAATCACCACAAAACGGTTTTAGATTTGTTGGATAAAACAGCTTGGGATAAAGAAGTCTTTCCTGTTGGGCGTTTAGACATAGACACTCATGGACTGTTATTGTTGACTAATAATGGTAAATTGGCGCATGCCATGCTATCACCTAAAAAGCACGTTGATAAACGTTATCGTGCTAGAGTTTCAGGCATTATGACAGCAGAAGATGTTGAGCGTTTTGCCAAAGGAATTGAGCTGAAAGATTTTACTTGCCAACCAGCGCAGCTAGAGATTTTAGAAGTTGATAAGGAAAATGAAACAAGTCTTGTCGAAATCACAATCAAAGAAGGAAAATTCCACCAAGTCAAACGCATGGTTTTAGCTTGTGGCAAGGAAGTCACAGAGTTAGAACGTTTGAGTATGGGGCCTTTGCAGTTGGATGAATCGTTGACACTTGGACAATGGCGTCGATTGACGGCAGAAGAGCTAGCAAAACTAGAAGTATTTGACGTTGAACTGTAAATTTCTTGCAGTAGTTATTTGATTATTTAGGCTAATCATGTTAAGATAATAGTAATAAAATCAATTGAGCGAGGTGTATTAAGGTGGCATTTGGTGAAAACGGACCACGTAAAAAAACAGCGTTTGAAAAACTGACTTTAGTAGTTGTTATCTTAATGGTTCTAGTAACTGTAGGTGGTCTTATTGCGACTGCTATTGGTTCAATTATTTAAAGAACGCTGATGAGGCGTTTTTTTATGCTTTTGCAAATCAATTTTTAGTGTAAAAGTTACTATAATGAAAGAATAGGAATTAATAATGAGTATGTTTTTAGATACTGCCAAAATTAGCGTTAAAGCTGGTCGTGGTGGTGATGGCATGGTTGCCTTCCGTCGTGAAAAATACGTCCCTAATGGCGGACCTTGGGGAGGTGACGGTGGTAAAGGTGGTTCAGTCATCTTTAAAGTTGACGAAGGACTTCGTACTTTGATGGACTTCCGTTACAACCGTATTTTTAAAGCAAAATCTGGTGAAAAAGGGATGACAAAAGGAATGCATGGACGTGGTGCAGAAGACCTTATTGTACGTGTCCCTCAAGGAACAACTGTTCGTGATGCTGAGACAAATAAAGTTATCACTGACCTTGTTGAAAATGGTCAAGAGTTTGTTGTAGCTCACGGTGGACGTGGTGGACGTGGTAATATCCGCTTTGCGACACCACGTAATCCTGCACCTGAAATCGCTGAAAATGGTGAACCAGGTGAAGAACGTGAACTTCAATTGGAATTGAAAATCTTAGCAGACGTTGGTTTGGTTGGATTCCCATCAGTTGGTAAATCTACATTACTAAGTGTTGTTACAGCTGCTAAACCCAAAATCGGTGCTTATCACTTTACAACAATCGTGCCTAACCTTGGTATGGTTCGCACAAAATCAGGTGACAGCTTTGCTATGGCGGACCTTCCAGGGTTGATTGAAGGTGCTTCACAAGGTGTTGGTCTTGGTACACAATTCCTTCGTCATATCGAACGTACACGTGTTATTCTTCACGTGATTGACATGTCAGCAAGTGAAGGACGTGATCCATATGAAGATTATGTTTCAATTAATAATGAACTTGAAACTTATAACCTTCGTTTGATGGAACGTCCACAAATCATTGTTGCAAATAAGATGGATATGCCAGAGGCAGAAGAAAACTTGAAAGTCTTTAAAGAAAAATTGGCTGCTAACTATGATGATTTTGAAGAAATGCCAATGATTTTCCCAATTTCAAGTTTGGCACATCAAGGATTGGAAAATCTTATGGAAGCAACAGCAGAATTGCTTGATAAGACTGATGAATTCTTGCTTTACACTGAAGATGATATGATTGATGAAGAAGTTTACTACGGATTTGATCCAGACGAACGTCCGTTTGAAATTTCACGTGATGACGATGCTGCTTGGGTATTGTCAGGTGAAAAACTTGAAAAACTCTTTGTCATGACAAATATGGAACGTGACGAATCAGTTATGAAATTTGCCCGTCAATTGCGCGGTATGGGTGTTGATGAAGCCCTTCGTGAACGCGGTGCTAAAGACGGAGATATCGTTCGAATTGGTAACTTCGAATTTGAATTCGTGGATTAACCTACTATTTGTCGTTGCTAGCTTAGCTGTTTAACGACAAAGCAGCAAGCTCTATATGGGAGCTAGTAACTTATATTCTAATGAAGCAGAGCAAAAATAGGAATTTTGACGGAGAGCCATGAGCTCTAGATAGCAATTATCTTCTTTGCAGAGCTTGTAGAATGTATTTTGAATGACAATTCAAAGTTTTTAATTCACAAATAAGTTTTATATATTTAACTGGAGGTTCTTATGGGAGAAAAACCGATATCTTTTAGAGATAAAGATGGTAATTTTGTATCAGCAGCCGATGTCTGGAATGCTGAAAAGCTAGAAGAACTTTTCAATACACTTAATCCAAATCGACGTTTTCGCTTAGAACGTGAAAAATTGGCAAAAGAAAAAGCAGGAGAAGCAGAAGCCGATGAGTCTTAATGCACTATCCTGCTTGAGCTCAGCATATGCTGAGCTTTTTTAATGCTTTTGTAAAGTGTCGCTAGTTAATTGATAATGTGTTCTTACAACATTATTGATATAATTTTGGTCGTGAGAAACGCTAATAATACAGCCAGGATAATCACGTAATAATTGACGAACAACAGATTGACTAGTAGGCGAAAAATGTCGAGTTACTTCATCTAGGATAATAATATGATTTTTAGCAAGAACCATACGTGCTAAAAAGATCTTGGCTTTTTGCCCGCCAGATAATTCAATAATGCTATGCTCCATTTCATTTTTTGTAAATTGTAGACTAGCTAAAATAGTTCTAGCCGTTTTATCGGTTGTTACTTCACTTAAAAATGAGACAGCAGAAATGTCACCTTTTAGTATATTGTCATAATCTTGAGGCATGTAGCCGATAGACAATTGTTTATTTCTGCTGAGCTCTCGGTAAATTTGCTTGAGAAGTCGCGTTTTTCCAATGCCATTTTTCCCAGTAATAACAATTTTATCCTGTCCTAAAATATCCAAATCAATAGTTTGACCAGTCGACAACACTTGATTATGCCATGATAAGAGTCGTTTTTTCTTGTCAATCGGGGAAATACCGTGGAAAAAGAGCTTTATGCTATCCATGTTTTCGGGGAATTCTGTAAGATTTTTGTCTTCTTTTTCATATCTTTTTTCAAGTGATAGGACATTTTTCATCTTTTTAGCAGCTAGTCTTCCCAGGGTACTATCATGAGTATGTCGAACATTGTATTGGGCAGCTTGGTGCAATCTCCTAATCTTTTCATCTCGTTTTTTCTTCAGACGTTGAGCGTTTTTTGCTTCTTTATATTGCTTTATAAAATTTTTTTTCCGCTGTTTAAGGTAGTCATTATAATTTCCTTGAAAATAGCTAGCGCGAGGTATTTGTCGTTTTCTGATTAGCTCTAAGTGTAGAATAGCAGTTGCAGTGTCTTCAAGTATCGCTTCATCGTGAGAAATAAAAATCACAGTTTTATCAGTGTTCTGAATAAAATCTTTAAGGAGATTTTGGCCTTCAATATCAAGGTCGCTAGATGGTTCATCCAGCAAGAACAAATCGGGTTCTTGACCAGTTAATTTAGTTAGTTGAAGTTTTATCCTCTCACCACCTGATAAATTAGCTAATGATTGATTATTATTCTCTAGTGTAGAAAGGTCTAGATGCAGGAGCGCAGCCATTTGATAAAATGCATTGTAATTGAAAAAAGAATCTATATCTTTGTAAAGAAAATCAGAAATAGTTTGACTTCTTTCTTCTTTAGCTAGCGACTGTGGGAGATAACCCACTTTTTTAAAATTATTTTGAATTTGCCCTTCAAGATTTGCATAGCTAGCAATCATTTGTGAATTGGCAATAGCTTGAAGCAAAGTGGACTTTCCAGTTCCTTCTTCGCCGATAATCGCTAATTTTTCACCTGAGTTTACTATGAGGTTTAAATCAGCAATCATTTGTTTAGAATCCTTGAGGTTAGTAATTGATAGTTGGTTTATGTTTAGCATACGAGACTTCCTTTCAAAAAAACACACTCTACCATATCAGGTAGAGTGTGAATCTCATTATGGTCAACGCTAAAAATACCCAACACGTATGATGGATAAGCAAGAGAATAAAAGAGTGCACTAAAAACAAAACCTGATATGGTATATAACACATTTTGTTCTTAGTTGTTCATTGCTAAAAATCCTCCTGCTTGATTTGCTTCCATTTTAGCAAAAGACTAAGGTTATTGTCAAAGGATATGGTAAACCTCCCAGTAAAAATTAGCTGGGAGGTGATTTTATTAATAGTTTTCAGCACGAACTTCGAAATAAGATTGAGCGTGAGCACATACTGGACAAACTTTTGGTGCTTTTGTTCCAACAATAATGTGACCGCAGTTACGACATTCCCAAATCTTAACTTCACTCTTTTCAAAAACTTTAGCAGTTTCGATATTTTTTAATAAAGCACGATAGCGTTCTTCGTGATGTTTTTCGATTTCAGCGACCATAAGGAATTTCTTAGCAAGTTGAGGGAATCCTTCTTTTTCAGCTGTTTTGGCAAATTCAACGTACATATCAGTCCATTCGTAGTTTTCACCGTCAGCAGCAGTTTCCAAGTTTTCTGAAGTGTCACCAATACCGTAAAGTTCTTTGTACCACATCTTGGCATGTTCTTTTTCATTATCGGCGGTTTTTAAGAAAAGTTCTGCGATTTGTTCAAATCCATCTTTTTTAGCTCTTGAAGCAAAGAAAGTGTACTTGTTGCGAGCTTGAGATTCACCAGCAAATGCAGCTTGTAAGTTTTTTTCGGTTTGAGTACCTGCATACTTAGACATATCAAAAATCCTCCTTATATTAAACAGTAGATAACTACTGAATATCACATACGAAAGTTATTTGGATTTGCTACGAATGGTCATATTATCTCGCTTATGACAAACTTAGGAGTACTTTAAATATAAGTGAGGTAATGTGCAAGTGTGTATCTTTTGTAGTTTGTCTAAACAACTTAACTTAAGTCTAACAAATCCAAAAATGAAAGTCAAAATTCTGACATACATAGCCAAAATTTACTGCAATAAAAAAGCTAGTTTGTTACAACTAGCTTTTAATTTATTATACGTTCAATACTTTGTTCAAGAAGTCTTTTAGACGCGGGTGTTGTGGGTTATCAAAGATTTGTTCTGGTGTACCATCTTCAATAAACTGTCCACCGTCAGTAAAGATAACACGGTTGGCAACTTTACGAGCGAATCCCATTTCGTGAGTAACGATTAACATGGTCATACCTTGCTCTGCCAAGTCTTTCATAACACCAAGAACATCACCAACCATTTCAGGGTCAAGTGCAGAAGTAGGTTCGTCAAAGAGCATGATATCTGGATTCATTGCCAAGCTTCGAGCGATAGCCACACGTTGTTTTTGACCACCTGATAAGCTATCTGGTTTAGCATCACGTTTATCAGCTAGACCAACTTTTTCAAGTAGCTCCATAGCGTGTTTTTCTGCCTCTTCTTTAGATTCTTTTCCAAGTTCGATTGGTGCGAAAGTGATGTTTTCGAGAACCGTCATATGTGGGAAGAGGTTGAAGTGTTGGAATACCATACCAATGTTTTCACGAACTTTATCGACATCAGTGTTTGGGTCAGAAAGTTCAAAACCATCAACGACAACTTTACCACTAGTGATTGTTTCAAGTAGGTTTAGGGTACGAAGGAATGTTGATTTTCCTGAACCAGAAGGTCCGATGATACATACAACATCACCTTCGTGGAATTGGGTTGTGATTCCTTTTAAGACTTCATTATCTCCATAAGATTTGTGCAAATCTTGAACATCAATTTTTAATTCTGCCATTATTTAAGCCTCTTTTCTAAACGTTTTGCTAAACGAGTTAAAAGGGTGATCATTACAAGGTAGATGATTGCTAAGATAGCATACATACGGAATGATTGGTAGTTACGAGCAATAATGATTTTACCTGTTTGGAAGAGCTCGACAAGACCAATTGCTGATACGATAGTAGTATCTTTCAATGAAATAACGAATTGGTTGATGAAGTTTGGTAACATCACGCGAACAGCTTGTGGTAAGATGACTTTTTTCATTGTCTTACCGTATGAGATACCCAAGCTTCGGCTAGCTTCCATTTGTCCTTTAGGAACAGCTTCAATACCACCACGAACGATTTCAGCGATATAAGCACCAGCATTCAATGAAAGGGCGATTGTTGCAGCTAGGAAATCATTGATTGGGCTTTGTTTACCAGTTAGTGATTCAAAGAGGTTTGGAATTCCCCAGAAGATGAAGGCTGCCACAATCATCAATGGAATACCACGAACAACGTCAACAAAGATTGCTGAGATTGTACGAAGAACCTTATTTGGTGCAACTGCCATCATACCAAAGATGATACCAATAACCATTGCAATTGCAAATGAGATCAATGTCAAGCTAAGAGTTGTTCCAAGACCTGAAAGCAATTGTGAGTAGTTGTTTTTGATAAGTCCCCAAATAGTTGTTTCATCGACACTTGATGAAGTTGATTTCTTCTCGTCTGATGAGCCAAGGTATTTGCTTACGATTTTATCGTATTCACCTGATTTGACAAGTGCTGCAAGACCATTGTTGAACATTTCAAGTAGTTCAGGGTTAGTACCTTTGTTAACAGCAAATCCGTATTCACCAGATTTTTCGCCATCAACTGGTGTTTCAAAGTTACGACCTTGTTTGATAGCGTAACGAAGTACGGCTTCATCATCCATAAGAGCGTCAATTGAACCTGAGTTCAAACTATCATACATAGTTGATGCTTCGTCGAAAGCACGAAGTGTGTAGCCGTATTGAGCAGCGTGTTCAGACAACCATGTGTATGATGATGTACCATTTTTAGCTCCAACAGTTTTGCCGTTTAAATCTTCATATGATTTAACAAAGCTTCCTTTTTTAACAGCAAGCAAGATGTTTGAAGTATAATATGGATCTGAGAAATCGAAGATTTCTTTACGAGCATCAGTGATTGACATACCTGCCATAACACCGTCAGCTTGACCAGCTTGAACAGCGTTAAGTGCAGCGTCAAAACCAGGATTTGATATTTCGATGTTGAAACCTTGTTGTTCTGCGATAGCTTTAATTAAGTCAACGTCGATTCCTTCGTATTTGCCTGAGTCATTTTGGTATTCAAATGGGGCAAATGAAGAATCCATGACGATTTTGTAAGTTGATTTAACAGGTGTTGCTTTTGCAGAAGCGTCTCCAGTTAATTTTAGGCTGCTTGATGTAACAACACTTGATTTGTCATCAGATTTTTCAGAATCACCAAGCCATTTTGCCGTGATAGCATCGTAAGTACCGTCTTTTTTCATTTCGGCAAATGCGTGGTTAAATTCATCAATAAGGTATTCGTATTTGCTTCCTTTTTTAACAGCAAATGCGAAGCTTCCGACTTTTTCTCCATCGATATTGATAGCATAGTTTTTACCTTGACTGATTGCGTATTGGACAACAGGTTGGTCATCCATAGCAGCGTAAACTGAACCAGCATCTAGACTATTGTTCATCAAGTCACTAGTATCAAATGTTTTGATTTTATAACCGTATTTCTTTTGGTTTTCCTTTAGGAATGCTTGAGCAGCAGTACCGTTTTTAACACCAACAGTTTTACCTGAAAGTTGTTTATAGTTAGACACTTTAGCATCGCTACGAGTGTAGACAACAACAGCGGTATCGTAATAAGTATCTGAGAATGTGAAGACTTTTTTACGAGCCTCTGTAACTGTTGTACCAGCCATAAGAGCATCGGCTTGACCAGCTTGAACAGCATTAACAGCAGCATCGAAACCAGGGAATGTCATATCGATATCCCAACCCTCTCGATTTGCGACTTCATTAATAATGTCAACGTCAATACCTTTATAAGTTTGATCTGAATCTTTAAATTCGAATGGTGCGTATGCTGTGTCAGATACGATACTAATTGTATCTGCTTTAGCATCTACACCAAACACAAAGATTGCAGAAACCATTGCTAGCATAATAGCTTTCAATTTGTGCTTCATGTAAGTCTCCTTTTGAATAGATTGCATTAATTATATCAAAATTCAGACAGTTAAGCAACTTTAGATTTCAACTCATGTTAGAAAACCTAACATGAAGAGTGAGGAGGTTGATTTCTCAATATCTAAAGAGAGTATTTTACCCTTATTTATGATAAAATGAAGGTATTAAATGACATTTTGAGGAATATTATGATTGATAGAATAGAAGATAATCAGTTTAAACTAGTCTCTAAATACGAACCTTCTGGTGATCAACCACAAGCGATTGAGACATTAGTTGATAATATTGAAGGAGGAGAAAAGTCTCAAATTCTCCTTGGTGCCACTGGTACCGGTAAGACCTATACGATGAGTCAGGTTATTGCAAGAGTTAATAAACCAACGCTTGTTATCGCCCATAATAAAACGCTGGCAGGTCAGTTGTACGGGGAGTTTAAAGAATTTTTCCCAGATAACGCTGTTGAATATTTTGTTTCATATTATGATTACTACCAACCGGAAGCCTATGTGCCATCAAGTGACACCTATATTGAAAAAGATAGCTCAGTCAATGATGAAATTGATAAGCTACGCCACTCAGCAACATCAGCTTTGTTAGAGCGTAATGACGTTATTGTTGTAGCTTCTGTGTCATGTATTTATGGTTTGGGTTCACCAAAAGAGTATGCTGATAGCGTTGTGAGTCTTCGTCCAGGTCAGGAAATCTCACGTGACCAATTATTAAATGACCTTGTTGATATTCAATTTGAACGAAATGATATTGATTTTCAACGTGGTCGTTTTCGTGTGCGCGGTGATGTCGTGGAAATCTTCCCAGCGAGCCGTGATGAACATGCCTTTCGAGTAGAATTTTTCGGTGATGAAATTGATCGTATCCGAGAAATTGAAAGTTTGACAGGTAAAGTTCTTGGCGAAGTCGAACATTTGGCCATTTTCCCTGCCACTCACTTTATGACAAATGAAGAACATTTGGAACATGCTATTAAAAACATTTTGGAAGAAATGGAAGAACAAGTTAAGCAGTTCGAGGCTGAAGGTAAGCTCATTGAAGCGCAGCGAATTCGTCAAAGAACTGAGTATGATGTTGAAATGCTCCGTGAAATGGGGTACACAAACGGTGTCGAAAATTACTCACGTCACATGGATGGACGTTCAGAAGGTGAACCGCCATTCACACTTCTTGATTTCTTCCCAGAAGATTTTCTTATTATGGTTGATGAAAGTCACATGACGATGGGGCAAATTAAGGGAATGTATAACGGAGACCGCTCTCGTAAGGAAATGTTGGTTAACTATGGTTTCCGTCTTCCAAGTGCTCTTGATAACCGTCCACTTCGTCGTGAGGAGTTTGAAAGCCATGTTCATCAGATTGTCTACGTATCAGCGACACCAGGTGATTATGAACTTGAGCAAACAGACACAATCGTCGAACAAATCATTCGTCCGACAGGCCTTCTTGATCCGGAAGTTGAAGTCCGTCCAACCATGGGACAAATGGATGATTTGCTTGGTGAAATCAATGCTCGTGTCGAAAAAGGTGAACGTACCTTTATTACAACGCTTACCAAGAAGATGGCAGAAGACTTGACCGATTACCTCAAAGAAATGGGTGTCAAAGTTAAGTACATGCACTCAGATATTAAAACTTTAGAGCGTACGGAAATTATTCGCGATTTGCGTCTGGGTGTTTTCGATGTTCTGATTGGGATTAATTTGCTGCGTGAAGGGATTGACGTACCAGAAGTTAGTTTAGTTGCTATTCTTGATGCGGATAAAGAAGGTTTCCTTCGTAATGAACGAGGTTTGATTCAAACGATTGGACGTGCAGCTCGAAACAGCGAAGGTCATGTTATTATGTACGCTGATAAGATTACCGAATCTATGCAAAAAGCCATGGATGAAACCGCTCGTCGTCGTGAGATTCAAATGCGCTATAACGAAGAACATGGTATTGTCCCACAAACTATTAAGAAAGATATTCGAGATTTGATTGCTATCTCTAAAGCAACAGATACTGATGTAGCTGAAGATACACTAGACTACAGCAGTATGAACAAAACTGAGCGTAAAGAAGCAATCAAGAAGCTTGAAAAACAAATGCATGAAGCTGCTGAAATGCTTGATTTCGAACTTGCTGCTCAATTGCGTGATATGGTACTAGAGTTAAAAGCGATGGATTAGGAGAGGAGAAAGATAAATCATGTCTCGTGCACAACGTGTGATTTTAACTAATATGTGCTTGATTGAAGATGGTCAAGGAAATGTCGTTATGCAAATTCGTGACCCAAAACGTTATTCATGGTCAGGATATGCTCTTCCAGGAGGGCATATTGAAGCTCATGAAGGGCTAGTTGAGTCGGTTATCCGTGAAGTTAAAGAAGAAACTGGCTTAGTCATTAAGAACCCTCAGTTAGTCGGTATGAAACATTGGTATACAAAAGAAGATGAACGCTATCTTGTTTTCTTGTACCGAACGTCTGAGTTTGAAGGTGACATTCATTCTACTAATGAGGGAGAGATTAAGTGGGTGCCACGTAAGGATTTACCTAACTTGGATTTGGCTTATGATATGTTAAATTTACTTCGAGTTTTTGAGGAAGAAAATCTTAATGAACTTTTTTATCGTGAACGTTTGAAAGACGATTTCTTACGTGAATTCTGGTAAAAATAAAAACTTTTCTTCCTATTATATAGTCGGTATTCATGTACTTAAAAAGCTTGGAACAAATGTTCCAAGCTTTTTTTGATAATTAATAATAGAAGGGGAGAAGTGATTGAACTTCTTCTTATTTAACTGAACCACCAGTAATACCTTCGACGTAGTATTTTTGCATAAACATGAAGAGCAATGTGATTGGAACAGCGATAAGAACTGAACCAGCAGTGAATGACATGAACCAGTCATTAATAGTATCTTGTTGCAACATTGAGAAGAGTCCAATGGCAACAGTGTACTTGTTGGTTGCATCACCAAGGATAACTTTGGCAAAGATGAAATCAATCCAAGGACCGATGAAAGCCATAAGCGCTGTGTAGACAATGATTGGTTTTGATAGAGGGAGAGTGATTTTAAAGAAAATATCAGCGCGAGTTGCTCCATCAATCATGGCAGATTCATCAAGTGAGTAAGGAATCGTATCAAAGAATCCTTTAGCAATGTAGAAGCCAAGTGCCGCACCAGCTGAGTAAACTAAGATAAGAGCTAATAATGTTTGGTCAAGGTTGAAAGCTTTGAGGATGTAGTATACAGCAATCATACTCATAAAACCAGGGAACATGTTAAGCACAAGAGCTAGTTTCAAGAAACCATTACGGTGTTTGAATTTGATACGGCTGAGTGAGTAAGCCATGGCAACAGTAATAAATGTTGAAATGACACATGTTGCAGAAGCAACAAATAAAGTATTCAAGAACCATTGCCCAAATGGGAAGGCATCTGAAGTAAACAGTTTAATATAATTATCTAGCGTCCAAGTTTTTGGAATGAAGTAGTTAACGTATGCTGTTCCTTCGCCACGGAAGCTAGTAAGAACAACCCAAACAATTGGAAAGAGCCAGATGATTGATAAAACAATCAATAGAATATAGACAAATGTCAGTGTTAAACGTTTTTTGTTTTTCATTATTTAGCAACCCCTTCCTTGTAAGAACTTGTTCTTGTGTAAGCCAAGAGACTAAATACAGCAGAAAGAACAAAGATAAGAATACCGATAACAGAAGCAAGGTTGTAGTCAGCTGCAGTAACTGTTAAGTTGTAGAGCCAAGTAACAAGCAAGTCTGTGCTACCAGCTTGGTAGAAGTTAGAGTTAGTAGGACCACCACCAGTAAGAAGGTAGATAACGTTGAAGTTGTTGATGTTACCGATAAATTGTTGAATCAAGTTTGGCATCATCACAAGTAAGATTTGAGGGAATGTGATTGATTTAAAGATTTGGAATTTATTGGCACCATCGATTTCAGCGGCTTCAATTTGTTCTTGTGGTAGGTTCATGATAATACCTGAAGCAACAAGCATTGTGACAGGAATACCTACCCACATGTTAACGATAATGATTGAGAATTTAGCCCAAAGTGGATCAGAAAGGAATGGCAATGGGTTTGCTGCTGAGATAAGTCCAATTTTTTCAAGGAATGCATTAACTGGACCAGCATCACTAAGCAAGTTTCTCATGATAAGAAGTGAAATGAATTGTGGCACAGCAATTGTGATAACGAAGATAGTACGCCACATTTTTTTCAATTTCAATCCTTTAGTATTAATGATTAATGCAAGAACAATACCAAAGAAGAAGTTAGTAACAGTGGCAAAGACTGCCCAAATTAATGTCCAAGACAAGACTGGGAAGAATGTTCCTGCCATACGACCATTAAAGATGTTACCGAAGTTAGCAAAACCAACCCAGTCAAACAAACTTTTCGGTGGTAAATGATTATGGTCATAACTTGTGAAGGCCAAACAAATCATATAAATTAATGGCAAGATAGTGAAGAGAAGAACCCCAATCATTGGGACTGCCATCAAAGTCATGTGGAAACGACCGTTTGCCAATGTTTCAAAGTCTTCTTTAAAGGTAGGAACTTTCAAACCTTCTTTATCGATGACGTAAAGATTTCTAGCGCTCTTAAGGTTACACCAATAAATGTAAGCAAAAACAAGGCAGAAGATAAGAGAAGCAAGACCGAAGATAAGCATTAACATTGAGTTATCGCCATCAACAGCAACTTTCATCTTAATCCCGTTGACGGTTTGTTCAACAAGACCTTGTTGGTGTGTTCCCAGAGTGATTAATCCTTGCAAGTTTGGAATAATCTGAGAGAAGAAAGTGATTAAGAAAAGAATCTCTGATAGTAAAAACAAGCAACCTTTAATAATCTGTTTATGGTAAAAATTTGAGAATCCCATAATCAGAAATGATAGTTTGGTATCAAATTTTCCTTTTTTAAAAGCCTCAGTAACTGATACACTGTCAAAATAGTGTGAATTAGTCATACAAAACTCCTTTTATTAATCTTGTTGGAAGTCACTGCTAAAAATTTAATCTTAAAGTTCTTAGCAATAACTCCGACAAGAGTTTCCCTAAAAATAAAGTGGGGATGTAACTCCCCACTTCAGAACATCTTACTTAGCATTAGCTAAATCTTTGTCAAATTGTTGCAATTTAGCGAGGTAGTCACCACTTTGAATTTTACCATTGTAGACATCGCTGAGAAGTGCAGCGCTTTCAGTCCAGAATGTAGTCATTTGACTAAGTTTAGGTGTTACAACTGTGTAGTCTGATGATGAAGCCATCTTGATAACTGCTTGAGCCAATTCATCTGATTGAACTTTATCTGATGATTGAACTTCTTTGTTAGCAGGAATAATGTTACGACCTTCGTAAGTGAATTGGTTTTCTTGGCTTTCTGCGCTAGTAAGCATAGAAGCAAGTTTGTAAGAAGCAGCGATACGTTTTGTATCTGAACCTGCAGGAGCTTGGTTAACAGCAAAGAGTTTCACACCAAGGAAAGCTTTTTGTTGCACTTCGTTACCGCCAATTGAGATTTTTGGATAAACAGCGATACCAAGATTATCTTTACCAACAGCGTCTTGTGCTGCTTTAAGATCCCAAGGGCCTGATTCAAGTGAAGCAACGCTTCCGTCACCGAATTTAGACATTGCATTTTCAGCAGTCAAGTTAACGAAACCTTTGTTTGATTTTTGATCAGCAATCCATTGAAGAACTGATACACCAGCATCGTTACCCCAGTTAGTACCGTCAACTGTTTCACCATTTTCACCAAATAGTGTGTCACCAACTGACATGAAGAGTGGAGCAGTTGCATAAGCATTCATAGCTTTAAATGTTGCACCAAATGAAGCTTTGCTTGTGATTGTTTCGTAGCTAGCAACATCGTCACTTGAAAGTTTTGATTTGTTATAGAAGAGAACTTGTGATTCGATACCAAATGGGAAAGCATAAGTTTTACCATTGTATTTTGCACCAGCAACTGCTTGATCAGTATCGTTAGCAGCAATTTCTTTTGCATAATCTTCAGGAACTTCTTGAATAACACCTGATTCAACTAATTGACCAAGTTGGTCATGTGGAAGTGAGAAGACATCAGCAGCTTTTTGCGGATCTTTCTTAACGTTTTCTTGTGCTTTTGAATCGTTAGATTCTACCATTTTTACAGAGTAGCCAGATTCTTTTTCGAATTTCTTAACAACGTCTGTATAAGATTTTTTAGCACCTGTTGGTACCCAAAGTTTGATTGTCTTGCTGTCAGAAGCAGAAGATGATTTTGTTGATGAGTTATTCGAACAAGCAACTAAAACGCTTCCAGCAAGTGTTAAACCTGCACCAGCAAGGACCATTTTTTTCCATGTGTTCTTCTTCATGAGTTTCCCCTCCTAGAGAAAGATTAGTAATATTATTTACACTTATATTATGCAACCGTTTGCAGCTATTGTCAAGCGTTTTTAGTAAAAAAATTAAAAAAACTTGAACTCTTAAATAAATAAACTAATAAAAAGAGCATCAATCTAGTATAAGTTGGTCAGTTTTTACTATAAAATAAGCCAAAAAGAGAGTATGTCTCTAAAAAATTGACAAAATAAAGCAAACAATTGCGGAAAATTCTTATTTATGTATAATAGGGGATAAAAATAAGAGTTTTTACCTCTAAAACCTTGTCAGTACAGTAAATCTATTATAAAATGTTAGTTGCAAAGGAGACTTAGATGGTTACAATTAAAGATGTAGCGGCTAAAGCTGGTGTTAATCCTTCGACGGTTAGCCGTGTTTTGAAGGATAATAAATCCATTTCTCAGAAAACAAAAGATAAAGTTCGGAAAGCGATGGCAGAGTTAGGATATGTTCCTAATGTTGCTGCCCAAATGTTAGCCAGTGGGCTAACATATAATGTTGGTTTGATTTTTCCACCTTTAATCACACCAGATCGTTTAAACGAACCATTCTTTATGCAAATTCTTTCTACTATAACTAGCGAAGCGAAATTAAATGATTTTACAGTTTCTATTGCAACCGGTATGACAGTTGATGAATTAGAAGAACAAGTAAAATTAATGTATCGTCAGAAACGTGTAGACGGATTTATTATCTTATACTCTGATCCAGAAGATCCTGTCCGTAAATATTTGATGGACAATAATGTACCATTTGTGATTGTCGGCGCTCCCGAAGGTTTCGAAAATGATATTACTTATATAGATAATGATAACCAACTAATGGGTAAAAAAGCGGTAGAATACCTTTATCAAAAAGGTCACCGTGAGATTTTATTCATTACTGATGATTTAAAATCTGAAGTATCATCAGAACGCTATTTTGGTTACCTTCGTGGTATGGAGAAACTCGGACTCACAAGTGAAAAAGCTCTTCTGTTTGATCGAAGAGATCCAATGATATTGGAAAAACTAATTGAGAAAATTGAGTCAAGTAAAGCAACTGCCCTGATTGTCATTGCTGATACGATTTCAGTTCGCTTGGCACAATTCTTATCATATTATCAGTTGAAGGTGCCAGATGATATTTCTATTATCACCTTCAATAACTCTGCTTACTCAACATTGATTCACCCATATATGACAACTTTTGATATTAATGTTGCTAATCTGGGCCGAACAAGTTTCAGAAGATTAGTCGAATTGATTAAATCACCTGAAACAGCTATTACTGAAAAAGTCATTGTTCCATTTACATTGAGAGAACGTGAAAGTGTTCGTCAATTACATGTTGAAGACAAATAAATCACTTCACTAGTGGAGCTTTTATCAAAGAAAAGACGCCTTAATTGCTATTAGTTTTAGTGGTTAGGGTGTTTTTTTATATTTTTTACAAAAAATGATTGACTTACGCAAACGCTTGCGTTATAATTTGCAGTGTAAAGATCGTTGATAAAGGAGAAAACATATGGAAAAACGTGCAAGTGGTGTACTGATGCATATCACATCATTACCCGGCAAACAAGGGGTGGGAACATTTGGTCAAGAAGCTTATGACTTCGTTGATTTCTTAGTTGAAACAGACCAAACATATTGGCAAATCCTACCATTAACAACGACTAGTTATGGTGACTCCCCTTATCAATCATTCTCAGCGACAGCTGGGAACACACATTTAATTGACTTAGAATTACTTGCCAAACAAGGCTTTCTAGCAAAAGAAGATTATGAAACAGTCAACTTTGGAGATGATTTAGAAAATGTTGATTACGCTCGCATTTTTGAAGCTCGTCGTCCAATTTTGGAGAAAGCAGTTGCAGAATTTATGCAAAATTCTGATAACCAAAAAGCTTTAGCTGAGTTTGAAAAAGAAGCAAGTTGGGTAAAAGATTACGCAGAATTCATGGCAATCAAAGAGTTCTTTGGAAATAAAGCTTTGCAAGAATGGGATGATAAAGCAGTTGTTCGCCGTGAAGAGACAGCTCTTGATGCTTATCGCGAAAAACTAAAAGATGCGATTACTTATCATAAAGTTACACAATATTTCTTTTACCAACAATGGGCTGAACTTAAAGCTTACGCTAATAAAAATGGTATTAAAATCATTGGTGACATGCCGATCTACGTCTCAGCTGATAGTGTTGAAGTTTGGACAATGCCAGAACTGTTCAAAGTAGATGCTGAAAAGAATCCACTTTGCATTGCTGGTGTCCCTGCTGATTCATTTAGTGATGATGGTCAACTCTGGGGTAACCCAATTTATGATTGGGAAAATCATAAGAAAACAAATTATGCTTGGTGGGTTTACCGTATTAATGAAGGTATTAAATTGTATGATCTTCTTCGTATCGACCATTTTAAAGGATTCTCAGATTATTGGGAAATTCGAGGTGATTACGAAACAGCTAATGATGGTAGCTGGCAACCTGGTCCTGGACGTGCTTTGTTTGATGTTGTACGTGACGAGCTTGGCGAACTTCCTATTATTGCAGAAAACCTTGGTTATATTGATGCCAAAGCTGAGCAATTGTTAACTGACACTGCTTTCCCAGGTATGAAGATTCTTGAATTTGGTTTCTATGATACCGAAGGTAAGAGTATCGATGCTCCGCATAACTGCAATAAAAATAGTGTTGCTTACAACGGCACACATGATAATGAAGTGGTCAATGGTTGGTACGATAACTTGACTGATGAACAAAAAGCATTTGTTGATGCTTATACACACCGTCACGATGGTGAACCAATTACACAAGCTATGCTTCGTACATTATTTGCGACTGTTAGCGATATTGCGATTGCTACAATGCAAGATATTTTGGACAAGCCAGCTGAATCTCGTATGAATATTCCAAACACTGTTGGTGGCAACTGGCAATGGCGTATGTTAAAAGAAGATTTGACAGATGAACGCAAAGCTTTCTTGAAAGACATTACTGCCCTTTATAGCCGCAAAAATACATTTAAATAAAAAAGAAAAAGGATATTACAATGACAACTAAATTTACAGATTACTTAGCATCAAAAGGTCAAAAACTTGCTGAATTGAGCAATGAAGACATCTATGTAGCACTTTTACACTATGTTAAAGAATTAGCTGCTGAAAAAACAAAAAATACTGCAAAACGTAAAGTTTACTACATTTCAGCTGAATTCCTTATCGGTAAATTACTATCAAATAACTTGATTAACCTTGGCATCTATAAAGATGTTAAAGCTGAACTTGCTGCGGCTGGGAAGTCAATCGCTGAGGTAGAAGATGTTGAACTTGAACCCTCACTTGGTAATGGTGGTCTTGGACGTTTGGCATCATGTTTCATCGATTCAATGTCAACACTTGGCATCAACGGTGAAGGTGTAGGTCTTAACTACCACTGTGGTCTATTCAAACAAGTATTTGTAGATAATCAACAAGAAGCAGAAGCAAACTACTGGATTGAAAAAGATTCATGGCTTGTTCCAACTGACATCAGCTATGATGTGCCATTTAAAGATTTTACGCTTAAATCTCGTCTAGATCGCATCGATGTTTTGGGTTACAAACGTGATACTAAAAACTACTTGAACTTGTTTGATATTGATGGCCTTGACTATGGATTGATTCACGATGGTATTTCATTTGATAAAACAGAAATCAAGAAAAACTTGATACTTTTCCTTTATCCAGATGACTCAGATCGTAATGGTGAATTGCTTCGTATTTACCAACAATATTTCATGGTGTCAAATGCAGCACAATTGTTGATTGATGAAGCCCTTGAACGTGGTTCAAACTTGCATGACTTGGCTGACTATGCTTATGTTCAAATCAATGATACTCACCCATCAATGGTTATTCCTGAATTGATTCGTCTCTTGACTGAAAAACACGGTATTGATTTTGATGAAGCTGTATCTATCGTGAAGAGCATGGTTGGTTATACTAACCACACAATCTTGGCAGAAGCACTTGAAAAATGGCCTCTTGATTACCTTAATGAAGTTGTCCCTCACTTGGTAACAATCATTGAAAAATTGAATAAACTTGTAGCTAGTGAATACTCTGACCCAGCCGTTCAAATTATTGATGAATCTGGTCGTGTTCACATGGCTCACATGGATATTCATTTCTCAACTTCTGTAAACGGGGTAGCTGCACTTCACACTGAAATCCTTAAAAACAGTGAATTGAAACCATTCTATGACATTTACCCTGAAAAATTCAATAACAAAACAAATGGTATCACTTTCCGTCGTTGGCTTGAATTTGCTAACCAAGATTTAGCAGATTACCTTAAAGAACTTATTGGTGATGAATACCTTACTGATGCAACTAAACTTGAAAAATTGTTAGCATTTGCTGATGACGAAGCTGTTCATACTAAATTAGCTGAAATCAAACACAATAATAAACTTGCACTTAAACGTTACCTTAAAGATAATAAAGGTATTGACCTTGATGAAAACTCAATTATTGATACACAAATCAAGCGCTTCCATGAGTACAAACGTCAACAAATGAATGCACTTTATGTCATTCATAAATACCTTGAAATCAAACGTGGTAACCTACCAGAACGTAAAATTACTGTTATCTTTGGTGGTAAAGCAGCACCAGCATACATCATTGCACAAGATGTTATTCACTTGATTCTTTGCTTGTCTGAATTGATTAACAACGACCCAGAAGTAAACAAATACCTAAATGTTCACTTAGTTGAAAACTACAATGTTACTGTAGCTGAACACTTGATTCCTGCGACAGATATTTCAGAACAAATCTCTCTTGCTTCTAAAGAAGCTTCAGGTACTGGTAACATGAAATTCATGCTAAACGGTGCTTTGACACTTGGTACAATGGATGGTGCTAACGTCGAAATTGCAGAACTTGCAGGAATGGATAATATTTATACATTTGGTAAAGATTCAGATACTATCATTGATCTTTATGCTACTCAAGGTTATGTTTCAACTGATTATTATGAAAATGATCCAGTAATTAAAGAAGCAGTAGACTTTATCGTTAGCGATGAATTGGTTAAACATGGTAATGCAGAACGTCTTGAACGTCTCTACAATGAATTGATTAATAAAGATTGGTTCATGACTTTGATTGACCTTAAAGAATACATTGCTGTTAAAGAACAAATGCTTTCTGATTATGAAGATCAAAAATCTTGGATGACAAAAGTTATCAAGAATATTGCTAAAGCAGGATTCTTCTCATCTGACCGTACTATCGAACAATACAATGATGAAATCTGGCACAGCAAATAAAGTATAGTTTAAAATGGGTGAGGTTGGTTTAACAACCTCGCCTTTTTATGTATATACAGAAAAATACAAAAAATATTGAATTTTTATAAATTTAGGGTTGACAAATGTATAAATATTACATAAAATGTATACATATCAAAAAAGAAAAGAGAAAATGACTATGAAAGTAAGTAAAATGTTTGGTGGGTTAGCCCTTGTTGCCTCAGCCTTTTTGTTAACAGCATGCGGATCAAATAATCAAAAAGATACATCAGTTTCTGATGTTAAGGACAAAGGAACACTTGTTGTTGCCATGAATCCTGAATTCGCGCCATTTGAATTTAAAACTTTGGTTGACGGTAAAGATACAATTGTTGGTGCTGATGTAGAGATTGCTAAAGCGATTGGTGAAGAACTTGGCGTTAAAGTAAAATTTTCATCAATGTCATTTAATAATGTTTTGGCAAGTCTTCAATCTGGAAAAGCAGATGTAGCTATTTCAGGTATTTCTGCAACACCTGAACGTAAGAAAGCTTATAATTTCTCAGAACCTTACTATGAATCAGAAAATGTTGTCTTGATTAAGAAAACTGACCTTGATAAATATACAAAAACAAGTTCACTAGATGGTTTGTCAGTTGGAACACAAAAAGGTTCTATCCAAGAAACTGTTGCCTCTGAACAATTGAAGGGATCAAAAGTTGTTGCCTTGACGCAAAATGGTGAAATGATCAATGAGTTGAAAAATGGTCAAATCCAAGCTGTTGTTTTAGAAAAACCAATTGCAGAAGGATATGCAGCAAATAATGATGACTTAACAATTTCAAACATCAAATTGAAAAACGACGATGCTGATGCCTATGCTGTTGCTCTCCCTAAAGGAGATGACAAATTGACGAAAGAAGTTAATAAAGTTATCAAAGAGTTGAAAAATTCAGGTAAAATTGATCAATTTGTTCAAGACGCTTATAACTTGTCAACAAGTGAATCAAACAATTAAGGAGAGATGATATGAAGAAGTTTTTAGGAGGTTTATTTCTACTTTTAGCAGTAGGAAGCATGACCGCTTGTTCATCTTCGGGAACAAGTCAAAAAAGTATTCAAAATAAAGGTAAAATAGTTATTGCAACTGAGTCAGAATTTGCACCATTTGAATTTAAAACATTGATTGATGGCAAAGATACTTTGGTTGGAGCTGATATTGAGCTTGCAAAGGCCATCGCCAAAGAGTTAAATGTCAAAGCAGATTTTTCAGTCATGTCCTTTAACAATGTCCTTGCTTCGGTGACTTCTGGAAAAGCTGATATTGCTATTGCAGGAATTTCGGTGACTGATGAACGTAAAAAAGCTTATGATTTTTCAGATGCTTATTATGAAGCTGAAAATGTTGTGATTGTGAGAAAAACAGATGTCGCAACTTATCCAACTTTAGAAAGTTTGGCAGGAAAATCAGTTGGTGCCCAAAAAGGTTCTATTCAAGAAAATATTGCTAAAGATCAATTACCCGATTCAAGCCTTGTATCTCTTACTTCAAATGGAGAGATGATTAATGAACTAAAAAGTAATCAACTTCAAGCGGTTGTGTTAGAAAAAGCTATTGCAGAAGGATATATTTCACAAAATCCTGATTTAACCATTGCAGATATGTCTTTAAAATCAACAGATACTGATGCATACGCTGTAGCTTTTGCTAAAGGAAGTGATAAAAAGCTAATTTCTTCTGTCAATAAAGTCATTAAAAAGGCTAAGAAAACAGGCGAATTTGATGCTTGGATTGAAAAAGCATCGACTTATACGCAGACTAGTTCAACGTCAGAATAAAAATGGAAGGAAACTGAGGGTAATTGCTCTCGGTTTTTCCTTGTGAATGGTAAAATAATCTTAGAAAGTCAGAAGGGGTATGCGATGAAATTACCACGATTTGGAGTTGAAGAATGGCTTAATGTCCATGAGAGAGAAGCTAAATATGATATTGCTGGTGTGTCTATTGAAGCTTTGACTTTACAAGAGTTGTTTGATCTAACAGGTGAATCAAAAGAGAAATTTTATCAAGAATTACTGTCAAAAAAATTAAACTATGGTTGGATTGAAGGCTCTCCAGAATTTAAAAAAGCAGTCAGTAGTTTGTATAATTTTGTGACAGAAAGTCAAATTCTTCAGACAAACGGTGCCACCGGAGCTAATATGTTGGTGCTGTACGGACTGATTGAACCAGGTGATCATGTTATTTCTATCTATCCAACTTATCAGCAACTTTATGATATTCCAAAGTCTTTAGGAGCAGAAGTTGATTTATGGCAAGTTAAGGAAGAAAATGGCTGGCTTCCAGATTTATTTGAGCTACGTCAAATGATTCGTCCAAATACTAAAATGATTTGTATTAATAATGCTAACAATCCAACTGGTGCAGTCATGGACGATAATTACCTACGTGAATTGGTTGAAATTGCTAAATCTTGTGATGCTTATATTTTGTCTGACGAAGTCTACCGCCCTTTTACAAATCAAAAAGTTTCATCTATTATTGATTTGTATGACAGAGGGATTTCGGTTAATAGTCTTTCAAAGACATTTTCATTACCTGGTATTCGTGTTGGTTGGGTTGCTGCTTGTGATGAAGTTGCAGATATCTTACGTGATTATCGAGATTACACAATGATTTGTGCGGGTGTGTTTGATGATATGGTGGCTAGCTTAGCTTTAAAACATAAGCATGTGATTTTAGAGCGTAATCGTCAGATTATCAGAGAAAATTTAGCTATTCTTGACCAGTGGATTAGTAAGGAAGAAAAAGCTTCCTACATAAAACCAGCAGAAGTACCAACGTCCTTTGTGGAATTAAATGTTGGTATTCCTATCGAAGATTTTTGCCTGACTTTGTTGAAAGAATACGGTGTTCTTTTGGTTCCTGGAAATCGTTTTGACAAGGAAGGCTTTGTTAGATTGGGTTATTCCTGCAAGCAAGAAACTTTGAAAAAAGGCTTAAGTTTGCTATCGTCTTGTTTGAAAAACTATTAAAAATAGTTTAATGATTGAAATGAATTTTTATTCAAAAATCGTTGACTAATTGCAAAAAGATAGATAAAATAGAGATAAGTTTAAGAGAAGAGAGAATAAATATGAAAATTAAAAAGCTTGTTCTAGGGATACTCGCGCTTGTCTCTGTTTTTACGTTGGCAGCTTGTGGATCTTCATCAAATGAAAATTTACAAGAAAAAGTAGTTAAAAAAGGTAAATTAGTCGTAGCTATGAGTCCTGACTATGCACCATTTGAATTTAAAGCTTTGGTTGATGGTAAGGATACTATTGTTGGAGCTGATGTTGAATTAGCGAAAGCTATTGCTGATGAACTAGGTGTAAAACTTGAGTTGTCTTCAATGAGTTTTGATAATGTCCTTTCAAGTCTTCAAACCGGAAAAGCAGATATGGCAATTTCTGGCTTATCCGCAACGAAAGAACGTAAAAATGCTTATGATTTCTCAGATCCTTATTATGAGACAGAGAATGCTGTTCTGGTTAAAGCAAGCGATCTTAATAAATATAATTCTGTAGACAGTTTATCGGGCGTCAAAGTAGCAGTCCAAAAAGGAACTATCGAAGAGGGATTGGCTAAAGATCAATTGAAAGATTCAAAAATCATTTCTCTAACAGCAATGGGAGAAGCGATTAATGAATTGAAATCTGGTCAAGTTCAAGCAGTTGATCTTGAAAAACCGGTAGCCGAAGGATATCTTTCACAGAATTCTGATTTAGCGCTAGCAAGTTTTGCGTTGAAAACCGGTGATGGTGACGCTAAAGCTGTAGCTATGCCAAAGGATAGCGGTGAAATGGTTAAAACAGTTAACAAAGTTATTAAGAAATTAGCAAAAGACGATAAATACAAACAATTCATTTCAGACGCTGCACAATTGACAGGAAATGAAATTGATGATTAACGAAAAGAGCTGATATTTCAGCTCTTTTTTGAACTTTTAAAATCATTTTAAAACGATAAAAGAAATCACAAAAAATGTCACTTAATACATGTTTTTAGATTGACTTTTTGATATAATTCATGTATCATGGTAAGGAACGTGTAAATGTTACAATGTCTTGAGGAGGTGAAACACATGTCAAAAACAGTAGTACGTAAAAACGAATCACTTGACGATGCACTTCGTCGTTTCAAACGTTCTGTGACTAAAGCTGGGACTCTTCAAGAATCACGTAAACGTGAATTCTACGAAAAACCTTCTGTAAAACGTAAACGCAAATCAGAAGCAGCTCGCAAACGTAAAAAATTCTAATTAAACATTAGATACAAAAAAGAGGCGCTAAGCGTCTCTTTTTATGCTTTGAGGACTTATAAAGATTATTTTTCTTTCAATAAGTCACGAATTTCTGTAAGAAGTTCTTCTTGAGTTGGAGCAGCTTCAGTCTCTTCCTCGTCCTTACCTTTTTTGCTAAGGGCAGTGGCAGCATTTGCAGCTTTAACTACGAAAAACAGTGTTGTACCAACGATAAGGAAGTTAATAACGGCGCTTAAGAAACTACCGTAAGCAACACCATTCCAAGAAAGGTCAGCAATTTTAGCCACACCGGCAGCTTTCAGAGCAGGATTGAGGAAGAGTGGTGTGATAACATCTTCGACAAGAGAAGTAATGATAGCGTTAAATGCAGCCCCCATAACAACTGCGACAGCAAGATCAAGAACGTTTGCTTTGAACAAAAATTCTTTAAGTTCTTTAATCATTTGAAAAACCTCCAATATATTTTTGTTAGTACCATTATACCAAAAATCTTTCATAAAGTCCGATTTTTGAGAATTTACAAATCGCATTCAAAATGTTATAATGAAATACAAAACTAAAATGGGAATAGTGCGTGGAGGTGGTCTTTTGGCGATTGACAGAGAGTTAATTACCGAGATAAAAAATAGCGTTAATATTGTTGATGTTATTGGCGAAGTGGTCAATCTTACACGTGCAGGTCGCAACTACATTGGACTTTGTCCGTTTCATAAGGAAAAAACACCGTCTTTTAATGTTATTGAAGACAAGCAGTTTTTTCATTGTTTTGGTTGCGGAAAATCTGGGGATGTTTACAAGTTTTTAGAGGAATATCATCAGATTAGTTTTTTAGAGAGTGTTCATCGTGTCGCTGAACGTGCTGGAATTCCTTTGCAGGTTGAAACACAGCAAGCACAAGCAAAACCGCAAAATCCTAACCAAGTTCTTATTGATATTCATAAGGATGCGGCTAAGTTTTACAATGCTGTTTTGAAAACGACTAAGGAAGGTCAAGAAGCGAAAGCTTATTTAGCCCAGCGTGGTTTAACAGATGAATTGATTGATTATTTTAACATTGGATTGTCGCCAAATGAGCCTGATTTTCTTTATCAATCTCTTGCAAAACGATACGAAGAGAATGCTTTGATGGCTTCAGGTCTTTTTAATTTGTCTGAGCGCACGAATCGCGTTTATGATGCTTTTCAAAATCGAATCATGTTTCCTCTGACGGATGATAGTGGTCAAGTTGTTGCCTTTTCAGGTCGTGTTTGGACCAAAGAAGATTTAGAGAATAAGCAGGCTAAGTATAAGAATACTAGGTCAACCGCTTTATTTAATAAGTCTTATGAGTTGTATCATCTAGATAAGGCGAGACCTGTAATGTCGAAAAAACATGAAGTCTATTTAATGGAAGGTTTTATGGATGTCATTGCGGCTTATCGAGCTGGTATTGAAAATGCTGTTGCTTCGATGGGGACGGCTTTGACCTCAGAGCATGTAAGGCATTTAAGGCGTTATGCTAAAAAAGTTATTTTGACATATGATGGTGATAATGCAGGACAAAATGCGATTGCTAAGTCTTTGGAACTTTTAAAAGATTTTAATGTTGAAATTGTGCGAGTTCCAGATCAGATGGACCCGGATGAATTCATTCAAAAGAATTCTCCACAAGCTTTAGCAAACTTGCTTGAAAATAGTCGGATTAGTAGTACAGAATTCTTTATTCAGTACTTAAAACCGGAAAACAGTGATAATCTTCAGGCTGAAATTGCTTATGTAGAGAAGATTTCAAAAATCATTGCTCAATCACCATCGATTACGGCACAAAATTCGTATATTAATATGGTGGCTGATTTATTGCCTGACTTTGATTATTATCAAGTTGAGCAATCGGTAAATAGCCAGCGACTTCAAAATCGCTCAGTTCTTCAATCAGAAGCAGCTAAACAAAGAGTGACGGTTGTTGAATTACCGATATCAAAGAATATCTCTGCGATTATTAAAGCAGAAAGTCAGTTGATGCAAAGGTTATTGACGCATGATTATCTTCTTAATGAATTTAGAAATCGAGAAGAATTTACTTTTGATACCCAAGAGCTGCAGACAATCTATAATTTATTAGTGCAGCAGGGGGAGGTTTCTTCATATGATTTAGCGCAGTTGGATGATCGAACGCGGCAGATGTATTATCAAGTATTAGAGGAAAATCTACCAGATGATGTTGGGCCTAACGAGGTTGAAGAAATTATTCAGAAACGTAACCACTTGCTTCAAGAGAGGGATTTGCAAAAACAAAGTAAATTAATTCGTGAATCTAGCAATCTTGGGGATGTTGACGCAGCTTTAGCGGTTTTGGAAAATCTCATTGCCCAAAAAAGAAATATGGAATAGAGGAAAATATGGCAAAAGAAAAAGAAATTACTACTTTTAATGTTCAAGTTGCAGAATTTATTCGTAACCATAAAAAGAACGGAACAGCTGTCGATGATGAAGTGACAGAAAAATTGGTTATTCCATTTTCATTGGATGCTGATCAAATCGATGATCTTTTGGAACGTTTGACAGACGGTGGTATTTCAATTACTGATAAAGAAGGTAATCCATCAACAAAATATGTTGTTGAAGAACCAAAACCAGAGGAATTGACTGATGAAGAATTGCTTGGAAGTAATTCTGCTAAGGTTAATGACCCAGTTCGTATGTACCTTAAAGAAATTGGGGTTGTGCCTTTGTTGTCAAGTGAAGAAGAAAAAGAATTAGCTGTTGCAGTAGCAGCAGGTGATCTTCAAGCTAAACAACGTTTGGCAGAAGCTAACTTGCGTTTGGTTGTTTCTATTGCTAAACGTTATGTTGGGCGTGGTATGCAATTCCTCGATCTTATCCAAGAAGGAAATATGGGATTGATGAAAGCTGTTGATAAATTTGACTACTCAAAAGGTTTCAAATTCTCAACTTATGCTACATGGTGGATTCGTCAAGCAATCACACGTGCGATTGCTGACCAAGCTCGTACAATCCGTATCCCAGTACACATGGTTGAAACAATTAACAAACTTGTTCGTGAACAACGTAACCTTCTACAGGAACTTGGACAAGATCCAACACCAGAACAAATTGCTGAACGTATGGATATGACTCCTGATAAAGTTCGTGAAATCTTGAAAATTGCCCAAGAACCTGTTTCTTTGGAAACACCTATCGGTGAAGAAGATGATAGCCATCTTGGAGATTTCATTGAAGATGAAGTTATTGAAAATCCAGTAGACTATACAACTCGTGTTGTTCTTCGTGAACAACTTGATGAAGTTTTAGACACATTGACTGACCGTGAAGAGAACGTCTTGCGCTTGCGTTTTGGTCTTGATGATGGTAAAATGCGTACATTGGAAGATGTTGGTAAAGTCTTCAATGTGACGCGTGAACGTATTCGTCAGATTGAAGCTAAAGCACTTCGCAAACTTCGCCATCCGAGCCGTAGCAAACAGCTCCGTGATTTTATCGAAGATTAAAAATAGTCAAGAGGTTCGCTTATGTCTGAACAAAAATATACAGAAGAAGATGTCGCAAAGATTAAAGATCGTATTCTTGAAACTTTGGAAACAGTTATCGACCCTGAACTAGGGATTGATATTGTTAATTTGGGGCTTGTTTATGAAATCCGATTTGAGCAAAATGGACATACAGAAATTGATATGACCCTAACAACAATGGGATGCCCACTAGCAGATCTTCTTACCGATCAGATTCACGATGCAATGCGTGAGATTCCTGAGGTTACTAATACCGAAGTTAAATTGGTCTGGTACCCAGCTTGGACAGTTGATAAAATGAGTCGTTATGCCCGCATTGCTTTGGGAATTAGATAATATTGAACACCAGCAGAAATGCTGGTGTTTTTTTGATTCTTTGATAGCCGTATGCTCTAGCTACTTTCGTTTTTCCATCGCCAGCTTATGTAAAATATGGTATAATATTTTTGATTGTATTTTAGAATGGAGAAGTGTGCCATGCAACATGTATTCATCATCGGAAGTCGAGGTTTGCCTGCAAAGTATGGTGGCTTTGAGACTTTTGTTGAGGAGTTGGTAAAAAATAAGCAGAGCTCAGATATTGTTTATCACGTCGCTTGTTTAAGTGATGATAAACATCATACGCATTTTAAATATGAGGGCGCAGATTGTTTTACCATCAAGGCACCTAAAATTGGTCCAGCACGAGTGATTGCTTATGATATGATGGCAATTACTTATGGACTTCAAATGGTAAAAAGATCTGGTATTGAACACCCTATTTTTTATATTTTGGGTAACACAATTGGGGCATTTATTGCACCTTTTGCAAAGAAAATTCATGCTCTAGGTGGAAAAATCTATGTGAATCCAGATGGTCTTGAGTGGAAACGCTCAAAATGGTCGAAACCAGTTCAAGCTTATTTAAAATATGCTGAAAAAGCTATGGCTAAGACTGCTGATTTAGTGATTTCAGATAATATCGGTATCGAGACTTATATTAAGGAGTCTTATCCGGGGGCTAAGACACGTTTCATTGCTTATGGAACGGATTTGAAAAAATCAACTTTAACAGCAGATGATTATAAGGTAAGAAAGTGTTTTGATAACTGGCAAACCAAAGAAAATGGCTACTATCTAATTGTTGGTCGTTTTGTGCCAGAAAATAATTATGAAACAGCTATTCGTGAGTTTATGAAATCGAACACTAGACGTGATTTGATTATTATTTCTAACCATAAAAATAGTAGCTATTTTGAAAAATTGAAGCACTTAACAAATTTTGAACGCGACCACAGAGTTAAGTTTGTTGGCACTGTTTATGATCGTGATTTACTCAATTATATTCGTGAGAATGCCTTTGCCTATATCCATGGTCATGAGGTTGGCGGAACAAATCCAGGCTTGTTAGAAGCTTTAGGTCATACTAAATTAAATCTTGTCCTTGATGTTTCCTTCAATAAGTCTGTAGCTGGACACAGCGCTTTTTATTGGAATAAAACATCAGGTAATCTCTCATGTTTGATTAATGATGCTGATGGACATTATGATTTTACAGGATATGGCAATCGTGCGCGTGCTATTGTTAAGCAAAATTACACATGGGAAAAAATCGTAGGAGAGTATGAGGAACTGTTTTTAAATGAAAATTAATATTCTCATGTCCACCTACAATGGTGAACAATTTTTGGCTGAACAGATTGAAAGTATTCAAAATCAAACAGTCAAAGACTGGAATTTATATATTCGTGATGATGGCTCTAGTGATACGACACCCGAAATTATTAAGCACTATGCGCAGCTTGACTCACGTATTGTTTTTATTAATGCTGACAATCGTAAAAATTTTGGCGTTATTAAAAACTTTTATACCCTTTTAAAACATAGCAAAGCTGATTACTATTTCTTTTCTGATCAAGATGATATTTGGTTAGAAGATAAATTGGCAGTTACTTTAGAAGAAGCACAAAAGTATGATAGTCAGAAACCTTTATTGGTTTATACAGATTTGAAAATTGTTGATCGAGATTTAAATGTTTTACATGAAAGTATGATTAAAACACAGTCTGATCATGCTAATACTGAGTTGGTTCAAGAATTGACTGAAAACACAGTAACTGGCGGTACAGCAATGATAAATCATACATTGGCTGAATTGTGGACATCAACAGATGATTTGTTGATGCACGATTGGTATCTTGCTTTACTTGCTAGCGCTTTAGGTAATCTTGCTTATGTTGATTACCCAACGGAATTGTATCGTCAACATGATGCTAATGTATTAGGGGCGCGTACATGGACTAAACGCATGAAAAATTGGATTAAGCCGCATAAACTAGTCGAAAAATATTGGTGGTTGATTAATGCTAGTCAAACTCAAGCACGTTTTTTATTAGATTTAGCATTGACCCCTGAAAAAAGAGACTTGGTTGAAAATTTCGTAACCATTATGGATAAATCTTTTATTCAAAGGATTAAAACTTTGAATAAATATGGGTTACGAAAAAACCGTACTTTTCATACATTTGTGTTTAGAACATTAATTATTACCAAATTTGGTTATAGGAGAAATAAATGAAGTTCTTTAGTAAAGAAAATAAAATCTTATTAAAAGAAATGGTAAAAACAGACTTTAAACTGCGCTATCAAGGTAGTTTAATTGGACATTTGTGGTCAATTTTAAAACCATTGATGCTTTTTACAATTATGTATTTAGTATTTGTCCGTTTCTTGCGTTTTGATGATGGTACTCCTCACTATGCTATCGGTTTGTTAATTGGTATGGTGACATGGAACTTCTTTGCTGAAGCAACTAACATGGGAATGCTTTCAATTGTTGCGCGTGGGGATTTACTGCGTAAATTAAACTTTTCAAAAGAAATTATTGTCATTTCTTCAGTTGTTGGAGCAGCAATCAACTATGCCATTAATATGGTGGTCGTTTTTGTTTTCGCTTTGTTAAATGGTATTCATCCAAATTTTGGATTCTTAGTTATTATTCCATTGTTTATTGAATTGTTTGCTTTAGCTGCTGGTGTTGCATTTATATTGTCAACTTTATTTGTTAAATATCGTGATTTAGGACCAATTTGGGAAGTAATTCTTCAAGCTGGTATGTATGGTACACCTATTATCTATTCATTGACATTTATTTTGCAGCGTAAACACTTGACTATTGGTAAGATTATGATGCTAAATCCGATTGCTCAAATTATTCAAGATATGCGTCATTTTATCGTTTATTCAGGAAATATGCGTGGATGGGAATTGATTAATAATAATATCATTGCACTTGTGCCATACCTAATTCCATTTGTGGTATTTGCAATTGGTTATTATATTTTCCATAAGCATGCTAAGAAATTTGCGGAGATTCTATAATGTCAGATAAAGAAATTGCAGTAAAAGTTGATCATGTTAGTAAATATTTTAAATTACCAACGGAAGCAACACATAGTTTACGAACAGCCCTTGTTAATAGATTTAAAGGGGTAAAAGGGTATCGAGAACAACATGTCTTGAAAGACATTTCATTCGATGTTCACAAAGGTGATTTTTTCGGAATCGTTGGTCGTAATGGTTCAGGAAAATCAACACTTTTAAAAATCATTTCCCAAATCTACGTTCCTGAAAAAGGTTCTGTTACAGTGAATGGTAAAATGGTTTCATTTATTGAACTCGGTGTTGGTTTTAACCCTGAACTGACTGGACGTGAAAATGTCTATATGAATGGTGCCATGCTTGGATTTACTACTGAAGAGATTGATGCTATGTACGATGACATCGTTGAGTTTGCAGAACTTGAAGATTTCATGAACCAAAAACTTAAAAATTACTCAAGTGGTATGCAAGTTCGCTTAGCCTTTTCAGTAGCCATTAAAGCACAAGGAGATGTTCTTATCCTTGACGAGGTTCTTGCCGTAGGTGACGAAGCTTTCCAACGTAAATGTAACGATTACTTCCTAGAACGTAAAGAAAGTGGTAAGACAACTATTCTAGTTACTCATGATATGGGAGCAGTTAAGAAATATTGTAACCGTGCAGTTCTAATTGAAAATGGTTTGGTTAAGGCATACGGTAACCCTTATGATGTTGCTAACCAGTATAGTTACGATAATACTGAAAAAGAATATGATGACAATGTTCAAGAAGAACGTGAAGTCGAAGGGGATGAAAAAATCTCTGATATTTCTATTAAATTGTTGTCTGAAAAACGCCTAACACCAAAAGATGAAATTTCTTTTGAAGTTAACTACAATATGCTTCAAGATATGGACACTTATGTGGCGTTATCATTTACAGATATTGATCGCAATATTTGGATTTATAATGATAATTCAAAAGAGCATATGACACAAGGTTCAGGTAAAAAAACGGTTAAATATACATGTCATATTCCAAATGTTAATGATTTGAAATTGAAATTGGAAGTGACAATCCGAGATAAAGATGGGCAAATGATTGGATTTGTCCCAGCTGAAAAATCACCAATTATATTATTAACACGTGATGACCTTGATTATAATAATGAATCTGAAGTTGATTCGGCAACTGGTTTGATTCAACGTAATGGTCAATGGGATTTTTAAAATAATGGTTCAGTAATGAGGTAAGGAATGAAAGTATCTATTATTTGTACAAATTATAATAAGGAGGCATGGATAGAAGAGGCTATTCGGAGTTTCTTAAATCAGAAGTGTGATTTTGATTATGAAATCATTTTAGTTGACGATGCTTCCAGCGATCATTCTCCTCAGATTATTGAACGCTATGCGAATCAATACCCTGATAAGATTAAGGCTGTTTTTCATCAAGAAAATCTAGGTATCACAAAAACATGGCTTGATATTTGTCAGTTAGCTCAAGGTGATTACATTGCTCGATGTGATGGTGACGATTACTGGATTGATGCTTACAAACTTCAAAAGCAGGTTGATATCTTAGAACGATCAACAGCATCAAAATGGTCTTGCTCTGATTTTAACATTATCTCTGAGAGTGGTGAATTACGTCAGAAAAAAGCCATTGAGAATGGTATTATTCGAAAAATGTCAAGTTTCGAGGAGATGCTTGCATTTCGAGGAATGACAATGTCATCGACTTGGTTAGTAGATCGCAACTTGATGTTGGAAGTAAATAATGCTATTTCTCCTGACGCAGTTGATGATACTTTTAGTCTCCAACTGGAGTTGTTTACAAGAACAGAGTTAACATTTTTACCAGAAGCGACTACTGTTTATCGCCTTCACGAAGGTTCGGACTCACATCCTACATCTGTTGAAAAGCTATCAGAGCGTTTTGAAAAATTACAGGAGACACAAGAAGAGTATCTTGAAAAGTACTATTCAAGAATTGATTTTAAGGTATTAACACGATACTTATTCTCTGAAAATACTGAGCGTGAAAAAATTATTGCACGTCGTCAGCAAGAATTAACAACACAATTAAATAATGCTCAAGTAATATTAGATGAATTACTTGAAGAAAGGGCAAAATTAAAATCAACTGAAGAAAAATTAGAAAGCCAAATTGCTGAAAAAAATCATTGGCTGAACGAGTATAACAAGGTTATCCATTCAAAACGCTGGGTAATTCCGACGAAGATAATCAATTTATTCAGGAGAAATCGATGAATCGAATGCTACTTTATGTTCATTATAATAAATTTAATGAACTGAGCCCTCATGTTCTTTATCAACTTGAACAGTTGAGGCCTTTATTTTCATCAATATGTTTTATTTCTAATAGTTATTTGAGTAAGACTGCTATTGAGAAATTGCAAGAAAATCAACTAATTGATGATGTGATTCAACGTCAAAATGAAGGCTATGATTTTGCAGCATGGAAGGAAGCAATTTTATCTTCTTTTGATTATGTCAAGTCATTTGATTCTTTAACTTTGATGAATGATACTTGTTTTGGTCCTTTGTGGGATATGCAAGAGATTTTTGAAAAATTTGAATCAGATGCTAGTGTTGATTTTTGGGGACTAACTAACCATGCTGCTTGTAAAATAAAAGGAGGAAGTTATGTAGCAGAGCATCTGCAATCATATTTTCTCTCTTTTAAAAAGCAGGTTGTAGAGAGTGAAGCATTTATTGATTTTTGGTCAAATGTTAAAAGCTATAAGAATGTTCAACAAGTTATCGATTCTTATGAATCAGAATTGACTGAACAATTAGTTAAAGCGGGTTACAGTTGTAGTTCTATGCTTGACTTGTCAAGTAAACCGGAACTTGGAAATGTTTCAATTTTTCGACCAGATTTGATATTGCAGGCAGGTATTCCATTTGTAAAAATTAAGTCTTTTAGTCATGTGGCACACTTGGCACCGTTTGTCTTAAATGCAATCGAGGAGAAGAGTGAGTATCCAGGTGATTTAATCATTAATCATCTTTCTAGTATATTGCCGCCGACTACATCTTTCTTATTACCTTATAAAAATTTGAATCAATCTGATAACACGCTAAAGCAACCTTCAAAGACAATTTTGCACCTGCATTTTTCAACACGAAATGGTGTAGAAATTTTGACTAGTTTTTTGAAGAGCCGTAAAAATATTATAACTTTAGTTAGTGCTGAATCAGATAAAACCTTAGAAGAGGTAAAAGAACAGTTCCAGCGAGAAGATATTACTAGTTATGCTTACGCACATGTTGAAAGTGTTAGTGAATGGCAAAAATTTATTAGTGATTCTTCTAAGGTGTTCGATGGTAATTGCTTAGCCTATATTCATGTTTCGGATTTCTTTTTAAATCAATTGGTTGACTCCTATAGTTTAAGGGAACTACTTGAGATAATGTTTTCATTAGAGGATACTATTAAGAAAATATTTCTTGATGATAAAAAAGTCGGTTTAGCCATTCCAGACATGCTTTTATATGAAAGGTATAAAGATAGTCAATTGGCCATTGATAAAGAAGTTTTTGAAAGATTAAATATTTCTGAAGCAGAAATAAAAAATCCTATGATAGAAAAAGCTTGGTCGGCTTATTGGATTAGGGTAGATGGATTGCAAAAAATATGGAATAACAAAGGCAATCTAACGCTTTCAGATTTTGAAAAAATTCTTCCAATTTTTAATTGGAAAGAGCGCTATGATTTTGTTTTGCTACCAAATAAAGCAAGTTTACCTGCTTTGATTGATGCAAAAAAAGCAAATGATATGCTCTTTGCATCAGAACTTGAGGTACCAAGTAGTATTAATTATCCGATCAGTGCTAAATTAGTCTTGCGTTTCTTTAAAAAGGCTACGCTATTGACTTTGATTTATTTTTTAAAACGTCTAAATTTAATCAAATTAGTTAAGGAAAAACAGAATAAATGAGTGAAAAAAAACATACCATTGCAATTTGCGCATATGGTGAGAGTTCATATTTGGAAGAATGTATTCTTTCTGTAGAAAAGCAAACAGTATCATCTGATGTTTACATTTACACATCAACACCAAATAATTTTATTAAATCATTGGCTGAAAAATACCATCTTCCATTATATGTTGGTGAACGAAAATCAATAGGAGCTGATTGGAATCAGGCACTTTCACATTGTAAAACAGAATATGTGACAATTGTTCACCAGGACGATTTGTATGATGAAACTTTCACACAGAAGGTATTGGAATCATTCGAAAAGTACCCAAACTCAACGATTGTTTATACAGACTATCATGAATTAAAAATGATGGCAGAAGGAGCTAAGGATATTGCAAGTAATCAGAACTTAAAAATCAAACGTTTGATGCTTAATGTTCTATCAGTGCTACCTAGTTCAAAATGGTGGCGTAATCGTGTCCTATCATTTGGAAATCCTATTTGTTGTCCAAGTGTTTCATATAATATGAAACGTTTGTCGGACTTCCAATTTGATGAGGAGATGAAGACAAGTTTGGATTGGTATGCATGGTACACAATTTCTGAAAAATACAAAGGGCGTTTTTCTTACATTAAGGAATCTTTGATGTTTCACCGTATTCATGAGGAATCTGAAACAACGGCAACGATTTCAAATAATACACGAACAAACGAAGATTTACAAATGTATCAGCTGCTTTGGCCAAAAGCTATCGCTAACTTACTGATTAAGTTTTATCAAAAAAGTCAGAATTCAAATCAATAGGAGGCAGCCGCTTGTTAAAAAAATTAATTATTATCCCTGCATATAATGAGAGCAGCAATATTGAAGGTACGGTTGCTGCAATTAAAAAAGATGCACCAGATTTTGACTATGTCATTATTAATGACTGTTCAACAGATAACACACTTGAAATTTGTCAAAAAAATAATTTCAATGTCGTGTCACTTCCAATTAACCTTGGAATTGGTGGTGCAGTGCAAACGGGTTATTTATATGCTAAAAAACATGGTTATGATTTAGCTGTTCAAGTGGACGGTGATGGTCAACATAATCCTGCTTTCTTATCCAAAATGGCTGATGAGTTGATAGAAAGTGATGTTAACATGGTAATTGGTTCACGTTTTCTAGAAAAAGAAGGCTTTCAATCATCGTTTATGCGTCGTTTGGGGATTCGCTATTTTATGGGCTTGATTCATTTGCTTACAGGTAAGAAAATCACAGACGCAACTTCAGGATTGCGAATGATAGATCGCAATATTATTGAACTGTTTGCGAGTGATTATCCAGATGACTATCCAGAACCAGAAACAATTGTTTCTTTACTTAATAAAGGTTATTCTGTTAAGGAAATTCCGGTTGTTATGAACGAGAGACAAGGTGGTGTTTCGTCAATTTCTGCAACAAAATCCGTTTATTATATGATTAAAGTGACATTGGCTATTTTATTTGTAAAATTAAGGGGGAAATAAGATGACACAAACAGCGAGCCTTTTTATCTCAATTGTTATTGTACTTTTTGTTGCTTACTCATTCCATTTGATTAAGAAGGATAAACTATCTATTCGTTATTCGTTATCATGGTATATTCTAAGCGTTATTTTATTGATTGCTGTTTGGTTCCCAAATTTATTGGTTGTATTGGCTAATTTATTAGGTATTTATTCCCCAATGAATCTGGTTTTCTTTGTTGGGTTTTGCTTAAGTTTGTGGATTCTTTTCTCACTAACTCGCATTGTTTCTATTCAAAGCTCAAAAATTAAAAGCTTGGCACAACAAATTGCATTAAGTGAGAAGAAGGATGATTAAATTATTGAAAATTGGGCAGAAAGCCTCTCAAAAAGAAGTCTTTGCTTGGAATATTTTGGGAAGTTTAGCTTCAGCAGCTATGTCAACGCTTTTGCTGTTATCTGTAGCTCGTTTATTGGATAGCTATAATGCCGATGTTTTTAGTATTGCTTATGCTGTTGGAAATCTATTGATTACAGTAGCTACTTTTCAAGTTCGTGACTTTCAAGCAACAGATATTAAAGAGAAGTATTCTTTTAATAATTATTTCTATGCACGTGTGTTAACTATCTTTATTATGTTGCTTGTAGCCCTTGGTTATGTTCTTATGCATGGCTATGACGCTTACAAATCTTTATGTGTTTTACTGATTTGTTTTTATCGCTGTAGTGATGCCTTATCTGATGTTTTTCAGGGAATGTTTCAACAGCACGAACGCCTTGATATTGCGGGAAAATCTCTTTTTTTTAGAAATGGATTTATCTTTGTAGGTTTTACAATTACATTGATTATTACACATGAGTTGTTATTATCATTGATTATCATGAATGTGTTATCATTTGCTTTTGTTTTTGGTTTTGATTTTTGGTTAAGTCGATATTTCAGTAAAATTAAAGCATTTCATTTTTCATTTAAACAAATCAGAGGTCTTTTAGTAGAAAGTAGTCCACTATTTATTAATGCTTTTATGTTGGTTTCCATTTATAATCAGCCAAAATATGCATTAGACAATTTATTTGAGCAAGGCTTACTTGAAGTTGGTGTTCAAACGGACTTTAATATTCTCTTTATGCCGGTTTTTGCCATGAATTTGACAATGATTTTCTTTAGACCAATGATGACGCAAATGGCTATTTTTCTTGAGAAAAAGGAGTATGAGTCTTTTGTTCATTACCGTCGAAAATTATTGCAATTATTAGTCGTTATTTCATTCTTAATTTTAGCAGTTGTGTCTGTTATTGGGGTTCCAATTTTAAATATTGTTTATTCGACTAATTTGAATAGGTATTTGATTGCCTTTATTATTTTAATGACTGGAGGAATAGCAAGTACTTTTGCGACAGTTTGTGATAATATTTTGACAGTTTTGCGTAAGCAAAAACTTTTGGTGATTTCATTTGCCAGCGGATTTTGTGTATCCTATTTTTCAGCCAATCCTTTGGTTGAGCATTATGGCATTTATGGTGCATCAATTTCATTTACATTATCAATGTTAACGTGGTTACTAGTATCCCTAATTATCTATTTTAGCGCTAAAGATTCATATAAGGAGAAAAAATGAAAATAGAAAAATTATTTTTATTCTTAGCAGCTCCCTGTGTTGCACTGTTTATGTTTTTGGTTCCTGTGACGCAAGTTCCAGATGAAACAACACATGCAATTTTAGCTTGGAATATTACACATGATGCTGCAAAGGAAGATTCGCTTCAATGGCTTGCACATCATCAAGGAGAAGTAATCACTAATAGTTCGCCAGAAGCTCCTGCTGTACTCAATAAGGAAAAACTAAATCGTTTTTTTACTAAGGAACAAGATTTTTCTTCAGCTCCTTTTAAATTGAGTGTTTCAATTAAAAGTGTGGCTCATCTTCCTCAAGCAATTGGAATGTTGATTGGACGTGCGATCTATCCTTCATATGGCGTCATTATGTTAGTAGGACGAATTGTTAATGCTCTTGTTTATATCATCGGGATGTATTTTGTTATCAAAGCAGCAAAATACGGTAAATTAGCTTTGATGTTTATTTCGTTATTACCAATGATGTTACAGCAAGCAGCTTCTCTATCTTATGATGTTTTAAATTACGTCTCGATTGCATGTTTCTTTGTTTTCTTTGTTAATCTTATCAAAGAAAGAACATTTACTAATAAAAAGTTTCTTCAGCTTATCTTATTAACTTTATTCCTTTATTCAACGAAAACAAATAACCTGCTTTTATTACCGTTCTTAGTAATGATAGATTTTGAGTTTGAAGGATTTTTAAAAGTGTTAAATCCAGCTTATAATTTCTTCAAGAAATATAGATGGTATTTTGTTACAGGTGCGGTTTGCTTAGGAATTGTTGCGTTTTATTTCTTCTTAAAAGGCTGGGGTGGAACTCAACACTTTATTTGGGTAATGTTTAATACTTTCTTCTTACAACAAGAAAACGTTAATTTAAATGGTTTGTTAACTATTGGTATTTTCGGAGAATTTGGCTGGTTAACGACTCAATTACCGTTATGGCTAGTCTTTATTGATATTGTTGTATTGATTTTAATTTATTTGAGTGAATATCTTCCTGTCACTAAAACGGAAGGAATTTCATCAGCTTTGATTTTTCCACTTCAAGTACTAGTTATTGTCGTAGGAATGTATTTTGCATGGACTTTACGTTCAAATCCTGACAATGTTGGTGCGAATAGAATTGCTCATGGAGAACAAGGTCGATATTTCACGCCTTTCTTGATTTATTTGGCACCTTTGTTTAGTCTTTGCCAGTCAAAACTAAGATTTGAATTTAGTCAAAAATCAATTATTAAACTATCAACAATTATCATTCTAATCAATGTTGCAGTGTCATTTGCTGTCTTATGGGCATATTATTGGGTATAGGAGTACAATTGGATGATTAGTGTTATTGTTCCGGTTTACAATGCTCAAGAACATTTATCAGACTGTCTTGATTCACTTTTACATCAAACATTAGAGAGTAATTTCTATGAAATCATTCTTTTAAATGATGGTTCAAAAGATATGTCTGCTGAAATTTGTGAGCGTTATGCGAAGCAGTATAGCAATATCGTTTTTGTTAATAAAGAAAATGAAGGTGTCTCAAAAACACGAAATCTAGGAATTCAAAAAGCAAAAGGCGACTTTGTCGCCTTTGTTGATAATGATGACTTAGTAGAAACAGATTATTTGGAAAAACTGTATACAGCAATTTCTCAATCAAATGCTGATGCTGTTTTTTCAGGCTATACTCGTATGACTTATTCAGGAAAAGTTTTGTTTAAAGAAAGCTTAAGTCAAACTGAGTGGGCAAAATACATAGTGATGGCCCCTTGGGCGAAGCTTTATCGAAGACAAGTTTTATTGAATAATAGCATTGAATTCTTTGATTATGGAATAGGAGAAGATGTTGCCTTTAACCTACAGTTTTTAGCTAAAACCAAAAATATTAATATTATTTCCTATTCTGGCTATAAATGGATGTTTAATGATGATAGTGTATCTAATACCTCTCAACGTGGCTTAGATGATCGCTTAGATATCCGTATCTTACTAGAGAAAATTTTAGAAAATAATCCAGAGCCAGATGATTATTTGTCATATTTTATTTATAGATATTATATTTGGTATCTTTTATTTTCAGGACGTTCATCTAGTAAACAGCAATTCCTATCTTATAATAGGAAAATTAAAGCATTTTTACGTGAGCAAAATATTTCTAGAAAAATATCACCGTTATCACGTCGCTTGAAGGGCGAAAAATTTTCAAATCGTTGTGCAGTGTTAGTTTTTAGTCTTTTAGATAAATGTTATTTGTTACCACTGTTTGCGTCAGTTTATTGTAAAAGTAAAAAATGATTAGAGGAGATAAAATGAAATTTTCAATTATTGTACCGGCATATAATGTGGCACAATATATCGAAGAGTGTGTGGAAAGTGTTCTAAATCAAGATTATGATAACTTTGAAGTTATTGTTGTTGATGATGGAGCAACTGATGAAACACCTCAAATCATTGATAGCCTTGCCCAAAAATCCGAAAAAGTTAAAGTTATTCATCAAAAAAATGGTGGATTATCTGCTGCACGAAATAGCGGAATTGAAGCAGCAAATGGTGATTATATAATCTTTCTAGATGGAGATGATTTTTGGTCAAGTCAGTCTTTTTTAAACGACATCAACAATAGACTTAATGAAAATTCTGTTGATGTTATTATCTATTCTTACTCATACCATTATACCGATAAAATTGTTAAGAAGACAATCAGTAATAAAGGATTATCGGGAAATATAAAGAAAGATTGTACAGACTTAGTTAAACGTGAATTGATAACCGCACCTGCATGGAATAAATGTGTAAAGAGAACTTTATTTGTAGACGGTTCTCTAGATTTTCAAGTCGGTTTCCTTTCAGAAGATTGTCTTTGGTGTGCAAATCTTTTGAAGCTAATGACAAGTTATGCAGTTTTTGACAATGCACAATACATGTATCGTCAAAATCGAGCAGGAAGTATCACCAATGTTGTTAAAGAAAAAAATGTTCTCGATATTTTAAAGAGTATTTCAATTGGCCTTGATAATATCGAAAAACTTCCATTTGAAAAACAGGAAGCATTAAAAGTCTATTTTGCAATTTCATATATTTCAATTTTGCCGTTTGTTCATTTATATAAAAACAGCTTTGATATTAAAAACTATTTAAAAAATTATGAATATTTGTTACAATATTCAAGGCAGATTGAAAACAAAAGTTTTAAATATACTGGCTTGGTGGCAAAAGGGATAGGAGTAGAAAAGGCAGCTGCCTTGTTTAATAAGTTACTTGGTCTGTACAAAAAGTTTAAAGGTTAAGGATTTTCAAAAGGTATAATGATATTTTTAAAATCAATAGGTAATTTTTGTAAGAAGAATAAAGGTGTTTTACTTTCCTATTTTGTAACCTTTCTCATTACCTACTTACATCTTATTATAGTAATTGGCTTAGAAAATCATCGAACTATTACACCGCTTATTTGGATTTTGTTAGGTGTTTTTATCGTCTTATATGCCCTCCAAATTCGAAAAAGAATGGATAATAAATGGTGGTTATTATATCTTCCACTTATTTACTTTCTTTTTGTAATAGGTGCTTATTTTGTAAAAGTTACTTTAAATCTTAATAATGAAAAATTTGACTGGACAAAATTTCAACATTTTTGGGATTTTAACTTTTTAATTCCTTTAGCATGTTTGCTGTTATTAGCTCTGGTCTTTAATCGCTTCTCAAGCTATTTTTCTAATGAGTTTATTAATGCTTTTTCTCTGAAAAAGAAACGCTATGACATTTTAGTAATGAGTCAAATTGCAACAATGTTTATTGTTACAAGCAATCAATTAATAAATAGTTTCCTTTCCAATACACTTTTTCTTGTTGAAGATATTAAAAAGACAGCTTATGCAGGACAATTACTGCATTATTCTCTTGGCATGTATGTTTTCTTTAGTTTAATCACTTATGCATCAGCTAAAGGAATAAGTCACCTTTTTAAGAATAAGCCAACCCCTTCTTTATCGGTTGCGACAAGTTTGTTGTTGGCTTTTATTTTTAATTTTACAATTCAAGCGGGAGTGACTGAAAAAGGTGAATCTTATGGGTATTATATCGCCTCAGGAGCAACGATATTTCAAATTTTAATTATCTTTGCTTGTTTCATGGTGATTTATATTACTATTAATCGCTATTTACCAGCTACAGTTTTTAACATTGTTTTAGGAGTCTTAATCAGCTATATTAATGCTGAAAAATTTACTTTACGTAATGAGCCATTTTTGATTGCAGATTTTACTTGGTTAAATGATATCGGATTTTTTAAAGAATATGTTAGTGAAAATGCTCTTTTATTAAGCATAGTAGGGATACTTTGGACAATTGTTATTTTGTATTATGTTAGGAAAAAGTGTTTGCCCGGGCAAATATTTAAAAATTGGAAACAACGATTAGCAGTTGCCGTTACAATTGTTGTTGCTTTTTCAGGAACATTATCGATATTTAAGAATCAAGAGGATGGAAGAATTCCTGAACATATTCCAGTTTTATCTTCTGTTTATAACCTTTATAATGTCAATTGGCAAGGAATTAATGCTAATACAAGATTTCAATCTTTGAGCTTTGTATGGCTAAAACAGATAACAATTACTGATATTGAAAAACCAGCTAATTATAGTCAAAAGGAAATTGACAAAGTTTATAAGAAATATACAAATCTTGCTGGTGAAATAAATGCCATAAGGACAGAAAATATTTCTGATCAAACAGTGATCTTCATTCTAAGTGAAAGTTTAGCTGATCCTGCTCGTGTTCCTGGGGTAACTTTATCGGCTCCAGTAATACCGCAAATTCAACAGATTCAAGCCGGAACAACATCGGGCTTAATGAAATCCGATGGTTATGGTGGTGGAACAGCTAATATGGAATTCCAGACCTTAACAGGTTTACCAATGTATAACTACAATGATATGATTTCAGTTCTGTATACTGAGGTAATTCCGAAGATGAATTATATTCCATCAATTAGTAATGCCTTTGAGCCAGAAAATAGGATTGCCATTCATTTATCTGATGCTACTCACTATGCACGTAATTCAGTGTATATGAAATTAAAATTTGATAAATTTGTTGCTACATCAGGGTCAGATGATACTGCAGAAGAGGTTAATATTTTGGGAGCTTACCCAAGTGATACGTCAACCTATGATAATATTCTCTCTAAGATTGATACTAATCAAAACCAATTCTTTTCTGTGATGACCATGCAAAACCATGGACCATGGTTTCCAACTGATTTGACTGATATTACGGCAAGTGGAGAAGGTTTGACAAGTGACCAAAATGAAAGCTTAACGAACTATGCGAGACTTTTGAGTTATACTGATAGCAGCACTGCGGAGTTTTTACAGCAATTAGAAGGAATTGATAAGAAAATTACGGTTGTATTCTATGGAGATCATTTACCAGGTATTTATCCAAAATCAATCTTTAAGGATAATCCTGAATTGCAGTATTTGACTGATTATTTTATTTGGTCAAATCATGGTACTGTTAAAGATGATTATCCATTAGTTAATTCTAGTGATTTTCCAGCTGAATTATTAGCCCATACAAATTCGCGTGTATCGCCTTATTATGCATTGTTAACGGAAGTTTTAAATAAAGCTAGTGTTGATAAAGATAAACTTGATGGTGATGGTAAAGAAATTGCTAAAGATCTCAAATTAATTCAGTATGATTTGTCTGAAGGAAAAGGGTATATTTTGAAGCATTCTGATTTCTTTGATTTTCAATAGTAAAATATCGAGAGAGCAATAAAGCTCTCTTTTTATATTGTAATATTATTCTTCAAAATAGATTTACTAGTGAAAAAAAGCAAGCTTTAGTGTAGAATATATAATAGAAAAAAGATTGGAAATGAAAATGAGGATTATTGGTAACAAACATTTTTTTGTAAAATTAAAAGCACTACTGTATAAAATGAAACAACTTTTAAAAAAAGTTGCTCTTTTTGGGAAGAAGGCTTTCTTTAAAATAAGATGTATTATTCTTCGTGCTTTTCGAGATTATTTTCGAGATAATGACTATCTTCCACGTGTAAAACGTGTTTTGATTTATAATATTTTTGAAGGAAAAGAAACACTTCAAGAGTATAAAGTTATTTTCTTAGAGGCCTTAGCTAAAATTGTTGATGATATTTACATTGTTGTTAATGGTGAGTTATCACAGTCAGACATTGAACGCTTAGAAAAAATCGGTAAAGTTACTTTAAGAGAAAATAAGGGTTACGATGTAGCGGCTTTTAGAGCAGGAATTCTAAATTTAGGCTCTGAAAAATTGAAGGAATATGATCAATTATTGTTAGTTAATGATACTAACATTGGTCCTTTTCGAGATTTAGAAGAAGTTTTTTCAACAGTTAATTCAAAATCATTGGATTTTTGGGGTGTTTCGTTGGGAGAAGTTCAACCAGACTTCACAGGAGTAAATCCTTTTGGTTATATTCCGGAGCATATTCAAACGTATTTTGTTGTGATTGAACGTAGTCTATTACATCAAAAGTCATTCTATCATTATTGGGAAAAACTTAGTGATACAGATTCACGTCAAAAAGCGATTGGAAGACACGAAACATATTTTACAAAATATTTTGCTAATTTAGGTTTTCGTTATGATGCTTTGATTAGGGATACAACTGATAGTGCGATGTACATACATCCATTACGAGTTCTAAAACAGGGATCTCCTTTAATAAAATATTCAGCATTCTCAAATTACGATGATGATCAATTTATTTGGCAAGGATTGGAACGTCATAGCGAAATTCCTGAACTTTTCTCATACATTGAAGAAAAAACAAATTATCCAGTTGAAATCATCATGACTATTATTGATGATTTTAAGAAAAAGGCACAACAAAAGTATGTTTTAATCATTGATGGTGTTGAGAATATTATTCCGCAATGTACTCGATATCGTGTATTAAACAAAGCAGAGCAACTTGAGCAATTAGGATATAATGTGAAGGTTGTTGACATGTCAAAACTACAGTTGTTAGATTGTAAAGGTGCTAGTCATATTATTATTTATCGTGCACCAGATCTTCCTATTTTAAACCAAGTTTGTCAGTTAGCAAATAAAACAGGTGTTCCGGTTTTCTACGACATTGATGATTTAGTTTTTGATACAAAATACACTGATCAACTTGCTTATACGCAGGGGTTGTCAGCAGTAGATAAAAATAATTATGATGAGAGTGTTCGAGGTTATGGCAGAATGCTTGAAAAATGTGATGCGGTCATTACTTCGACAAATCAGTTGGCAAAAGAGTTGAAAAACTATAAAAAGACTGTGATTATAAATCGTAATGTCTTATCAGAAGAATTGGTTGCTATTAGTTCACAGACACCACACAAAGAATCTGATGACAATAAAGTTAAGATGGCATATTTTTCTGGTTCAATAACCCATAATGAAAATTTTGAAATGATTAAGCCAGCTATTATTTTGTTATTGAAGAAATACCCGTATTTAGAATTACATTTAGCTGGTCATTTGGATATTCCTGAAGACATTGCTTGTTTTGGTGAGCAAATTGTAACCCATCCCTATGTTGATTGGAAAGAGCTACCGCGATTGATTTCTGCTATTGATATCAACTTAGCTCCTCTGGTTCACTCAACCTTTAATGAAGCAAAATCAGAAATTAAGTGGTTAGAAGCAGCAGCTGTTAAGGTGCCAACCGTTGCTAGTAGGATAGGTTCATTTGAGGATATGATCGAAGATGGTATTGACGGTATTTTGGCTTCAGATACTGAATGGGAAGAAAAATTAGAGGCTTTAATTATTAATAAAGCTTATCGTAGTCAAATAGCTGAAAATGCTTATCGAACAATTATGGCACGCGCTACTACTAAAGCGATTAAAATGAATTTTTTAGAAATAAAAGGTTAAACATGAAAAATATTTTATTTGTTACACCAACAACAACATTTGATAATGGTGCAGAAATATCTATTTTTTATCTAATGAAATACTTGGTATCTCAAGGATATAATATTTATAGTGTCTGTCAGGAAATTCCAGAACCGCAGCAAGACGAACATCGAAAACATTATGATGAAGTTGGAATTAAGATGATATACCTTCCTGCTGCCAAGTGGTGGTGGGAGGATGCACCTGGTGGAAAACCAGGTTCTAAAGCACATCGTGTAGAATCTTATCGTCGAAATATTAAAGAAATTGGTGAAATCATTGAAGAATACTCCATTGATTTAGTTGTTTCAAATACTGTTAATGTCTTTCAAGGAGCGGTGGCAGCAAAACTTGCAGGTATTCCACATTACTGGTTGATTCATGAATTCCCTGAAAAAGAATTTTCTTATTATCTTGATAAATGTGATTTTATTTCAGAGTATTCTACAGAGATTTTTAGTGTATCAGGAAATTTAAATAATAGTCTTCAACAATTGTTCCAAAATAGAAAGATTGGATGTTTTGTTCCTTATACTCAAATTCCAGACATGGAATTGGCTAAGGGAGATAAGGTTAGGATAGTTTCAGTTGGTCGAATTAATGAACGTAAGAATCAACTTGAACTCATTAAGAGTTTTGAACGTCTGCAAACAAAAGAACATTCTAATTTAGAACTTGTTTTTATTGGTCCATGGGATGATGATTATAAAAAAGAGTGCCAAAACTATATTAATAAGCATCAACTTAAAAACATTTCGTTTTTAGGTTTCAAATCGAATCCATGGGAATATTTGACAGATAAAGATATTTGTGTTTTCACATCTGCTCAAGAAACATTTGGCCTAGTTTATGTTGAGGCAATACTGAAGGGATTACCAGTAATTTTATCAGATAATTTGGGACATAAGACAGCTTATGATATTTTTAAAATTGGATCAATGTACCATTTGGGGAATGTTGATGAATTGACTGATATGATTAAATCAATGTTGGATAATCAGGAAACTATTTATGGACAAGCTAGTCAAGATAAAGCAAAAGCCAAACAACTTTATAGTGTTGAAATAACCTACAGAGAGATTATTGAAAAAATTAAAAATCAAGATTCAGCAACACTTGAGACACCATTGCGTCACATTTCTGATTTGATTACTGTGAATGCAGAACCAACCAAACTTGAAAGAGGAGCTCGTAAAATTAGCCATACCCTTTATCGAGTAAGACAAAAACTGAAAAAGCAGTGACGCTTAATCTTTATTTTAGAGAAGGGAGACCTTCTCTTTTTTTATTTTCATAGTTTTTTATGAAAATTATTTTAGACTATGCTATACTTATAGACGTGTTATTTCATGTTGAGGAGAGTCCAATGAAAAAACTATCTATTGTTGTTCCTTGCTACAATGAACAAGAAACAATTTATCCATTTTTAGAGGAAACTCAAAAAATTGAAGCAAAAATGAAGGACCAATTGATTTTTGATTATATTTTTGTCAATGATGGTTCAAAGGATGAAACTTTAAAAGTTCTTCGGGATGTTGCAAAACGCTTTACGAATGTTCATTATTTGTCATTTTCACGTAATTTTGGTAAAGAGGCTGGCTTGTTAGCTGGTCTTGAAGCAGCAGATGGTGATTTTATTACTGTTATGGATGCTGATTTGCAAGATCCGCCTGAACTTTTGATTGATATGTATGAAAAAATCAAAGAGGGTTATGATGTTGTTGGGACACGTCGTGCCGATCGAAAAGGTGAGCCCGTTATCCGATCATTCTTTTCAAAAATGTTTTACAAAATTATTAATGCTGTCTCTGATACAGAAATGGTTGATGGTGCGCGTGATTTTCGTTTAATGACAAGACAAGTTGTAGACAGCATCTTAGAACTTGGCGAAGTTAACCGCTTTTCTAAAGGGATTTTTTCTTGGGTTGGGTTTGATGTTACATACATCGCTTACGAAAATCGTGAACGTGTTGCAGGTGAAACCTCTTGGAGTTTTTGGAGTTTATTAAAATATTCTATGGAAGGTTTCATTAATTTTTCAGAAGCACCACTTGATTTATCTCTTTGGGCTGGAGCGATTTCGTTTATTGTATCGATTTTAGGAATCTTGTTTATCATTATCCGTAAACTTACCATAGGAGGTAGTGTTTCGGGTTGGGCGAGCTTAGTTTGTATCATCCTATTTATTGGTGGTATTCAGTTGCTTGCTTTGGGAATTATTGGAAAGTATATTTCTAAAATTTTCCTAGAAACCAAGAAGCGCCCAGTTTATATTGTGAAAGAAAAAGGATAAATTTATATTATTTTCTAGCTGTTTTTCCGAATTAATATAGTGTAAAACATTATATTAAAAGGAGAACAGCTTTTTGAATAAAATCAAATCAGCTTTATTGTCGACAGCTGTGCTTAGCATGGCATTTCTTACTAATTCGGTTATGGCAGATCAACAGTCAGATGCCCTAGTAACTAAAACACCATTTGATATAGCAAGTAAGACTTTTGAGGTAACTGCACAGCAATCTACTAATGGAAAAGCGATTAAAAGTATTGATGTTGCTATTTGGTCAGAAGAAGATGGTCAAGATGATCTTAAATGGTATTCAAGTTCAAATGTTTCGAATGGTCAAGCTAAAGTTCAGTTTAATTTAGCTAATCATGGTAATCATGCAGGAAATTATAATACTCATGTTTATACTACTTATACTGATGGTAGCAGATCTGGAGTTGTCATGGAAAATACACGAATCAGTCCAAAAGCGCCGACACTCAGTCTCAAAGATGGTGGTATTCGAATGTCTACGGATATTTATGCTCCAACCAATGGAACGCTTTATTATGCTGTTTGGTCAGAAGAAAATGATCAAGATGATCTTAAATGGTATGCTGATAATGGTACAGGAACAACAATTGCTGATTTAAAAAATCATAGTGGATACGGTAAATACAATATTCATACGTATGTATCACAAGATGGAAAGATGTCAGGGATAAGTTGTCAAGATATTACAATTGATAAGCAAGAGGTTTCTTACCAGATTAATAAAGTTAATGACACAACTTATGATGTATTAGTAACTGATGTACCAGAATATATTACTTCAATTACTGTTCCAGTTTGGTCTAATGCAAATGGACAAGATGATATCAAATGGTACACGACAACAAAAATAGGAGATGGAATTTATAAAGCACAAATCAATTTAGGGAATCACGGTTATGCATCTGGTGACTATAGTGTTCATATTTATGGACAAAATGCTATTAGTAATAATTTTGAAGGGTTAAGGGTAACATCAGGCTTTAATGCAGTTAATGTTCCTAAACCAACCACTACCTCAACTCCACGCATTACAACTTACATTAATGAAACAAACACTTATCCAGTTGGTCAATGTACATGGGGTGTAAAATCTTTGGCGCCTTGGATTCCTAATCGGCTTGGAAACGCTGGTGGATGGGCAGTTAATGCGCGTGCAAAAGGATTTAGAGTAGGAACAACACCAAGAGTTGGTTCAATTGTTGTTTGGCCACATGATGGTGGTGGCTATGGTCATGTAGCTTATGTAACTGCTGTATCAAGTAACACACGTATTCAAGTTAAAGAAGCAAATTATGCTGGAAAACAGTACATCGGTAATTTCCGCGGCTGGTTCAACCCACTTGATTCATTCTGGGGTGGTGATGTTTCTTACATTTATCCAGATTAATTCATAAAAAGGTGTCATTAAAATGTCACCTTTTTTATTATATGACTTTAGTCAGTCTCACTCCGTAAGGTGTGAGACAAAACAACCACCTGCTATGCGGGTGGGTAACAATAGTTATATAAAATAACTCCTTTCGCAGTACAATAAAGTTGTTCAAGCTTATTGCTTAGCGAAAGGAGTATAAAAAGTATGTCTAATAAATCATATAGTTTATCACACACAAAGTGGATGTGTAAGTATCACATCGTCTTCATTCCTAAGTATAGACGAAAAGTTATTTATAATCAATACAGAAGTAGTTTAGGAGAAATCTTCAGGCGTTTATGTGAATATAAGGGAGTAAAAATAATAGAAGGTTACTTAATGCCAGACCATGTTCATATGCTTGTAAGTATTCCCCCAAAATAAGTGTATCTCAATTTATGGGTTATTTAAAGGGAAAAAGCTCATTAATGATGTTTGATAAGCACGCAAATTTAAAATATAAATTTGGCAATAGACATTTTTGGGCAGAGGGATATTACGTAAGTACAGTTGGACTTAACGAAGCGACGATAAAAAAATATATTCAAGAACAAGAAAAACATGATATAGTGCAATATAAGTTGAGTGTTAAAGAATATGAAGATCTCTTTAGGGATAAGTAAGTGATTACGAACGTCTCTTTGAGAGACTTGTGACGAGTCAAGAGCAATAGGCTTGAACAAAGTGAAAGCCAGCGTCTTTAGGCGCTGGCTGGTGTTATGGGCTTATAGCCCTTGTACAAACCACCCGTTTGACGGGTGGTTATGATTTTGATGAAAGTATGAGTGCTTGAAGGGCTTTCAAAATCATGTTACAATATCTTTGAGTAAAGATAGAAAGAGGGGGATTGATTTGAAAAAGAATATTCTTCGAAGCTGCCTAATATCTCCGATTATTATAGGAGCTTTTTTAAGTTCGGGGCAAGTTTTTGCTGATGAAAATACAGTAAGCCCGACAGCGACAGTAACTGAGAATGTTCAACCATCGGTAGAACAATCGGAATCAACACAGTTGAATAACGATACTGTTAATTCTGTTGATAATGAAACATCTAACTCATTACCATCATCTGATGTTCAAAACAAACCTCAAGAATTAGCCGATGTTAACAACCAAGGTTCAGCAATTGTTGATAGTCAAGAAATTAACAAGATTGACAGTGACAATACAAGTCTGATTGATCCTTCAATTTCTGAAGAGCAGAAAGAGAATGTTGAAAACTCTCTTGATGATAGTATTGAAACGACTGAAAATAATCATTTAGATGAAGTATCATCTGAAAACAGTTTGTCATCATCAATTATCAATGATTCTAAGGTTTCAACATCGAATGTTCAAGCTGTTAGCCAAAAAGTAATTAATCAATTGGCTGCATCAAAAGTAGCAGTTAAAGAAGTAACTAGCGCTAGCCTAACAAACAAAGGGTTTGATATTCAGTATAACAAAGCTATTCCAGCTGGTGCTAAAATTATGTTTGCAGTTTGGTCTGATACTAATGGCCAAGATGATTTAATTTGGTACACAGCTGATAGCAATGGTCATGTTGTGGCTAAGTATACTGGGTCTTATGGAAGATACTATATTCACACTTACCAAAATCTTAATGGTCAAATGACTGGTTTAAACGGTCGTTCTATTGATGTTCCAAAACCAAGTGCTAAAGTGACAATTACAAAAGTTGATGAAACAACTTATAAAGTGACTGTTAGTGACATTCCAGCTTATATCACAAGTATTCAACTACCAACTTGGACTGAAAAGGATGGTCAAGACGACATCAAATGGTATAGCACAAGTCAAAGTGCAGATGGTACATTTAGCAAAACATTCAGTATCGCTGAACATAATATGGAAAGTGGTCAGTACAATGTTCATGTCTATGGAACAAGTGCTGTAACCAACTCTCTAACAGGCTTAACAGGAACAAGCTTCCAAGGTGATTATCAGTTTGGCGATGTTCATGTTGGAGCAAAAATCACTCAAAATGGTATAGCAATCACTATGCCAAGTGATGTCAGCTCTGATTTGACAGTTTATCATGCCGTTTGGTCAGCTAAAAATGATCAAGATGATCTTATTTGGTATAAAGTCCCAGCTAATGGCCAATTAACAGCTAAGTATATAGGTGATTATGGTACTTATTTGATTCATACCTATGCAGTCATCAAGGGTCAAATGGTTTGCTTGAGTGCGACATCTATTGATGTTCCAAAACCAAGTGCTAAAGCAAAAATTACAAAAGAGAGCGCCACAACTTATAAAGTAACCATTACTGATGTGCCTGTCTATATTGATAGTATTCAAGTTCCAACTTGGACAGAAGCTAACGGTCAGGATGATATTCAATGGTATAAAGCTACTAAAGCAGCAGATGGTTCTTATTATGTTATCTTTAGCGAAGCTACACATAACTTTGAATCAGGTACATACAATGTTCATGTGTATGGTAATAGTCGTGTCACAAATAGTTTAGTTGGTCTTCTTGGAACACGTTTTGAAGCAGGTTATCAATTTGGCGATGTCCATGTCGAAGCAAAACTCACTCAAAATGGTATTGTAATTACTATGCCAAGTGATATTAGCACAGATTTACAGGTGTCACATGCCGTTTGGTCAGCTAAAAATGATCAAGATGATCTTAAGTGGTATCAAGTGCCAGCTAATGGCCAATTGACTGCAGCTTATACAGGTGATTATGGTACATATCTCATCCATACTTATGCTGTAATTAATGGCAAGATGACATGCATCAGCGCGACATCAATCAACGTTCCAAAACCGGAAGTTAAAGCAACGATTACTAAAGAAAGTGATGCTAAGGTTAAAGTAACTGTTTCAAATGTTCCTGTTTATATTACTGGTATTACGCTTCCAATTTGGACAGAGAAGAATGGTCAAGATGATATTAAATGGTATCAGGCTACTAAACAAGCAGATGGCACATATGTATTAACATTTTCACCAAAACAACACAATTTTGAATCAGGACATTATAATATTCATGTTTATGGTCAAAGTCAAGTTAGTCATTCTCTTGAAGGATTAACAGCAACAAATGGTGTTGATTTAGCAACTGAAAACTATGTTGTTGCCCCATCTGTAACGGTTCAAAATCATGATGCAAATGGTGGTACTTTAAAAGTTCGTGTAGCTGAGTCTGAAAATACTAAAAAAATCAAATCCGTTACTGTTGCAGCATGGTCTGAAAGTAATCAATCTAATCTTCACTGGTATACAACTTCTGATGTTTATGATGGTGTGGTTACTGTGATGGTTAATGAGAAAAATCATGGTTATATCAAGGGTGACTATACGGTTCATGTTTATGTTGATTTCACTGATAGCACAACTTCAGGATTCAATCTCGGAACTTATGCATTGAACGCTGACAAGCCGGTTCACGCCCCATCATATTTCATTGATATTAGTAGCCACAATGGTGTAATTTCAGTTAGTGAATATCAATCATTGAAGAGTCAAGGAATTACTGGGGTTGTTGTTAAATTAACTGAAGGAACATCATACACGAATCCATACGCTCGAGCACAGATTGCCAATGCTCAAGACGCTGGCTTAAAAGTATCTGCCTACCATTATTCTCATTATGAGACAGCTGTAGAAGCAAGAGCAGAAGCACAGTACTTTGTCAGTGTTGCTAAATCAATGGGACTTTCAGGATCAACAACAATGGTTAATGATATGGAAGAGCGTGCAATGCTAAATGGTGACCTTAATGGTAATACACAAGCATGGAAAGATGAGATGAATCGACTTGGCTATAGTAATAATGTTTATTACACAATGGCAAGCTGGTTGGACACTAAAGGTGGAAAATTAAACACAGCTAAATTTGGTTTGTCAAATCTCTGGGTAGCGCATTATTTGTATGCTTATACCTATTTGGATCAAGAATCAGCTAAGTCTTTATCTTACTATTCAAATACAGCTGCATGGCAATACACAAGTGTTTCACCAAAATTATCTCATGCGCTAGATGAAAGTATTGATTACACTGGTCGATTTACTTTGTAAAAGGGGGAGAATAACGATGAAAAAGCGATTAAAACTTGTTCTGACTTTAGTCTTGTCACTTTGTATGGTGACAGCTTGTACAAATCACTCGGAAAATCATACAAAACAAAGTTCAGCAACTAAAACAAGTGCCAAAGTCACAACTTCTAGTTCAAGTACAAGTATTACTTCGTCATCGGTTTCTTCAGAAAGTCAATCATCTTCAACAGAAGCTTCATCTTCACAAGCCGAACAAGACATTGAACCAATTTACACAGGTGCTATTTTAAAAGCAAATTATTCTACTATGGCTGGAAATTGGCAAAATGCATCAGGTGATATTTTGACATTTAATGATACTGGACTTGCGACAGAAGGCATGACACCTAACATGTTAGATATCGATCAAAACGGTATTCTGTTATTAGATGTTCAGACAGGTACAAGATCAAATGTTACTTTGTATATTGTTCCTGCAGGGACCTCATTTTCATCAGATTATCTAAATGGACAAGCTGATAACACAGACGTCTCAAAAGATCGCGTGATTTCATCAGCTGATATCAATTCAGGTGATTTGGCTAACAAGGCCTACTATCATGTTTCAAAATAACTCTACTATTTTTGAGTGAAGCTTACTTAAAAAACAACCCATGTGGTTGTTTTTTTGTAACCGATTATGTGATATAATAGTTAACGAGAAAAATAGAGGTGAATGATGTCTTACGAAAACTTATTAAATCGTTTTTTAACCTATGTTAAAGTTAATACACGTAGTAATCCAGATAGTACTACAACACCATCGACACAAACTCAAGTCGATTTCGCTTTGAACATTTTGAAACCTGAGATGGAGTCTGTTGGTTTGCAAGATGTTCATTATTTAACAAATGGTTATCTTGTTGGTACGCTACCAGCTAACGATTCAACAAAAACACGTAAAATCGGATTTATTGCTCACATGGATACAGCCGATTTTAATGCAGAAGGAATCAATCCACAAATTATCGACAATTATGCTGGAGGTTCTATTGAATTAGGTGAATCTGGTTATGCTCTTTCACCAGAAGAATTTCCAAATTTGAATAATTATCTTGGTCAAACTTTGGTAACAACTGACGGAACAACTCTTCTTGGTTCAGATGATAAATCAGGTATTGCTGAAATTATGACAGCCATTGAGTATTTGGTGGCTCATCCTGAAATCAAACACGGTGAAATTCGAGTAGGATTTGGACCAGATGAAGAAATTGGTGTCGGAGCTAATAAATTTGATGTTGATGATTTCAATGTTGATTTTGCCTACACTGTTGATGGTGGTCCGCTTGGTGAACTTCAATATGAAACATTCAGCGCTGCAAGTTTAGAGATTGATTTCATGGGACGTAATGTTCACCCAGGTACAGCTAAAAATCAAATGATTAATGCTTTACAATTAGCAATTGATTTCCATAATCGATTACCAGAAGCTGATCGTCCAGAAAATACTGAAGGTTACGAAGGTTTCTACCACTTGCATGGCATGGAAGGTAGTGTTGAAAAAGCACACAGTTCATATATTATTCGTGATTTCGAAGATGAATCATTTGAAAATCGTAAAAAATTAGTTCAAGAAATTGCCGATAAAATGAATGCTGAACTTGGCAAAGACTGTGTTCTTGTTACGCTCAGTGATCAGTATTACAACATGAAAAAAGTCATTGAAAAAGATATGACTCCTGTAGAGTTAGCTAAAGAAGTAATGGAAGATTTAGACATCGCGCCTGTTATTGAACCAATTCGCGGTGGAACTGATGGTTCTAAGATTTCATTTATGGGTATTCCGACACCAAACTTATTTGCTGGTGGAGAAAATATGCATGGACGCTTTGAGTTTGTCAGCCTTCAAACAATGGAAAAAGCAGTTGATGTTATTATTGGAATCGTTCAAAAATAATTAAGCTTTATCTAAGCGCTATTTGTTAGAATTAGCTAAATGGAGGACCGTAATGATTAAAATCTTTGGAAAGATTCGATACCATTGGCAACCAGAATTATCTTGGTCAGTTATTTATTGGTCGATTGCAATGGTTCCGATGTTTATCGGTTTATCATTATTATTTGAGCGGACAAAGATACCAAGTCAATTTTTTGTGTTATTCGCTATTTTTATCATTTTAGTTGGATTGGGATTCCATCGTTATTTTGTGATTGAAGAAGATGGAAAACTTCGAATTGTTTCGTTAAATCCATTTAAGAGATCAAGACTTGCAATTGCACAAATTGAGTGTGTTGAAGTGAATAAGTCAGGTTTGATTTTAAAAGTCAAAAATCAGAAAGATAGAATTTTTTCAATGCGAAAATGGCCTAAGAAGTATTTCTTAGATGCTTTGGCAGTTCATCCAGATTTTCGTGGTACGGTTGAATTGACGGATAATTTTATTAAACTTGATTATTTTGAAGCTTATAAGTCTAACAAAAAAGCTCCTACTAAATTGTAAGAGCTTTGGTTGGACAAGATTTGACAGCGAGAAGTGTGTCTTTGTCTGAGTCTGGAATTGCTTGTTCTAGTAAATCAGAATCAGCAAATTTTACAATGCCATCGTCATGGTAATCAAAACGATTAGAATATGTTTGGCAGAGGCCACAGGCAATACATTTTTCAGGAATTATTGATACTTTCATGTTATTATTGTAATATGAATTGATATATTTAACAAGGGGACATTATGGCAAAACAACCATGGGAAGAAAAAGTAGTCGATGACAACGAAATCAGAATTAGCCGTAAAACAAAAGGTTCAGTTATCAGTACACCTTTGTTGACAGCTTTATTGAGTGTTTTCTTTGTTATTGTTGTTGCGATTTTGTTTGTTGTTTTTTACACTTCAAATCGTGGTGGTGATAAAGCGTCAGAAACATCCAATTTTTATGGCGCTTCATCTAGTGTTGTCTCTTCATCTGAAGCGACAAGTTCAGAAAGCTCACAAGAATCAACGGAAGCTTCGTCTACAGATGCTAATTCAAGTGACACAACTGAATCATCAAGTGAAGGTAATGGGGATACCATTACAGTTATGTCTGGTGAAGGTGCGGCATCAATTGCTGCACGTGCAGGAATTTCAGTTGACAAACTCTATGAACTTAATCCTGACCACATGACTTCAGGATACTGGTATGCAAATCCTGGAGATGAAGTACACATTAATTAGGAAGAAAAGGAATCATGAAATCAATTAGAATTGCGATTGATGGTCCTGCTTCAAGTGGTAAGAGTACAGTAGCCAAGATTATTGCTAAAAATCTTGGCTATACTTATCTTGATACTGGAGCAATGTACCGTTCAGCAACGTATTTAGCGTTACAAAATAAATTAACAGAAAAAGATGTAGAAGGTATTTTAAAAGCTTTGGCTAATAATCCAGTGTCATTTGGTCGCGCTGAAGATGGTAGTCAAACAGTATTTGTTGGCGATAAAGATGTTACCCTTGCCATTCGCCAAAACGATGTGACAAATAACGTCTCATGGGTAGCTGCTATTCCAGAAGTTCGTGAAGAACTTGTAAGACAACAACGTCGCATTGCTGAAAATGGTGCAATCATCATGGATGGTCGCGATATTGGTACAGTTGTTTTACCAGATGCAGAACTAAAAATCTTCTTGATTGCTTCTGTTGAAGAACGTGCAGAACGTCGTTTCAAAGAAAATAAAGAAAAAGGAATTGAAACAGACTTTGAAACACTTAAACGTGAAATTGCAGAACGTGACTACAAAGATAGTCATCGAAAAGTTTCACCATTAAAAGCTGCTGAAGATGCAATCACATTTGATACAACAGGTGTTGATATTAACGGTGTTGTGAAATTTATTCAAGAAAAAGCGGAAAAAATCATTGACATGGATTAGTCTCTATGATAGAATATAATCAATGAGAAAAGCAGAAGTGAGAACTTCTCGCCTTGCGACTACGGTTGTCTGGCCCAACATGTCAAAGATTCCAATAGGAATATTACGTGTGTGCGGGCTTGAGTTATCAAGTCCGTTTCGTTTTTCTCTAAAAAAATAAAGAGGTGAAAATCATAGCTAAGAAAGATCTATTCATTAACGATGAAATCCGCGTTCGCGAAGTTCGTCTCGTTGGTCTTGATGGTGAACAATTAGGAATTAAACCATTATCAGAAGCTCAGGCTATTGCTGACGATGCTAATGTTGACTTGGTTCTAATTCAACCACAAGCTACGCCACCTGTTGCTAAAATTATGGACTACGGAAAGTTCAAATTTGAGTATCAAAAGAAACGTAAGGAACAACGCAAAAAACAAAGCGTTGTGACTGTTAAAGAAGTTCGTCTTAGCCCAGTTATCGATAAAGGTGACTTCGAGACTAAACTTCGTAACGGCCGTAAATTCCTTGAAAAAGGAAACAAAGTGAAAGTCTCAATTCGCTTTAGAGGTCGTATGATTACTCACAAAGAAATTGGAGCAAAGGTATTGGCTGAATTTGCAGAAAGAACGCAAGATATTGCTATTATTGAGCAAAGAGCTAAGATGGATGGACGTCAAATGTTCATGCAACTTGCTCCAATTCCAGACAAAAAATAATTGTCAATTTTAAACTATTTTAAGAGGAGAATTCTAAAATGCCAAAACAAAAAACTCACCGCGCATCAGCTAAACGTTTCAAACGTACAGGTTCTGGTGGATTGAAACGCTTCCGCGCATTTACTTCACACCGTTTCCACGGTAAAACTAAAAAACAACGTCGTCATCTTCGTAAAGCAGCTATGGTGCACTCAGGAGATTTCAAACGTATTAAAGCAATGCTTTCAGGTCTTAAATAAGACAAAAGCAATTACTCGATATTATTAAGAATTATTTGGAGGAGAATATAAATGGCTCGTGTTAAAGGTGGCGTTGTATCTCGTAAACGTCGTAAACGTGTATTGAAACTTGCTAAAGGTTACTATGGTGCAAAACATATCTTGTTCCGTACTGCAAAAGAACAAGTAATGAACTCTTACTACTATGCATACCGTGACCGTCGTCAGAAAAAACGTGATTTCCGTAAACTTTGGATCACACGTATCAATGCGGCAGCTCGTATGAACGGTTTGTCATACTCACAATTGATGCACGGTTTGAAATTGGCTGAAATTGAAGTTAACCGTAAAATGCTTGCTGATTTAGCAGTTAACGATGCAGCAGCTTTCACAGCTCTTGCAGATGCAGCTAAAGCTAAACTTGGTAAATAAGAATTAATTAAAAGACTAACCTTTGGTTAGTTTTTTTTTGCTAGATTTGTCAGATTAGAATACTTAGTTACTGACAGTAAGTATAAGCACTAGTAGGTCATGATTATTTTGCTTGTGGGGATAAAAAAAGACTTGCCTATAGGCAAGTCTTTTGTATTATTCAGCACTGGTAGAACTTTCGTGAAGTTGCATATAACTTGGTGCTTTGAAGAGATCGACAGTTGATTGATTTCCATTTTCACTGTACAAGCTTGTTGATTGATCTCCACGTTTTTTCTCAATTGATTTAAGTGATTTCAGAGAATCGGTATAAGAAATAGATGAGTTGTCAACTTCTTTTAAACCATTGTTATCAAAGCGGAGAAGGTCACCTGTTTGCACTTCATCGCTAACGGAGAGTTGTTTTGCAACTGCATCACGAATGGATTTAGTTGCTTCCTGAGTGCTCTCGTCAGGATTTGTAATCTCTTGACCAGAGTCAGTATAGTATAAGCGACCACTGTAACTTGTATATGTTGGAGTAACATAATCACCTGAAGTTCTAAAAGCAACGATTTGTTTGTTGTCACTAGATAATAAATCTTGACCTAATTGAACAAAGTTACTTGTATCAATTCCGAGTAGGTGTAGAAGTGTAGGTAATGCATCAACTTCACCACCAAAGGTGTTGCTGATGTGGCCTTCAGTATATCCAGGGATATGAATCATATATGGAACACGTTGTAACATGGCGTTGTCATAACCTGTCCAAGTTTCAGAGTCTTTTCCAAGAAGTGGTGCCAAGTCTGTATTTCGTGAATTTGAAATACCATAGTGGTCACCATAAAGTACGATAATAGAGTTGTCATATAATCCAGATTCTTTTAAGTAATCAAAGAAAGCTTTGATGGCAGAATCTAAGTAGTTTGCAGTAGCGAAGTAACCATTGATAGTTTCATCATCTGTTTTAGCAAGAGGGAAACCTTCTTCATCAGAATTCCCAGCTAAACTAGTGTATGGGTAGTGGTTACTTACAGTAATGAATTTTGTGTAGAATGGTTGTTGCATGTGCTCAAGATATTTAATTGAGTCTGCAAACATGTATTTATCATTTAATCCGTATTGGAAAGAATTTTCACTATTCTGTTTTGTAAAATAAGATGAATCGAAGAAATAATTGTAGCCCCATTGTTTATAAGCGTTATTACGATTCCAGAAGGTACCAACGTTACCATGGAACACAGCGCTTGTATAGTCACCGGTTTGTCCGAGAATTGATGGAGCAGCGTAAGCTGTATTTGTACCACCGTAGTTAACTAAGTAAGAACCACTGCTAAGTCCAAATAGTGATGTTTCCATTAAGGTCTCAGCATCAGAAGTTTTACCAGCTTTAACTTGGTGGAAGAAGTTTGAAAATGCAAGAGTAGAATTTGAATGGTAAAGTGAATTAAGGAAAGGTGTGACCTCATATGATTTTCCATCAACTTGCAAATGGTAGTCAATCAGAAATTGTTGGAAACTTTCTAAGTGGATGACGATGACGTTTTTTCCTTTGGCGATACCATAATATTTTGAGTTAGGGGCTGCATAATGCTCAGAAACGTATTGTTTTGCTTCTTTTAAGTCTGAAGCTGTAGCTTCACTACGAACCTTCTCTGTTTGGTAGGTTTGGTTAGCGCTATAGGCTGTGAATGATGGTAAGCCGAGAGCTCTAACAACGTAAACGTTTGAAAAGCCACGTGTTAACAACTCTGGTCGATCAATTTCAGCCATGAAAAGGTTAACTGAAAATAAAAGAGTTGATAAGGCTGTAATAGCAAAGCTAGCGCGTTTGTTAAATGGACGATTATCAACTTTAATTTTCTTAGTAGCAAATAGTGCAAGTAGAACGATATAATCAATAATGTAAATAATATCCCAAACACGCAGTAAGTTAAGGGCTGAGTCACCAAGACCAGCAGAAACTTTACTGCTTGCCAGCATAGCACTTACAGTAATGAAATCCGAAAACTCACGGAAATAAATCGAGTTAGAAATAAGAAGAATATTTAATATTGTGTAAATAATCCAACTAACGATATAAAAAACACGTGTTCTCTTAATATAGAGGCTTAACCCGAGTAGAAGCAATCCGAGAGGAATAGGATTGACAATTGATAATAAAAGTTGGTACGGATTCTCTAGTCCAAGACTAAAGTCAACGTGATAAGCCCACATAGTTTTAAGCCAATAAAAGGCCAAAAGTGTCAAAATAAATCCCAAACGTGTATTAACCACGTGAGAGATAATTTGTTTCATTTTTTTCACTGTAGGAACTTCCTTTATTCTTTTTTTCCTAAAGATAAAATCTCAGTTTCAATTATAACACAAAGACAAGATTTTTAGTACAAGGAACTGTACCTTGTTTTTAAGGGATTTGGCCAACCTAAGGTAATAGTATTGTCTGATTTTTTGATATTCTGGTGAAAAGAAAGGTGGAAATTTTTACTTAATAGTAGTCAAGGCTGAATCGGTTTCTTCTTTTGTTCGTTTTTTCCATGCTAGATATGGTTTACTGCACTGTAAAATAGGTAAGAAATATAAAATTTAGTGGGAAAAATTCAGAATTTTTGATATAATAGGCTTCATGAACAAACTATACGTGGATTCTTTCGTTGAAAAGAAAATTAAGCGTGGTATTCAACTTTTGGATGGAAAAGATTTTCATCAACTTGGTTTAGATAATCAATTAGTTGCACTCTATAATCATTCACGTCAGTTTTTAGGAACGGCTTATCTTTCTCGTCAGAATAAAGGAATTGGTTGGTTCTTAGGAACAGGAAAGATTGATTTGACAGAGTCTTATTTTGTTAGCTTGTTTAGCAAGGCTAAGCAAAAGCGACAACATTTTGAGAATTCTGATTTAACAACGGCTTACCGATTATTTAATCAAGATGGCGATAATTTCGGTGGTGTGACGATAGATCGTTATGCTGATTTTGTTGTATTTTCTTGGTATAACACTTTTGTTTATCAGTATCGTGATATCATTGTCGAAGCCTTTCAAAAAGTTTATCCTACGGTAAAAGGCGGATATGAAAAAATTCGCTTTAAAGGACTTGATTATGAGTCAGCTCACATTTATGGTCAAGAAGCACCTGAAACCTTTACAATTTTGGAAAATGGTGTCAAATACAGTGTTTTCATGAATGATGGTCTGATGACAGGTATCTTTTTAGATCAACATGAAGTCCGTGATGCTTTAATTAATGAACTAGGTCTGGGAAGACGTGTTCTGAACATGTTTTCATATACAGCAGCTTTTTCAGTTGCAGCTGCTATGGGTGGTGCTACTGAAACAACTTCTGTAGACTTAGCGAAACGTTCTCGTGAATTGTCTCAAGTGCATTTTGAAGCTAATGGCCTAGATTTGACTAATCATCATTTTGTGGTCATGGATGTTTTTGAATATTTCAAATACGCTAAGCGTAAAAACTTGACTTTTGATTTGATTGTTATCGATCCACCAAGTTTTGCTCGTAATAAAAAACAAACATTTTCTGTTGCTAAAGACTATCACCGTTTAATTAGCCAAGCATTGGAAGTTCTATCAGATGATGGCACAATCATTGCTTCTACAAATGCAGCTAATTTGACTGTGGCACAGTTTAAGAAACAATTGGAAAAAGGATTTGCTTCTGTTAAGCATGAGTATATTCGCTTGCAACAATTGCCAAGTGATTTCACGGTTAACAAAGCAGATATGAGCAGTAATTATTTGAAAGTATTTACAATAAAGGTTGAGAAATGAAGATAGTAGTACCTATTATGCCGAAAGATTTAGAAGAGGCGCAGTCGATTGACATCTCGAGGTTTGAAGATGTCGATATTATCGAATGGCGAGCTGATTACCTAGCCAAAGAAGATATTATGACTGTTGCGCCAGCTATTTTTGAAAAATTTTCCGGTAGAGAAATTATTTTTACCATTCGTACAGATAGAGAAGGTGGTAATCTGAGCCTATCTGACGATGAATATGTTGAACTTTTGAAAAATATCAATGCTATTTACCACCCAGATTATATTGACTTTGAATATTTTTCACATAAAGAAGCCTTTCAACAAATGTTAGAGTTTCCAAATCTAGTTTTGTCTTATCATAATTTTGAAGAGACTCCTGAAAACTTGATGGAATCATTTTCTGAGCTAACGTCTTTAGCCCCTCGTGTGGTAAAAGTTGCTGTTATGCCTCAAAGTGAACAAGATGTTATTGACTTGATGAACTATACTCGCGGATTTAAAACGTTAAATCCTGAACAAGAGTATGCCACTATGTCAATGGGGAAACTAGGACGCGTTTCGCGTTTTGCTGTTGACGTTTTTGGATCATCATGGTCTTTTGCAAGCCTAGACCAAACAAGTGCACCTGGACAGGTTGCTCTTGCCGATATGAAACGTATTAGGGAGGTACTTGATGCAGATTGATGGATACACTCGCTTAGCCGCTGTTGTGGCAACGCCAATTAAACACTCTATTTCACCATTCATTCATAATTACGCTTTTGACAAAACTGGTGTTAATGGTGTTTATGTTGCCTGGGATATTCCTGAGGAAGATCTAGCGGTTACTTTGGAAAATGTTAAACGTTATGACATGTTTGGTGTTAATATCTCAATGCCATACAAACAAAAAGTCATGCCTTATATGGATGAATTGACTGATTCAGCAGCTCTGATTGGTGCGGTTAATACTGTTATTAATCGTGACGGCAAATTGGTTGGCCATAATACAGATGGTATTGGCTTCTTTAGAAGTCTGTCTACTTTTGCTGATTTTGATGTCAAAGGCAAAACAATGACGATTCTTGGTGGCGGAGGAGCTGCAACGGCTCTTATTGCACAAGCAGCACTAAATGGTGCTGGTCATATTAACATTTTCAATCAGACACAGTTCTTGGATGTGACTCGAGATAAAGCTAAAGAACTATCTGATAAAACTGGTGTATCTATCACAGTTTATCCAGTCGAAGATTTGAAAACAATTCAAGAAAAGGTTTTGGAATCACAACTTTTTGTCAATGCGACAAGTGTTGGAATGGATGGAAAATCAATGATTATCACAGAAGATTTTGAATTTCCTGAAGGGTTGTTGGTAGCTGATACGATTTATCAACCATTTGAAACACCATTCTTGAAATTAGCACGAATCAAAGGTCTCAAAGCGCTTAATGGCTTGGGAATGTTATTGTTCCAAGCTGCAGAAGCATTTGAAATCTGGACTGGTGAGACTATGCCAACAGCTGAAATTTGGTCAGCTTTAGAAGAAAAGTACAATACAAAATAGGATAATATAGGTGACGCTAATGAAATTGAATGTTAATCTCCCTCAAACACCTTATGATATTGTGATTGAAAAAGGTGTCTTAGCTAAAGCCGGTGATTGGGTAAAGTCATTATGGCAACCTCAAAAAATCGCCCTTATTACAGATAACCATGTTGGAAGTTTGTATGCCGAAAAAGTTAAACTTAGCATTGAGAATGCTGGGTTTGAAGTGATTGTTTTTGATTTTCTAGAAGGTGAAGCTTCAAAAAATCTTCAAACAGTTAATAAAGCGTATGAATTCTTGGTTAAAAACGGCATGACACGTAGCGATGGTATTGTTGCACTTGGTGGTGGTGTCGTTGGAGATTTAGCTGGTTTTGTAGCGTCTACTTATATGCGTGGCATTCATTTTTTACAAATTCCAACAAGTTTGACTGCTCAAGTCGATTCATCAATTGGTGGTAAAACTGGTGTCAATACGCCATTTGCCAAAAATATGGTTGGTACTTTTACGCAACCGGATGGTGTTTTAATTGATCCTGAAACTCTTCAAACTCTTGGAAAACGTGAGCTCATTGAAGGGATGGGAGAAGTGATCAAATATGGTTTGATCGATGATGTTGAATTGTGGGATGAACTATCTGCTATGGATGGTTCACCAGAAAGCATTTTAAATCATGCTGAGAGCATTATCTACCGTTCATGTAATGTAAAACGTAAAGTCGTTGTGGAAGATGAACTTGATAATGGCGTTCGACTTTATCTTAATTTTGGTCACACCATTGGACATGCTGTGGAAGCAACAGCAGGTTATGGTAAAGTGATGCATGGTGAAGCTGTAGCGATTGGTATGGTACAAATTTCTCGTGTTGCCGAAGCGAAAGGTTTAATGCCTAAAGGCATTACTAAAGACATTTTTGATATGTGCCAAAAATTTGGTTTGCCAACAGACTATCACCCTTGGAATGTTGATGAGCTTTATGGTGCTTTAGTACATGATAAGAAAGCTCGCGGTAAAATGATTAAGACCGTCATCGTACCAGAGCTTGGTAGTGCAGCGATTAATCAGATCCCCCTTGAAGAGATGAAAGAGTATTTGGAGAAGTAATATGAGATATTTGACAGCTGGTGAATCTCACGGACCGCGTTTAACTGCAATTATTGAAGGAGTTCCTGCAGGACTTCCTTTAACTGCTGACGACATTAATGTTGATTTAAAACGTCGCCAAGGCGGCTATGGCCGCGGCGGACGTATGAAAATTGAGTCAGATAAAGTTGAAATCACATCTGGTGTACGTCACGGTAAGACGACTGGTGCTCCAATTACCCTCAACGTTATTAATAAAGACCATCAAAAATGGTTAGATATTATGGCTGTTGAAGATATTGATGATGCCTTAAAAACAAAACGTAAAATTACTCATCCACGACCAGGTCATGCGGACCTTGTTGGTGGTATGAAATATCGATTTGAAGATTTGCGTAATTCTTTAGAGCGTTCGTCTGCACGTGAAACAACAATGCGTGTGGCAGTTGGTGCAGTTGCTAAACGTATTTTGGCTGAACTTGATATCGAAATTGCTAACCACGTGGTGGTATTTGGTGGCAAAGAAATCGATGTTCCAGAAGGCCTTACGGTTTCACAAATTAAAGAATTAGCAAGTCAATCTGAAGTTTCAATTGTTAACCAAGAACGTGAGCAAGAAATCAAAGATTATATCGACCAAATCAAGAAAGATGGGGATACCATTGGTGGTGTGGTTGAAACAGTTGTTGGTGGCGTTCCTGTTGGACTTGGTTCTTACGTTCAATGGGATAAAAAACTTGATGCTAAGATTGCTGGTGCGGTTGTTTCTATCAATGCCTTTAAAGGTGTAGAGTTTGGTTTAGGTTTCAAAGATGGTTACCTTAAAGGAAGCCAAGTAATGGATGAAATCCTTTGGAACGAAGAAGAAGGTTACACTCGTCGCACTAATAATCTTGGCGGTTTTGAAGGTGGAATGACGAATGGACAACCAATCGTTGTTCGTGGTGTCATGAAGCCTATTCCAACGCTTTATAAACCTTTGATGTCAGTTGATATTGAAACACATGAACCATACAAAGCAACTGTTGAACGTTCAGATCCAACGGCTCTTCCTGCAGCTGGTGTTGTTATGGAAGCTGTTGTAGCAACAGTTGTGGCTGATGAGATTCTTGAAAAATTCTCTTCTGACAATCTCGAAGAATTAAAAGAAGCTGTCGCTCGTCATCGTGATTATGTCAAACATTTTTAATGCATAAACAGTTGACTGAAGCTGAGACTAGGGTGCTCAGCTTCTTTCTATAAGGAATTGTAATCCGGAAATGGAGAAACTATGGAAAATAAAGTGATTTACGTAGCAGGTTTAGGTTTAATTGGTGGCTCCCTTGCTTTAGGGATTAAACGAGACCATCCTGATTATAAAATCCTAGGATACAACCGTTCTGACAAATCGCGTAATGTTGCTCTTGAACGTGGTATTGTCGATCAAGCGACAGCAGATTTTAAAGAATTTGCTCCATTGGCTGATGTGATTATCTTGGCGGTTCCAATTAAACAAACGATTGAATTTATTAAGATCCTTTCTGAAATGGATTTGAAAGATAATGTCATCATAACTGATGCTGGTTCAACCAAAGGTGAAATCGTTGAAGCAGGTGAAAAGTACTTAGCTGGTAAAAAGGTTCGTTTTGTTGGCTCACATCCAATGGCAGGTTCACACAAATCAGGTGCTATTGCTGCCGATGTTAATCTTTTTGAGAATGCTTATTATATTTTTACACCATCTTCTTTAACGCTTGATGGAACAATCGATGAACTTAAAGGAATTTTGTCTGGCTTGCACGCACGTTATGTGGAAATCGATGCAGCTGAGCATGATCGTGTGACCAGTCAAATCTCGCATTTTCCTCACATTCTTGCTGCAAGTTTGATGGAACAAGCGGGTGATTATGCGACTGAACACGAAATGGCTAATCATTTTGCAGCTGGTGCTTTTCGAGATATGACACGTATTGCCGAAAGTGAGCCAGGAATGTGGACCAGCATTCTTTTGACAAATAAAGAAGCAGTTATAGGCCGCATTGATGATTTTAAAGAGAGACTTGATGCGGTTAAAGAACTTATTTCTAAGAGTGATGGTGATGCCATTTGGAATTACTTCAACCATGCTAAAGAGACACGTAAGGAAATGCAAATTCATAAACGTGGTGGTGTAGAAAGCGCCTTTGATCTTTTTGTGGATGTTCCTGACGAAGAAGATGTTATCTTAAGAATCTTGGAATTACTTCGTGGAACGTCTTTGGTTAACATTCACGTTAACGAGGAAAATCGTGAAGATATCAATGGTATCTTACAGATTTCGTTTAAGAATGCTAAAGATTTAGAGCATGCTAAAAAGGTTATTAGTGAAAATACTGATTATAAAGTTCATATTAATTAAGGAGATATATTATGGCAAATATTTATGATTTAGCAAACGAATTGGAACGCGAAATCCGTGTTCTTCCAGAATACAAAAAAGCACAAGAGTGCCGCGCAGCCATTGATGCTGATGAAGAAGCCAAAGCCTTGTTTAAAGAATTTACTGAATTCCAACAAGGGCTTTATGCAAAATTGCAATCTGGCCAAATGCCTACAGGTGATGAACAAACTAAAATGCAAGAACTAGGGGCTAAAATTGAAGCAAATCCAGTTTTGAAAGCCTATCTTGGTGCGCAACAATCATTATCAGTGTATGTAGCAGATCTTGAAAAAATCATTTTTGGACCACTACAAGATCTTTTGAAATAACTATTGTAACCTAACATTTCTTGTTAGGTTCTTTTCGTATTTTCAGGATGAAAGGTCTATAATGATTGATAACTTTATAAGGAGGTTGTTTTATGTCACGTAAGGTCGGAATTATTGGAATGGGTCATGTCGGCTCAACAGTTGCTCATGGGCTGATTGCTCAGGGAGCATTTGATGATTATGTACTAATTGATATAGATGAAAAGAAAGTGACAGCTGATGCCGTCGATTTTCGTGATGCAGCAGCAAATTTGAATCAACATGCTAATATTGTAATTAATGATTATCAAGCTTTAGCAGATGCTGATGTGGTGATTTCTGCTTTAGGGAATATTAAACTCCAAGATAATCCTAATGCAGACCGTTTTGCTGAGTTGCCATTTACTGCAAAAGAAGTGCCTGGTGTTGCTAAAAAATTGAAAGAAGTTGGTTTTAAAGGCATTATTATTGCTATTTCAAATCCAGTTGATGTGATTACTAGCCTTTATCAACACTACTCTGGACTTCCAAAAGAACGTGTTATTGGAACTGGTACCCTACTTGATACGGCTCGTATGAAACGTGCTGTTTCAGAACGATTTGGTGTTGATGCTCGTAGTGTTTATGGTTACAATTTGGGTGAACATGGTAATTCACAATTTACAGCTTGGAGTCAAGTTCGGGTTAAAGGTCAACCTATTTCAAAATTTACTGACGATGAAACACTTGACGAAATTGCTCATGAGGCTATGATTGGTGGTCATACTGTCTTTTATGGTAAGAAATACACTAGTTATGGTATTGCAAGCGCAGCGATTCGTTTAGCACTTGCCGTTGTTTCAGATAGTCATGAAGAACTTCCTGTTTCAAATTACTATGAACCATTAGATACTTACCTTAGCTATCCAGCTATTGTTGGACGAGAAGGTATTATTGAACAAATTAAATTGACATTACCTGCAGAAGAAGAAGCCAAGCTTGAAAATTCAGCTAACTTTATCAAACGTAAATTTGCTGAAAGTCTAAAATAAAGAAAAATCCCATCTGAAAATCAGGTGGGATTATTGATTAAGCAAGTAATTTCGAACCTCAGAAATGAAGTAAAGCGAACCCGTGACAACAAATAAGTCATCGGATTTCAGTTTAGCTTGTGTAAGCCAATCTTTGTAATTAGCCACTTTGGTGTATTGTTCAGGATAATCCGATAAAGCTTGTGCCTGATAGAAGTCAAAACTTGTAACAGATAAGTCGTAAACTGACAATTCCTCAAGCATTTGATTGAGTGGTTTACGTCCTACTCCTGCAAAAAGGATATGGATGGTTTTATTTGAAAACTCTTTTTTTAGAAGATCGGCTAATTTAGCGATGGAATCTTCATTGTGGGCACCGTCTAGCATGAGGTTATCTCTGATAAGTTCGCAACGTCCAGCCCACATTGTTGATTGTAAACCATCTTTAATACTTTTTTCGGTAATGTTAGCAAAATCAGGTTTAAGGATGGTAGCCGCCATGGCTGCTAATGAAGCATTAGCTCTTTGGTGGTGTCCAAGCATTGACAAAGTGATGTCTGATATAGTTCTATCTTGGTAGGTGAAAGAAAAAGCTCTGCCGTTTTCACTGATTGAAAAGTCTTTATTAATCTCAAAGGTCGGACAATTCAAGTTTTTGGCTTTTTGATAAAAAACTTGTTGAACGTCTGGTGCCATTTTACCAAAGATAAAAGGAACATGAGTTTTTAGAACGCCAGCTTTGTGACTAGCAATTTCTGTCAAAGTATCTCCAAGGGTATCTTGGTGGTCAATGCTGATTGACGGACAAATGACGGCTTTAGCTGTAAAGACATTAGTTGAGTCGTAAGTTCCGCCGATACCTGCTTCTATGACAGCTATGTCGACTGGATTGATTTTAGCAAAATAGTAGAACATGAGCGCAGTAACAAGTTCAAATTCTGTTACTTTACCGACTTTATTTTGAAAATCATAGTTTTCGACAATAGGCTTAATAGCCTGCGCAGTTTTTACCAAATCCTGGTCAGAAATTTCCTTGCTATTGATAGCGATTCGCTCGTTAAAGCGCGTGATAAAAGGAGAAGTGAACGTTCCTGTCTTGTAACCTGACTTTGTTAAAATATGTTGTAGAAAACTTGTTGTTGAACCCTTTCCATTTGTTCCGACAACGTGGATTGCTGGAAATTTATCCTGTGGGTTATTGAGTAAATCCAGAAGGTATCGCATACGCTCTAAACTTGGTCTGCGTCCGTTAGCTTTATGAGAGTGAATCCAATTTAGTGTTTCAATATAAGTCGTCATTTGATTTTCCTAGTAAAAAAGAGGTGGGCTGATAAGGAATTCTTATTAGCCCATTCCTCTTTGATATTATTGATTTGTTTCAGTAGCACTTCCTGCTGTAGTATCAGATGTTGCTTGAGAACTTGTTTGAGTGTTGTCTTGAGTTGTGTCAACACTTGAACTATAGGTTGGTGTTTCTGAACTTGAATCGTAGGTTGTGTCAGCATCGTCGTTATAAGTTGTATTGTCTGAAGCTGAACTTGAGTAAGTGGTTGATGCTGATGTATCAGTTTTACTATTGTTACCCTTGTTGCCTTCTTTAATAACAACAGTTGTAGTTGACTTTTCAGTTGGTTTCTGATTTGAAGATCCCTTCACAGCGTTAGTGATTGTAATGCTGGCTACGATAATACTAAGGATAGAACCAATAAGTGCAATTGTTTTTTGAAAAGCGGAGAAGCCTTTTTTAATATGCTTTGATGGGGCTTGTTCCTTATCTTTTTGTGATTTTTTTTGACGTCTTGAATAATGTTGAGACATTTTTAACTCCTTTTTCGCGTATGATTCTATTATAGTTTTTTCATTTTAAAAGTCCAGTATGAGATGGGGCTCTTTCAGAAAATATTTTAAAGCATTTTCTTAAAAATAGCCTTAAAAAACTTAGGATTAAAGCTTTCACACTTATAAGAGACTGTGCTATAATGGTAGTATTGATTTTTTTGTGAAGGAAGAAAAAATGATTTACTTTGATAACTCTGCCACAACAATTCCCTATCCTGAAGTGCTAAGAACTTATCAGGAAGTGGCAAGTAAAATTTACGGAAATCCCTCAAGTCTACACAATCTAGGAACAAAAGCTAGTCGTATCTTAGAAGCCAGTCGTAAACAAATTGCTGATCTACTTGGGGTTAAGAGCACAGAGATTATTTTCACTTCTGGCGGTACAGAAGGTGACAACTGGGTTCTTAAAGGTGTTGCTTTTGAAAAAGAGCGTTATGGAAAACACATTATTGTCTCTGATATCGAACACCCTGCTGTTAAAGAGTCTGCAAAATGGCTAAGCGAACACGGTTTTGAAGTATCTTATGCACCTGTTAATGAAAAAGGGTTTGTTGATGTTGAAAAATTAGCAGAGCTTTTACGTCCAGATACAACTCTTGTATCAATTATGGCTGTTAATAACGAAATCGGTTCTATCCAACCAATCAAAGCTATCTCAGAACTATTGGCTGATAAACCAGGAATTTCATTCCACGTGGATGCTGTCCAAGCAATTGGGAAAATTCCAGCTGCTGATTATCTAACAGATCGTGTTGATTTTGCAAGCTTTTCTGGGCACAAATTCCACAGTGTGCGTGGTGTAGGTTTTATTTATAAAAAAGAAGGTAAAAAACTCAACCCTTTGCTAGCTGGTGGTGGTCAAGAAGGCGATCTTCGTTCAACTACTGAAAATGTTGCTGGTATTGCAGCGACAGCTAAAGCTCTTCGTTTGGTTACAGACAAAGAGGCCTATGCACTTCCAAAAATTGCTAAAATGAAAGAAATCATCTATGATGAACTTGCTAAACACGAGGATATCCTCATTTTCTCTGGTAAGGATGATACATTTGCACCAAACATTTTAACATTTGGCATTAAAGGTGTTCGTGGAGAAGTTGTGGTTCATGCCTTTGAAGAGCATGAAATTTATATTTCAACAACTTCAGCTTGTTCATCAAAAGCTGGAAAACCAGCAGGTACTTTGATTGCTATGGGAGTTCCAACAAAATTGGCTCAATCAGCTGTTCGCATTAGTCTTGATGACGACAATGATATGGGACAAGTGGAACAATTCTTAACAATTTTCAAACAAGTTTACGAAAAGACAAAAAAAGTAAGATAATCAATAAGAAAGGATAAAGAGAGTCTTCTCTTTAATAAATTATGCAATACTCAGAAATTATGGTTCGCTACGGCGAATTATCAACTAAAGGAAAGAACCGCATGCGTTTCATCAACAAATTGAAACGTAACATGAAACACGTTCTTTCTATTTATCCTGATGTGCGTGTTGTGGCTGATCGTGACCGCGCTCACATTTTTTTGAATGGAACAGATTATGTCCCAGTTGCTGAATCATTAAAACAAATCTTTGGTATTCAAGCATTCTCACCTTCTTACAAAGTTGAAAAGAATCTTGAAACTATCAAAAAAGCTGTTCAAGATGTCATGAAAGACGTTTATCATGAAGGATTAACTTTTAAAATCACAAGTAAACGTAGTGACCACAATTTTGAAATGGACAGCCGCGAATTGAACCAATTCCTTGGTTCAGCAGTATTTGAAGTTTTACCGGATATTCAAGCTCAAATGAAAGGTCCAGATGTCAACCTAAAAGTTGAGATTCGTGAAGAAGCAGCTTATCTTTCATATGAAAATATTAAAGGTGCTGGTGGTCTTCCTGTTGGAACAGCTGGCCGTGGGATGTTGATGCTGTCTGGTGGTATTGATTCACCAGTTGCTGGTTACCTTGCCCTTAAACGTGGTGTTGATATCGAAGCTGTTCACTTTGCTAGCCCTCCATACACAAGTCCAGGTGCTCTTAAAAAAGCTCAAGATTTGACACGTAAATTGACAAAATTTGGTGGTAACATTGATTTCATTGAAGTTCCATTTACTGAAATTCAAGAAGAAATCAAAGAAAAAGCTCCTGAAGCTTACTTGATGACTTTGACACGTCGTTTCATGATGCGCATTACAGACCGCATTCGTGAAGAGCGTAATGGTTTGGTTATCATTAACGGTGAAAGTCTTGGACAAGTGGCTAGTCAAACGCTTGAAAGTATGCGCGCCATTAATGCCGTAACTGCAACACCAATTATTCGTCCAGTTGTAACAATGGATAAATTAGAAATCATTGATATTGCACAAAAAATCGATACGTTTGACATTTCTATTCAACCATTCGAAGATTGCTGTACGATTTTTGCACCAGATCGTCCAAAAACTAATCCAAAAATCAAGAATGTTGAACAATATGAAAAACGTATGGATGTTGAAGGACTTGTTGAACGTGCGGTTGCTGGAATTAAGGTGACAACAATTACACCACAAGCAGAACATGATGAAGTTGATGACTTGATTGATGGCTTACTATAATTGATAAAAAGAGGCTGAGACATAAAATCTTAGTCTCTTTGTTTGTGAAAGTGTAGTTTTATAAAACACAGTAGCTTGAGCTTCGAAGATTTATTAAATTAACGATTCGCTTTTTAATCTTTAAGCTTGAATACCTTACTTATTTAACAACTTTTTCAGTGCCAGTGAAATCCTGAAAGCCTAATCATAAAATGGTATAATAACCACATGGAGGTGTGATTAAGGATGTTAGATAGGATAATTTATAAAAAGACAACTTTTGCTTGCTTGGCATTTATTTTGCTTAGCTTATTGGGAGCAGCTTTTTATGGTTTAGCTTTTGAAAAGCATTCCCCAAGTGATAAGACTCACCAGTCAAAAGCTCATCCAAGCCGGGTGAAAACGGCGCGTGTCATGGCTAATGGCGATATTCTTATTCATAATGGTCTTTACGGTAGTGCTGAACAGGCTGATGGGACTTATGATTTCAAGCCTTTCTTTGAATATGCCAAAGACTGGATTTCAAGTGCTGATTTAGCTATTGGTGATTACGAGGGAACAATCAGCCCAGATTATCCTTTAGCTGGCTATCCGTTGTTTAATGCACCCAGTGAAATTGCGGACGCTATGAAAGACACAGGATATGATGTGGTTGATTTGGCTCACAATCATATCCTAGATTCAGGTCTTTCTGGTGCCATTAATACGGTAAAAACATTTGATAAGTTGGGCATGCCAAGTATCGGTGTTTATAAGAAAGACCGTGACAAAGAAGATATTTTAATTAAAAATGTTAATGGTATCAAAATCGCTATTTTAGGTTATTCTTATGCTTATAATGGTTTAGAAGCAAATCTGTCATCTGAAGACTATGAAAAACATATGTCTGATTTGGATGAAGATAAGATGAAAGCAGAAATTCAGGAAGCTGAAAAGAAAGCAGATGTAACGATTGTCATGCCACAAATGGGTGTGGAGTATCAACGTGAACCCACTCAAGAACAAGTTACGCTTTACCATAAGATGATCGAGTGGGGAGCAGATGTTATTTTTGGTGGACACCCACATGTTGTTGAGTCTTCTGAGACCGTTGAAAAGGACGGTGAAAAGAAATTCATTATCTACTCAATGGGGAACTTTATTTCGAATCAACGGTTAGAAACAGTAGATGACATTTGGACAGAACGTGGTCTGTTGATGGATGTGACATTTGAAAAGAAAAATCAAAAAACCAAAATCAAAACTGTCAAAGCTCACCCGACAATGGTTTGGGTTTGGAGCAAGGGCGTGATAGGATCAGAAGGTTTTGTGCTTTCAGATTATCGCACGCTTATTTTAGAAGATTTTATCAAGGGTGGTAAGTATCGTGATAAACTTGATGCTAATATGCAAGAAAAAGTTGATACTGCCTATCAAGAAATGAATGAATTGGTGAATTTACAATGGAATTAAAACGACAAAAGGTCAAGTTCTTTTCTAAGAACTATCGTGATGTCAAAAACTTATATTTTACAGCGTTTCCGGCTGTGGAGCGCCTACCTTATTTTCCGCTATTTTTAAATACATGTAGAAGTTTAGCTGATTTTTATGCTTATTACGACGGTGATACCTTTGTTGGCTTGGCTTACCTGTTGCAAAATGAAGAGGTTGTTTACCTCTTCTTTCTAGCTGTTAACACGCAAATCCGTTCTCGCGGTTATGGCTCTGCTATTTTACAAGATATCAAACATCTAGCTAATAAAAGACCAATAATTCTAGCTATGGAACCTTTAGATGAGAAAGCAGATAATTATGAGCAACGTCTGAAACGTGTCAACTTTTATGAAAGAAATGGCTTTTCAATTACTGACTACTATTATCATGAAGGAGCAGAAGTTTATCAAATGATGGCAACCAAGAGTGATATTGATATTCATTTGGTTGAAAAGTTGACAGAAAAAGCAGTACTCGGTTTAATTCCAGTCTCTTTTGATCAAAAAATCAATGAAAACGCAATATAAACAAAAAAAGCCAGCATATTTCTTGCTTTAATCCTTTTAACGTGTTAAAATATGAACGTTGACTAAATGCACATCCTGTGCAACCGCACGAAAATCGTTATTAAGCAACTCTAGAGGTTCACGATTTAGGCGAGTCTTCACAAGCGGAAAAATCCGCAACAAAATTTTATAGGAGGTGCACGATGAGCACATATGCAATCATCAAAACTGGTGGAAAACAAGTTAAAGTTGAAGTAGGTCAAGCTATCTATGTTGAAAAACTTGATGTTGAAGCTGGTTCAGAAGTAACATTTAACGAAGTTGTTCTTGTTGGTGGTGAAAAAACTGTTGTTGGTACACCAGTTGTTGAAGGAGCTTCTGTTGTTGGTACTGTTGAAAAACAAGGAAAACAAAAGAAAGTTGTTACTTTCAAATACAAACCTAAAAAAGGTTCACACCGTAAACAAGGTCACCGTCAACCTTACACTAAAGTTGTTATCAACGCTATCAACGCTTAATTTAGCATTCTCATGATTCAAGCAACTTTTATTCGTCATAAAGGCAACTTAGAAAGTGTTGAACTGACTGGTCATGCCGGCAGTGGTGAATATGGCTTTGATATCGTATGTGCAGCTGTTTCAACCCTATCAATTAACCTAGTTAATTCGTTAGAAGTTTTGACAGATTGTGACGTTGATTTAGCTATCAATGAGATTGATGGTGGTTATATGAAGATTGATATCTCTCATATAACTAAAAAGACAGATGAGAAAGTTCAACTTTTATTTGAAAGCTTTCTTTTAGGAATGACAAACTTGGCTGAAAATTCGAAAGAGTTTGTGTCAGTTAAGGTCATTGCAAACTAATTTGAAAAGAGGACACTACATATGTTAAAAATGAATCTTGCTAACTTGCAACTTTTCGCCCACAAAAAAGGTGGAGGTTCTACATCAAATGGTCGTGATTCTGAAGCAAAACGTCTTGGTGCTAAAGCAGCTGACGGTCAAACTGTTTCAGGTGGATCAATCCTTTACCGTCAACGCGGTACTCACATCTACCCAGGTGTGAACGTAGGTCGCGGTGGTGACGATACACTTTTCGCTAAAGTTGAAGGTGTTGTTCGTTTCGAACGTAAAGGTCGCGATAAACGTCAAGTATCAGTTTATCCAATCGCAAAATAATTTAACAGAAAGTCTGCTTTCGCAGGCTTTTTTTGATTTACCGCAAAAGTGAGATTTATGGTAATTGTCTTGCTTTACTTGATATAGCGCCATTAGTTATAATTTGCTATAATAAAGGTGATTGATTTTTTAGAAAGAATGATTGACAATGAATATACAACAATTACGATATGTTGTAGCTATTGCAAACAGTGGGACCTTTCGTGAAGCAGCTTCAAAGCTTTTTGTCAGTCAACCAAGTTTGTCAGTAGCTATTAAAGACCTTGAAGGTGAATTAGGCTTTCAAATTTTCACACGTACAACAACAGGTGCTGTTTTAACAAGTCATGGGATGACATTTTATGAAAAAGCATTGGAAGTTGTTAAGAGTTTTGATTCGTTTGAGAAGCAATTTTCTCAATCAGCTTCTGACTCTGATGAGTTTTCAATTGCTAGTCAACACTATGATTTTTTGCCACCGTTGATAACTGCTTTTTCAAAAGCTCATCCAGAGCATAAAGATTTTCGGATTTTTGAATCCACAACGATTCAAATTTTTGATGAGGTTGCTCAAGGGGATAGTGAAATTGGGATTATTTATTTAAATAATCAAAATCGTAAGGGCCTTTTACAGCGTATGGAAAAACTTGGGTTGGAATTTGTAGAATTAATTCCTTTTAAAACTCATATTTACCTTGCTAAGAATCACCCGCTTACTCAAAAAGAAAATTTAGAGATGGATGATTTGAAAAATTTCGCAACTGTTCGCTTTACTCAAGAAAAGGATGAATACCTATATTACTCAGAAAACTTTGTAGATACCAGTGACAGTCCACATGTCTTTAATGTGACGGACCGTGCAACGTTAAATGGTATTTTGGAACGTACGGATGCCTACGCAACAGGTTCTGGTTTCCTTGATAGTCGCAGTGTAAATGGCATTACGGTTATTCCGCTTGAGGATAAGTTAGATAACAAAATGGTTTATATCAAACGCCGTGATAAAAATTTATCAGTCTGTGCTTTAAAATTCATCGCTGTCATGAAAGATTATTTTGAAAAATTCAGTCCAAAGGTGACCAAATGAAAAACTATAGAAAACTTTATTTTCCAATAGCTGCTTTGATTTTGATTCTTATTGATCAACTAAGTAAGTTATGGATTGTCAATCATATTCCTTTAAATACCATTCGCAAGTGTCTACCTGGGATTTTTAGCCTAACCTATTTGCGTAATTATGGAGCAGCTTTTTCAATCTTACAAAATCAGCAGTGGTTCTTTACTGTAATCACGCTTGCTGTTGTAGGTGCAGCTTGTTATTATTTTATTAAAAATATTAATGGCAATTTTTGGTTCTTATTTGGACTTATGTTGATTATTTCGGGTGGAATCGGCAATTTTATCGACCGTTTGCGACTTGGTTACGTTGTTGATATGGTTCATTTGGATTTTATGAATTTTGCTATTTTTAATGTGGCGGATTCGTATTTAACAGTTGGGGTAGTGATTTTGTTTATTGCCCTATGGAAAGAGGAGGAAAATGGAATTAATCATTAAAGAAGCTGGCGCGCGTTTGGATAAAGCGTTAGCTGATTTGACAGAATTGTCACGTAGCCAAGCAAATGATGAAATCAAAAAGGGAACTGTTTTGGTAAATGACAAAGCTGTTAAAGCAAAATATGCTGTTAAAGTCGGTGATGTTATTACTTATGAAGTTCCAAAAGAAGAAGTCTTAGAGTATACAGCTGAAAATATTCCGCTGGACATTGTTTATGAGGATGAAGATGTTGCAGTGGTTAATAAACCACAAGGAATGGTAGTTCACCCATCTGTTGGTCACACTTCAGGGACTTTGGTAAATGCTTTGATGTATCATATTAAAGATTTATCTTCAATCAACGGTGTGATTCGACCAGGTATTGTTCACCGTATTGATAAAGATACCTCAGGGCTTTTGATGATTGCTAAGAATGATGCCGCTCACAATGCACTTGCTGCGGAATTGAAGGAAAAAAAATCACTTCGTAAATATGTAGCAATTGTTCATGGTAACATCCCGAATGATCGTGGTGTCATTGAAGCGCCAATTGGTCGTTCTGATAAAGATCGTAAAAAACAAGCTGTTACGGCTAAAGGGAAACCTGCAGTAACGCATTTCAAAGTATTGGAACGTTTTGGAAGTTATACTTTAGTTGAATTGACTTTGGAAACAGGACGTACTCACCAAATCCGTGTACACATGGCTTACATTGGCCATCCTGTAGCTGGAGATCCATTATACGGACCACGTAAAACTTTAAAGGGGAATGGTCAATTCTTGCATGCTCAAACACTAGGTTTTACACACCCTAAAACTGGTGAAACAATGACCTTTACAGCTGAAGTTCCAGAAATTTTTAAAGAAACACTTGAAAAGCTAAGAAGCGGAAAAGCATAATTAATAATCGCAAAGAAGTAGAACAAAACTTTTTTAGGAGTTCTACTTTTTTATTCGTTTTGCAAAAAAGTGGTAGATATTTTTTGTCGAAAATCATAATTTCCTTGTCAAATGATGAACGATTTGGTATTATATAAGAGTAAATATTATCCTTTAATACTGTCCCGTGAGGCAGGCAAGGAGAGAACGGTAAAAGAAGCGTGCAACTAGCATAGTTGTACCTATATTTTGTGGAATCTCCTTGGTAACGAGGAGATTTTTTGTATATTAAGAGAGGTTTGTTTATGAAAACAAAAGAAATTGTTGATGACGTAACAATGAAACGTGCGATTACACGTATCACTTATGAGATTATTGAACGAAATAAAAATCTTGACAATATTGTCCTAGCAGGAATTAAGACACGCGGTGTCTTCATTGCTCGCCGTATTCAAGATCGCTTGAAACAATTGGAAGGCATTGATATTCCTCTTGGGGAACTTGATACAAAACCTTTCCGTGATGATATGAAAGTTGAAGAAGATACAACAGATATGCCAGTAGATATTACTGGTAAAGATGTCATTTTGGTTGATGATGTTCTTTATACAGGACGTACAATTCGTGCGGCTATTGATAACTTAGTAAGTCTTGGTCGTCCAGCTCGTGTTAGCCTTGCTGTTCTTGTTGACCGTGGACACCGTGAACTCCCAATTCGTGCTGATTATGTTGGTAAAAACATCCCAACAAGTGCTATCGAGGAAATCATTGTTGAAGTGATCGAAGTAGATGGTAAAGATCGCGTTAGCATTGTAGATCCAAGCTAAGCAGTATTAGAATTGAGGAGGATGATAAAAAGTGGAAAACGTAAGATATGATGTGCATGATATGCCAAAACCAGGAATGCTGTTTGGACTATCATTCCAACATTTGTTTGCAATGTTCGGTTCAACAGTTTTGGTTCCAATCTTGGTTGGAATTGATCCTGCAATTGCCCTATTTTCAAGTGGTTTAGGTACTTTAGCGCATTTGACAGTAACCAAATATAAAATTCCAGCTTACATGGGTTCAAGTTTTGCTTACATTGCGACAATGCAAATGTTAATGAAAACAGATGGAATTGCTGCGGTAGCACAGGGGGCTATCGCGGGTGGTTTGGTTTACTTAATCGTTGCCTTGATTGTAAAATTTGCCGGAAATGCATGGATTGATAAAGTACTTCCACCAATTGTGGTTGGTCCAATCATCATCGTTATCGGACTTAGCCTTGCAACAACGGCTGTTAATGATGTGATGCTTAAAAACGGCGACTACAATTTTACTTACCTTTTAGTTGGGATGGTAACTCTTCTTGCGGTTATTCTCTTTAACATGTACGGTAAAAAGATTATCGGTGTTATTCCAATTTTACTTGGTTTGATTGTTGGTTACATTTTTGCCTTTGTAGTTGGTGCTGTGACAGGTCAAAGCATTGTTGATTTGTCAGGTGTGGCAAAATCAGCTTGGTTCCAAGTTCCAAGTTTTGATATTCTTTTTGTGGATTATCACTTCAAACTTTATCCAAGTGCAATTTTGACAATGGCTCCAATCGCTTTTGTAACAATGACTGAACACTTTGGTCACGTAATGGTTCTTAACAGTTTGACAGGACGTGACTTCTTTAAAGATCCAGGTCTTGACCGTACGCTTACAGGTGATGGTTTGGCACAAATTATCGCTGGTTTCTTCGGTGCTCCACCGGTAACATCATATGGTGAAAACATTGGTGTTATGGCACTTAATAAAATCTACTCAGTATATGTTATTGCTGGAGCAGCTGTTATTGCTGTAGTGATGAGCTTTATTGGAAAAATATCAGCTCTTCTTTCATCTATTCCAACACCAGTAATTGGTGGTATTTCAATTGCCCTCTTTGGTGTTATTGCATCAAGTGGTCTTAAAATTTTAGTTGAAAACAAAATTGATTTTGATAATAAGAAAAATCTTTTGATTGCAAGTGTTATCCTAGTATCTGGTATCGGTGGTTTGACATTGCAAGTTGCTGGTTTACAAATTACAGGTGTTGCTTTCTCAACACTTCTAGGTATTATCTTGTATCAAATTCTTCCAGAAAAGGACTAAAAAATGGCAATTACAGATGGTGTTGTTTCACTAAAGCATTTGGTAACAATGGAAACATTATCAAATGAAGAAGTGCTTGGCTTAATTAAACGTGGTATTGCGTTTAAGAATGATGAAGTCGACTTTAGTTTGGACAGACAATATTTTGCGGCAAATCTTTTCTTTGAACCATCAACGCGTACACATAAATCATTCGAAGTGGCTGAAAGAAAACTTGGTTTGGATGTTATCGAATTTGATGCTAAAACAAGTTCAGTTAACAAAGGTGAAACTTTGTATGATACGATTCTCACAATGAGTTCACTTGGCATTGATATTTGTGTGATTCGACATTCAATGGAAGATTACTACAAGGAATTGATTGATAGTCGAACAATTCAAACAGCAATCGTCAATGGTGGTGATGGTTCTGGTCAGCACCCAAGTCAGTGTTTACTTGATTTGATGACAATTTATGAAGAGTTTGGTAGTTTTGAAAATCTAAAAGTGGCTATCGTTGGTGATATTACGCATTCACGTGTTGCAAAATCAAACATGCAAATCCTAAAACGTTTAGGGGCAGAGTTGTATTTTGCAGGTCCAGAGCAATGGTATTCAAGTGAATTTGATGTTTATGGAAAATACGTTGCAATCGATGAAATTGTTGACAAAGTTGATGTCATGATGATGTTGCGTGTTCAACATGAACGCCATGATAGTGAACGTGGTTTTTCAAAAGAAACTTATCACAGAGCATACGGTCTAACATATGATCGATATGATAAAATGAAGTCTTCTGCCATCATCATGCACCCAGCACCTGTTAATCGAGATGTTGAAATTGCTGATCGCTTGGTAGAAGCGCCAAAATCAAGAATTGCTACACAAATGCAAAACGGTGTTTTTGTACGAATGGCAATTCTAGAAGCCGTACTTAATGGTAAGGCTTGATAACTTATTATTTTGAAGTGTCTGCTAATAAACGTTAAAGTGCTCCCGTGAGAGCAAACGAGAGGAATAAAAATGGCAAAAAGACTTTTAATTTTAGAAGATGGAACAATTTTTGAAGGGAAGGCATTTGGAGCTGACCTCGATGTGACTGGTGAGATTGTGTTCAACACAGGTATGACTGGTTACCAAGAATCAATCACTGACCAATCTTACAATGGTCAAATCTTGACGTTTACTTACCCACTAGTTGGTAATTATGGTATTAATCGAGATGACTACGAATCAATTACACCAACTTGTAAAGGTGTCGTAGTTTCTGAAAATGCTCGTCGAGCAAATAACTGGCGTAACCAAATGACCTTAGATGAGTTTTTGAAAGCAAAAAACATCCCAGGTATTTCAGGAATTGATACCCGTGCCCTTACAAAAATTATTCGTCAACACGGTACAATGAAAGCAACTCTAGCAAATGCTGGAGATACAATTGAGCATTTACAAGATCAATTGCGAGCTACAGTGTTGCCAACAAATAATATTGAACAAGTTTCAACAAAAACAGCTTACCCAGCACCTGGTGTTGGTAAAAATATTGTTTTGGTGGACTTTGGACTTAAACATTCCATTCTACGAGAATTTTCAAAACGTAAATGTAATGTGACAGTTGTCCCTTACAATATTTCAGCTGAAGAAATTCTTCATCTTAATCCTGATGGAGTGATGCTATCAAATGGTCCTGGTAACCCAGAAGATGTTCCTGGTGCGCTTGATATGATTCGTGGTGTTCAAGGCAAAATTCCAATCTTTGGTATTTGTATGGGACATCAATTGTTCAGCTTAGCTAATGGAGCTAAGACATATAAGATGAAATTTGGTCACCGTGGATTTAACCATGCTGTTCGAGAAATTGCAACTGGACGTATTGATTTTACAAGTCAAAACCACGGTTATGCAGTTGATCGCGACACACTTCCTGATTGCCTTATGGTAACACATGAAGAAATTAATGATAAATCTGTTGAAGGTGTTCGTCACCGTGATTTCCCAGCTTTCTCAGTTCAATTCCACCCAGACGCTGCGCCTGGACCACATGATGCAAGCTATCTTTTCGATGACTTCATCGAATTGATTGATGCTTTCCAAGCTGAAAAAGCTAATCGTTAAAAAAGTCATTCGACATCAAAATCTTGTCGGTAAATTGCAAAATGACTGACAGCAAGGTCATTAACATATTTAAAGTCAATCAGAGAGTTGACAAATAGGAGAAAATAATGCCAAAACGTACAGATATTAAAAAAATTATGGTGATTGGTTCTGGTCCGATTATTATCGGTCAGGCAGCAGAATTTGACTATGCCGGAACACAGGCTTGTTTAGCCCTCAAAGAAGAAGGGTATAGCGTTGTTCTTGTTAACTCAAACCCTGCAACAATCATGACTGATAAAGAGATTGCAGATAAGGTTTACATTGAACCTTTGACAACTGAGTTTGTTACTCGTATTCTTCGCAAAGAACGTCCAGATGCCCTTCTTCCAACATTGGGAGGACAAACTGGTCTTAACATGGCAATGGAATTGTCAAAAGCTGGTATCCTTGATGAACTCGGTGTTGAGTTGTTAGGAACAAAATTATCAGCTATTGACCGAGCAGAAGATCGTGATCTCTTCAAACAGTTGATGGAAGAACTTAATCAACCAATTCCAGAATCTGAAATTGTCAATACTGTTGATGAAGCTGTTGCATTTGCAGAATCAATTGGTTATCCAGTTATCGTTCGTCCTGCCTTCACCCTTGGAGGTACTGGTGGCGGTATGTGTGATAATGAAGAAGAACTTCGCGAAATCGCTGAAAATGGTTTGAAATTATCACCCGTAACACAATGTTTGATTGAACGCTCAATTGCTGGTTTTAAAGAAATTGAATATGAAGTAATGCGTGATGCTGCAGATAACGCCCTTGTTGTTTGTAACATGGAAAATTTTGACCCAGTTGGTATTCACACTGGTGACTCAATTGTTTTTGCGCCAACACAAACTCTTTCAGATATTGAAAACCAAATGTTGCGTGACGCTAGTCTAAGTATCATTCGTGCCCTTAAAATTGAAGGTGGCTGTAACGTTCAGCTAGCACTCGATCCAAATAGTTTCAAATACTACGTTATCGAAGTTAACCCACGTGTATCACGTTCATCAGCTCTTGCCTCAAAAGCAACAGGTTACCCAATCGCTAAATTGGCTGCTAAAATTGCCGTTGGTTTGACACTTGATGAAATGGTCAACCCAGTAACTGGAACAACATATGCTATGTTTGAACCAGCTCTTGACTATGTGGTTGCTAAAATTCCACGTTTCCCATTTGATAAATTTGAAAATGGTGAACGTCGCTTGGGAACTCAAATGAAAGCGACAGGTGAAGTTATGGCAATCGGTCGTAACATTGAAGAATCACTCTTGAAGGCTTGTCGTTCACTTGAAATTGGTGTTCATCATAATGAAATGCCAGAGCTCACAAATGTTACTGATGATGAATTAGTTAATAAGATTGTTCGTGCTCAAGACGATCGCTTATTCTATCTGTCTGAAGCTATCCGTCGCGGATATACGATTGAAGAGTTGTCTAAATTGACAAAAATTGATCTCTTCTTCCTTGATAAATTACTTCACATTTTTGAACTTGAGCAAGAGTTAGCCAGTCATATTGGAGATGTTGATGTTCTTAAAGAAGCTAAGCGTAATGGTTTTGCAGATCTTAAAATCGCTGAGCTATGGAACATAACCGCTGATGAAGTACGTGCTATTCGTACAGAAAACAAAATTATCCCTGTTTACAAGATGGTTGATACTTGTGCGGCTGAATTTGAATCAGCTACACCATATTTCTATTCAACATATGAATGGGAAAATGAATCAATCAAGTCAGATAAAGAATCAATTATTGTACTTGGTTCAGGACCAATCCGTATTGGTCAAGGGGTTGAGTTTGACTATGCGACTGTTCACTCTGTTAAAGCTATCCAAGCTGCAGGATATGAAGCTATTATCATGAACTCAAATCCTGAAACAGTATCAACTGACTTCTCAATTTCTGATAAACTTTACTTCGAGCCATTAACATTTGAAGATGTTATGAATGTTATCGAGCTTGAGCAGCCAAAAGGTGTTATCGTTCAATTTGGTGGTCAAACTGCTATTAACTTGGCTGAGCCACTTTCTAAGGCTGGTGTCAAAATTCTTGGTACACAGGTTGCTGATCTTGATCGTGCCGAAGACCGTGACCTCTTTGAACAAGCTTTGAAAGAATTGGATATTCCTCAACCACCAGGACAAACTGCAACAAATGAAGAAGAAGCGGTTGAAGCTGCGCGTAAGATTGGCTTCCCAGTTCTTGTTCGTCCATCATACGTATTAGGTGGACGTGCGATGGAAATCGTAGAAAATGAAGAAGATCTTCGTTCTTACATGCGTACTGCTGTAAAAGCTAGCCCAGATCATCCAGTTCTTGTTGACTCATACATCGTTGGTCGAGAATGTGAAGTTGATGCCATTTCTGATGGTAAGGATGTGCTTATCCCAGGTATCATGGAACACATTGAACGTGCAGGTGTTCACTCAGGTGACTCAATGGCGGTTTACCCACCACAAACACTTTCTAAGAAAGTACAAGAAACAATTGCAGATTACACAAAACGTTTGGCGATTGGTTTGAACTGCTACGGTATGATGAATATTCAGTTTGTCATCAAAGATGAAACAGTTTATGTCATTGAAGTTAATCCTCGTGCCAGTCGTACAGTTCCATTCTTATCTAAAGTCACTAACATTCCAATGGCGCAAGTTGCTACAAAATTGATTCTTGGTCAAAGTCTTGCTGACCTTGGTTATCAAGACGGTCTATACCCAGAATCAGATTATGTGCATGTAAAAGCTCCGGTCTTCTCATTCACAAAACTTGCTAAGGTTGATAGCTTACTTGGACCTGAAATGAAATCAACTGGTGAAGTTATGGGATCTGATTTAACGCTTGAAAAAGCTCTCTACAAAGCCTTTGAAGCCTCATACTTCCACTTGCCATCATTTGGTAATGTTGTCTTTACGGTTTCTGATGATACTAAAGAAGAAGCACTTGGTTTAGCCAAACGTTTTGCAAATATTGGCTACAGCATTTTTGCGACACATGGTACAGCAGCTTACTTTGCAAAACATGGTTTGGATTCTACTATTGTCGATAAACTTGGTGTTGATGACGATAATGATATTCCAGCACTTGTTCGTACAGGAAAAGTACAAGCTATTGTAAATACTGTCGGTACAAAACGTACACTTGATGAAGATGGAGCGATTATTCGTAGCTCTGCTATTGAGCATGGCGTTCCACTCTTTACGGCACTTGATACTGTTGATGCGATGATTCGCGTACTTGAAAGTCGTGGATTTACAACACAAGCCATCTAGTTTAATTCTTAATATACAGCAGAAGGTCTGAAGCAAAAATGCTTCAGACTTTTTTGCTTACAAACTTGTAAGGTTAAAACCTGAAAAACCTTCTATAATGGGTGATAAAGATAAACTTAGGTTTGTTCTTGACAGTAAAAAATCAAAAATGTATAATTGTTCTATCTGAGTGATACAACTATACAAAAAGAAAATGAGGATAATTATGTCTAGAAGAAGTAAATCAAGCATGTCAAAAAAGACTAAGATTATGATTGGCGCTGCTGCTGCGTTTTTTGTTATTGCTGGTGGTGGATTAATGCTATTACAAAATTCAAAATCATCTGCTTCAAAAGCTGATGTATCTTATGATGCGGTTAATGTAACAGAAGGTACTATTTCATCATCTACTTTGTTGACAGGAAAAGTAACAGCACTTCAAGAACAGTATGTATACTTTGATAGCAGCAAGGGGACTTCAGCAAAACCAACAGTTGCTGTAGGTGATCAAATTACAGCTGGTCAGCAGTTAGTACAATACGATACAACAACTGCTCAAACAGCATATGACTCAGCTGTTCGTAATCTGAATAAGGTTGGCCGTCAAATTGATTATCTGAAGAAATATGGTAATTTGCCAGCTACCTCAACAACTACTGATGAAGAAACTGGGGAAGAAAAAACTGTTACGACGCAACCAAGTCCAGAGCAAAATGCTAGTTATAACCAACAACTACAAGATTTGAATGATTCTTACGCTGATGCTCAAGGGGAAGTTAATAAGGCACAACAAGCATTAAATGAAACGATTATTACAAGTGATGTTTCAGGTACTGTTGTTGAAGTTAACAACGATATTGATCCATCATCTAAAAATAGTCAAACACTTGTTCACGTTGCTACAGAAGGTCAACTTCAAATCAAAGGAACTTTGACAGAATATGACTTGGCAAATATTAAAACTGGTCAAAACGTCAAAATTAAATCAAAAGTTTATCCTGATAAAGAATGGACTGGTACGATTTCATACATTTCAAACTATCCAAATCAAACAGCTGATGCTGCTGCATCTGATTCAAGTAGCTCATCAAATAACGCCGCTTCTTATGATTACAAGATTGATTTGACAGGGGACACTTCAAATCTACAGCAAGGATTTACGGTTTCTGTGGAAGTTGTTAACGAAAATAAAAATAAATTAGTTCCAGTCAACGCAGTTGTTTCGGAAGGTGATAAGAAATTTGTCTGGACTTACGATAAGAAATCTAAGAAAGTAAGCAAAGTTGAAGTAGCTGTTGGTAATGCTGATGCTTCGCAACAAGAAATTTTGAGTGGGTTGGAAGTCGGACAAACTGTTATTTCAAATCCTGCCAAAACATTGAAGGATGGTGAAAAGTTAGATAACGTAACTACTGATGATGCCGCTGCAAAAAAAGATTAAGAGGTGAGTGAGTAGTGAGAGATGAAAAAAGACCATTAATTCAATTAAATAATATTATAAAATCCTACCGTAATGGTGATCAGGAATTGAACATTTTAAAGGGAATTGATTTAACTGTTTATGAGGGAGAATTCGTAGCAATTATGGGACCTTCTGGTTCAGGTAAATCAACTCTTATGAATATCATTGGCCTGCTTGATAGACCAACTTCGGGCGATTATAGTTTAAATGGAACACAAGTTGAAGACTTAAAAGAAAAAGAATTAGCTAAAGTCAGAAATGAAGAAATCGGCTTTGTTTTCCAACAATTTTTCCTCCTTTCAAAAATGACAGCTTTGCAAAATGTTGAACTTCCTCTAGTTTATGCCAGAGTAAGCTCCTCAAAACGTCGTCAATTAGCAAAGCAATTCTTAGAAAAAGTTGAGTTAAGTGAACGAATGAAGCACTTGCCATCAGAGCTATCAGGTGGACAAAAACAGCGTGTTGCAATAGCGCGTGCTTTGGTGAATGATCCGTCTATTATTCTTGCGGATGAACCAACCGGTGCCCTTGACACAAAAACAAGTGTTCAAATCATGCAGTTATTGACTGAACTTAATCGTGAAGGAAAGACAATCGTTATGGTTACTCACGAACCAGAAATTGCTGATTTTGCGACACGAAAAATTGTCATTCGTGATGGTGAAATCACACGTGATACAACAGAAAGTGTCAGAATTGACTAAGGGAGGAATATGATGGAAAACTGGAAATTCGCCCTTGGATCAATCATGGGGCACAAAATGCGTTCTTTCTTGACGACATTAGGAATTATTATTGGTGTGGCGTCAGTTGTCGTTATTATGGCTTTAGGTCAAGGAATGACAAATCAAATCACTAATATGTTTGCATCAGATAGTAAAGATGTTCAAATTTACTATACAACTAAGAAATCTGATGATGTTGATATTTTTGATGATGAAGACCCAACAACGGCTGATAAAGGCCCTGCAATTAAGGAAGAATGGCTTCAAAAAATCAAAAGTGAACTTCCTGGGGTCAATAATTACTATTTAACAAATTCAACCACTTCAACAGTTGAAGGAAATCAGAAAAAATCCAAAAATGTTAATATAACAGGGGTTAATAGAACTTACTTCAGTGTTAAAAAATACAAAGTTCTTGCTGGACGAAGTTTTGAAACCAATGACTATTCAAGTTTTTCACGAATTGTCATGCTAGATACAAAACTTGCTGTTAAATTATTTGGTAGCAATGAAAATGCTCTAAATCAGCACGTTTCTATTGGCTCAAAAACATATTTGGTAGTCGGAGTGTATAAAGATCCAAATGCTGGTTCTGAACAGTATGGCATGCAATCTGGTGGTAATGCCGTGATGACTAATACTCAATTAGCAGCTGAATTTAATGTAGATGAGGTGCAAGCAGCATTTGTTCATGTAAGCGATGTAAAAACATCAACAAAAGTTGGGAAAGAGGCTGCTCGCATGATGACGCGTTTATCAGCTGTGAGAACTGGTCGCTTTACAATCTATGACATGTCAAAAATTGTTTCTCAAATCAAATCTGCCTATAGCATGATGACAACAGTTATTGGAGCCATTGCTGGTATTTCACTTCTAGTTGGTGGTATTGGTGTGATGAATATTATGTTGGTATCTGTTACAGAGCGCACACGGGAAATTGGTTTACGAAAAGCTCTAGGTGCAACACGTCAAAAGATTTTAACACAATTCTTGATTGAATCAATGGTTCTAACGATTTTGGGTGGTTTGATTGGGCTTGCTCTGGCAGTAGGTTTAACAGGATTATTGGGTAGCAGCATTCCAAACATGAAACCATCAATTTCATTAAATATCGCTTTAGGGAGTCTGATTTTCTCAGCCTTGATTGGTATTGTCTTTGGTCTTTTACCAGCTAATAAAGCAAGTAAATTGGATCCAATTGAAGCGCTTCGTTATGAGTAGTGAGAAAGTTATAAGAATTCTTGTTTAATGGGAGTGACACTTGTATAATGGACTTAAAGTGACAAATAACAATAAAGGGTGATACGATGTATGGTACTTTAAAAAAACTGATAAAATTTTTAGGAATTTTTTCAATTGTTTTAACAGTTCTATTTCTAGTCTATCTGTTTAAAAATTTGGATATTTTAAATGATCCGCATGCTTTGACAAGAGCTTTAAAAGGTCATTTAATCATTGGAAGTTTCGCTTTTCTTCTTCTACAAATTATTCAAGTTGTTATTCCGATTATTCCTGGGGGAGTGACCACTGTTGTAGGGTTCATGGCATTTGGTCCCATTTTAGGATTCATTTTAAATTATGTTGGAATAGTCATTGGGAGTATTATTCTATTCTTATTAACACGTAGCTACGGAAAACCATTCATCATGCTCTTTATTGATGAAGATACTTATTCAAAATATGAGCAAAAGCTGGCCTCGTCAACATACGAAACAGTTTTTGCGTTGAATATGGCCTCTCCGATTTCACCAGCTGATATTTTAGTTATGATTACTGGTTTATCGAAGATGTCTTTCAAACGATTTCTTTATATTATTTTGATTTGTAAACCAATTTCGATTGTTGCTTTTAGCTATTTCTGGATTTACGGTGGTCGTTTTATCCGAAGTTTCTTGTGATTTTGCTATAATATGAGTATTGTGGTGTGAAAATACAAAAGTTTAATTTAAAAGAGTTTTGAGCTACTTTTTATTGTTGTAGTAAGCAAACTAACACAAAATTAACCAAGCAACATATTTTTAATCAATTAGGTATAGAATAAAGTGCATTAGTTTTACTAGTGCATTTTATTGTATGTCTAAATTAAGTATTAAAAAAATTTTTTATTGGATTTAACCAATGTTTTTAGGGTTGAAGTTTATAAGTTGTTTAGATTTAGTCTGAGGTTTACGCATTGTCAAGATATTGTTGAAAAGTAGGCGGTTTTATTGAATGAATTTATGTTATAGTTAATTATAATTTTATAGATAAGAGGTAAAGATTATGAAGAAATTCTTTGCAGAATTGATTGGTACGTTTGTACTTGTTTTTCTGGGGACAGGAGCAGCTGTCTTAGGTGGTGGAGCAGATAGTGTTGTTGGATTTTCAGCTATCGCTTTGGCGTTTGGTTTAACAATCGTAGCTTCAGCTTACAGTATAGGTACAGTTTCTGGTGCTCATTTGAATCCTGCAGTTTCTATTGCAATGTATTTGAATAAGCGCATTGATGGTAAAAATCTTGGTATTTATATTTTAGGACAAGTTGTCGGAGCGCTATTTGGTAGCTTAGCATTGTTGACTATTACTGGTAATAATTCAGCACTAGGACAAAATGTAGTTGCTGATGGATACAGTCTTTTTACAGGATTCCTAGTTGAAGTAATTTTAACATTTATTTTTATTTTGGTTATTTTGACAGTGACTTCTGATAAAAAAGGAAATTCGAATTTAGCAGGATTAGTTATTGGTTTAACATTGACATTGATTCATTTTGTTGGTATTCCAGTAACAGGAATGTCTGCTAATCCAGCACGTAGTTTAGCACCAGCACTTTTGGTTGGTGGAGAAGCTTTGAGTCAAGTTTGGATTTTTATTTTAGCACCAATCGTAGGTGGTGTTTTAGCAGCACTTGTTGCTAAAACTTTACTTGATACAGAAGAATAAAGTATTTAGTACCTACTGAAAAATTGATAAGATTTATAGTTACCTTAGTTATAGAATTAATACACTTCAGTTTTGAGGTGTATTTTTGTTATTTACTGATTGTCAATATATTTTTGATTTTTAAAGGGTTTTATCAGTTGAATTTGTGTTATAGTAATGGTGTATTTAAAGATACGAGGTGAAGATTATGAAAAAGAAAGTTTTAGGTTTATTGCTATTATTTTTTTCAGCATTTCTATTAGTTGCCTGTTCATCAAAAAATGATATGAGTGGTGAGTATTACTTGATTAATGAATATTTTAATGAATTAAGGGTCACAATAACAAATGATAATAGTGGCTCAATTGACGTTGATGGAACTGATTATGCCATTGCTGAGATATACAAGGATAAGCAACAATTAGTAGTTAATGCAAATGGTAGAAATTATGTGGTACCTTATACATATGAAGATGGTGTTTTAACATTAACTGAAGATTCTATGTATGGTAGTTCAGCAGAGGTTTCATATTACAAAAAGGATTCAAAGGCTTGTAAAGAAGCCTTAAAGAAAAACGGTTATAAAGCAGTAGGCAAATATAAATAAAATGACTAGATAAAATTCTAGTCATTTTATTTTTAGTATTCTTCGGTTCTGTTATATTTTAATTTTGGGAACTATATACTAGTTTACATCAACCACAATATACAGAAAAAAGGCTTAATAAATATTAAGCCTTTTTCTGTCGAGTTTCATTACGATGAAATAAAATTTAGTCAAGCTTTTGGTGTCAAACCTGATAAAACCAATTCGGATTCAAACTTTAAGGTATCAACGGTTAGCTTTGAAGGTTGCTCATCATCTGGTGGTGGAACTGGTTCTTGGTCTAAAGATGGTGGTAGTGTTTCTTATAGTGCTCATAATGCTTGGAAGAAAGATGATTTACCAGCTGATTTAAAACCTTATGCGCTTAATCCTGAAAGTGTAGGATTAAAATATCGAAGTAGTTCTGGCTGGAATGCTATTGCTTATTCAGGTGGACAATGTACAGATTTGTCCACAAGTCTCATGTATGCTTTGTGGGAGAAGAATGGTTCTCATGCTACTATGACTTTAGGAAATTGGCAAGATATTGCTAAAAATTGGGCTAATAAATTTTTAGATAAACCAACAACGTCACCAACAGCAGGTGCAGTTTTTAGTCAAACACCAGCTTCTGCGGGAAATGATGTTGGATATACGGGCGTAGTTAGTCATGTGTCTGAAAATGGAGATATTTTGGTTGTTGAACAAAATTATGCTAATTTATCAGGTGAAAACGGTGGTTTTGGACAGTATACGTGGAATTATCACTATGTTCCTAAAAGTCAATATGCTAATGGTTGGATGTTTTATGATTTGTCAAAATCAGGCTATAAAATTGTAAGTAGTGCTTCATCAGTAGGATAAAAATAGTCAAACTAAAGTCTCTAAGCTATTCATATAGGAGTTTAAAAAATGAAGAAAAAAGTCATTATTGTTTTATTGATATTTTTAGCTGGAATTGCTTTTACGGTTTTTAAGTCTTGTTCACGTCAAAAACAACAGGCTGAAAAAAGGGTTATTAGTCAGTTGAAGCATTATAAGCAGTCTTCTGTTAGTGAAGAAAGTTATCTGTCAGCTAATGAAGAAGCGACAAATACTCTTGAAAGAGCAGATAAGCCACTGTCTGATGGAGAAAGTCAACAAGTTAAAGAGTCATTGGTAGTTGCTTTTGATTATTTAAATTCAGTTAATCAACATTCTGACGTGCAAATGAGTTATCAATATAAATTATCGATAACAAATCTGTCAATGGGACAAACAATGGTAACAATGCTTGAAGCTGGTTATCAATTAGATTTATCAACGGTTAAAGTTTATGAAAGTGATAACGAAAATGTTTATCAATTTACAGTTGAATTAATTAAAGAGGGGTCAGATAATCTTTCGATTGCTGGAAATTATGTAACAGGAACTCAATAGTTGGAATTAGCAAGTCTGCATGGTATTCCAACAAGTATTCAATATTAAATGTTAGGAGAGATACAAATGAAAAAAGCAAAAATTTTATCAGCGTTAACAGTATGTGGTTTGGCATTGACAATGTCTAATGTAGCGTTTGCGGATACAGATGATGTTAGTGGAACATTAGATGATTCAATAGAAGTTGTGGTGACACCATCAATGTCTGGATCTGGTTCATCAACAGGAAGTTAAACAGAAGTGACAGCAGGTGATGATGTAAGTGGTACGATTGATGATGGCTCATCAACTGTTATTGATGTTTCTACTACACAAAGTGACAGTTCAAATAATCAAACTGTATCAACAGTAGGTGAGGATAAAGTTGGTGAAACAACAAATACAGAAACACAATCAGGTTCATCTGAAGATAATAAAACAGATGTTGTTCAAGAAGGTGATAAAACAACTGAAATTAAGCAAAATGAAGATGGTACAGTAACTGTACCAACAACAGATGGTGGGCAATCAACACTAACACCAGATAAAACACAAGCAACAGATAATCCAAATATCTCAGCTCAAACAGCAAAAGAGGCTGGTGCAAGTCAGGTCGGAACAACAAGTCAAGTAACAGGACAAGTTATTCGTGATGTTACTACAGATAATCCTGTGACTCTTGCAAGCGGTCAACAATTGCTTGATATTCAATCTGGTGTTGCGATGTTGTCAGATGGTTCAAAAGTGGCTTTAACTGAGTTGGGTGCTGTTGAAAATGAAGATGGTACATTTTCGGTAACAACAAGTGATGGTGAAATGGTTACTCTCCTTGAAACAGGTCAAAAAGAAAGTATTTCAGCTTTTGTAGGAATTCTGATTCTTATTTTTGGTGTAGGTGTTGGTTTTAAAGATAAACTGAAAGAGTTGTTATCAAAAGTAAAAGATAACTAAAAATTGAGCCATGATTAAAAATCATGACTTTTATTATTTATGTTGCAATGAATTATGTTGTCTATGTGACAATATTTAAATTGATTTAAGGTGTGTTTAAGAAAGATATTTGTGGTAAACTTTAATTAATCCAAAGTTATTCTTCCCCAATATTTTTTAAGAATGATTCTTTTAATTAAATATCAAAACAATAACTTTGGAGGTGGCAAAAATCTTTTTTTGTGTTTTGATTTGTATCAAAATACACACTAACCATCTTTAGTTGTGGAGTAAAAATTATTAGAAGTGACATAATAATCTCTTTTTAATTTTTATTCTTCCATTAATTGCTTTGCGCTATGAAAATAGCGCATTTTTTTATGTTAATTTTTTTGAGTTAACTGGCTAGATCTGTTGTAATGGTTTTTATTGTCTATATGACAAATTATAGTGTTTAAAACAAGTATAACTATTAGTACTTGTTTTTTTGTTTAGAAACGAGGTAAAAAATATGGAAAAAAATATTAATAACTTTCCTGATGCTATGGTGAATAAGCAGGAGTTAATTAAAAGTACTTTCCTTATTTTAAGGTTGGAACATTGAACAAGTATATTTTAAATATTGCTGATAATGAACAGTTTAAACATGTGATATTACGTCCATCAACTCGGATGACAATGATTAATGTTAGAGGTTTTTACCTATATTTACGTTGGTGTGAAGAACGAAGAGTTAAATGATATAATGTAAGCATTGATTAAAGATATGCTTGCTATTGTTAAGATAGGAGGCCATATGTTTTATAAAGAATTGGATAATGGTAAATATCGCTATTATCAAAAAAATTGGAATATAAAAGAGGAGCGGTGGTTACAAGTTTCTGTTACTTTAAAGTCAAAGACAAGGACTGTGCAGGCAGAAGCAAAACGGATTTTAGAAGATAAAATTAATGAGAAAAATAGTGTTCATTTATTACAAGCTGAAACTGTAGAAGAAGTGTTTGCGCAATGGTTAGTCATTCGTGATATAAAGCCTAGTACACTAAGAACTCAAACGCAGATAATGAACGTTTTTATAAAAGTTTTTGGCAATAAAAAAACAACAAAAGTTAAATCATCTGCATTGCAAACATATTTATTAGCTAAAGATTGGTCATATGGCTATCGGAATTTAGTTAGGGTTTACTTATTTTCCTTTTTTAGATATGCTAAAACTGTTGGTTATCTTGAAGATAATTCAATGGATAGAGTTGTTTTACCAAAGCATAAAGTCACACAGGAAGAAGTAGAGTTAAAGAGAGAACATTATTTATCAAGACATCAGATTCGACTTTATTTAGATGTTCTTGATGAATATGGAACAAATCCAATATTTAATATATCGTTTGAATTCTTGTATTTAACAGGGTTGCGTATAGGTGAAGCTCAGTCGTTAATGTGGTCTGATATTAATATTGAGGATAGACTATTGACAGTAAAACACACCGTTCAGAAGGGAAATAAGAAATCAGATTATAAGATTACAACACCTAAGACAATTCATTCATATCGAAAAGTGTATTTTAATAGTAGGGTAGTAGAGTTATTGTGTGAGTTAAAACGATTAACTTTTATAGAAAGCGACAAAAATTTGGTTTTTACAGATGGTCAAGGAGATTTTTTCCTTTTGGATACATTTAATTTATATATTCAACGCTACTTTGATAATCAAGAAATTGGTAAGTCAGATAATTTTAAACTAACTAGTCATGTTTTTAGGCATTCTCATGTTAGCTTGTTGGCGGAATTAGGTTTTCATGTTCGTGAAATTATGGAACGAGTTGGACATAGTGATGAAAAAACGACGATTCAAATTTATACTCACGTGACAGAAAAAATGAAACAAAATAGTTTTGAAAAGTTAGAATTTGTTGCAATATGAGTAACCAAAAACTAACCAAAAATTAAATAAATAAGTATAAATAAGTGGTAGTTAGTTGTTGATGATAAATTGTGAAATAGCAGAAAATAGTAGTATTTAGCAGTAAGTGTTTTTGTGAAACTGTGTTAGGTGCTATAATATGAGTATGACAATTGCAATTACAACGAGTTTAAGAGAAAATAACGACTTGTTAAAAAAAGCCCAAGCTATTGGTGAAAAGCTTTCTTTACCAGTCATTAAGCGACAAAAACAATCTGTAACAAAACTTTTAAAGGGAAGAGAGGGAGTGCTTCTGGTTTATGAAACTAAGCTTTGCTTGGTTAACCAAGATGGCAGTGAGCTTGTATTTCATCCAGATACTGCAATGTTACGTATTAAGAGCTCGCATGATGCTTTAATTGATTTGCTGGGAAAAGAATCTTTACAAATTCTTGATACTACAATGGGCTTAGCTAGTGATAGTATTGTTATGGCATACGCTGGTCACGATGTAACAGCAGTAGAGAGTAATCCTTTGATTCATTTCATTGTTTCAGAAGGGTTAAAAAGTTATCAATCTGACTATGATGCTTTAAATCAAGCTATGCGCTCAATTCAGACAGTGTGTTCTGAAAACTTAGCCTATCTTAAAAAGATGCCAGATAATTCTTTTGATGTGATTTATTGTGATCCAATATTTTCGGAAAGAATCACAGAATCTAAAAATTTAGATGGACTACGTCAATACGCTAATGAGAAAGCCTTTTCAAATGAATTTCTAAAAGAGGCTATGCGCGTGGCTAGAAAGAAGATTATCATTAAAGCACACTTTAGAGATGAAGTCTTTGAAAAATATGGCTTTAAGCAATTTGTACGACCGAATCAGAAGTTCCATTATGGTGTAATTGAGATTTAAATAGTAATTAAAAAAATTTTAAAAGGTGTCAAGTTTTTTTCTTGACACCTTATCTTTTTATGATATAATAAGTTAAGTGAGTTAGTAGCAGAGCTATTAACCTAAACAAAAAATATAGAAAAGAGACTTTATACTAATGGCAGTAAAAATCCGTTTAACTCGTATGGGTTCTAAGAAAAAACCTTTCTACCGTATCAACGTAGCTGATTCACGTGCTCCACGTGATGGTCGTTTCATCGAAACAGTTGGTACTTACAACCCACTTATCGAAGAAAACCAAGTAACATTGAAAGAAGATCGTGTTCTTGACTGGTTGTCAAAAGGTGCACAACCTTCAGATACAGTTCGTAACATCCTTTCAAAAGAAGGCGTTATGAAAAAATTCCACGATTCAAAATTCTCAAAATAATAGAGTAGACTAAGCCTATGGATACCATTGAAAATCTTATTATCGCTATTGTGAAACCTTTGATTTCACAACCAGATAATCTTACCATTAAAATTGAAGATACACCTGAGTTTTTAGAATATCATCTTGATTTGGATGCACAGGACATCGGTCGTGTTATCGGTAAAAAAGGTCGTACCATTACAGCGATAAGATCGATTGTCTATTCGGTACCAACGCAAGGTAAAAAAGTAAGACTCGTTATTGACGAAAAAGGAGAAGAGTAGCAACTAGCTACTCTTTTTCTTTTTTTAAAATAAGTGGATTTTAGTTTTTTATCAAAAATGAAAAATTTTTTGAAAAAAATTCGAAAAAAGGGCTTTTCAAACTATAGTGTTTATGATAGAATATTTTTTGTGCTGATTTAGGGAATGTTTAAAAGCTCTGACTTCAGCCAATGACTATGTGAGCTTCAAAAAATTTAAAAAGTTTTTAAAAAGCTCTTGACAAGCAATTGAAATTGCGATAGAATAGTCTATGTTGTTTATGGGGTATAGCCAAGCGGTAAGGCAAGGGACTTTGACTCCCTCATGCGTTGGTTCGAATCCAGCTACCCCAGTAAACCGCAGAGGTTTTTGTTAATATGGTCCGTTGGTCAAGGGGTTAAGACACCGCCTTTTCACGGCGGTAACACGGGTTCGAATCCCGTACGGACTATCTTGACCAGTTGCAGAGAGGCAGCTGGTTTTTTCTTTACCATTTTTATGGTAAAATGATAAAGACTAAGTTATGTGGAGTTAAAATGAAATACTATAATGTTGGAAAGATTGTTAATACTCAAGGCCTTCAAGGGGAAATGCGAGTATTGTCAGTGACTGATTTTACTGAAGAACGTTTTAAAAAAGGTTCAAAATTATCTGTTTTTGATGATAAAGACCGTCTTTTGCTTGATGTTGAAATTGCTAGCCATCGTAAACAAAAGAATTTCGATATTATCAAGTTTAAAGGCATGTATCATATTAATGATATTGAAAAATATAAAGGCTGTACCTTGAAAGTTGCTGAGGAAAACTTGTCAGATCTCGAAGATGGTGAGTTTTATTATCATGAAATTATTGGACTTGATGTCTATGAAAATGATGTCTTGATTGGGCAAGTTAAAGAAATTTTACAACCTGGTGCCAATGACGTATGGGTGGTTAAACGTAACGGCAAACGCGATTTGCTATTGCCATACATTCCACCAGTTGTTTTAAACGTTGATGTTGCAGGTAACCGTGTTGATGTAGATGTGTTGGAAGGACTTGATGATGAAGATTGATATCTTAACCCTCTTTCCAGAAATGTTTGCACCACTGCAATATTCTATTGTTGGTAAAGCTAAAGAAAAAGGTCTACTTGACATTAATTATCATAATTTCCGTGATAATGCTGAAAAAGCTCGTCATGTTGATGATGAACCTTATGGTGGTGGCCAAGGAATGTTGCTTCGTGCTCAGCCAATTTTTGACACAATTGATAAAATTGATGCCAAAAAACCTCGCGTTATTCTGTTAGATCCAGCTGGACGTACTTTTGATCAAAGCTACGCTGAAGAATTGGCGCAAGAAGAAGAGTTGATTTTTATCTGTGGTCACTATGAAGGTTATGATGAACGTATTAAGACTTTGGTGACTGATGAAATTTCGTTGGGTGATTTTGTATTGACCGGTGGAGAATTAGCAGCGATGACGATTGTCGATGCAACTGTTCGCTTGATTCCCAAGGTTCTTGGAAAAGAAGCGAGTCACCAAGATGATTCTTTCTCATCAGGTTTACTAGAATTTCCTCAATACACACGCCCTTATGATTTCCGTGGAATGAAAGTTCCAGATGTCTTGATGAGTGGCCACCATGAAAATATTCGCAAATGGCGTATTGAACAAAGTCTTCGTAAGACTTTGGAACGTCGACCAGATTTACTAGAAAATTATGCTTTCACTAAAGAGGAAGAGGCTATTTTCTGTAAGATTCTCAAAGAGAAAGACGCGAAAGAATAGAATATGTGATATAATAGAGGACATGCAGGCTGTATGTCTCTTTATTTTTATGGAGGTTTTATGCGAACGAAGGAAGTTCTTGTTCTTTCCTATCAAGAGAGTTGGAAAGATGATTTTGAGAAGATTGCAAAAGAGTTGCAAGAAGCTCTTGGAAATTTAATTCTTAGAATAGAACACGTAGGTAGCACCTCGGTTCCAGAACTTTCTGCTAAGCCAATTATTGATATTGACTTGGTGATTGCTTGTGATACGGATTTATCTGAGGTTATCAAGGCTTTAGCAGCGATTGGCTACATTCATGAAGGAAATCTAGGGATTGAAGGCAGGGAAGCTTTTGCTTATTCAGGTAAAGAGCATCTTCAAGTTCATCATCTCTATGTTTGTCCGGAAGATTCACCTGAGTTAAAGCGTCATCTGGCTTTTCGTGATTATTTGCGAAGTCATCCTGAAGCTGTTTTAGCTTATGGTAACGTTAAAGAAAAAGCAGCAAAGCTATTTCCTAAAGATATTGACAGCTACATTGCCTATAAATCATCAATTATTGAAGAAATATACAAGGAGTTGGAAAAATAAATGTCAGAAAATCACGAAATCTATGATATTACCATCATTGGTGGTGGACCTGTTGGGTTGTTTGCGGCATTTTATGCTGGTTTACGTGGAGTTTCAGTGAAAATTATTGAAAGTTTATCTGAACTCGGTGGTCAACCCGCGGTTCTTTATCCGGAAAAAATGATTTATGACGTTGCTGGTTTCCCGGGAATCACGGCAGCTGATTTGACTGAAAATCTTATCAAGCAATTAGATCGTTTTAAAGATACTACGTCTATTTGCCTTAAGGAAGAAGTTAAAACTTTTGAAAAAGATGGTGATATTTTCACTATTGAAACAACTAAAGGACAACATTTTTCACGTGCAATCGTGATTGCATGTGGTAATGGAGCTTTCGCCCCACGTACACTTGGTTTAGAAGGTGAAGAAGCTTATGCTGATAATAATCTCTTCTATAATGTTCACAAGCTTGACCAATTTGCTGGCAAGGATGTGGTTATCTGTGGTGGTGGCGATTCTGCTGTAGACTGGGCTAATCATTTAGATGGTTTAGCTAAAAGTGTTACAATTGTACACCGTCGTGATGCTTTCCGTGCTCATGAACACAGCGTTGAAGTTTTGAAAGAGTCAAATGTTAACATCTTAACACCTTATGTGCCACTTGAACTTTCTGGTGATGGACAATTTGTTAAGAGTCTGACTGTTCAAAAAGTGAAATCTGATGAAACTATTGAATTGCCATTGGATGCTTTGATTGTTAGTTTTGGCTTCTCAACTTCAAATAAAAATCTTAAAAACTGGAACGTTGATTACAAACGTTCAAGTATTGCTGTTTCACCATTGTTTGAAACAAGTCAAGCAGGTGTTTATGCTATTGGTGATGCGGCTGACTATGAAGGTAAAGTTGATTTGATTGCAACTGGTTTTGGTGAAGCACCAACTGCCATTAATCAAGCTATCAACTACATTTTCCCTGATCGTGATAATCGTGTGGTTCACTCAACATCCTTGATTAACGAATAAGAAAAAAGCTCTGTAAGAAATTGTCTTACAGAGCTTTTTTGTAACTATCAAGAATATTTTCAGGAAATTGACGGTTAGAATGAAAAATGATAGAATTTGATAGAAAGTGCTTGACATTGACTGGGAATATAGTATAATTCTATCTGTAAACGATTTCAAAAGGAGGTGGCGAGGATTCTAAAATCTAAACGAAAGCAGTTAATCATGGAGAAACTTTCCCATGATAAATATGTTCGGCTAGATGATTTAGTTAGCTTACTAGATACCTCTGAATCCACTGTTCGCAGGGATTTAGACGAACTTGAAAGTGAGCGTAAACTTCATCGAGTACACGGTGGAGCAGAACTTCCGCACTCTCTCCAAGAGGAATTTACCAATCAACAAAAATCTATCAAAAACATTCAAGAAAAAATGCTAGTTGCGGAAAAAGCAGCGTCCTTGATTTCAAATGATGATGTTATTTTTGTAGATGCGGGTACAACAAATGAATTGTTGCTAGGTTATTTGAATCAAGACAATTTGACTGTTGTAACCAATTCAATTCACCATGCAGCCAAACTGGTTGATAAAAATATTAAGACCATTATTATTGGTGGTCATGTAAAAAAATCAACCGATGCCAGTATTGGAGCTGTGGCTTATGAGCAGATTAAACAGTTAAACTTTGATAAAGCGTTTTTGGGCATTAATGGGATTGATGAAGAATTCTTAACAACGCCTGACATGGAAGAAGCTGTTATCAAAAAGACTGTCATTGAAAATGCCAGAAAGACATACATCGTTACAGATTCATCGAAGATTGGTCGTGTATCCTTTGCCAAGGTCGATAAGGTTGAGAATGCTACAATTATTACCAATCAATCTAGCAGAGCACTGATGAAAAAAATAAAAGAAAATACGAGGGTAATTGAAGTATGATTTACACAGTAACTCTTAATCCATCTATCGATTTTATTGTTCGCTTGGATAGTTTAGCACTTGGAAGTGTTAACCGTATGACTAGCGATGATAAATTCGCTGGTGGTAAAGGGATTAATGTTAGCCGTATTTTAAAACGTCTTGATATTGAAAATACAGCCACAGGATTTATCGGTGGATTTACAGGGCGTTTTGTGAAAGATGGCTTGGTAGATGAAGGCATTGCAACAAAATTTGTTGAAGTTTCTGAGGACATACGTATTAATGTCAAAGTTAAAGCGGGTGAAGAAACAGAAATCAACGGTGCAGGTCCACACATCTCAACAGAAAAACTTGAAGAATTGGAAGCTATTCTTGCTGGTCTTTCAAGTGAAGATACTGTTGTTTTTGCAGGTTCAGCTCCAAGTAGCCTTGGAAACCAAGTCTATAACACATTGATTCCGATTGCTAAAAAAGCCGGTGCAGAAGTTGTTTGTGATTTTGAAGGACAAACACTTTTAGATGCCTTAAACTATCAACCACTTTTGGTGAAACCAAATAATCATGAATTAGCTGATATTTTTGGTGTTGAATTAAACGGTCTTGCTGATATTGAAAAATACGCCCGTGAAATTCTCGCTAAAGGTGCTAAAAACGTTATTATTTCAATGGCTGGTGATGGTGCATTATTAGTTACACCAGAAGCGGCTTACTTTGCAAAACCTATCAAAGGTACTGTTAAAAACTCTGTAGGTGCTGGAGACTCAATGGTAGCTGGATTTACTGGTGAATATGTCAAATCTGGCGATCCAATCGAAGCTCTTAAATGGGGTGTCGCATGTGGAACAGCAACTACGTTCTCAGATGATTTAGCGACAGCTGAATTTATTAAAGAAACATATCAAAAAGTAGAGGTAGAAAAACTATGAAAATTCAAGACTTGCTCAGAAAAGATGTCATGATTCTTGATTTGAAAGCAACTTCAAAAGAAGCTGTTATCGATGAAATGATTACAAGCCTTGTTGAACACGGAGTTGTAACTGATTTTGATACTTTCAAACAAGGTATCATGAATCGTGAAGCTCAAACATCAACTGGTCTAGGTGATGGTATTGCAATGCCTCACAGCAAAAATGCAGCTGTAAAAGAAGCAACAGTCTTGTTTGCAAAATCTGCTGTGGGTGTTGATTATGAAGCCTTGGATGGTCAACCAACTTACCTTTTCTTCATGATTGCAGCACCAGACGGAGCAAACGATACTCACTTGGCTGCTCTTGCTGAATTGTCAAAATACCTTTTGAAAGATGGTTTTGCTGATAAATTGCGTCAAGTGACTACAGCTGATGAAGTCATTGCAACTTTCAACGCAGCTGAAGAAGATAATAAAGCTCAAGAAGTTGCAAAAGCAGCTCCTGTTTCAGATGACAAGCCACTTATCGTTGCTGTAACAGCATGTACAACTGGTATTGCTCACACTTACATGGCAGAAGAAGCTCTTATCAAACAAGGTGATGAAATGGGTGTCACTGTTCGTGTTGAAACAAATGGTGCATCTGGTGTTGGTAACCGATTGACAGCAGACGAAATTGCACGTGCCAAAGGTGTTATTGTAGCTGCAGATAAAGCAGTAGAGATGGCTCGCTTTGATGGTAAACCATTGGTGTCTCGTCCAGTTGCTGACGGTATCAAGAAAACTGAAGAATTGATTAACATCATCCTTGATGGTAAAGCAGAAACTTACAAAGCTTCTGCAGAATCAGCGGTTGAATCAAAAGAATCAGGTGAAAAACTTAGCCTTGGTGCTGCTTTCTATAAACACTTGATGAGTGGTGTTTCTCAAATGTTGCCATTCGTTATCGGTGGTGGTATCATGATTGCTCTTGCTTTCTTGATTGATAACATCTTGGGTGTGCCAAAAGATCAATTATCTAACTTGGGTACTTACCACCAAGCAGCTGCTTACTTCAAGACAATTGGTAATGCTGCTTTTGGTTTCATGCTTCCAATCTTGGCTGGTTACATTGCTTACTCAATTGCTGAAAAACCTGGTCTTGTAGCTGGTTTCGTAGCTGGTGCTATTGCTTCAGGAGGATTTGCTTGGGGTAATCTAGAAGGAACACCTTCAGGTTTCCTTGGTGCTCTTGTAGGTGGTTTCCTTGCTGGTTGGTTGGTTAACCTTGTTAAAAAAGCTTGCTCTGGTTTACCACGTTCACTTGAAGGAATTAAATCAATCTTGCTTTACCCATTACTTGGTGTATTCTTGACTGGTTTTGCAATGTTGTTTGTCAATATTCCAATGGCAGCAATTAACACTGGTTTGAATAACTTCCTTGGAGGTCTTCAAGGTGCATCAGCAGTTCTTCTTGGAGCTATTCTTGGTGGTATGATGGCTATCGATATGGGTGGACCATTTAACAAAGCTGCGTATGTCTTTGGTACAGGTACACTTGCTGCATCAGTAGCAACAGGTGGTTCAGTTGCTATGGCATCAGTTATGGCTGGTGGTATGGTTCCTCCGTTGGCAGTATTTGTTGCAACTCTTCTTTTCAAAAATAAATTTACTGAAGAAGAACGTAACTCTGGTTTGACAAATATTATCATGGGTCTTTCATTCATTACTGAGGGTGCTATCCCATTTGGTGCAGCGGATCCTGCACGTGCTATTCCAAGCTTTATGGTTGGTTCAGCTGTAGCTGGTGGTCTTGTTGGAGCATTTGGTATTAAATTGATGGCTCCACACGGTGGTATCTTTGTTATTGCTTTGACAAGTGCTCCAATTCTTTACCTTGTCTTTGTTATCATTGGTGCAATCGTCGCTGGTCTTCTCTTCGGAGCCCTTAAAAAAGCTAAATAATCAAAGTCATTACAATACAACTCATACAAAAATTATTAATCTAACAACGATAAAGGGATTCCTTCGGGAATCTCTTTTTTAAGTATTAGAAGATTCTTGTTATAGTTAAAAACTATGACTAATTCTAAGTGCATAGTTAAAAACTATAGCAAAACATAAAAAGATAGAATGGCTAGAACCATTGAAAAATAAGGGTTTATCGGTTAAAATCTTAACTATAAAATTTTTGGATTGTATAGTTTTTAACTAATACGGTTATAGGAGGTAACTATGGTTAAGGTTTCGAATTTGGGATATCCGCGTTTAGGTGAAAATCGTGAGTGGAAAAAATTGATTGAATCATATTGGGCTGGCAATATTTCACAAGACGAGCTTCAAGCACAAGCCAAAGAATTGCGCTTGTCATTCTTGAAAAAACAAGCTGATACAGGTCTTGATTTAATCCCTGTTGGTGATTTTTCTCTTTACGATCATATTTTGGATTTGTCAGTTCAATTTGGCGTTATTCCGAATCGTTTTGCTAAAGAAGATATCAATCTTGATTTATTTTTTGCTATTGCGCGTGGGAATAAAGAAAATGTTGCATCATCAATGAAAAAATGGTTCAACACAAATTATCACTACATTGTGCCAGAATGGTCAAAAGTTAAACCACATTTGACAAATACACGTTTGCTTGATTTGTATCTTGAAGCAAAAGAAGTGGTTGGTGATAAAGCAAAACCAGTCATCACAGGACCAATTACTTATGTGGCTTTATCAGCTGAGGTAAGTGATTTTACATCGGCAGTCAAAAGACTTTTACCACTTTACAAACAAGTCTTTGCAGAATTAGTTGAAGCAGGAGCAACTTATATTCAAGTTGATGAACCAATTTTTGTAACGGATGAAGGTGCGGATCTTCTTGAAGCTGCTAAATGCGTCTATGCTTATTTTGCTAAAGAAGTTCCTCAAGCTAAAATTATTTTCCAAACATATTTTGAAGCCTTGATTGATGCTAAAGATTTGTCAGAACTTCCTGTTGCTGCTTTTGGTCTTGATTTTGTTCATGGTCTTGAAGAAAACCTTGAAGCTATTGAAGCTGGATATTTTGAAGGAAAAGAAGTATTTGCCGGGGTTGTTGATGGACGTAATATTTGGGCAACTGATTTTGTAAAAACATCTGCCTTGCTTAAAAAAATCCAAGAAAAAGTTGGTAATCTTGTGATTCAACCATCTTGTTCACTTCTTCATGTACCGGTAACAACTAAAAATGAAACTGCCCTAGATCCAGTTTTGAAAAATGGTCTTGCATTTGCTGATGAAAAACTACAAGAACTTGAACTTTTGAGCCAATACCTAGATGGTCAAGAAACTGAAGCTTATAAACAGCATGTGGCTGATTTTGATGCCTTGCAAGCAGCAGACTTCCGTAATGTTACGCTTGAAAGCTTGGACAACGTACCAACAGAACGCGTTGACTATAAGATTCGTCGCAAAGTCCAACAAGAAAAACTTGGTTTGCCAACTCTTCCAACAACAACGATTGGATCATTCCCTCAATCACCAGAAATTCGTCGCACTCGTTTGGCTTGGAAACGTGGTGACATCTCAGATGCGGAATATGAAGAATTTATCAAATCGGAAATCGCACGTTGGATTAAAATTCAAGAAGACCTTGATCTTGATGTCTTGGTACACGGTGAGTTTGAACGTGTGGATATGGTTGAGTTCTTCGGTCAAAAGCTAGCTGGATTTACTACAACAAAACTTGGTTGGGTGCAATCATACGGATCACGTGCAGTTAAACCACCAATTATTTACGGTGATGTTAAACACATTCAACCATTGTCAGTGAAAGAAGTGGTTTATGCTCAAAGCCTAACAGAACGTCCGGTTAAAGGAATGCTAACAGGACCAATTACAATTACTAACTGGTCATTTGAACGTTCTGATATTTCACGCGCAGATCTTTTCAATCAAATTGGACTAGCTATCAAAGATGAAATCAAATTGCTTGAAGATGCTGGAATTGCCATTATTCAAGTGGATGAAGCTGCTCTTCGTGAAGGATTACCGCTTCGTAAAGCTAAGCAAAAAGCATATCTTGATGATGCGGTTCATGCTTTCCGCATTGCGACATCATCTGTAAAAGATGACACACAAATTCATACGCATATGTGCTACTCTAAATTCAATGAAATTATTGATTCTATTCGCGCTTTGGATGCGGATGTCATTTCAATCGAAACAAGCCGTAGTCATGGTGATGTGATTGAATCATTTGAAACAGCTGTCTACCCACTTGGTATTGGTCTTGGTGTCTATGATATTCACTCACCACGTGTACCAACAAAAGAAGAAGTGATTGAAAATATTGAACGTCCACTTCGTCAATTGTCATTAGAACAATTCTGGGTAAACCCTGACTGTGGTCTTAAAACACGTCGCGAACCAGAAACAATTGCCTCACTTAAAGTATTAGTAGAAGCAACTAAGGAAGTTCGAGCAAAATACGGAAAATAAGGAAGGTTGAGCTATGTCACGATTATTAGAACGTTTAAAAACAGATATTTTAGTCGCTGACGGTGCTATGGGAACTCTTCTTTACGCTAATGGTCTTGATAATTGTTACGAAGCTTATAATTTGACGCATCCAGAAAAAGTTTTAGCGATTCATAAAGCTTATATTGACGCTGGTGCTGATGTCATTCAGACAAACACCTATGCAGCTAAGCGACACCGACTGGATGGATATGGCTATGATGATAAAGTCAAAGAAATCAATCAAGCCGGTGTCAGAATTGCTAGACAAGCAGCTGGTGAGGATACCTTTGTTTTGGGAACGGTTGGGGCACTCAGAGGTCTTAAACAATGTGAATTAACACTTGATGAAATCATTCAAGAAACATTGGAACAGGTCGGTTATCTACTTGAAACTAATGACATTGATGGCCTTTTATTTGAAACTTATTATGATGAAGAAGAAATTATCGAGGTCTTAAAAGCAGTTAGGCCTTTGACGGATTTACCGATTATTACTAATATTTCTCTTCATGAAGCTGGAATTACTGAAAATGGTCGTCCTTTGGTCGAAATCTTTGGTAAACTTGTCATGCTTGGGGCAGATGTTGTGGGATTGAATTGTCACTTGGGACCATATCATATGATTCAATCTCTGAAACAAGTACCTCTTTTTGCCCAATCTTATTTAGCTGTTTATCCAAATGCTAGTTTGTTATCTTTCGTTGATGACAATGGCAGTGGGCAGTATGGATTTAGCCAGAATGCAGATTATTTTGGAAAAAGCGCAGAGCTGCTTGTTGCAGAAGGCGCACGTTTGATTGGCGGCTGTTGTGGAACAACTCCTGACCACATCAGAGCAGTCAAACGAGCTATTAAAGGTTTAAAACCAGTTACTCGAAAATTCGTTACGCCAATGGTTGAAGAAGCAGAGCTGATTAAAGCAGTTAAGCAGTCAGAAACAATCGTTGACAAAGTCAAAAGAAAAGTGACCATTATAGTTGAGCTTGACCCACCAAAAACGCTTGATATTAAAAAGTTTACTGAAGGGGTAAAAGCATTAGATGAGGCGGGGATATCCGCTATTACCTTGGCAGATAATTCTTTAGCAAAAACTCGAATTTGTAATGTGAGCATTGCTTCGCTTTTAAAAGATGAGATTTCAACGCCATTTTTGCTGCATTTATCTTGTCGTGATCATAATATGATTGGACTTCAATCACGTCTTTTGGGGATGGATGTGTTGGGATTTCATCAGGTATTAGCGATTACAGGGGACCCATCTAAGATAGGAGATTTTCCGGGAGCAACCAGCGTATACGATGCCACTAGCTTTAAACTATTAGAGTTGATTAAGCAACTCAACAAAGGAAAAGGCTACAGTGGTGCCAGTATTAAAAAAGAAACAACGTTTACAGCAGCTGCGGCTTTCAATCCTAATGTCAAAAATCTATCACGTTGCGGTCGTTTGATTGAGAGAAAGATTGCTGCTGGAGCCGATTGTTTTATTACACAGCCTATTTTTAACAGTGAAATTATTGAAAATCTAGCGGATTTAACACGAGATTATGAAACGCCATTTTTTGTTGGAATTATGCCCATTACTAGCTACAATAACGCCGTTTTCCTTCACAATGAAGTTCCTGGTATTCAATTATCAGATGACTTCTTAGCTAAATTAGAAGCAGTGAAAGATGATAAGGAAAAATGTCAACGTCTAGCATTAGAAGAGAGTAAGGTATTAATTGACCACGCTTTAGAATTCTTTAACGGAATTTACCTCATTACACCATTTATGCGCTATGATTTAACGGTTGAACTAATTGATTATATCCATCAAAAAGTTGAACAACAAAACCAAATAATACCTTAGAGAGATAATATCTATCTCTCTTTTTTTGTCTAAAATTTTATTTTTTTGCTTGACTTAGAGTTAACTCCAGGGTGTATGATAAGAATACTTGAAAAAGGTGGAGGATTTCTTGAAAGTTTCCTTTTAAGAAATCTTTCAATGATGATTTTTGAATAAAAGGAGAATTTATGGTACTTGAAACAATTTCATTACCACAAGATTTAAAACAATTATCTCGTAAAGATTTGCACCGTGTTGTTGATGAAGCACGACAAGCGCTTCTTGAAAAAACAAGTCAGCATGGCGGACACAATGGACCAAACTTTGGCATGGTTGAAATGACAGTTGCTATGCACTATGTCTTTAATTCACCAGTAGATAAATTCATTTTTGACGTGTCACACCAATCATACGTTCATAAAATGTTAACTGGGCGTGCGCAAGCTTTTCTTGATTCAGCACACTATGATGATGTGTCAGGTTATACAAATCCTAAAGAAAGTGAACACGATCTTTTCACCATTGGGCATACTTCTACGTCATTGTCACTTGCTTCTGGTGTGGCTAAAGCGCGTGATTTGAAAGATGAAGTCTACAATGTTGTGGCTGTCATTGGCGATGGTTCTCTTTCAGGTGGTATGGCATACGAAGGGTTAAACCAAATCGCAACAGAAGGGACAAATACCATTGTCATCGTTAATGATAATGAGCAATCAATCGCCGTTAATCCAACTGGTGGTATTTACACAGCTCTTCGTGATTTACGTGAAAGCAAGGGTCAAGCTGACAATAATCTTTTCAAAGCTCTTGGTTTTGATTACTATTATCTTGATGCGGGAAATGATCTCGACCAATTAATTGCTTTATTTGAAGAAGTTAAAGATGCTAATCACCCTGTTTTGCTACATATTCATACACAAAAAGGTCATGGTGTGTCATTCATGGAAGAAAATCGCGAAGCTTTCCATGCGGGTGGACCATATAATCCTGAAACAGGAGAATATCTTCGAGCTTCAAATACTTCTGAAACATATAATAGCATCACAACTAGCTTTGTTTTAGATAAGATTAAAAATGATTCAACAGTAGTTGCTGTCAATGCTGGCACACCAATGTTTATGTTGAATCAAGACCAACGTAAACAAGCTGGAAAACAATTTGTTGATGTCGGAATTGCTGAGGAAGAAGCAGCAACTATGGCAGCTGGGTTGGCAAAAAACGGTGCAAAACCAATCTGGTACGTAGCAGCACCATTTATGCAACGCACTTATGACCAGTGGTCACATGACATCGCTTTGAATAATCTTCCGGTGACAACCTTGGTTTACTCAGCGTCAGTTAGTGCGATGAATGACGAAAGTCATCTGGGTTTCTTTGATATTCCATTTTTAGCACATATTCCAAATGTGGTTTATCTTGCGCCAACTAGCAAAGAAGAACATTTAGCTATGCTTGATTGGGCTGTTGAGCAAAATGAACATCCGGTAGCTATCCGCATCCCAGTTGGTCCACTTCGTGAAACTGGTCTTGTGGACACAACAGATTATTCAATTCTTAATAAAAACCAAGTGACTCAAAATGGTAACAAAGTTGCGATTTTTGGACTTGGTAATTTCTATGCTTTAGCAGAGGAAGTAGCTAAAGAGTTGGCTGCCAAACATGGCATTACAGCAACAATTGTTAATCCAAAATTTATCACTGGACTAGATGAAGAATTACTTGATAGTTTGGAATCTGACCACCAAGTTGTTGTAACTTTGGAAGATGGTGTCCTTGAAGGTGGTTACGGTCAAATGGTCGCAAGCTATCTTGGTGATGCTGACCTTAAAGTTCAAAACTATGGTGTTGAAAAAGCCTTCCACGATCGCTACAATGCTCAAGAACTTTTAGCTGAAAATGGTATCACTGTTGACAATATCGTCAAAAATATTATCAAGGTTTTAGATTAATAACATTAGCCTGGGGCATACTTGTCTCAGGTCCTTTTTATGAGTTGGAATCTTTGATGGCTAAGAGTCTCTTTTTTGGTGAAAATTTGTTATACTGAGAGGTGACTTTTTGAAAGGACTGTATTGTATTTGGCAAGTGTAAGAAAAAGGAAGAGAAGAAAAGTTAGTGGAAAACGACGTCGGAAAAGTCTACCCAGTTCAGTTTTGTATGGTATGAGTTTTCTAGCATTTTTAGCTTGTTCGACCTTGCTTCTTTATGCCTATCATTCACAAGATGAAGCTCAGCCAGCTTCTGCTGATACGAGTCAATCATCACAAGACATGACGACTATATCATTTATTCAAACAATCGGTGAATCAGCTCGTCAAATAGCTGCTCAAAATGATCTTTATGCTTCAGTTATGATTGCGCAAGCTATTTTGGAATCAAATAGCGGTCAGTCAGGACTGAGTCAGCCACCTTATTATAATTTCTTTGGAATCAAAGGTGATTATAATGGGCAAACAGTGACAATGCAAACCTGGGAAGATGATGGCAGTGGGAATGATTATAGGATTGATGCGCAGTTTCGCTCGTATGGCAGTTTGGAAGAATCGTTGCAAGATTATGCGCTTTTTCTTCAAAAAGATTTGTACGCTGGAGTGCACAAATCACAAACCGCTTCTTATCAAGATGCTACAGCAGCATTAACTGGAGCTTATGCCACAGATACGTCCTATGGTAGCAAATTAAATCAGCTTATTTCAGAATATGATTTGACCATCTATGACAGTTGATAATCTTATTAAAAGTATGCTTTTTTGATTGATGAAAAGAATTGTCAGTATTGTTTCAAAGTTCAAAGGTAAGTGGTAAGAGTAAGAGTTTTTAGAATCAAAAATAATTTATAATAAAAATATAGAGAACGGAGAAATCTGTTCTCTTTTTTTGTTCTCTTAAATTTTTTACGAAAGGAGAATTTTTTACATGAATGGTTTAGAAATTGTCATGGATATTGAAACGTTAGAAATTTTTGAAGTGATTGACCATGATCAAATTCATGATGAAATAGTGCAATTTCAAAAGTCTGATTTTCCTGACACACATGATTCAAATGTCGTGGTTCAGTTGAATTTATTTGAATCAATATTTGCTGAAAATTCAACTTGATCTATAGGAGAGTGAAACTAATGAAAAAGAATCATTTATATGAAGAATTACTCAACAGCGAGTCGCTTGGCTTTATTGATCCCTTTACCGATCTTGGGGAGTTTGACGTCGTTCAGATGAAGTTCAAAGAGTCTGTGCATCAGTTAAGAAATAAATACTCAGATCAGCCGTATTCTAAAAAATGGCAATTAAAAATTGAAGAGATGAGAAAACTCTATATTCAATATCAACTTAGTTTGCAAGAAGACAATAGAAAAGATAGATATTTCAGACGACCAAAGACTAAAATCTCTAAAGAACACATAGATGAGATTGTAGCGAATTATTTAAAATTGGGATTTAGTTTTCGTGATATTGAAAAAAGAGTGTCGATTGCCTATCAAACTTTGAGGAATCATTGGAATCGAAGCGACTATATTCAGACGGTGGAAACTGAGTTTTATTTAAAGTTAGATTTAAGTGATGGCTATTATTTACCTGGGACATCACTTCCTAAAAGATGGTATCTTGGTTGCCTCTCGTCAATGGGGCTTGACACCGACTGTTCTTAATTCCTCAGCTGCCTTAACAAGTGCTCTTAAAGAAGGGTATCATGTGGTAGCTGCCGTTCAACAAGACAAATTCTCTCCGTGGGGATGGGGAACAAGCCATGAGATTGTTCTTAAAGGCTATTCAAATGGAAATACTTATGTTTACAACCCATACAATTCAGCCAATAACGGTTGGTATCCAATTGTCTCACTTTGGAATGAACAAAGTACGCAAAGTGTGGATACTCGTGGGTTAGGAAATCCATTTGTCAAAATCACAGATATTTAAATAATACTTTATTAAAACAGGCTTTGCCTGTTTCTATCAGCAAGTCATCTTTCTAACCGTACAAACAAATGATTTACTCTCCCTGATGACTTGTTGCTAGAGGCAGGTGAAGCGATTTTTTATAAAGAAAGGAGTTGCTTTTATGCAAAAATTTATTGCAAATGCTCGTGTGGCCAATATTCCAGATGATGCGGTTGGAAGAACCGCAAATGGGCATATCAGTTTCAAATTTGATTTTGTTTGTGACTCTAGTTTATTAGATGATCAACAAAGACCAATTCCAACTTTCTTTCCAGTTCAAATCTATGGAAAACAAGCTGAGATGATGGCACAAACCTTGTCAAAAGTTTCACCTATTTTGATTAAAGGAGAGATTATTCAACGTGTTTATACTGATAAAAATGGTCAGCGCAGAACTCATCAGTATCTTGCTCCAGCCCAAATTGCTGGTATTACTTTTTTAGAAAACAAAACGGTAGCTGAAAAACGACGCCAAAGTCAACAAACCGTCTTTGCGCAACTGGAGCAACAACAATCTCAACCGTTTCAAGCTGTTCCAGTCGATGTGGATGAACCGTTTTAGAATATAGAAAAAACTAGCAATCTCAGATGAGGTTGCTAGTTTTGTGTTAAAGTTTATCGCTTAGTTTATTCTATCATATCTCTTAAAAGAAAAATAGTTTTATTATATGATGAACTAATTATTTAATGTAAATCTTTCTTGATATTTTTTGTTGAACCACCACTGTAAGTTGACTTTCGGTTTTATCTCCATTTTGTCTACAATAGGATTAATAACCTCATCAACATATCCTTGCGCCTCTTGTTTTCTTGTATCACTTTTATCATAAACATCTTTCCATACATCAGCCTTTTGATAATAGTAACTATAAAATTTACCACTTTTATCAAATTGATAAGTTCGATAATATTCTTCATATGTACCTTCGGCATGGGCTTCATACTGCACAGATTCACTACTTGATGATTGAATCAATATTAGTGAATTTTTTTCATTTATGATTGAATTATTTCCATCCGTATCATATCTTAATCCTTCAATAGTTGATTCTTCCATGTCATCTAAATGATCCAGGATAAAGACCATCTCGGGATTAGTCCCTTCTGTATGAGGAATATGCTTAGCGTAATAAATACAGTAAGTTGATAAATTATGCTGGATATAAACGAATCCACTTACTAAAAAGATGATAGCGATAGCTAATATAGCAATCCCTGTTTTTACCATGGTTCTGTTATTCATCTGAGAATCTTTCTTGGTATTTTTTGTTAAATAACCATTGTAGGTTAACTTTAGGTTTTATCTCCAGTTTTTCTACAATAGGATTAGTGACCTCATCAATATATCCTTGTGCTTCACTTTTTCTTACTTCACTTTTCTCGTATACCCCTTCATCATCTTCATCTAAGTGCCAGTAAGAAAGAAACTTTCCACTTCTATCAAAAAGATAGGTGTGGTAATCTTCATGAAAAGAAAGTTCATACTGAGCCGAATTATCAAAAGACTTATTTCTTAAACTGAAATTTCCGTCTTTTATGATAGCATTATAACCATCCGTATCATATCTTAATCCTTCAATAGTTGATTCTCCCATTGAGTCTAAATGATCCAGAATAAAGACCATCTCGGGATTAGTCCCTTCTGCATGAGGAATATGTCTAGCATAATAGATGGAGTAAGTGGATAGATTATCGTGGATATAAATAGCTCCAACTCCTAAAAGGATGATAGCAGTAGCTAATATGGCAATCCAAACTTTTACCATGAGTTTGTTATTCATCTGAGAATCTTTCTTGATATTTTTTGTTAAATAACCATTGCAAGTTGACTTTAGGTTTTACTTCCATTTTGTCTACAATAGGATTAATAACCTCATCAACATATCCTTGTGCCTCTTGTTTTCTTATATCACTTTTATCATAAACATCTTTCCATACATCAGCCTTTTGATAATAGTAACTATAAAATTTACCACTTTTATCAAAAAAATATAGGCGGTACATCTCTTCATCTGTACCTTTGTAGATTGAGACTTCATATTTAGCGGAGGTGATAAAGGCCCCCTGCCTTACAGAAAATGAATCATCTTTAATGATAGCATTATATCCATCAGTATCATACCTCAATCCTTTAATAGAGGATTCTCCCATATCGTCTAAATGATCCAGAATAAAGACCATCTCGGGATTAGTCCCTTCTGCATGGGGGATATGCTTAGCATAATAGATGAAGTAAGTGGATAGATTATCGTGGATATAAATAGCTCCAACTCCTAAAAGGATGATAGCAGTAGCTAATATGGCAATCCCAACTTTTACCATGAGTTTGTTATTCATCTGAGAATCTTTCTTGATATTTTTTGTTAAATAACCATTGCAAGTTGACTTTAGGTTTTACTTCCATTTTGTCTACAATAGGATTAATAACCTCATCAACATATCCTTGTGCCTCTTGTTTTCTTATATTACTTTTATCATAAACATCTTTCCCAGTATCAGCTTTTTGATAATAGTAACTATAAAACCTACCATTGGGTCCAAAGTAATATGTTCGATAGTTTTCCTTCCCTTGTCTACTGGCATCTTTAGGAATAACCGCATATTGAATATAAATACTATCTGGAGCCTGAGTTAGCAGTAGTATGTTTTCCTTTATAATTGAATTATTTCCGTCTGTATCATATCTTAATCCTTCAATAGTTGATTCTCCCATTGAGTCTAAATGTTCCAGAATAAAGACCATCTCGGGATTAGTCCCTTCTGCGTGGGGAATATGTTTAGCATAATAGATGAAGTAAGTGGATAGATTATCGTGGATATAAATAGCTCCAACTCCTAAAAGGATGATAGCAGTAGCTAATATGGTAATCCAAACTTTTACCATGAGTTTGTTATTCATCTGAGAATCTTTCTTGATATTTTTTGTTAAATAACCATTGCAAGTTGACTTTAGGTTTTACCTCCATTTTTTCGACAATGGGATTGATAACCTCATCAACATATCTTTGTGCCTCTTGTTTTCTTATATCACTTTTATCATAAACATCTTTCCATATATCAGCTTTTTGATAATAGTAACTATAAAATTTACCACTTTTATCAAATTGATAGGCTCTATAATATTCACTATTGTATCCCTGCAAAAAACCTACTTCATATCCCATTTTATCATCACCGTAACTTTGCCTTAATATATAGGAACTGTCTTTGATGATTGAGTTATGACCATCCGTATCGTATCTCAATCCTTGAATAGTGGATTCTCCCCAATAATCTAAATTGTCTAGGATAACCACCATCTCAGGGTTAGTGTCCTTATCATGAATTTGAGGCATGTGTTTAACATAGTATATGCAATAAGTTGCTAGATTCTGACTAACATAAATAAATCCATATAGCGATAGGACAAAGACTATTAATAGTGTAAGAAGTATTTGTCTAAGTGTTTTTTTACGTTTCATTTCTTATTACTCTCGTTTATTGAAATTTCCTTTGATAAATCAGATTAAACAACCACTGAAGATTATGTTTTGGTTTAGGTTGTACATCAAGAATTGGTCTTATGGCACGTTCGACATAGGCCATGGCTTCTTCTTTGCTTTCAGATGATTCACTATGTTGAGATTTACTGGTAGTTCGATTAATGATTCTTTTAGTTATAAACTGTCCCTTATTATCAAATTGGTAAGAAGTAGAAGTAGAGTTGGAATTAGCTCTCGATAAAAGAATTTTAGGATCCTGATGGTTATCAATAAAATATTCCTCATTTACTATAATTGTATTACTACCATCATAGTCATACCTTAAGTTTGAATGATCAGGCTTTTCAAGATAATAGAGATGCTTAAGGGTAAAAATCAATTCTGGATTCGTCCCTTTCTTATGTGGAAGGTGCTGTGCGTAGTATCCTGAGTGTCTAACAAGGTTAAAACTGACAGTGTAACAGCCCCATAGAGCTAGTAAGATTACTGGAATGGCAAACCATTTTTTTGACATGTCACTCATCTCCTTTTCTTTTTCTTAGGCGTAGCTTTCTTTTTAGGTGCAGCTTTCTTCTTAGGCGCAGCTTTCTTCACGACTTTTTTAACAGGTTGGCTTATTTTTTTGACCACTTTCTTGACAGGTTGAGGAGTTACTTTCTTCACCATCTCAACAGCCTTTTTAGCAGTAGTGGTTACTTTTTGAACGACTTTTTTCACTGCTTTAGGGACTGTTTTAGTCACAAAAGTCTTAGTTGCCTTAACGACCTTAGCGGTTGTTTTCTTAACAGTCTGTACGACAGGCTTAATGACTTTGTTATTGATTTTTTGAACGGTCTTGGCAATTGGTTTAACCACCTTTTTCTCAACAGTTTTAGCAATGGCAGCGCTCGCTGTTTTGAGTGGGTGTTTACGGAACTTATCAAGATTACCGTCATAGAGTACAGTATCCAATTGTTGAATATTGTTACCAATATTTTGATGTTTCTTTTTACCCACAGAATAAACTAAAGCACCGATACCACCAACTGTTAGGAAACTAGCAACAATTTCCATAAAGGATGCTAGTTGGGCTTCACCTTTATTTTTATCTTTACCTTGATTCATTCCATAGACTTCTAAAAAGAGATCTTTCCGCTTGTCATCTAGGTTTTCTTGATTATAATAAGCAAGGATGCGTTCGTCTAACGGTAAATTTTTATACTTAGGATGTCTAGCGAGGATAATCGCATCCATATCGGTATAAATATCAGACTCTGGCATGGTCGTTAATATATCTCCGAGTAACGAATTCTGCTCAAGAATAATGTTTCGTTGATAATAATTATTGATGAATTTGCTTACTGGTTGACTATATTGTAAAAAATCTAAGAAAAAAGATCGAGAAGCTATATGCTTTATTAAGTTATCAGAGACTTTCTGGTCTTCCAAAGAAGCAAGCGTCGTCATGATATGGGCAAAATCAATTTTTCCATCAGAGTGGTTGTCACGGATTGTAGTTTTTATATTGTCTGGGACAGCGAACATTGAATCTTTAAATGTACTGAAAAAGTTTTGAAGAGTGTCATCTCCATATGAAGGAGATGCTAATGTTAAAGCAATATCCCTATTGATTTTATTGTAATCATTGCCATATTTTTTCTTAGCTTTTTGTCCAATGTCCTGGATAAAACTTATTAAATCTGTCTGTTGTGGACTATTTTTAGCGGTATCTATAATCCCCGTATTTTCTCCAAACCAGTCTTTTTTCTGAGAAGTTTGGGATTTCTTTTGAGTTTTTGCCACTGGGCTATCTGTGGTCGTTGACGCTTGTGCTGGCGTAACCGTTGTAGTTGGCAATGTTACCTGTAAAGGTTTGAGTAGCATTTGGCTCGGAACGAAAAATGAGGTTTTGAGCCAAAACTTCAGGAAGGTACCCCGTTTTATTAGTATTTCCTAAAGCGGTATTATAGTCTTCATCATAGCGAGCCTTAGCTAGATTATACGTTTTTTGATCAACGTTATATTGTTGGACCTTCTTTTCATACTCCTGATACTTAACTAGTTCATTTTGATAAACCTGCTCTTGCTTTTGGTAGTTTTGATAATCTTGCTCAGCCTTTTGATAAGTGGCTTTAGCCTCTTGATAATCCTTTGTGACCTCTTTAACCATTTCTGTTTGCTCAGCATAGTTAGCCTGAGCTTCTTGTGTATTCTCAAAGGTCTCCGTTTCGGTTTCAACAGCAGTTATTCCCTCAGTTGTTGCTTCAGAGATAGCTTGGTTTAGTTGACTATCATCAGTGTAGTTTGTTGTGACTTCAGTTGACGTTGATGATTATGAAGCTACAACAGCCTCTGTAGAAGCTGTTGCTGCGACACCCTTTACTTGTGGTGTCAGTAACACTAAACTGCTGAATAAGGCAATTCCTAAAGCTTGGTAATGTTTACTTTTCATAAGTCTCCCTTCTAAATTTTTTGTATTATACCATGAATTAAAGAAATCTTAAAGTAATCTTAACTCAAAAATTATATAACTTTTTGAATAAGGAATTGAGTTGTCCCTATAGAGCACGATTTTTGATTATTCCTTACGATAAACTTATCAACTAGTAAAGGAGACATTCTATGACCGAAAAATATGGCGTGCCTCGTGATATTCGGGCACGAATTAAAATTATTGGCTTATTCATTGTTGATTTTATCTTTATTGGAGGTTCAGCGGTTGCTGCTATAACCTTTGGGATGCGACTATTTCCTACGAATCAGTGGCCTCAAATGATTGCCTTTATTTTACTGACGCCACTCATGTGTTTATATCTGGTCTTACCAACCAATGGTGGCAAGAAAAATTGGCACAGCATGGTGCTCTTCTTTAGACGCCGTCGGAAACGCTATACCAGTATTAACTATCAGAGGGGAGGGAAATAACCGTGGCGATTAGACAAGTAACTTCTTCAGAAGACGTTAAGCGCCCTTTAGGACGATTTCAACCAAGCAAACACCAAACACAAGATTATTATGACCTGCATTCTGCTGTTGAATTACTTGATGTTAAAAATATCATCAATAATCATAAGGCTTACATCGAATTGGTTGATTACGGCTACCTGCAGTTGATGGAGATTTCTGGTAAAGACCTGGGGTCTCTCTCCTATAACGAGGTTAACCGTACGTTAGATAACTTCGAGAAATGGATTACCGATTTTAATACCAACGTTCAAATTGAGGTGACGACCTTACCAACAGATACAACCACTCAGATTGCGGACTTACGGCATCATTTGAGCTTGGTGCATCAAGAAAAAGCAAAACTTTCTCCAACGTCTCGCCGTTATGGTCAACTGGAGGACCGAGAACAATTGCTTCATAACAATATGCAGGTCGAAGAGTCTATTCAACAAGAAATTTACAATACCGAGTTTATCTTATGGCTGTTTGCCCCAAGCACATTTGAAATGGATGAGCTGGTTCGCAAAGCTAAAATTTATGGGAATAATGACTTTGTTCCACAGGACATTAGTGTTGCTAAAAAAGAACAAATCATCAAACAGTACAACAACATGAATGAAAAGGTATAGAGAGGAGAACTTGATGTCAACATTATCCCAAAAATGCCAACGTCAACTAAAAGCAGCGGGATACGATTTAGCTTTTTTAAGTCGTGTTCAACCCCAAGGCAATATTGATTTCAGACATGATCGCTATTGGGGCAGTGGAGACGGTTATCATACGGCTCTCTTGTTTTATGAGTACCCGTCAGAAGAATTGGACCGTTTTGTGCTGTCAGAATTGTTACTCATTCCAGGGACCCGAGCCTTTTTAGCTTGGTATCGGGAGAGTAATAAAGAACTAAAACAAGAGATTAAGGAGTCTATTGAGGAAAAATCCACTCGTATCACAGGAAATAGTAAGGTAACAGATAACCAACAAGAGCTGGATGAAATCAAAGACCTTCAGGAGTTGGACCGTGATATTCGCAAGAAGAACATTGCCATGTTAGGCATGTATGTTCGGGTCTATGTCTCTGCCTCAACAAAAGAGGAACTCTTTCGTAAGGTAGATGACATTAAAAGTGAAGCGATTGATGTTATTACTCGAAAAACTATGTGACAGCAACACCTTACATCATTGGCAATAACATCAAATTGTTTGGCAACCATGTCTCTGATACCGCTAACAATTCTTAGCTGTTATGGAAGAAGATCCTGCTTATCTTGGAACGATCTTCTATAAAGAACTATTGGCTAAGAGTCTTGTTTATGACCAAAGTGTTTTTGAACAGTAGCAGCAGATGACTCCAAAAGCACAAGAAAAACACCAGAATTTTTACGACAACATCACATATGTCTATCAGCATATCTTAGATGTTTTAGAAGGAGATAATCATTAATGACTGAAAATCGTTTTGCTCAGCTGAGGGATGCTTTTGAGGAAGGGCCTAAAAAGGAGCGATCTGTCGCTAGATCCCGCAAAGGGGCGGCTCAATCAGCGCCAAAAGGTTATGCTAAAAAAGGACGTTACCCCTTTGCCTTGCATGAGGACGTCCGTTATGAGAAATTGGAAGATTTAGTTGCGTATCATGGCGCTAAATCGGCTTCTGATTACCTGGAAAGCTTGATTATTAAAGAGTGGGAGAAGATGCAACGTAAATTAAAAAAATAACTTCTTGATTAAGGAGAAAGGATAAAAGCTATGATTACTTTTGTTTCATTAAAAAACTCGTTCAAACCTTTTGGTGGCTCATTGTAGCGATAGCCTTTTATGTCTTCTATAAGACAATTGGATTAAGCATGGCTTTCCTTCTGGTTATTGGTTTATTAGCTCTTTATTTTGCCCCATTCTTGTTTCTTCCAATTGTGTTAATTGCCATTGGTGTTCATTTAACAGGTGATTTTTCCTTTATTGCGGATAGCTTGTGGGGGGATTTATTCTGATTCCTATTGGAGCGGTAATCGGTGACAAAATTGTAACTAGTTTTAGAAGAAAATCGAATAAAAGGTGATCTAACAGAGCGTCACCAAAATGAGATGATAAAGTCTTTACTGGCTTCTTGATGAAAGCCACAAAAGCAAGCGAGCACAAAAGTAAGGCTTAATTGTAGAATCAAGAGTTAGCAAAACTAAAAGAAGACTAGCACTAAAATTGACCTTTTTAGGCTAGTCTTTTGTTATATGTTATAATTGAGTAAATTAAAATAATAAGTTGAGGTTGAATATGTTCGTTTTACTATT